>CAZCBE010000004.1:0-133846 GCA_964496695.1 uncultured Klebsiella sp.
CGGGCAGACGATCACCTACGTGACCTTGGCGGCGGGCCAGAGCGTGACGATCAAGCGCCAGTAAGCGGACTGCAGACCACAGACCACAGACTGCAGACTTAACTCCAAGCCAAGCCCCCAGACCCGAGACGCCAAACCCCAGCCCCTCTCCCCCATGAACCCCTTACCGAAAGGCCGCCGATGACGAGCAAACGATCAGCCTCCCTCCGCCTGCCAGTGGGGGAAGCGCTGAACCGGAGCGCAGGCCGCTCCTAAAACCCTTTCGCCGCCGGCCCCGGGTTTACGTGGCTGTGGACCGGACCGGTGGCGAAGTTGGCACACAACAAACACACCCGGCGCGGGAACTTGCCTTCCCGCGCCGTGGTGTTTTCGGCCACGAAGGCTTGGCCACAAGAAGGCACAGAAGGCGCAAAAGGAGCGGAGCACTGATGCGGAGGAGCGCGGCCTTCAGGCCGCAGAAACGGGAGCACGCCCAGAAGTGGTTCAAGCACACCGTTTCAGCCGCAGCTTTCTGCGGCGTGAACGCCGCGCTCCGGGGAAGCGCACGCGCCCCTCTCTATCCCCTTTTGCGCCTTCTGCGCCTCTTGGTGGCTGTTCCCGTTTTTCGGTAGCAGGCCGAGCAGGCCACGCGCTGTGCTAATGTTTCGGACCCGCTCCGCGTAACTGGACGGGCCCCTCGTTGACGGTCAGCCAGAATCGGCCGGTGAGTTCCATCACGCTGGCGAACTGCTCGAAGTCCACGGGTTTGCGGATGTAGCTGTTGGCCCCTTGCTGGTAGCTGGTGCTGATGTCCTGTTCCTCACGCGACGTGCTCAGCACCACCACCGGGATAAGGCGCGTTCCGGCGTTGGCACGCAGCCGGCGCAGCACTTCGAGTCCATTTATCTTCGGCAGGTTCAAATCGAGCAGGATGACCGCTGGCGGCGGGCAAGTGTCGCGGGCTGCATGGGTGCCGGTGGCAAACAGAAAATCCAACGCCTCCGCGCCATCACGCGCCACTGCCAGCTCGTGATTGAGGCCCGATTTTCGAAGGGCGAGGCGCGTCAATTCCTCGTCATCAGCGTTGTCCTCTACCAGAAGGATTAAACGATCGTTCATTTCGCATGAAACTATCATGAAAGCTAGGAGGAGAGGGAGAAATAGAATGTCGCACCCTGGCCGACGCGGCTTTCCGCCCAAATCCTGCCGCCATGGCGATGGACGATGCGATGCACGGTGGCGAGCCCGATTCCGGTGCCGGGGAACTCCCGTTGCGGGTGGAGCCGCTGGAAGGGGGCGAACAGCTTGTCAGCGTAGGTCATGTCGAATCCCGCGCCATTGTCGCGCACAAGGAAGACCGGTTTCCCCTCATGGACCAGGCTCCCAACCTCGATGTGCGTGTGGGGCTGCCGGCCGGTAAACTTCCAGGCGTTTCCGAGCAGATTCATGAGCACCACCCGCAGCAGCACGGGATCGGCGCTGGTGGTGAGACCTGGCGCGATGAGGAATTCGGCCTCACGTTGCGGTTGTGAGTCGCGGAGTTCTTGCGCGATCAAGCGGGCCTGTGCTGTAAGGTCCACCGGGACCCGGCGCATCTCACTGCGCGTGACGCGGGCCAGCTCCAGCAGGTCGTCGATGAGCTGGCCCATGCGCTGCGTGGCGGCGCGAATGCGCTGCAGATAGTTCCGTCCGGTTTCATCGAGCACGTCGGCGTATTCATCCATCAAGGTGCGGCTGAAACCGTCAATGCCGCGCAGCGGCGAGCGCAGGTCGTGGGAGACGGAGTAACTGAACGACTCCAGTTCCTTGTTGGCTGCCTCGAGCTGCGCGGTGCGTTCGATCACCCGCAGCTCCAGTTCGGCATTTAACCGGTGAATTTTTTCCTCGGCAGCCCGGCGTTCGATCGTCGCCCAGCACCTTTCCACCACGTCCTGCACGACGCCAATCTCCCCTGGCTGCCAGTCACGCGGGGTCGTCTGGTGGACGGCCATCAAGGCACACAACACGCCATCCTTTACCAGCGGACAGGTGATGATGGCCTGAATGCCGATGGCCTTGAACATGGCGGCACCATCCTCTGGCAACAATTCCGCCGCCACATCACGGATAATCAGGGTTTTACCCGCGCGCAGCGTGGCCACCGCCCGCGCGCCGAAGCGGGAAAGCTGATAACGGCCCACCGTGCTCAGGCAGCCGTCGGTGTAGTCATGCAGGATGGTGAACTGCTCGCCATCGGCCTCCACATCCGCATAGGCACACCGGGAAGCCTGCAGATGTCCGCCGAGCATGCGGGCCATCACCGCCATGATCTGGGCCGGATCGGCCAGCGTGCGCGTCGCCTCGACCAGATCGTTTAGGAAGCGAAAGTATTCTTCACTCTGGCGCACCTCCGCCTCCGCCAGCTTGCGGGCGGTGATGTCCATGACCGCGCCATGAAAATGCATCGCCTTGCCCGTCGCATCGCCCTCGACCCGCCCGCGCGCTTGCAGCCAGAGCAACTCACCGTCCCGGCGCACGCGATACTCGATATCATACGAACCGCAAGATTGGATGGCGCTCGCCAGGGCGGCAGACACGCCCGGACGATCCTCCACGGCGACCGCCGCCAGGTATGCAGCCGCTGGCAGGCCCTTGGCGGCTTCGTCCGGGTGGATGGAAAAGGCACGCGCGGTAAACTGGTCCGCGACCAGCCGGTCACTGGAGAGATCCCAGGACCAGGTGCCGATCGAGCCGGCTGCCAAGGTCGAATTCAGCCGCGTCTGGGTGGCGCGCAGGGACGCCTCCATGCGCTTCAACTCGTCAACATCAGTGTTGGTGCCGAACCACTGCACCACCCCGCCCTGGGCATCCTTCATCGGCTGGACACGGGTCAGAAAAGTTCGGAACCGACCGTCCGCCGCGCGCAAGGGGAACTCCATCTCCAGCGGCTGTCCGGTGGCGATGGCCGCCTGCCACTGCGCCATGACCTGCGGAAGCGCCACGGGATCATGCACGCTCTGCCAGCCCCAGCCCTCCATCTGCTCCGGCGTCGTGCCGGTGTATTCATACCAGCGCTGGTTATACCAGTAGATGAAGCCGTCCGCACGGGCGATCCAGGCGAGCTGCGGGATGGAATTCGCCATCGTCCTGAAACGCTCCTCGCTGTCACGCATCGCCCGGGCCAGTTCCTTCCGTTCAGTGATGTCGCGCATCACGCTCAGCACGCAGGATTCCTCATTGAAGCTGATGAGGCGGGAGGAGAGGTTGAAGTTCAGCAACCGGCCGTCCGCCATGCGGAGCACGGTGTCGTAGTTCAGACATTCCCCGTGCTGGTGGAGCGTCTCCATGAAGGCGCGCTGCTCCTCCTCGGTCTGCCAGGTGGCATACTCCCGGCTGGGTTTGCCGATGACGTCTTCCGCCGTGCTGCCCCACAGGCGGCAAAGCGCTTCATTGGCCCGAATGACAGTGCGGTCGGACAACCGGGTGATGGCGACGCAATCCGGACTCAGCCGGAACGCCTTGGAAAACAACTCCTCGCTTTCACGGAAGGCGGCTTCGGCCCGTTTGCGCTCGGTGATGTCGGCGCGGATGGCGACGTATTGACGGGGTTTGCCTTGTTCGTTGAGGAAGGGAACGATGGTGGTGTCCACCCAGTAGAACGAGCCGTCCTTGGCCCGGTTCTTGATCTCGCCTTTCCAGACTTTTCCGCGGGTGATGGTGCTCCACAACTCGCGGATGAACACCTCCGGATGATGGCCCGAGTTGATGAGGCGGTGGTCCTGGCCGAGCAGTTCCTCACGGGAGTATTTGGAGATGGAGCAGAACTTGTCGTTGACGTAGGTGATCTTCCCCTGCGGGTCGGTGATGGCGACGATGGCGTGCTCGTCGAGCGCAGCCTTCAGATCACCGACCTCTTTTAATGAAGCGGTCAGCTCTTCTTCGGCCCGCTTGCGCTCGGTGATGTCGGCGCGGATGGCGACGTATTGACGGGGTTTGCCTTGTTCGTTGAGGAAGGGAACGATGGTGGTGTCCACCCAGTAGAACGAGCCGTCCTTGGCCCGGTTCTTGATCTCGCCTTTCCAGACTTTTCCGCGGGTGATGGTGCTCCACAACTCGCGGATGAACACCTCCGGATGATGGCCCGAGTTGATGAGGCGGTGGTCCTGGCCGAGCAGTTCCTCACGGGAGTATTTGGAGATGGAGCAGAACTTGTCGTTGACGTAGGTGATCTTCCCCTGCGGGTCGGTGATGGCGACGATGGCGTGCTCGTCGAGCGCGGCCTTCAAATCGCCGATCTCCTTCAGCGAGGCCTTCAACTGCACCTCGGGCCGTTCCCGCTCGATCACGTCGTGCGCTTCCTCGAGCGGCATTTGGCGAGCATCAGAGTTCATGGCATCCCGGACAACCGCCTGACCCATCCACGGAGACAGCCGAAGCGGATCGGGGAACACCCGGGACTCTTACGCTGAGACCGGCAAACCGCGAACTAATTTCCAATCAAGGTGCAGGTCGGCGGTGACGCGGCTGAAGTTCTCGAAGCCCACCGGCTTGGTGATATAGTGGGTGCAGCCCAGCCGGCGGCACTCGGCGATGTCCCGGCTCTTGTCAGATGCCGTGAGCACCACCACCGGCAAGGCCAGGGTGCGCGCATCGCTGCGGATCAGGCGCAGGACTTCCAGCCCGCTGAGCTTCGGCAGGTTCAGGTCCAGCAGCACGACAAGTTCCTGATGGGGCATCCAGGCCTTGGCGGACGCACCCTGACGAAACAGGAAATCCATCGCCGCCGCGCCGTCCCGGGCGATGTGGACCCGGTTCTTGAGACGCGCAGCCCGGAAGGCCTGCAAGGTCAGTTCCTCATCGTCGGGTTGGTCTTCCACCAGCAGGATGTCCACGCAAGCGCTGACCGCGTCTGAAGCGGGCTGGAGGGAGGAGTCCGGGCTGGCGGCCGGGAGGGCAAACAGCTCGGCAATGGACGACTGCAAGGCCCGCGCGAGTTTTTCGATGCTGTGCAGCGAGAGATTGCGGGCGCCGCGCTCGATGTCCGTGATGTAGGTCCGGTGCAGACCGGCCCGCCATGCGAGCTCCTCCTGCGTGATGCCAAGGTGGTGGCGACGGGCTTTGACCGAGACGGCGAAGGAAGAGCGCACGTCGTGGCCGGATTGGCGGATTCGTTTGGTCACTGATTTTCTTTCGCATCCTAGCACTGCCCCGCAACAGACTATGAGTGACAGGTCTGTAACCAAATCATTGATCACCATAGGCTCAGGCGGGTGCAGGGCAAGCGCTGTTCAGCGGTGATCAGTGCGGCGGCACTGGCCCTGCGCCCGAGGCCGCCGGGGCGGGGACGGTCGAACTGGTGCGTGGCTTGGGCAGCGGGCCATCCGCCGGGGCGAAGCTCCGCATCGCGTGGGGTGCGCCGCACGCCAGAAGGCGCAGGGTTCAGCGCGTCACCGGAGCCCGGCAAGCTGGCGGCGGGCAAGATAGAGATCCATGCGCGCCAGGATGAAGTAGGCCCAGCGCTGCTTGAGCTGGCTCCAGAAACTCTGGGAGGCCAGCCAGTCCGCCCGGGTGATGCGCTTGCAGTGGGCCAGGTTCTCGGCGAAGAGCCGGCGGCCGCCCTCGGCCACGCGTTCGTTGCGCAGGCGCAGGCTGAACTCGTAGTTGATGTGCAGGCTGCGCGTGTCGAGATTGGCCGAGCCGACGTAGGCGATGTCGTCAATCAGCAGGAGCTTCGCGTGGAGAATCTGTGGCTGATACTCGTAAAGTTCCACGCCGGCGGAGAGCAGCGCGCGATAGAGCCGGCGGCTGGCGTATTGCGCCAGCGGGACATCCGACTGGCCGGGGAGGATGATCTGCACCTGGCCGCCGTTGCGGGCCACGGTGGTAAGCGCGCGGCGCAGCTTCCAGGTGGGGAGAAAATATGCCGCCATGATCTGCACGCGCCGGGCGTTCTTCAGATCGGTCCGCAACGCGCGCTTGAGAGTGCTGAAGCCGCGCCCGGGACCGCTCATCAGCAGGTCGCCGTCCGGGACGACGATGCGGGCGTGCGCGCCCGTTCGCATGACGCGCATGAACGAGCGGTGTTTCAACTCGGCCCGCGTGAACATCTTGTCGAAAGAGTCCGCGAGCTGGACCGCCAGGGGGCCGGCGATGTGCAGGCCCACATCGCACCAGCCGCGCGACACGCCATCGCCGACGTATTCCGGGGCGATGTTGAAGCCGCCGACGATGGCAATGGACTCGTCGCAGACCAGCAGCTTGCGGTGGTCCCGGAACATGAAGCCGCGGTGGGTCTGCTCATTGAACCGGCTGAACTCACCGCCGACCTGGCGCAGCGGCTCCCAGTAGCTGTCCGCCAAATCCTGGGAACCCCAGGCGTCCACGATCACATAGACGGGCACGCCACGTTGTCGCGCCCGCACCAGCGCGGCGAGGAACTGATCTCCCGGTTCGCCCGCGCTGAAGATGTAAGTCTCCAGGCGCACGGAGTGCCGTGCCGCCTCGATGGCGGCGAGCATCGCGGCAAAAGCCTCGTCGCCGTTGCGGAGCCAGCGGAACGCGGTGTTATGGGTGGCGGCCATGAGTTGGCGGGCGGCAGCGTAGCAGTCCCAGGGGCCCGCTGGCCAGCGCGCGAACCGGGTTTTGCCAAGGAAGTGCGCCGGACGGCCGGCGGGCGTGGCCATGCGCGGGGCCAACTTTCACTTTCCAATTCCTTGACCCGCCACTAGCTTGGCATCGAATTGCTGATGAAAACTCGCCTTGCCCTGACTGTCGCCGCGTCACTCGCGCTCGCCGCCACCGCCACCGCCCAAGTGGACTTCGTGAAGGACATCCAGCCCATTCTGGAGGTCCATTGCACCAAGTGCCACGGTGAAGACCAGAAGAAGGGCGGCCTGCGCCTGCACACGCTCGCGGAGGCCCTCAAGGGTGGCGACAGCGGCACGGCGCTTGTGCCCGGCAAGGCGAAGGACAGCAAGCTCTTCACTTCCACGACCCTCAAGCCGGACGACGACGGCTTCATGCCGCCGCCCAAGGAAGGGCTGCTGCCGAAGGAACAGCAGGCGAAGCTGCGCGAGTGGATTGACGCCGGGGCGAAGTGGCCCGCGGGGGTGAAGCTGGGCGTGACGAAGAAGATCAACTTCGCGAAGGACATCCAGCCGATCTTCGAGTTCAACTGCGTGGCCTGTCACCGGGATGGGCACGCAAAGGGCGAGCTGCGCATGGAGACGCGTGAGCAGACCTTCAAGGGCGGGGAGAGCGGCACGGGCGTGGTGCCGTTCCAGTCGGCGAAGAGCCCCGTTTTCACCTCGATGACGCTGTCCGTTGACGACGAGAAGGTGATGCCGCCGAAGGCCAAGGACCGGGTCACCCCGGAGGAGATCGAGCTGGTCCGGCTGTGGATTCAGCAGGGCGCCGTCTGGCCCGACGGCCTCGTGCTGACCCAGAAGAAGAAGGAAGCGATGTCGGGAGCGAACGAAAACGAGACCGTGGCGGGCATCCACAAGTTCATCACCGAGACGCTCAAGGAGAAGACCGCCGCCGACATGAAGGCCTACACGAACACCGTGGCGGGCACGGAAGTGAGCTACTCGCTGGTGCCGATCCCGGCGGGCGAATTCATGATGGGCAGTTCCAGCGGGGAGAAGGGCCGCGAGGCAAACGAAGGACCGCAGCATCCGGTGAAGATCTCGCCCTTCTGGATGGGCCAGTTTGAGGTCACCTGGAATGAGTTCGAGCTGTTCATGTATGTGGACGCGGAGAAGCGGTTCAAAGACCAGATCAAGACCGACACCACGCGGGAGAAGATTTCCGACGCGGTCGCGCGGCCCACCAAACCCTACGTCGAGATGTCCTTTGGCATGGGCAAGGACAACTATCCGGCGATCAGCATGACGCAGCACGCGGCCAACAAGTATTGCGAGTGGCTGTCCGCCAAGACCGGCCATTTCTACCGCCTGCCGACCGAGGCCGAGTGGGAATATGCCTGCCGCGCCGGGACCAAGACCGCGTATTCCTGGGGTGATGACCCGGCTGATGCGAAGCAATACGCGTGGTTCGATTCGAACAGCGACTTCAAGTATGCCAAGGTCGGACGCAAGAAACCCAATCCCTGGGGCCTCTACGACATGCACGGCAACGTGGCCGAGTGGTGCCTGGACCAATACGAGCCGAACTACGACAAGGTGAAGGCCGTCGTCCTGGACCCGTGGCTCAAGCAGGCCTCGCCATATCCGCAGGTCGCGCGCGGCGGTTCGTGGGACGACGGCCTCGCCAAGCTCCGCAGCGCGGCCCGCCGTGGCTCGGACAAGTCGTGGAAGCAGCAGGACCCCCAGCTTCCCAAGAGCATCTGGTATCTCACGGACGCGCAGTTCCTCGGCTTCCGCATCGTGCGCCCGCTCAAGGTGCCGAGCGTGGAGGAGATGTATCGCATCTGGAACAGCGGCCAGGAGAAGGAATAGTCGCAGGCTTTGGCCCGCGTGTGGAGGCCATCAAGTCTCGCGCCGCTGCTTAGTGCCGTGGCGCCTGCTCGTGGATCTGTTCCACGCGCGTCACTATCCCACGCCGCTCGACGTAGCGGAGGTCGAACCAGCCGTCCAAGTTCATGTCGCGTCGGATTGCTGCATCGCCATTGGACAGGCGAATGGTTTCGTCGTCCACGATGCCGTCGCGATTGCAGTCCACATGAGTCGTCTGGCTGCGCCGCCAGGTGATGCCCGCCGGGGTGTCGCTGATCTTCTTCCAACGCAGCTTGTCCCAGAACACGAAGGCGACGAGCAGGAGGACGGCGTTGAGCGCCCACAAACCCAGCATGGCCCGGCGGGAGAGCGGCTTCATTCCTTCCGGATCGCAGTCCAGGGTTTGCCGTCGGCACGGATCACGCCGCGATACATCCCCCCGGTGTTGAACGGCATGGCCACGTTGCCTTTCACGTCCAGCGCGATGACGCCGCCAAAGCCGCCGGCGGCCGTGAGCTTGCGCATCACCACTTCCTCGGCGGCATTGGTCAGCGCGACCCCTTGGTATTCCATTTTCGCCGCGATGTCATAGGCCACCACGCCGCGCAGGAAAAACTCGCCGTGGCCGGTGCCGGAGACGGCGCAGGTCTGGTTGTTCGCATACGTGCCCGCGCCGATGACTGGTGAATCGCCCACGCGTCCAAACCGCTTGTTCACCATGCCGCCGGTGGAGGTGCCGGCCGCCAGATTCCCGTGCTTGTCCAAGGCCACGGCACCCACCGTGCCGATGCTTTCCAGACTGCTGGTCTGCGCCTTTTTGCCCCCGGCTTTCCGTTCCTTTTCCTGCTGCTGGATGCGCTGGAGCTGAAGCTTCCGGTGCTCGGTGATGAAGTAGTCCGCCGGCATCAAGGGCAACCCGTGCTCCTTGGCCAGAATTTCGGCCCCTGCTCCGGTGAGCAGAACGTGCGGGGTCTGATCCATGACCAGACGCGCCAGTTCAATGGGGTTTTTGACATGCTTCACGTCCGCGCACGCTCCGGCCTGGTGCGTCGCGCCGTCCATGATGGAGGCATCCATGCCCACCGTGCCTTCAGCGGTGAGGACCGATCCCTTGCCGGCGTTAAAGAGCGGGGAGTCCTCCAGAATCTTGATGGCCGCGATGACGGCATCCACGCTCTTCCCACCCCGAGCCAGCACGGAATGGCCGGCCAGCAGGGCGGCGTCCAGCGTGGCGCGCGTCGCCTTTTCTTTCTCAGGCGTGAGGTCTTCCTTTGGGATCAAGCCGGCACCACCGTGGACGACGAGGACAAAATCAACGGGCTTCGGCGCGGGCTGCTTTGATTGGGCGCGAGCGGAGGGTGTGGCCATAACCAGGAGAAAAGTTGCAACCAGCAGAAGCGTGGCGTGCTGCGTGCTGCGTGTTGCGTGTTCAAGACCGGTGTTCGGACGCCACAGCACGCAACACGCAACTCGCAATACGCAGCCGATTCGCGCAGAGATGCTTCGCAGTCTGATGCCATCCGATCTCATCGCTTCCTCCTCCCCGGCTTGAACAGCTCCATCTGCGGCTCGCGAAAAAAATCGTAGTTCTTCAAGATGCGGATGAGCTGGAGGAGGTCGGACTTCTGGTAGTTGCGGTTGACTTCAACCTCGGCAATCAAATCCGCGAGCATGGTGTGGAACGAGATCACGGCATCAATGCCCTTCGTCCGCAGCACCTCGATGCTCTGGGCGCGGGCCTCCTCACCGCTGGGCAGCGCGGGCACCACGAGCAGCTTGGTGAGCGGTCCCTCGCCGCCAAAAGTCTTGGCCGCGTGCTCGAAGGCCGCCGGCTCCACAAAACGGAAAATTTCCGGCGCATTCGCGAGCATCCCCGGGCTGAAGGTTTCGGTGTGCCAGCCCTTAACCACCACCAGCGCACGGGCCATGCCCGGCAAGTCCGGCGACGACAACACGAAGGGCAGGGGAGTTTCTGCCTCGTAATGCGGGTTCAAGGTGTAGAAATCAATCTCGTCATCCTCCCGGCGCGAGGGCGCGACATACTTGCGCTGCTGCCGGACAAAGAAACCGTGCAGTTCGAAGTATTCGCGGACGATCGTTTCGGAGACGGCGCTCATGCGGATTTGACGCCAAGACGCAGCACGGCGGAGTGGCTGTTCAAATTTACCACAGAGACGCGATGAACACAGAGAAGGGCAAGGGATCGGACAGCCCTGTGTTCATCGTGTCTCCGGGGTCCAAGTTCGACCGAAAGAATCCCCCAAAACTGCAATGGGGCAGTGGAGCAGCAATACGGCAGCGTGAAATGAGCGCCGTCGGACGTCATCGCCGCTCTCCTTTGCGCCTTTGCGCCTTTGCGTCCGCCGGTGGCTTCACCAAGTCCAGCGCCCGCTGCACGGCCGCTGTCGGCACCTTTTGTCCCCACACGACCTTTCCGATGCGCTCCGCGAGGACGAACTTGATCTCACCGGCGCTGACCTTCTTGTCGAGCGTCATGGCGGCAAGGAGCTTGGTGCGCTGGGCGGCGTTCAGCTTGATGCTGACGGGCAGGCCGGCCGCCACAAACAGCGCGCGGATGCGCTCCACATCGCCCGCCGGCAGCCCCAGCAATTCGGCCGACAAATGCGACGCGGCAACTTGCCCGATGGAAATCGCCTCGCCGTGCAGGTAACGCCCGTAGGCCGTGATCGCTTCGATGGCGTGGCCGATGGTGTGGCCGTAGTTGAGGATCGCCCGCAGCCCGCCTTCGGTTTCGTCCTGCGAAACCACCTCGGCCTTGATCTCGCACGAGCGCGCGACGAGATGAGCCAGTGCAGTCACATCCCGGCGCAGGATCTTGGTCATGTCCCGCTCCAGAAAGGCGAAGAGTTCCGCATCATAGATGATGCCGTATTTGATCACCTCGGCGAGACCGGCGCGGAACTCGCGGTCCGGCAGGGTGCGGAAGGTGTCGAGATCGCACAGCACGAGGCGGGGCTGATAGAACGCACCGACGAGATTCTTGCCCGCCACGAGGTTCACCCCCGTCTTGCCGCCGACGGAACTGTCCACGTGCGCGAGCAAGGTCGTGGGCACCTGCACGAAGGGGATGCCGCGCAGGTAGCTCGCGGCCACGAAGCCCGCCAGATCACCTACCACGCCGCCGCCGAGAGCAACGATGAAGGACTTGCGCTCCAGCCGGTGTTCGGCCAGTTGATTGAGGCAGGACTCGAACTGCTTCAGCCGCTTGGCCGTCTCGCCTGCCGGGACGGTGACCAGCACGGGCTCGAAGCCGGCGCGCTTGAGGCTGGCCAGGGCAGGCTTGGCGAAGCGCGTTGCGACATTGGTGTCCGTGATCACGGCGCACTTCTTACCGAGCTGGAGCGTGGCGCAATCCGCGCCAAGACCCGCAAGCAGGTTGCGGGCTATTTTGATGTCGTAGCTGCGAGTCCCAAGGGACACCTTCACTGAACGCATGGTCAGGGCAGACTAGGGCGCAGGCGCAAGCCTGTCACCGCTGATTGTAGCCCGGTCAATGGCCAGCCTGACCGCCTCACGGCAGAATCTCAAACACCGCCTCGACTTCCACCGCCACGTTGCTGGGCAGGGAGGCGACGCCCACGGCGCTGCGCGCGCCGAGGCCGCGCTCCCGGCCGAACACGTCGAGCATCAGTTCGCTGAAGCCGTTGATGACCTGCGGCTGGTCCTTGAAGCCGGGCGGGCAGTTCACCATACCCAGCACTTTCACTACGCGGCGCACGCGGTCGAGGCTGCCGAGTTCCTGGCGCAGGGAGGCGAGGATGGCGAGGCCGCACTGGCGCGCGGCGTCTTTGCCTTGCGCAACGGTGAGTTCTTCGCCCACGCGGCCGGTGATGAGCTTGCCATCCGCCGCGCGGGAGATGTGGCCGGAGACGAAGGCGAGGTTCCCGCTGATGACGACGGAGGTGATTGTCGCGGTGGGGCCGGGCTTGGTGGCCGGCGGCAGCGTGAGCTTCAGCTCGGCGACGCGGCGCTCGATGGTGTCGGGCAGCGGGGTGATGATGGTTTTGGCGTGGGGCTGAGGGGAAGGGGATTGGCAGGCAGTGAGGGCGAGAAGCAGGCAGAGCAAGACAAACGCGGTAGGGCGAGACTCCGTCGAGCCCCATTTCGAGCGGAGCGAGGCGAGCGCAGCGAGCATCTCGGCGGTGAGGGAAGACCGAGAAGCTCGCTGCGCTCGCACCGCCTGCGGCGGTATCGAGGGCTGGACGGACTCTCGCCCGACCGGGGATGGGGGAGGAGCAGGATCAAGATCAAGATTATGAGCAGGAGGGGAGGCGGCTACGGACGGTGACTTCGTGCTCATGATCTTGATCCTAATCCTGCTCTCGGGTTTTACCTCAGTTCGAAAATGCACTCCACCTCCACCGCGATGTTCCCGGGCAGCGGGCCCATGCCCACGGCGCTGCGGGCACCGACGCCGTGGTCGGCACCGAAGACGTCGGCCATGAGCTGGCTGAAGCCGTTGATGACGGCGGGCTGCTGGTAGAAGTCCGGGGCGCTGTTGACCATGCCGAGGGTTTTTACGAGGCGCTTCACCCGGTCGAGGCTGCCGAGTTCGTTGCGCACGGTGGCGAGGATGGCCAGGCCGCACTGGCGCGCGGCGAACTGCGCCTGCTCCAGGTTCATGTCCTTGCCGACGAGGCCGGTGATCATGGTCTTGTCGGTCTTGAGCGGGCCGTGACCGGACACGTAGCACATGTTGCCGACGATCACGACGGGCTTGTAAACGTGGGCGGGTTTCGGGGCGGGCGGGAGTTCGAGGTTGAGTTCGGTGATGCGGGCGTCAGCGCTCATGGGCAAGGATATGATGTTGTGGTTGAAGCGGGTGAATGATTCCGGGGCGGGCAGGGGAGGGGCAAGGAGTTTTTCTCGAAGCGGGGCAGGGGGGACAGCATGGGGCCGCATCCATGGGCTGGGAGGGGAGGATTAAGATTATGAGTAGGAGTAGGAACGAAATGTCCTTCGCGCCGGTCTTGTTCGCTTGGTGTATCAAGCAGGACACCCCTCACCCCGCCCTTTCCCCTCATCCGATGAAGGGAGAGGGAGAGGACGCTGCGGTTGCATGGCTGGGTGTCGAGTCGCGCCGCCCTGGGCTACAGGAGGAAAGGGATTCCACTGTGCCCGGCTTTGCGCCAAGCTGCGCCGACAATCACCGATGGACATCGTCTTCAAATGCCCGCTCTGCGAACAGGACTTCCGCGTCGAGGCGGCGCTGGCGGGCACGGAGTTTCGCTGTCCCACTTGCCTGAAGGTGTCGCTGCTGCCGGAGGCACCGGAGGAGCCGGAGTCCGCGCCTGCACCGGCCGCACCTGGGCCGGTGACCCTGCCCCCGGTTCCGAAGGTGGACCGCACCAGTCCACCGCCGGTGCCGGCTCCGCCGGGCCCGCGGCTGGTCGCCCGGGTGGCGTCGTCGGACTCCGAGGATGCGCGGATGGCCCGCCGACTTACGGAAGCTTACCAGCGGGTGACGGCGGAGGTGGCGAAGCTCATCGTCGGCCAGGACGATGTCATTGAGCAGCTTCTGATCGCGATCTTTGCGCGCAGCCATTGTCTGCTGGAGGGCGTGCCTGGATTGGCGAAGACCTACATGGTCAAGACACTTTCTGATGCGCTGCAGCTCACGTTCCGCCGCGTGCAGTTCACGCCAGACCTGATGCCGGCGGACATCACGGGCACGGACGTGATTCAGGAAGATCCCACCACGGGCCGGCGTAATCTGGTCTTCCTCAAAGGTCCGCTCTTCGCGCAGATGATCCTGGCGGACGAGATCAATCGCTCCCCGCCCAAGACGCAGGCGGCGCTGCTCGAAGCGATGCAGGAGCACAGCGTCACGGTCGGCGGGCGCACCTACAAGCTGGACCAGCCGTTCTTTGTGCTCGCGACGCAGAACCCCGTTGAGCAGGAGGGCACTTACCCATTGCCTGAGGCGCAGAAGGACCGCTTCATGTTCCATGTGCGCGTGGATTATCCGACGCGCGAGCAGGAGCGGGAGATCATCAAGCGCACGACGAGCGCCTTCACGGCGGATGTGGACCCGGTCGTCACCGGCGAGGAGGTCATCGCCATTCAGAAGACGGTCCGCAAGGTTCCCGTGCCTGATCACGTTACGGACTTCGTGCTGGATCTCGTGCGGCGTGCGCGGCCCACGGATGCGGACGCGCCGGCGTTCACCAAGGAACTGATCGCGTGGGGGCCCGGCCCGCGCGCGTGCCAGCAACTGGTGGTGGGCGGGAAGGTGCGGGCCGTCTTGCGCGGGCGGTTTCACGTCACGATGGAAGACATCGAGGCGCTCGCGTATCCGGTGCTGCGGCACCGCATCGTGCCGACGTTCAACGCGGAGGCTGAGGGCATCAAGGTGGATGAAATCATCCGCCGCATTCTCAAGGAAACGCCCCGGCAGGAGGCGAAGAAGGTGATGTGAAGCTGGGGGGGCCGCCGCTCCACGGCTTTCCATGAACCGGAGGGGGCAGAAAGATGGGGCAGAATAATGAGGACGGGAAGGTGGGGGCAGGAGAGGCGGGCAGAGAATTTCCCGCAGATTCAAGGCGACCACAGATGGGGAGAGGTGGGGAGGTTCACAGAATCATGGGACACAAAATCATGGGGGAGGAGAGAGAACTGGAATGGCAAACGGATGGGGTGAAACGAATTGAAGACGGGATTCAAGGTGGCGAGACGTGAACCGTCCCGAACGTGCCGGAAAGCCGTTAAAACGGCTGGCATCTACACCGCAGCCAAACACCCGGCTGAAGCCGGGTGCCAATGGGAGGGCAATACGTCGGCAATGCCTACTTGGGCACTGCGCCGCCGAGGAGCTTCATCATGGCCTCGCGCATCATTTCGCGGGTGTCGGCGTAGCGTTTGAGGTTGCGGGGGAGTTCAAAGGAGGCGCTGGGCGGGGGGCCGAAGCGGACGTTTGAGAAGAACAGGGTGACTTGCGTGCCTTTGTCGGTGGCCTCGATGGCGACGGGGAAGTTGCGCAGGTCGGTGGCGTTCCAGGTGGTTGCTTCCTGCGTTTTGCCCTGGGCGTCGGTGAGGGTGAGGCGGTTTTTGACGCACGGGTGGCCGGCGAGGGTTTCCTCGCCGAGGCGGGTGGTTTCGAGCTTGGGGGCCTTGCCCGGCTCGGGCGCTGGCTCCTCGCGCACGGGCGTCTCGGCGTAGGCCTGCATGCCGGGATAGACGAGGTAGGAAAGCTTCTTGTCCGGGCGAGTGATGATGACGAGTTCGCCCATGCCGGCGGCCTTGAGCGACTCGGCGACAGCGGGCGGCAGGCGGCCGGATTCGACTTTGGCGAGGTCCAGTTCGAGGCGCGACTGGCCCTCGTGGAAGGACAGCTTGCCGGGCAGCAGAACCATCCCGCCCCGCTCGCTCTTGGTGCCGATGTTCACGTCGGCGATGAAGGCTTTGTGCTCGCCGAGGAAGCGGAGGAGGGTCCCGCTGAAGGCGACGCCGGGCGCGCCGTCCAGGCCGCGGCCGGGAAGCTGAGCGGGCACGCTGTGGGTGAAGGCCACGAGGCAGAACAATGCGAGGAGGCGGATGGGGAGGTTCATGCGTGATGGGCAGGGGACGGATTTTTCAGGGGGATGTCAAGGCGTTCGGGGGCGGGTGCGGATGACTATTCCGTTGGAGGCGCACTAAACAGCCGGCCAGTGAAAACTTTGGCTGACGAATGGGGACTGCCGAATGAGAACAAGTCGGGGGGGCGGTGCAACGCCCAGCATTTGTTTGTCAGTCCCCATTCGTCAGTCCGTTCTTCATTTTTGATGCGTCAGCGTTGGGGCGGTTGGGACGCATTCGCGCATTGCCCCGGGCTCGCCCCGTCGGGCAAGCGAGGACGCTTACGGCACGGCCGGCCGGAGGCCGGCGCTACGTAACGTCGGCGTTCCCGCCGGTTCGGCTGTCGTTCCCTTTCCCAACCCTCCGCGCTGCTGCGTCGTGGGGCGAGAGAGCCAGAGGCACCCGCGGCAGGAGGCAAAAAAAGGGTTGTGAACCAAGCGGTGAAGTGGCTGGACCGAAAGTGAGTTTCCGCTAGCCTCTGGCGCAACGCATGACTCCCGGCTCCTCCTATCGCCCCGGTCGTGAGATTGCCCGGGGTGGCATGGGGGCCATCCTCTCGGCTACGGATCAGTCCCTCGACCGCGAGGTGGCCATGAAGATCATGCTGGTCGAGGCCGAGGCTTCGAGCACCTCGCGGCAGCGGTTCGTGCGGGAGGCGCTGGTGCTGGCCCGGTTGGAGCATCCCAACATCGTCCCCATCCACGAGATGGGCCGCAACGCCGAGGGCCAGCTCTTCTACACCATGAAGCTGGTGAAGGGCCGGACCTTGCAGGCCATCCTCACGGCCATCAAGAAGGGCGACGCCGCCACCATCCAGCACTACACGCTGGACCGCCTGCTCACCATTTACCGGAAGGTCTGCGACGCCATCGCCTTCGCGCATCACCAGCGCATCATCCACCGAGACCTGAAGCCGGAGAATGTGATGGTGGGTGAGTTCGGCGAAGTGCTGGTGATGGACTGGGGCTTGGCCAAGCACCTCGACGACCATCAGCACGCCCAGACCGAGGCAGCCCAAGCCCCGGGGATCGAGGGCTTCACCGAACTGACCGACGCCCAACTGGCGGCAGGTGAGAGCGGGCTGACCATGGAAGGCGCGGTGATGGGCTCGCCGCAATACATGCCACCGGAACAGGCGGAAGGGCGCTTGGCAGATATCGGGACGCACTCGGACATCTATTCCTTGGGCGGCATCCTCTACGCGATCCTGACGCTGCGACATCCGGTGGAGGGACGGAAAGTGTCGGAGGTGTTGAGCAAGGTGATCAGCGGAGAGATCACGCCCCCGACGCATTACAACGCGTCGCGTGTGGGCGGAGCAAAGATGAGCGGCGGCGTGGTGGCGGACACGAGCAAGGTGGTGGGCCTGCCGCACTGTCCAGCGGGCAAGGTGCCGGCCTCGCTCTCGGCGGTGACGATGCGGGCGATGGCGCTCAAGCCAGCGGACCGCTATGCCGAGGTGGCACAGATCACTGCCGACGTGGAAGCCTATCAAGGTGGCTTTGCGACCAGCGCGGAGAAGGCCGGAGCGCTGACCTTGGTGCGGCTGTTCATTCACCGGCACAAGGCGCTGACGGTAGCGGCCTCGCTGGTCGTGCTGCTGACGATGGGTTTCCTCGGCAAGGTCATTTCCAGCGAGCAGAAGGCCAAGGCTGAGGCCGGTCGCGCCCGCGCAGCCGAGGCGGTGGCGGAGCAGAAGGAAAAAGAAGCCCGGAAGGCGCTCGCCAAGTCCGCGCTCTCCCTTGCCGAGGCGGCCATGCGCGAGGCCGACGGTCCGGCGATGCAGGCCGCGCTCAACGATGTGCCTGATGATTTGCGCGATTCCACCTGGAGTTACCTGCTGGCGCAGTCGGACAGCTCCATCGCCCGCCTTCGCACCGGCGCGGCTGCGATGGAAGGAGCGGCCGCTGACCCGAGTCGTCCGGGGATCTTCGCCGTAACTGACCGGAATCAAAAGGTCACGGTCATGAATGTGCGAACGGGCGAGCGCTTGCTGGAGTTTCAGCCGGGCTTCAGCCAGCCGGACAAGGCCAATCAATACCGGCTGGCCTTTTCCCCTGATGGCCAGCGGCTCGCCGTGGGCCGAAACGGGCCGGGAGGCATGGTGATTCATCGCTCGCGGGACGGAACCAAGCTCTCCGAGTGGGCCACGCCTGCCAGTGATCAGGTCGAATTCGGCGACGACGAGAAGCTGCTCCGGCATGGCGGCAAAACGCTGCAAGTCTGGCACAGTCACACCGGCACCTTGCTCTGGGAGGACAAGACCGCCGACATCATCGGCGTGGTGGGAAACTTCATCCCGGGCGGAAGCGAAGTCCTGAAAGCAACCATTCAAAACCGCCTCCAAGTGGTCCGCGCAAACGACGGCAGCCTGGTCAGAAACCTGGGAGGACGTGCGCCGTTTTATCGCTGGCGGATGGTCGTCCATCCGGACGGACGATCCGCATTCACCTACACGGTCGGAGGCGTCACCGAATGCGTGAGCTTGGTGGATGGCAAAACCCTTTACAGCCTGCCGCAGAAGCAGTCGCGCGATTGGATTGGGGTGACGGCCGACGGCGAGCAACTGGTGACCATGGCCATGAAGAGTGACGGCGCTCAATTGATCGAGGTGTGGGAAGCCCGGACTGGAAACGCGATACGATCCCTGCTTGGTGGCCAGGGCAATGCCGTGACCTTGAGCGTGCATCCCCGGTCGAACGAGCTTCTCCTCAGCGGTGCCAACACCCGAGTCTGGGATTTGACGGGCCAGCTCCCGGCTTGGCGGCTGCCTTCGTTTCACATGGGCCGGCCGGTTTTTTGGGATTCCGATGACCTGCTGTTAAGCACCTCAAGCAAACCTTGGGGGCTGCTGCGGTTGACTCCCGCAGGCACGCAGCCGGTGTGGCAGCCCCCGAACCGCAACAATTACACCGCCGCCGTCTCTGCCAATGGCAGCTTGGCGGTGTCAGCGCGGCCCGGTTTCAGCACTGATGCGCAGTTGTTGCGCCGCATCGGCGACTCGGTCGAGGAGGTTCGCCAGATCCGGGCGGCGTTCTGGCCCTATCGGCTCCGCCCCAGCCCCGGCGGAGAATCGGTGGCACTGATGGAACGGGCCACCACCAACCTCCTTCAGGTCTTCGCCGTGGCAACCGGGAAGATCGCCTGCCACCCCGACCTCAAAGGCGTCACGCGCATCCATGATCTGGGCTGGTTGGGCAAGGACCGGATGATCGGGCTGGTGACGGTCAATGCTGATCGGGGAAATCCAGGTGCGGAAGAACGGATCGTTCTCTGGGATGCCGCCACCGGAAAGGTGCTGCAATCCGTCACCCATGCGACCGCCATGGATGCGCTCGCCGTCGCGCCGGATGGCCGTCGCTTCGCCGAAGCCGGGGCTGACAAGCTGATTCGTATTCGCGATGCGGCGACCCTCACCGTGCAAAACGCATTCCGCGCCCACGACGCTCCCATCACCGTGCTGGCCTGGCATCCGACCCAGCCTCGGATCGCCTCCGGCTCCGAGGATCTCAGCATCAAAGTGCTGGATTTCGAGAGAGTCCGGCGCGTTTCCGAGTTCCGGGGACTGCTCAATCCGCCGGATCATCTCGCGTTCAGTGCCACGGGCAAACGACTGGTCGCCAAGACCATCGCGGACAACCAAATCCGCATCTGGCAGCTGGAGGACGAAGCTCCCCGCACCAGCAGCACTGCCAAAACTCCGTCCTCTCCAAACGCTTCCACGGTCAAGCCCGGTGATTGGGAAGACCTGCTCGCCCCGCTCACCCCCGCCATGGTCGAACGGACCGGCAACGGCTGGCGCATGGACAACGGGGTGCTCTTCAGCCCGGCTGCTGGCTTTGCCACGCTGCCGCTGCCGGGCGATCTAAGCGGCGCGAGCTATCAAGTGCGGGTGAAGTTGCGGCGGCTCAGCGAGAAGCTGCTATTTCACCTCCAATTGCCCGTCGCCGACCGACTGGTGGGCTTTCAACTGGACGCGTTTCCCAACTTAGGCAACTACACCGGACTGAACCTGGTGCAAGGCAAAGGGGTGGTAAATGCGCCTGGCTCCGCGCGTGGCAAGCAGGTGCGGGACTCCGAGCAGCACGAACTGGAAGTGACCGTCCGCCTCGACGGGAGCAATACCACCATCACCGCCACGCTCGATACCCAGCCGCTTTACCGATGGACCGGCCCCGCCGCCGACCTCAGCCCTGATCCGCGCTGGGCCACCCCGCCCGGCAGCCTCGCCCTAGGCACCCACACCGCCGACTGGGTGGTGTATGAGCTGAAGGTGAAGCGGCTGGACGCGAATTGATCTGAAACTCAGCTCAGTCCGCTCGCAGTCTTGGCGCGCTGCAAAACCTTCGTCGCCACGGCGCGGGCTTTTTCGGCTCCGGTGCGGAGGATCTGGCGGACGTAGTCCGGGTTGGCGGCGAGTTCGGCGCGCTTGGCCCGGGCGGTGGCGAAGTGATTCCAGTAGTTCTCGAACAGGGCTTTCTTCAGGTCGCCGTAGCCGAGGCCGCCGGCGCGCAGGCGGTTCTCGGCGTCGGTGGCCACTTCGGCGGGGGCGACGAGCTTGAGGAGCTGGACGGCGAGGTTTTTGTCCGCATCGGGCTTGGGTTCGGCGGGGGTGCGCGAGTCCATGACGATGCCCATGATCTTCTTCCGCGTGGGTTTTTCCTCGCCGAAGATCTCGATGGTGTTGCCGTAGCTCTTGCTCATTTTCTGGCCGTCGAGGCCCGGCACGGCGGCGCCTTCCTCGCGGATGCGCGGCTCGGGGATGACGAAGGTCTGGCCGTAGAGCTGGTTGAACTTGCCGGCGATGTCCCGGGTGACTTCGAGGTGCTGCTTCTGGTCTTTGCCAACCGGGACGACGTTGGAGTCGAACGCGAGGATGTCGGCGGCCATGAGGACGGGGTAGGCGAAGAGGCCGTGGTTGACCTCGCCGTCGTCGCCGTCGGCGAATTTGGCGACCTTGTCCTTGTAGCTGTGGCAGCGGCGCAGCAGGCCCATGGGGGTGACGGTGGAGAGCAGCCAGGAGAGTTCGGCAACTTCTGGCACATCGGACTGCACCCAGAAGACGCACTTGGCCGGGTCGAGGCCGCAGGCGAGGAAGTCCAGGGCCACGTCGAGAGTGTATTGGCGGCGGAGCTGCGGGTCCGTCAGCGAGGTCATCGAGTGGTAGTTCGCGATGAAGTAATAGGCCTCGCCCTGCTGCTGCAGCTCGATGGCCGGGCGCATGGCACCGAAGTAGTTGCCCAGGTGCAGCGCGCCGGAAGGCTGGATGCCGGTCAAAATTCGCATGGGCGGGACGGTAGCAAGGGGGGCGCGCGGCTGAAAGCCCAAGGTTCGAGGGGTGTTGAATGGAACTGGGAGAGGTCGGAAAGATGGCGCTTCGCTGTTTTCGGTGGCACCGGGAGGCGGGCAGGGAAATTCCAAGCTCCAAGTCCCAAGCTCCAAAGAAACTCCAAAACCCAAATTCCAACCGTTCACCGTGCCGCCCGCCAGTGCTTCCGCTGGTTCGGCCCTTGGCCCAAGGGCTGGTTCGGCCCGGCTGGCCCGGCCAGTGCCGGGCGACGCCGCCCTTTGAAATTTGGCGTTGGGAGCTTCTTTGAATTTGGAACTTGGGATGTGGAGCTTCATTCACACCCATTCCACTGAAAACTGCGGAGAACCAGAAAGATGGGGTCAGGAAAGTTGGTGAAATCGAAGCCGGGCAGGAAGATTATGGGCAGGGAAATTTTGGAAACCCTTTTGGCGATACCTAGAGCGATGTGGCAGCACGATCCGCTTTTAACGCAGAGACGATGAGAACGCGGAGAAGCGCAGAAAAACCCCCTCACCCCGGCCCTCTCCCCTCATCCGATGAAGGGAGAGGGAGGGGAGCAGCGCAAGCGCGCACGCGGTTCAAGGGCACAGCAAGGAGAGCCGGTTTGAAGCTGTCCATGCGCAACGCGGCGGCTGCAAGCCGCCGGCACCAGATGCGGTCGCATTCGCACGCTTCATACCAATTCCCAAAGCCAATCGGTAGAATGTCGCCGGACGGCACCCCTCACCCCAACCCTCTCCCCTCCTCCGAGGAAGGGAGAGGGAGAAGATCGGCGTCACGGTCCGCCTCAGCGATTCCACCGTAGGCTTGGAAAATTGGCACATGTAGCTCGACACTCCGATGTCGAGGCTGTCGTGCTCATCAAATCTCGACATTGGAATGTCGAGCTACCAGCCCGCTTCACTTCCCGCTGAGGCAATAGACGGCGCGGTCGGAGCGGAGGAAGAGCTGGCCGTCGGAGACGGCGGGACTGCCGTTGAAGGGCGTGGGGTCCAGCGCTGGGTTGTGGGCGAGGAGCTTGAACTCGGGCTTCGCTTCGATGACGAAGACGCCTCGGTTGCGGGTGGGGAAGTAGATGCGGTCGCCCGACAGGACCGGGGAGGCGTAGATCTTGTCCGGTCGCGGCTGGAGTTGCTGTTCCCACACCACTTCACCGCTCGCGGCCTTCAGGCAATAGAGCTGGGACCGGCTGTCGTTGGCGAAGTAGAGGTGGCCGTTGTGCCAGACGGGCGAGGAGACGTTCGAGCCTTTGTTGGTCTGCCAGAGCACATGGGTGGAGGTCACGTCGCCGCGTCCGCCGGCGCGCACGGCCATGGCCTGGCCGGCGGGATGGCCGAGCAGGTAGATGATGCCGTCGTGGGCCACGATGCTCGGGCACAGTTCGGCGGCGCTGATGCCCCGGCAGTGCCACAGTTCCTGACCGGTGCGCGGGTCAAAGGCGCGCAGCCGCCCGTTGATGGCGATGACCAGTTCCGGCCGCTCGCCGCCGGCGTTCACGAGCGCAGGGGTGTTCCAGGCGCGGGCCATGCCTTTGGCGCTCCAGGCCACCGTGCCGTCGGCCTTGCGCAGGGCGTAGAGCGTGTCGCTCTCAAATGCGGCATTCACGATGACGAGGTCCTCGAAGAGCACGGGCGAGGCGCCGGTGCCCCAGTCGTGCTTGTTGGTGCCGACGTTGGCGTGCCAGAGGGACTTGCCTTCGTGCGTGTAGGCGAAGACGCCGTTCTTGCCTTGGAAGAAGAACACGTTTGCGCCGTCGCTCACGGGCGTGTGCGAGGCGTAGCCGCCTTGGGGCAGGTAAGGGCCTTGATAGAGCGTCTCGGGCAGGGGCGCGGACGCGGGGTGGTCCCAGAGGATCTTTCCATCGCGACGGTCCAGGCAGACGGCGTGGCGCTTGAGCTGGGTGGGGTCGCCGGGATTTTGAAGGTCGCGGCCGTAGCCGCTCCAGCAGGTGAGGAAGACGCGGCCTTTGCTCACGATGGGGCTGGAGGAGCCAGGCCCGGGCAGTTCGGTGCGCCAGAGGAGGTTCTCGTTCGTGGTCCAGCGCAGCGGGAGCTGGGTCTCGGTTGTGAGGCCGTCGCCGGTAGGGCCGCGGAAGCGCGGCCAATCGCCGGCGGAGAGGGGGAGCGTGGCGAGCAGGAGCAGGGACAAAGCGGCGGAGTAGTGCATGTGGAGCGGGTCGTTGCTAGTGACGGACGCTGGGGGAGGTGAGGGAGTTCATTGGCGGGGGTGGTTTGCAGAATCATGAGGCACAGAATCATGGGAGGGAAGGGGAGGATGCGGTGCAATGGTGGCGGGGCGGGTGGCAGCACGCGCAACGGGCGCCGGCGAGGACGCCGGCGGCACGGCCCGCAGGACGCGGGCGCTACGGGGGGCGGGCGGACGGGGCGGGGTTGAGGGCTGTGCCGGGATGGGGATTGAGAACAGGAGCAGGATTAGGATTAAGATTAGGAGTAGGAGTGGGAGGAGTGGGAGCACGCGCTCGGCGATTGACAGGGGTGCTGCTGCTCCGCCAAATACGCGCCGCATAACACATGAAACTCTGCCGCTTCAAAACTGGTTCCAACTGCCACCACGCCCGCATCGGCCTGACCACGGACGACACCACGGTGCTCGATCTTTCCGCCGCCGGGGTGAAGTCGCTCACGGCGCTGCTGGAGGGCGACAATCTGGTGGCCGTGCTGCAGGCGCTCATGACGCTGCCGATGCCGCGCTTGAATCTGGCGGACGTGACGCTGCTGGCCCCGGTCGAGCAGCAGGAGGTGTGGGCGGCGGGGGTCACGTATTTACGCAGCAAGAAGGCGCGCATGGATGAGTCCGAGTTCAGCGCCAGCGCCTACGACCGGGTGTATGATGCGGAGCGCCCGGAGATTTTCTTCAAGTCCCTGCCGGAGAAAGTAGTCGCGACCGGCGGCGACGTAGGCATCCGCAAGGACGCGAAGTGGAATGTGCCGGAACCGGAACTGGTGCTGGTGTGCAACTCGCGCGGGCGGGTGGCGGGCTACACCATCGGCAATGACATGAGTTCGCGGGACATCGAGGGCGAGAATCTGCTCTACCTGCCACAGGCGAAGACCTACCTGAAGTCCTGCGCAGTCGGCCCGTTCATCACCGTGGGCGCGAGCGAGGCGGAAGCGCGGGAGTGGACCATCGGGGTCGAGATTTTGCGGGCCGGCCAGGCGGTCTTCAGCGGCGAGACCTCGGTGGGGCAGATCAAGCGCACGTTTGATTCGCTGGCGGAGTTTCTGTTCCGCAGCCAGAGCTTTCCGCACGGGGCGATGCTGCTCACGGGCACGGGCGTGGTGCCGCCGGACAGCTTCACCCTCGCGGTGGGCGACCGGGTGCGCATCCGTATCTCGGGCATTGGGACGCTGGAGAATCCGGTGGCGGTGGTGTGAGGCTGATTCGCAATGGCAGTCGGTAGATGGTTGCCGGACGACACCCCTCACCCCAACCCTCTCCCCTCATCCGATGAAGGGAGAGGGAGCAGAGGCGCGACGCGGTCGGTGGCAGCGAGTCCACTGATGGTCATGGGGAATTGGGCTGACGTAACCAGCCGCACCCGACGGCGTCTTTACTTCTTGAAGGCCGGCAGGTAATGAAGCTGGCCGCCAACACTACCAAACCAAAGACCCTATGAAGAAGTCATCGTTATTCGCCCTCACCTTGGGCGCTGTCATTGCATTTAGCCCGGCTGCGCAGGCGCAGGAAAAGAAGGCCGAGGGCCGGGGCCGTTCCACGCCCGAGGAGCGCTTGAAGCAGATCAATGAAGTGCTCAAGCTCACCGACGAGCAGAAGACCAAGCTCGAACCCATCCTCAAGGAAGAAGGCGAGAAGCTGCGCGCCATCTTTGGCGATGCCAATGCCTCCCGTGAGGAGAAGGGCAAGAAGATGCTGGACGCCCGCAAGGAGATCACCGCGAAGGTGAAAGCCGTGCTCACGCCGGAGCAGGGGGAAAAATACGACAAGTTCGTGGCCGAACAGGCGGCGAAGCGGAAGAAGCAGTAAGGAGCCCGACATCAGTTTGATTCAAGAGGCGGCGGTGGCTTGGCCATCGCCGCCTCATTGCTTGCGGGGTTGAATGACGCCCGCAGCAATCCGTCCATCTCTGCCTCATGAAGTTAAAACTGCCAGTCCGTCTCGCGAGCACGCTCTGCGTGTGGTCCGCTGTGTGCCTCGCTCCCGCGCAAAATCAGCCCGTGCCCACGGGGGCGCAGGAGGACGGCCCCTTCCGCAAGGTGGTGCTGGAGGCCGACGGGCAGGTGGATGGCAAGTTCGCCGACACGCTCAAGGACCCGATGGAACTCGCCGTGGCTCCCGATGGCCGGGTCTTCTACGCCCAGCGCGACGGCACGGTGAAGCTCATCAAGCCGGGCGCGAAAGAAGGCATTGTCATCGCGAAGCTGCCGGTCTTCACCGGGCTGGAAGACGGCATGCTGGGCATCACTTTGGACCCGGACTTCGCGAAGAATGGCTGGGTGTATCTGAACCGCTCGCTGCCCGAGTTGATCAAGGACGAGAAGACCGGAGGAAAGGCCGGCATCATCCGCGTCTCCCGCTTCACGCTCACGGGCGACACGCTGGATCTAGCTTCTGAAAAGAAGATCCTCGATGTGCAGACCCAGCGCGAGACGTGCTGCCATGTCGGCGGTTCGCTGGCCTTCGACAAGGACGGCAACCTCTACATGTCCGTCGGTGACAATACCAACCCGTTCGAGTCCGACGGCTATTCTCCGAGTGACGAGCGGCCGGGCCGGTATCCGTGGGACGCGCAGCGCTCGGCGGCGAACGCGAATTCCCTCGTCGGAAAAATCCTGCGCGTGAAACCCAAGGCCGAAGGCGGCTACGAGATTCCCAAGGGCAACCTCTTTCCGCCCGGCACGCCTGGCACGCGGCCCGAGATTTACGTGATGGGCAACCGCAATCCCTTCCGCATCTCGCTGGATGCGAAGACCGGGTATCTTTACTGGGGCGAGGTCGGGCCGGATGCCGGCGGGACGAGCGAAAAGCGCGGTCCCGGCGGGCATGACGAAATCAACCAGGCCCGCAAGGCCGGGTTCTTTGGCTGGCCGCTGTTTGTGGGCGACAACAAGGCTTACGCGCGGGTGGACTTCAACGAGTATCAGGCGAACAAGGATGCGCGCACGGCGTATGACAAGGCGGTGAAGGAAGCGAAGGCCAAGAACCTGCCAGCACCGGCGAAGGTGGAGTTCCCGGCGTTCCCGAAGACTGACCCGAAGTTCCATGACGCGACGAAGCCGATCAATCATTCGCCGAACAACGACGGCATCAAGGAACTGCCGCCCGCGCAGCCGCCTCTCATCTATTACACGGGGGCACCGTCCACGCGCTTCCCGGCGGTCAACGGCGGGGGCGGCCGCACGGCGATGGCCGGGCCGGTTTACTACTTTGACCCGAAGAATCCGAACCCGCACAAGCTGCCGAAGGAATACGACCGGACGCTCTTCATCTACGAGTGGTCGCGCAACTGGGTGGTGGCGGTGAAGCTGGACGAGAACCACAATCTCGCGCGGGATGCTGCCGGGCAGCCGTTGATGGCCAAGTTCTGCCCGAACATGACCTTCAAGCGGCCCATGGACATGGAACTGGGCGCGGACGGGTGCCTCTACCTGATTGAGTTCGGGACGGCCTGGGGCAACAACAAGGACACGCAGATTGTCCGCATCGAGTTTGCCGGGGCGAAGACGGCGGCGAAGTAGTGGAAGGGACAAGGAGGGCGGGGCGGCAGTGGGGGAGGTCAAAACCACTGGCTGGCACGGGCGTGCATTCATGGGGGAAAGCATGGCGGGGGTTGGTGGAAGTGCATTTGCGTGGCGCAAATGAAGTGTGAGGGGCGGGGAGGTAGGGTGTGGTTAGGAAACCACGAATGGACACGAAGGAACTCGAATCAGGGAGAGGGCACCGCAGAGGCGGGACGGGCGCAGAGGGGGATTTTGCGAAACGGAGGCATCGGAGGTGCGGGGCCAGAAGCGAAAATCTCAGATTGCAGATTTCAAACCAGCAACCGTCAATCGCCAAGGTTCGATCACATCGGGATTTTACCAAACGAAGCCATTTGAGTCTGGCGCGTCCGCTGGGAGAAATGATTTCTTCTTCAATTCGGCCGCGTCCGCCGCCGTCTGTTTATCACTACAAACCAATGCACCGCGCCTTACAGTTTGAATTCCGCCGTCGCCTGACGGCCACGCCGCTCCTGCTCCTTGCCACGCTCGCCGCTGCTTTTACGGCGAGCGCGCAGCTTCCGCAGCCCAAGCTGTTCACCGTGTTTCCGCCGGGTGCGAAGACCGGCGCCACCGTGGATGTGGCGGTGACCGGTTCGGAACTGGACGAAATCCAGCTTCGCTTCAACCACCCGGGCATCACCGCCAAGGCGCTGGCAGCGGCGAACAACTTCGCCATCACCGTGGCCGCCGATGTGCCGCCGGGTGCCTACGAGGCGCGCGTGCTGGGGCGGTTCGGCCTGTCGAATCCGCGCACATTCGTGGTGGGCACCCTGCCCGAGGTTTTGGAAAAGAGCGGCAACGGGTCGCCTGAAACGGCTCAGGAAATTGCCTTGGACAGCGTCGTGAACGGGCGCACGGACAGTCAGGCGGCGGACTATTACAAGCTCACGGTCAAGAAAGGGCAGCGCATCCTCGTGGACTGCACGTCACGCGAGCTGGACTCGCGGGCGGCGGACGCCTTGCTGCTGCTCGGCCCCGATGGCCGGGAGCTGGAGCGCGTGCGCATGGGCGGGCTGCTCGACCACACGGCGGCGGCCGACGGGACGGTCATCCTCAAGGTGCATGACTTCGTCTATCGCGGTGGCGACCAGTATTTCTACCGGCTCATGGTCACGACGGGACCGCACATTGACTATGTGTTTCCGCCGGCGGCAGAGCAGGGGAAGCAGGCCAAGGTGACGGTCTTCGGCCGCAATCTTCCCGGCGGGTCGCCCTCGAAGACCGTGGTGGATGGCAAGGTGCTCGACCAGCTTATCGTGGATCTCGCGGCCCCGGGCGATCCCATCGCACGCCAGCGGCTGGCGACCACGCTCTCACTGGGCGGGGCCAGCGCCGGGCTGGATGGCTTCGAGTATCGGGTGAAGGGGGCGAATGGCTTCCTCTCGAATCCGGCGCTGCTCACCTTCGCGCAAGGCACGGTCATCACCGAAGCAGAGCCGAACAACTCCGCGGACAAGGCCCAGTCCATCACGCTGCCGGCGACGATTGCCGGCCAGTTCGCCACGCCGAATGACCGCGACTGGTTCGCGTTCGACGCCAAGAAGGGCGACGCCTACTGGGTGGAAGTGACGTCGCATCGCCTCGGTCTGCCGACCGCGCCCAATGTGGTCATCCAGAAGGCGGCCAAGAACGACAAGGGCGAGGAAACGTTTACGGACGTGCTGGAGCTGACGGAGTCCGTGGTGAATCAAGGCGGCCCGGAGTTCAATACGGCGCACCGCGATCCACTGGGGCGTTTCGAGGCGAAGGAAGATGCGGCTTACCGGATCGGCATCCGGGATCTTTTCGGCCGCACGGTCGCCAGCCCCCGCCATATTTATCTGCTTACGTTGCGAAAGGAGTCGCCGGACTTCCGCCTCGTGGCGGTGCCGGACTCGGCCCCGACGAAGAAGGCGCCGGCCGACGTGGTAACCAGTGCATCGTCGCTGTGGCGCGGCGAGGCGCTGCCCATCAAGCTGCTGGTCTTCCGCCGCGATGGCTTCAAGGAAGACATCCAGGTGAGCGTCGCCGGCCTGCCGGCGGGTGTGACCGCTCAGACGTTGCGCATCCCGGCCGCTTCCAATTCCATCAGCCTTTTCCTTGCGGCGAAGGATGACGCTCCGGCTGGACTCGCCGAGATCAAGATCAACGGCACGGCAAAAGTGGGGGACACGCAGCTCGTCCGCGAGGCGCGGCTGACCACGGTGAACTGGGACATGGTCACCGACAACAACACGACGGAGTCACCGCAGACGCGGCTGGCGCGGAGCTTCCCCCTGGCCGTCACCGACCGCGAGACCGCGCCGCTGACTTTTGCGATGGAAGCCAAGCAGCCCTTGGAGACGTGCGTGTTCAACAAGCTGCTGATTCCGGTGAACTTCACCCGCCGCGCCGATTTCAAGACCGACGTGAAGCTCAAGGTCACCGGCAACAAGGACCTGGAGAAAATCCCCGAACTGGCCGGCGGTGAAAACACCAAGTCCATCCAGCTCGTGCTGAACCTTGCCGAGCAGAAGCTCGCGCCCGGGCAGCACACCTTCTGGCTCCAGACCCGCGCCAAGGGTAAGATGCGCCCCTACATGGAGGCGTCCAAGGCCGCCGAGGACGCGGCGAAGGCTGCGGAGAAGGAAGCCGCCGAGGCCGCGAAGGTCGCGAAGGAAGCCAAGGAAGCCGCCGCCAAAGTCACCGCCCCCGCCGAAGCGAAGACCGCCGCCGACAAGGCCGCGAAGGACGCCGAGGCCAAGGCCAAGGAGGCCGAGACGAAGAAGACCGCCGCGCAAACCACCATGAAGCAGATGGCCGACAAATCGAAGCCGCGCGATGTGGACGCGGCGTTTTACTCGCTGCCCATCACGCTCACCGTCACGGCCGCGCCCATCACGCTCACCGAGCCCGCCGCGCAGTCGCTGTCCCAAGGCGAAAAGGTCGAGGTGCCGGTAAAGCTGGCGCGACTCTATGACTTCAAGGACCCCGTGGACGTGAACTTGGTCGTGCCCGCCGCCGTGAAAGGCGTCACGGCAGCCAAGCTCACCATCCCGAAGGATGGCACAGATGCAAAGCTCTCGGTGGAGACCAAGGCCGATGCCACGCCCGGTGAGCACAAGCTCACGCTGCAGGCCGTGCTCAAGCTCAACGGGCAGGACATCAAGGTGGACCAGCCGCTGACGCTGAAAGTTGCGGCGGTGGAGAAGCCCAAGGCGGCCAAGTGATTGGGTGGATGCGGTGTTGCCAACCAGTTCATTGAATGACGCGGAACTGCTCGCGCAGTTCGAGAGTTGCACGCTGCCGGCGGATCGCTGGCATCACGCCGAGCACATTCGGATCGCGTATCTCTACCTGCGGGTGGAGCCTTTTCTGGCGGCCATGGACCGGATGCGTCGCGGCCTCAAGGCGTTGAATGCGGCGCAGGCCGTCCCGGAGTCGCTGGACCGGGGTTACCACGAGACGCTCACGCGCGGCTGGCTGCACTTGGTGCAGGTCATCCTGGACGAGTATGGCCCGGCGGAGAGTTCCCTCGCCTTTCTGGAGGCGCATCCTGAACTGTCGCAGCGGAAGACGCTCCGCCTCTTCTACTCGCGGGACCGCATCGTGTCGTGGCAGGCGAAGACGGAGTTTGTGGAACCGGACCTCGCGCCGTTGCCGGTCAGCCGACGTGGGAAAACTGCGGCTTGAAACCGGTTCCTCCGAACTGCTCCAATTCGCCGCCAGCAACGAAACTACTCCCATCACACCCACATGAAGCTGTCCACCGCCTTGCCCGCACTGGTCCTGCTCGCTTCGCTGCTCACCACCGCCGCCGCGCCCGGTGACTGGCCGACCTGGCGCGGCCCGAAGCGCGACGGGCTTTCCCCCGAGACCGGCCTGCTGAAGCAATGGCCCGCGGGCGGCCCGCCGCTGGCGTGGAAGACGCGCGGCTGCGGCACGGGGTATTCCAGTGTTTCCGTCGCGGAGGGAAGCGTGGTCACGCTGGGCGACGGGCCGGACGGATTGCGCGTGGTGGCCTTCAGCGCGGCGGACGGCAAATCGCTCTGGCAGTCCGAGGTCATCGGGCGGCCGGGCGGGGATTTTGCGGGCGGCAAGTCCACGCCGACGATTGATGAGGGGCTGGTCTATGTGCTCGGGCAGTTTGGCGATCTGGTTTGTCTGGAGGCCAAGACGGGCAAGGTGGTGTGGAAGAAGAGCCTCACCACGGACTTTGGCGGGCGGATGCAGCAGTGGAACTTCACGGAGTCCCCGCTCGTGGACGGCAACAAGCTGCTCGCCACGCCCGGCGGTCCACAGGGCACGATGGTGGCGCTCGACAAAAAGACCGGTGCGACGCTCTGGCAGAGCAAGCAGTGGACGGACCCGACGGCCTACTCGTCCATCGTGCCGTCGGACTTCGGTGGGCGGCGGCATTACGTGCAGCTCACGGAGCAGAGCGTGGCGGGCATCGCGGCGGACAACGGGCAGCTTCTCTGGCGCGCTCCCCGGCGCGGGGCCACGGCGGTGGTGCCCACACCCATCATCTCGGGCGACCTGGTCTTCGTCACCTCCGGCTACAACATCGGCTGCAACCTCTTCAAGCTCCAGCGCGTGGGGAACATCATCGCCTCGCAGCAGCTCTCCGCGAGCCGCGAGATGGTGAACCACCATGGCGGGGTCATCCTGGTTGGCCAGCATCTCTACGGCCACTCGGACAACGGCAACTGGACGTCCATGGAACTCCGCACGGGACGCGTGGCGTGGAAAAACAACGGCGTGGGCAAGGGCGCGGTCGCCTATGCGGATGGTCATCTCTACTGCCGCGGCGAGAGCGGGGGCGGCACCATGGCCCTCGTCGAGGCCACGCCCGAGGGCTACAAGGAGAAGGGCCGGTTCGACCAGCCGGACCGCAGCGGCAAGAACACCTGGGCGCACCCGGTCATCGCCGGGGGCAAGCTCTACCTCCGCGACATGGACGTGCTGCTGTGCTACGACGTGAAGCAAAAGTAGATTTCCGCGTCTGCCTTCCTGCACTCTATATGCCCATGACCAAACCACTTTTCCTCGCCCTCGCCCTCGTCACTGCTGGTTCCGCTCTCGCCGCGCCCGGCGACTGGCCCACCTGGCGCGGGCCGAAGCGCGACGGCATCTCCACCGAGACCGGCCTGCTCAAGCAATGGCCGGCCGGGGGGCCGACACTGGCGTGGAAGGCCACCGGCCTCGGCACCGGCTACTCCAGTGTCTCGGTCGTGGACGGCCGCGTCTTCACGATGGGCGATGGCCCCGATGGCGCGCGGGTGCTGGCGTTCAGCGCCAAGGATGGCAGCCCGCTCTGGCAGTCCGAGGTCATCGGCAAGCCCGGCGGCAATTACCCCGGCACCCGTTGCACGCCGGCGGTGGATGGCGGCCTGGTCTATGCGCTCGCGCAATTCGGCGACTTTGTCTGCCTCGATGCGAAGACGGGCAAGGTGCAGTGGACCAAGAGCCTGCAGAAGGATTTCGGCGGCGGCTACGCGGGCTGGAACTACACCGAAAGCCCCTTGGTGGATGGCAACAAAGTCCTGCTCACGCCGGGCGGCAAGAAGGGCGCGATGGTCGCGCTCGACAAGAAGACCGGGGCGCTGCTGTGGCAGAGCGCGCAGTGGACCGAACGCGCGGCTTACTCGTCCATCGTCCCGTCGGACTTTGGCGGCAAGCGTCACTATGTGCAGTTCACCGAGGAGAGCGTCTCCGGCATCGAGGCCGCAACCGGCAACCTGCTCTGGCGGGCACCGCGCAAAGGCGCCACCGCGAGCATTCCGACTCCGGTGCTCAGCGGTGATCTGGTCTTCGTCACCTCCGGTTATGGGGTTGGCTGCAATCTCTTCAAGCTGAAGGCGGACAGCGGCGGGATCACCACCGAGGAGGTCTATGCGAACAAGAACATGGTCAATCACCATGGTGGGGTGATCCTGCTGGGCAAGCACCTCTACGGGCACTCGGACAGCGGTGGCTGGACCTGCCTGGAGATGAGCACGGGTGAAGTGGCGTGGAAGAACGGCGGCGTGGGCAAGGGCGCGGTCGCCTATGCCGACGGTCATTTCTACTGCCGTAGCGAAGGCAGCAAAGGCACGGTCGCCCTCATTGAGGCCACGCCCTCAGGCTACCAGGAAAAGGGCCGCTTCGATCAACCCGACCGCAGCGGCAAGAACAGTTGGGCGCACCCGGTCATCGCCGGCGGGAAGCTCTATCTCCGCGACATGGACGTGCTGCTCTGCTACGATGTGAAGGCGAAGTGAACTTCGGGGTTCGGTTTTGCTCAATACTGCGATGAGCGAACAGATCAAACTGCGGGATGGCGATGCCGTGCTCGTCATGGTGAAGGACGGCAAGCTGCTGCATCACTCGTGGAACATGGGACTGGCGCATGTCGAATTCGTGCGGCGAACCACCGGCCAGTTGCCCGAAGGCGCGTGGGTCGGCACGGTGTCCAAAGTGGAAGGCTCCATCGCCGCGATGACCTCGAAGTATTTCTTCGGCTACCAGATGCCGGCACCGCCGGAGGTCGCCGCAGTCGTGAAGCAGGCGTTCTGTTGAACGGCAGCCCCTTTCATCCCATGACCAAACCCATCCTCCTCGCCCTCGCTCTCGCTGCCACCGCTTCCGCCACCGACTGGCCGCAGTGGCGCGGGCCGGATCGCGACGGCATCTCCAAGGAGACGGGCCTGCTGAAGCAATGGCCGGCCGCCGGTCCGGCGCTGGCTTGGAAGGCCACAGGTGTCGGCATGGGCTTTTCCAGCGTCGTCATTGCCAAGGGCCGCATCTACACGATGGGTGACGTGGGCGACTCCGCAGTCGTTCTCGCGCTCGATGAGAAAGACGGCAAGCTGCTCTGGAAGACGCCGATCGGTGCTCCCTATCCGCAGGACAAGAGCCGCCCCGGCACCCGCTCGACGCCGACGGTGGATGGCGATCTGCTCTTCGCGCTCGATCCCCACGGCGATCTCGTCTGCCTGGAGACGGCCACGGGCAAGGAGGTTTGGAAGAAGAACCTCTCCAAGGATTTCAACGGCCAGATGATGTCCGGCTGGCGCTACAGCGAGTCACCGCTCGTGGACGGGGACCGGGTGCTGGCCACGCCGGGCGGCGCGGGCGGAACCGTGGTGGCCCTCAACCGGAAGACCGGCGCCACGCTCTGGCAGTCCAAGGCCGTGGCTGACAAGGCCGGTTACTCGACCATCGCGCCCGCTGAGATTCTTGGAGTGAAGCAGTATGTGCAGTTGACCGGAGCCAGTGTGTTCGGCCTCGCGCCGGCGAATGGCAACGTGCTGTGGCGGGCGGAACGGACCGGCAAGACGGCGGTCATTCCCACGCCGATCATCAATGGCACCGAGGTCTATGTCACTTCGGGTTACGGCGTGGGTTGCAATGCCTTTGCGGTCGCGAAGGACACGGGCGGCTTCAAGGCCAGTGAAATCTGGCTCGACGAATCCGGCGGCCGACCGATGGCCTCGAACATGGTCAACCACCACGGCGGCGTCATTCTGGTGGACGGGTATCTCTATGGCTACTCGGACAAGGGCGGCTGGTCTTGCCAGAACTTCAAGACCGGCAAACTGGAGTGGGCGGCTCCCGGCGTGGGCAAGGGGGCGGTGGTTTGTGCCGATGGCTTGCTCTACTGCCGGAGCGAAGGCGGGGCCGGGATGGTGGCGCTGGTGGAAGCGAACCCGAAGGCGTATGTCGAGAAGGGGCGCTTCAGCCAGCCGGACCGGAGCAGCTACAACAGTTGGGCGCATCCCGTGGTGGCCAATGGCAAGCTCTACCTCCGCGACATGGACGTGCTGCTCTGCTACGACGTGAAGGGAAAGTGAGCTTCACCGTCTGTTCTTCAGCACGCCACCGCACCATGAAACCACACGCCTGTCTTGCCCTCATGTTTGCCTTCGTTCTCTCCGCCTCCGCCTCCGCGCCGGACTGGCCGCAATGGCGCGGCCCCAAGCAGGACGGCATCTCGCCAGAGAAGGGGCTGCTCAAGGAATGGCCCAGCGACGGTCCGCCGCTGGCGTGGCGCATGAAGGGCGTGGGCACCGGCATGTCCAGCGTGTCCATCGCGAATGGCCGGCTTTACACCTTGGGCAAGCGCAATCGCGATGGGGCGCAGGGCGTCTATGTCACCGCGCTGAATCTCGCCGACGGCAAGGAGCTCTGGGCCACGGCCATCACCACCGGAGGCGGCCCCAATCCCAACGGCACGCCCACCGTGGATGGGAAACTGCTATACGCGGTGGGCAACAACGGTGATCTCGCCTGCCTCGAGACCGACACCGGCAAGCTCGTCTGGAAGAAGAACTACGCGACCGATTTCGGCGGCAAGTGCATGTCCGGCTGGGGCTACAGCGAGTCCCCGCTCGTGGACGGGGACCGCCTGATCTGCGTCCCCGGTGCGCCGGATGCCGGCATCGCCGCGCTGAACAAGAAGACCGGCGAAGTCATCTGGAAGGCGGCAGTTCCCAAACTCGGCAGCGCGGGCCTCGAAGGTGCGGGCTACACCGGCGTGGTCATCTCGCAGGGCGCGGGCGTGAAGCAATACGTCACGCTCACCGGCCGCGGTCTCGTGGGAGTGCGGGCAGGCGACGGCAAGTTCCTTTGGGGTTACAACCGCATCGCCAACCAAACTGCTGACATCCCCACGCCGATTGTGAAGGGCGACTATGTCTTTGGCTCCAGCGGCTACGGCGACGGCGGCACCGCGCTGGTGAAGCTCACGAAGGACGGCGAGGGCGTGAAGGCGGAGGAGGTCTATTACCTCAAGGCCAACGAGCTGCAAAACCACCACGGCGGCATGATCCTCCTCGGCGACCACGTTTACATGGGCCACGGCCACAACAACGGCTTTCCCACCTGCGTCGAGTTGATGACTGGCAAGGTTGTCTGGGGCAAGGAGCGCGGGCCGGGCAGCGGCTCGGCGGCGATTGTGATGGCGGACGGTCATCTCTACTTCCGCTATGAGAGCGGCGTGATGGCGCTCATCGAGGCCACACCCAAGAGCTACAACCTGAAAAGCTCCTTCATGCTCGCCAGCAAGGTTTCCCAAAGCTGGCCGCACCCGGTCATCCACGACGGCAAGCTCTACATCCGGGACCAGGACAACCTGCTGTGCTATGACGTGAAGGCGAAGTAGGCCCGTGCTCCTTATGTATTCTGTGATGAAATCAGCCTTTGCTCTGCTCCTCTGCTCGGTTGCGTTCGCAACCTTGCCCGCCGCCGATGCCCCGGTCACGAAGCTGATCAACGGCAAAGACCTCGACGCCTTCACGGTCTTCATGAAGGACTCGGGCAACACCGACCCGGACAAGGTCTTTACCGTGCGCGACGGCATGCTCTTCATCAGCGGCCAGCGCAATGGCTACCTGGCCACCAAACGCGAGTTCGCGAACTACCGGCTCGTGGCCGAGTTCAAGTGGGGCGAAAAGAACTGGCCGCCGCGCGACCAGAAGACCCGCAACAGCGGCATTTTCATCCACGCCCAGCCGGGCGACAAAATCATGCCGCCATCCTTTGAAATTCAGATTCAGGAGGGCGGCACGGGCGATACCATCCCCATCAGCGGCACGTCGCTCACGCAGGGCGGTGAGACGAAGACCAAGGGCCGTTTTGATCGCCCAGGCCGGGAGCCGTTCAAGGACGTGCTCGGTTTCCGTGGGCCGAACGAAGTGGAGAAGCCGCTCGGCGAATGGAACACCGTGGAGATCATCGCCGATGGCGACCGCCTCAAGGTCAGCGTGAATGGCAAGGTGATGTTCGACGGCACGCAGGCCAAGCCCGACAAGGGCCGCATCCTCATCGAGTGCGCCTACGCCGAAATGTGGTGGCGGAAGGTGGACGTGCATCCGCTGAAATAGGTTCGGAGTCCCGCCTTCAGGCGGCGGAACATCCGATCGTCAGTGCTGCTACGCGCGAGTCGTCCGTTTTCATCAGTGCCCTTGTTGGGTTTCAGTGAACTCGCTTGAAGCATTCGCCTTTGAAACCAGTCCTTACTTCGATGCCGAATGTGAACGCCAGCGCAGCCAACCCGCTCGCGGCGAACCACTTTTCCCGCCGCAGCTTCGTGCGCGGCGTCGGGGCATCGCTCTTCCCCTTGGCCGCCGGCTGGTCGCACGCCGCGGGCATGGGGCCGCTCCGCACGGGCAAGGCCAAGTCGGTCATCATGATCTTCAACGGGGGCGCGCCCAGCCACCTGGACTTGTGGGACCCGAAGCCCGATGCCGCCGATGACATTCGCGGTCCGTTCCGGCCGATCAAGACGAACGTCACCGGCACACATATCTCGGAGCTGCTCCCGCGCATGGCCAAGCGGATGGACAAGGTGGCGCTCATCCGCTCGGTCCATCACAAGCACAGCAGCCACAATGGCGGCATGCACTGGGCCACCGTGGGCCGGCCCTACGTGGTGGACAGCACGCTAATCACGCCCAGCCGCACGGACATCCCGTGCTTCGGCACGCTCATCGGCTGGCTCGCGCGACGCGATGGCTACAGTGAAGGCGTGCCGCCCTACGTCATCACGCCCTTCCCGCACTGCGACAGCAAGGTTTACCTCACGCCCGGCCAGTTCGGCGGCTGCCTCGGCGCGCGCTTCGATCCCTACGTGCTGGATGACGATCCGAACTCGGCCTCGTTCAAGGTGCGCAATCTCGGCCTCGACGAGAGCCTGACCCCCGTGCGCTTTCAGGAGCGCCTCGGCCTGCTGCAGGAACTCACGGTCAACGCGCCGAAGATCGCTTCGACGAGCGTGGCCGAGATGGATGTCTTCAATCAGCAGGCGGCCTCGCTCCTCCGCTCCGGCAAGGCGGCGGATGCGTTCGATTTGAGCAAGGAGCCCGCCTCCGTGCGCGAGCGCTACGGACGGCACAGTTGGGGTCAGTCGCATCTCCTGGCACGCCGTCTCATTGAATCTGGCACGCGCTTTGTCTCCACGGTGAACGGTCCGAGCATTACGTGGGACACCCACAAAGACAACTTCAACACCTTGAAGAACCGCCTCGTTCCGCCCATGGATCAGGCCTACGCCGCGTTGCTCGATGACCTGGAAGAGCGCGGCCTGCTGGACTCGACGCTCGTCATCTGGATGGGCGAGTTCGGGCGCACGCCCAAGATCAACGCCGATGTCGGGCGTGATCACTGGCCCGGCTGCTACAGCGTCCTGCTGGCGGGCGGCGGCATCCGTGGCGGTCAAGTGGTGGGGGCCTCCGATGCCATCGGGGCGTATCCAAAGGAGCGGCCCGTGAGCCCGGCAGACATCCACGCGACCGTATATGCCGCGCTGGGCTACGACGCGGGCAACATCCACTTCATGGCTTCGGATGGCCGCCCGATGCCGCTCTGCGAAGGCACGCCGATCAGCGAAGTGCTCTGAGGCAGCAGGCGCGCGGCATTCATGCCGCTTCAAGTTGCTGCGCTCTTTGGTGTCCGATTGCACGGTGGCGTTTGAACGATGAAGCGGCCTGAAGGCCGCGCTCCTCAACTCAATCGCCTCGCCCCACCCGCCTTCGCCATGAAACCCGCCGCCAAGCCTCCGCCGGACTCCCCATTTCCCGCCATCTTCACCCGGCTGCGCGCCATCCTTGAGCCCTACGCCGCCCGGCTCACCGTCACAGCCAACGCGCCGGACCACTACTGCCTCGCCCTGGACTACAGCCCCAAGTTTAAGAAGGGGTTTCCCGTCGCCTGGGTGAAAATCAGCCGGGCCTACGTGAGCTACCATTTCATGCCCGTTTATATGTTCCCGCAGCTCCGCGACGGCCTTTCGCCCAAGCTGCGCGCGCGGATGCAAGGGAAGTCCTGCTTCAACTTCAAGCAGCTCGACGAACCGCTCTTCGAGGAACTGGCCCGGCTCACCACCACCGGCCTCGCCACCGCGCGCAAATCCGGTGTGGCCGGCTGACCCGGCTTCCGGCAGTCGAAGATTCAGCGGGTAGCCCATGCCACCCAGTTGCTTCGGATTAAATCCAGTTTGACACCCCCGCCCTCGCTCGCTAGAAATCCCACCATCAGCCAGAGGTCGGATGAGTGGGGAAAACCATCATTCAAGGTGTGCTCTGGTCCGCGACGCCGCCGGACCTGCGGCCCTTTCGTCTCCTGAATTCAGTGACCTCCCTGGCAGGGCCGACCTGTGGTCGGCCTCGTCTTCCATATCAACACCCTCCGCCTGCAACAGCAGCAAGCCACCATCAAGACCAACCGCGAACGCGAGGAAGTCCAGCCCGTCTTCACCGAAGCCCTGCTCGTCTGCCGGGACTTCGCTGAGATCACCGAATTCTTCTTCCGCAAAGACCTCGACGACGCCAGCCGCCGCCAAAAATGCGCACAATGGGGCGTCAACTACATCTTCGAGCCGAACGAACCCGGTGCGCCGCCGGCATCCAACCCGGCGACAGCGCCCAATACCTGATTTCGGAAACACCTTGAGCGCTTCAATATCTTATGACTGAAAAGCCTCTATACGATAATTTACAGCACATTGATTTGGGCAACGGTGTGGCAGAGCACGATAATCTGTTACGAAAATGCCTTGTTGAGACTCAGCATTTTACCGACCTGCTGTTTGACCGCATTGATCTTGTGTTAGGAAGCAAGGGCGCTGGAAAATCTTCTCTCTTTAGAATATTTGGGGAAGTTCTGGAAGATACATTGTTCACTAGATGGAAGACGATAGCGGTGTCTGGAGTAGAGACTAAGGGTGATCCGATATTTAAGGCATACGCTGCAAATTTTGAGAAGTTCTCAGAAAGCCAGTTCGAGGCGTTTTGGAAAGCATATTTGTTGGGCCTTGTCTATAACAAGATTTTCCATGATGAACGAGCCGCTTCTGTATTCGCCAATTATCCAGAAGAACTCTCCAATTTCAGGAAACATTACGTAAGTCTTGGGTTAATCGATGTCGGTCGGCTATCTTCGCCGACGAAAGTTCTCAAGTTTGTTTGCGCCTTTACAATAGCTGCTATCGAAGGTGCAAAGGCGGCGTGGGACATGGAAAAGAACCAGCTTGTTTTTGGAGTGAATATCCGTGATAAGATAGACAAAGGGTATCAAGAGATCACCGTCCCTGATTTAGCCAACCTTGACACGGTCTTGTGCATCGACGCGCTGTCAGAACTTGTTCAAAAGAGTGGTTTTAAAATATGGATTCTTCTCGATCATCTTGACGTGGTTTTTAGAAGGCGTTCGCCCGAAGAAACTAAAGCCCTGCGAGCACTACTCAAGGTCTTATATGCCATGACCTCCGAACACCTTCGGTTGAAAATATTCCTGCGGGATGACATTCTGGATGCAATCAGCACTGATTCCATTGAACCTCTAGCGGGCGTCTCCCATATTACGGCTCGGTCTGGACCAAATCTAAAATGGACTTCCGATTCTTTATGCGTGATGATCATGAAAAGACTTGCCTCCGACTTCTGGCTCTCCACGAAGTATTCACTTGAAGCGGATAAGCTCGAAAGCGTTGATTATGCACGAGAAAGTTTTCAAAAGATCTTCGCCCTGAAATACGTGACCCAACAGGCGTTTGATTGGATTTATTCGCTTCTCTCGGACGGACGCGGTGTCGTAACGCCACGCGATTTAATCGATTTGCTAAAAAAGGCCCTGCACATTCAATCGCTTTGGCTTCAAAAGCACCCTGACAAGACAGAGTTTATGACTATTGTGGCAATCCAAGAAGCTCACAAGGAACTCTCTAAAAACAGGAAAGAAACCGTGCTTCAGACAGAGTTTTCCCACTTGAAGCATTGGATTGTGAAGTTGGAGAGAAACAAAGAACAGTATGGAAAGGATGAGCTTTCAAGCGTTTTCGGCGCGGATTGTGACAAGGCAATCTCCACACTGCAAGCGATAGGGGTGATACAGTTCGATCACAAAAAGGCCGCTTATCGTGTTGCCAAACTTTACGGACCTGGGCTGCAAGTCTATGCCACGCGAGCAAAGAGGCAGTCTAATGAAAGATAGTTTGTTGAGTTAAATGGCGAACGGACACACACCATGCAATCCCAAGCCACCACCATTTCCGAATACCTTGAGGAGCTTCCACCCGACCGTCGTGCCGCCTTGAGCGAGTTGCGCGCCCTCATCCACCGCGTCGCCCCCAAAACAGTCGAGGCCATGCAATACGGGCTGCCCGCGTTTGGCGACCTTTGCGCCCTGGCCTCCCAGAAGAACTACATGGCGCTCTACGTATGCGAGAGCGACCTCGTGCAGGCGCATCTGGCGCAGTTGGCAAGGTCAGTTGCGGCAAGGGCTGCATCCGCTTCAAGCGTCTCACCGACCTGAACCTGAGCACGGTGGAGAGTCTGCTGCGGGAGATTTTGAAGCGGCGCCAAGCCGGCATCGGCCCGAGCTGCGGCAGATGAGTCCCACGCCGCCAACCATGAACCGCCCGCAGCAGACCCAAAGATTAGGGGCGGACAAAGGTGGGCTTGGAAATCTTTGTCCGCCTCAAATCTTTGGGTTGCCTGTCTTTGTTTCTGGGTTCCAATGCGCGGTCAATGACGATGACCGGTTCATCCGGTTCCCTTTTATGAAACTACCTCTCCTCCTCGCCCTCGGTCTGGCCGTGGCCGGCTGCCGTCAGGAAGCACCTCACCCCGAAATCCTGACCCGGCTCAAGGCGCTGGAAGCCGAGGCGGCCAAGCGCCCGGCGCCCGTGCGGTGGGCCTACGCTGACAAAAGCAAGATTGCCGGCGCCTTTTACGCGCGCGCCACTGAGCAGGTGGAGGAGTTCTTGCGGGGGGAGAAAGTGTCCGCCGAGCAGATGGCCAAGGTGGCCGAGTATGAGGCGCTGAACCGGGAATGGCAGTTCAGGCGGATGCGGATGTCGATGGTCCTGCCCACGCGCATTGAGCCTTCGACCCGGCCTCCGCTCCCGCCGACGGAATTGACCGCCGGTTCGCCCGCCGCACCTCCGGTTCCGCGGCCGCCGACGCGTCTGCCTTTACCTTCGTTCTATGGTCAATCCGGCTCCCCGGCGGAGGAGGCGGAGCTTGAGGCCCTGGCCAAGCGGGTGGCCGAGGCGAAGGCTCCGGTGGCGGGGATTGTGGACCGCCGGGCGCAGATCATGGCGCAGGCCTTCAAGTCGCAATTGGTGGAGGAACTGGTGGCTGAGTATGCCAAGGGCCGGTTCGACCTGGTGGTGGACAAGGAGGAGAAGGTGCTCTACCGCACCGCCGGCGAAGTGCCCGACATCACCCAAGGCGTGCTCAAGCTTTTCCGTGAGCGGGCAAAGCCTTGATGGCGTCCGGGAATGGCCTTGAACGGGCCTCAATACAGCCGCGTGGATTCCTCGCGTTTGATGGGCTTCTCGAACTGGTCGGTGGTGAACTCGACTTTGAAGCGGGCATCGTCCGCCCGCAGCGCCTTGGTCAGCACGCGCCAGGTGGCCACGGCCTTGCCTTCGAGGGAGGGCAGGGCGGTCATGGTGACGGTGCGGCCCTGCGCCTGCACCGGGGTGCTGCCCGAGCCGTAAACGAACTCCTGGCTGTCCGGCACCGTGCAGGTGAAGCGGATGCCGGTGCCGGTCTGGTTCCCCTGATTGGTGACGGTGACGACATAGGTGACGACCTTCCCCACCTCGATGGGGTCCTCGAGATCAATGACTTCCACGAGCACGGCATAGACGCCGAGGATCTGGGTGAAGCATTCGCAATACGCCGGGCCGGCCACCGCGCCCGTCACCGTGGACTTGAACTCCAGCCGTCCCGGCCGCTCCGTGGTGAAGGTGGCGCAGACCTCGCGCGGGCCGCCCATGGTGAGGTTGGCGATCTCCCAAGTCACGCGGTCAAAACTGATCACGCCGCCGTCCGTCGCGCTGGTGGCCGTGGCTCCCGCCGGAATGGGCACCGTGACGGTGGCCCGAGGCTCGGGGCCGTCTCCGTTGTTGCGGACGGTGAAGCATACCTTTACCGGGCGTCCGGTGAACTGCCGCTCCGGCGCGGTGCAGGTCAGCGCGAGCCGGGGGACCGGCACCGGCTCCGGGCCGAGGTCCTCGACAAAGAAGTTGCTGCACGCCTTGGGCGTGATGCAGCGGTAGCGCCGGCCTTTGGAGGAGAAGTTGAACCAGTAGCACGGCGCGGCTTCCTCGCCCGCCCAGAGCACGTCCCGCAGGCAGATGGCGATGCCGTCCTTCCGCGACGACATGAAGGGCATCCGGGTGCCGACAGGGATCTTGCCGTCGTTGATCTCGGCGGTCTGGGCGGCCCGGTGGATGTCCTCCAGGCTGCCGGGCCAGCCCCACTGCGCGAGGATCGAGGCGATGTCCGGCTTGAGCTTCTCGTCGCGGAAGCGCTCGCGCAAATCCTCGGGCGTCTTGAGCGGCGGGGCGAAGCGGGTCAGAGGATGGCCCAGCCGGGTGGCGCGGTGCTGCTGGGCCGGAGCGGAGCCGGGCAGCAGAGTGAGCAGGGCAAAGGCGAAGCCGAGCAGCGAAAGCGCAGTGCGTTTCATCATTGGGAAGCTTCGGAAAACTGGGCAGGGAAGCGAGCCTATAATGAAGCAGGCGACCTTCGTTGGGTCGCCTGCTCCAGAGCGCTGTGATGGGGTTGCGAAGCGCTTACTTCCCGACCGTGCCGGTGAGCCCGGCGTCGTTGAGCGCGGTGAACACGGCCTTGGGGCTGAAGTCGCCGGTGACCTCGAAGGTCTTGGCATTCTTCTCGGCGGTGTTGCCTTTGACGCCGGGCACCTTGCTGATGGCATTCTGCACGGCGGTCACGCACTTGCCGCAGCAGAGATGCACGCCCTCGACCTTGAGGGACTTGACCTTCTCATCCTTGGCATTGCTGCTGGCGAGCTTGATCGAGCTGTCACTGGACTTGCCGTAGTAGCCGGCGGTCACGAGGGCATCCACGGTCTGCTGGATGGCGGCCTTGCTGGAGGAGGAGATGGCCACGGTGCCGGCGTCCTTGTCAATGGTGACAGACGCGCCGCTGACCTTGGCCGCGACCTTCTCCACGCCCTTGACGCAGGCGCCGCAGCAGAGGTGGACGTTGCTGATCTTGACCTCGTCGGCGTGGGCGATGATGGCGGCGGTGAAGGTGGCGAAGGCGAAGGCGATACGGAGACGTTTCATGGACAGGTTCTGTGCGTTATGGGTTGAACTAACTGGGGCGGATTGACGGGCGGGAGGCCGGTCGGATTCAACCGGTCGGCGGTCAACGCGTGGCGCGGGCCACGTTGATGGAGTCGCGCAGGCGGCGGTTGTCCGCCCGGATGCGGGCGGTGAGGGTCTTGCAGACGGCGATGAGGAAGGGCGTGGCCAGTTCCGGCGCGTCCTGCACCATGCGCTGGAGGTTGGCCGAGGAAATCTTCAGCAGCACGGAAGGGTTGTTGGCCACCACGTCCGCCGAGCGCGGACCGTGGTCGAAGAGGGAGATGTCGCCGAAGAACTCACCCGCCAGCAGGGTGACCAGCACCGTCTCCTTGCCGCCGATCATCTGGCGCACGCGCAGCTCGCCTTCGAGAATGAGATACATCGCATCGCCGGGATCACCCTGCTTGACGATGGTGTGGAACTGCCGGGCGTTCTCCACCTCCATGAACTGCGCAAACCGCCCGAGCTGCTGGTCGTTCATCTCCCCGAGGATCTTGACCCGCTTCAGCGCCCCCGGACGAATGCCGGCGATGAGCGGAGCCGGAGCGGCCACCGCGCCGCCGGGCTGGATGGCGGTGAACGTCACCCGCAGTTCCTTGATCTGGCCTGCCTGGCTCCACTTCTTCTCGTGACAGATGAAGACCCAGGTTTCCGCCAGCACCCGCTCGTCTTTGACCCAATCTACGAGGGTCAGCAAGTCCACCGGGCCATAGACGACATCGTCCACGGCCCAGATTTTGTAGCCGACATCCTGGGGTGCCTGATCCACGCGTTTTTCTTAAGGCCGAACTGGTTGACTGTAAAGGAAATCGGCAGGAGAGACGCGGAACTGGAGTGGAATCTTCGATCCCACTTCTTTTCCCGATCACATTTGTTCCGTCGTCTCAATGCCGAGGGCTTCGAGACCCTGCTTGAGCACCCGTCCGGTGAGGTCGCACAACAGCAGGCGGGTGGCGCGCTCGGCACCCTCCGCCTTGAGCACCGGGCAGCTCTCGTAGAACCGCGCGAAGAGTCCAGCGAGGTCGTAGAGGTAGTTGCACAGGAAGTTCGGGCGGTATTCCTCCGCCACCGCCTCCAGCACCATGCCGAAGTTCATGAGCTGCTTGGCCAGCGCGATCTCATCCGGCGCGTTCAACGCGGGCAGTTGCGTGGTCAAAGTGGCGCTGTCCGCCCCGCCCTTGCGGAAGATGCTGCGCACCCGTGTGTAGGCGTAGAGCAGGTAAGGCGCGGTGTTGCCTTGGAGCGCGAGCATCTTGTCCCAGCTAAACTGGTAGTCACTCTGGCGGTTGGGCAGGAGGTCGGCGTATTTAACCGCCCCGAGGCCAACGATCCGGGCGATCTCCTTTTTCTGGGCCTCGGGCAGGTCGGGGTTCTTCTCCGTCACCACCTTGAGCGCCCGCTCTTCGGCCTCATCCAGCAAGTCGCCGAGTTTCACCGTGTCACCGCTGCGCGTCTTGAAGGGCTTGCCGTCCTCGCCGAGGATCTTGCCGAAACCTACGTGAACCAGTTTCACCTTCGCGGCCGATTCCGGCTGCCAGCGGGCGAAGGTGAGGAACAGCTTGCGGAAGTGCGGGGCCTGCCGGTCATCCACCACATAGACGATCTCGGTGGGCGACCAGGTCTTCAGCCGGTAGTCCACCGTGGCGAGGTCGGTGGTCATGTAGTTGAAGCCGCCGTCGCTCTTGCGCACCAGCGCGGGGTCGGGCACCCACTCGCCGTCACGGTTGACGAGGAAGGGGTCTTGCTTCGGGGGCATGGAGCCATCGCTGAACACACCAACGGCACCCTCGCTCTCGCGGGCGAGGCCACGCGCGAGCAGGTCATCCACCACCGGACCGAGTTGCGGGTTGTAAAAGCTCTCGCCCAGCGCGTGATCGAACTTCACCCCGAGCCGCCCGTAGATCGTGTCAAACTGCGCCTGCGAGACGCGGATCATCTCTTGCCAGACGGCGGTGTTTTCGGCATCACCGGCCTGAAGCTTGACCAGCTCCTGCTTGGCCTCCTCCAACCGCGCGGGAGTCGCATCGCACTCCGCGTTGATGACTTTATAGAGCCGTTCCAGCTCGGCGATGGCATCCTTGGCCAGCGCGTCGCGGTCGAGGATCTGCTTCCAGCCGAGCAGGAGCTTGCCAAACTGCGTGCCCCAGTCCCCGATGTGGTTGTCCGTGATGACCCGGTGGCCGAGCAGGCGGAAGACGCGTTGCAGCGCATCGCCAATGCCCGTCGAGCGGATGTGGCCGACGTGCATGGGCTTCGCCACGTTCGGCGAGCTGAAATCAATCACCACGGTGCGCGGCTGCGCCGCCTTCGCGAAGAACAGATGCTCCCCGCGTGCGGCGGTTTGCAGCACGGCGGCCAGCGCGGCGGGACGGATGCGGAAGTTCAGGAAGCCCGGCCCGGCGATGTCCACCGCGTCGCAGAGTTCCGTCACATCCAGCGCGGCCTTCACCTGCTCGGCGAGCTGGCGGGGGTTGAGCTTGCGCTGCTTGGCCAGCGGGATGAGCGCGTTGGACTGGTAATCCCCATGACGCGCATCCGGGCAGGGGCGCACGAGGACGGCGGTGGTATCCGCGTCCGGCAACACGGCCCGGACAGCGGCTTGGAGACTGGCTTGGAGCTTCAGGTGCAACATGGCTTCTACAAAGGGGCAAAGGCTAGCCAGTGGGGCAGGGAGGGTCGAGTCCAAAGGCCAGTGTGCTAAAGCACAGTGGGCGTATCTCGACACTGCCCCCGCACGACGGCGGAGCGCGGCCCTCAGGGCCGCAGCGGCTGGCAGCAGGGAAAGGCTTGGGAAGCTCCGCAGCCCGTTCTGCAGGGTGGCCGCTGCGGCCCGGAGTGCCACGCTCCGGGGGCAGTGCGCGGATGCGCCCAAGCACAGTGCGCACGGGGGCGCACCTTGACACTGCCCCATAAAGCTGAAGCAACGGTTCGGCTTTATGGCTGCACCGAAACACCACAGAAACGCAACCTATGAACACCAGCACACCGCGCCCGGCAACTCTACGGGAAATTGAACTGGCCGTAGAGGTCGAAGGCCGCGAGTGGGCCCGGCCACGCCTTCAAGCAGAAGCCGACCGCCACGGCGAAGTTTCCCCCGGAGCGGCCAGCGGCTGGTGCATCGGCGGCGGCCGATGCAACTACGCACCGCCGTGGGGGGGCACGCTGCAAGTGCTAAGGTGGTGGTCGGCTGGCGGGGGGAGCCGCAGGAGTTGGGCCACCGCCTGCACTGGGAAGCCCTGCGCGCGGGCTTGGGCCGGGCGCAAGCCAACTTGGTGGGGGCCGAGGGCGCGCTGTGGGTGGAACCGCGCCGTCACCAACTGCTGCACGGGCGGAAGCCACGGGTGCTGGCCGATCGGCTCCGGCGCGGTGGAGTCGGCGTGCCGCCAACGCCAAGGCCGCTTCAAACGCTCCGGCCAGTTTTGGACGCCCGCCGGGATGCGCCACCTCAGCGCGCTGACCGAGGCGCGCCACACCCACCACTGGGATGAACTATGGTGGCAGCCTGATCGGGGGCAGTGTCAAGTTGCGCTCCGTCGTTTCTTCGACGTTGCCAATCTCATTGCCCCGCGCTGCCTCCCCCGGTAAAATCCCCGGCCATGCAAATCGCGCCCGCTTTCAAAGCGCCGACCCGTCTGTTGATGGGGCCCGGCCCCAGCAACGCTGCCGCCGAGGTCCTCGCGGCCATGAGCCAGCCGCTCGTCGGCCACCTGGACCCCGTGTTCGTCAGGATGATGGAGGAACTCAAGACGATGCTGCGCGCCGTGTTTCTCACGCGCAATGAGATGACCTTTCCCGTCAGCGGCACGGGCAGCGCCGGCATGGAGTTCTGCTTCGTGAACCTCATCGAGCCGGGCGACGAGGTCATCATCGGCGTCAACGGCGTCTTCGGCACCCGCATGGTGGACGTGGCTGAGCGCTGCGGTGCGCGCGTGACCAAGGTCGAGTCCGGCTGGGGCAACATCATCGCCCCGCAGCAGATCGCCGAGGCGCTCACGAAGGTGCCCAAGCCCAAGCTCGTCGCCATCGTCCACGCGGAGACCTCCACCGGCGCGCTCACGCCGGTCGAGGAAATCTCCAAGCTCGTGCACGACGCCGGTGCGCTGCTGCTGCTGGACACTGTGACCTCGCTGGGCGGCTGCCCGGTGCGGATTGATGAGTGGAATGTGGACGCCGTTTACAGCGGCACACAGAAGTGCCTGAGCTGCCCGCCGGGTCTTTCGCCCGTGTCGCTCAATGCCCGTGCGCTGGAGGTCGCCCGCCGCCGCCGGACCAAGGTGCAGAGCTGGTATCTGGATGTGAACCTGCTCGCCTCCTACTGGGGCCAGGAACGTGTCTATCACCACACCGCGCCCATCTCGATGAATTACGCCCTGCACGCCGCCCTTCGGCTGGTGCTGGAGGAGGGCCTGGAAAACCGCTGGCGGCGGCACAAGCAGAACCACCTCGCGCTCAAGTCCGCGCTCGGGGCCATCGGTCTGGAACTCGCCTCGCAGGAAGGGCACCAGCTCTGGCAGCTCAACGCCATCCGCGTGCCGCAGGGCGTCGAAGAGGTGGACGTGCGCAAGCGCCTCCTGAACGACTTCAACATCGAGGTCGGCGCGGGGCTCGGTCCGCTCAAGGGCAAAATCTGGCGGGTGGGCCTGATGGGCGAGACTTCCTCGCGCGAGAACGTCCGGCTCTTCCTCTCCGCGTTCTGCCAGGTGCTCAATGAATGCGGCCGCAAGACCGATGCGAAGGCGGCTCTTTCGGCCGTGGAGTAACCCCTTCGGCTGATAATTTCCTTTGAAGCTGCCAGTCCAGTTGACAGTATGCCCTCCGTGTTTCTGACGCCCGCCTTGTGGGCGTAAGTTTATGGCCAACACTTCTTTGACTCGCAAATTGCAGGACGTGGAGGCGGTCCCCGCCGCCGTGACCCCGCCGGAACATTCCACCGAGACGTCCTTCTTCAAGAAGCCCAAGCTCGCCACCGGCAAGTCCCGCAAGCGCGACATTCCCGAAGGCCTGTGGACCAAGTGCCCCAAGTGCGCCACCATGCTCTACGACAAGGAGCTGGATGCGAACCTCAAGGTCTGCGCCAAGTGCGGCCACCACTTCGCCATCGGCTCCCGTGAGCGGATCAATGCGCTGGTCGAAACGTGCTCATTCGAGGAGATGGACGCGGGCATGACCGCCGTGGACGTGCTCAAGTTCACCGGCGTCGCCACCTACACCTCCAAGCTGGAAGCCTACAAGAAGAGCACCGGCCTGAAAGACGCGGTCATCACCGGCATCGGCACTGTTGGCACGCAACGGCTGGCGCTGGGCGTGATGGACTTCAGCTTCCTCGGCGGCTCGATGGGCTCCGTGGTCGGGGAAAAGCTCACGCGCATGATCGAGGCTGGCACCGACAAGGGGCTGCCCGTGGTCATCATCTCCACCAGCGGCGGCGCGCGCATGTATGAAGGCATGTTCAGCCTCATGCAGATGGCCAAGACCAGCGCCGCCCTCGCCTACCACGCGCGGAACAAGCTCCCTTACATCAGCGTCCTGACCCATCCCACCACCGCCGGGGTCATGGCCAGCTACGCCAGCCTGGGCGACCTCATCATCGCCGAACCGGGCGCCATGATCGGCTTCGCCGGACCGCGCGTCATCAAGGACACCACGCAGGCCGACCTGCCGCCCGGCTTCCAGACGGCGGAGTTCCTGCTTGATCACGGACTGGTGGACGCCATCGTGCCGCGCAAGGAGTTCAAGACCGCCCTGTGCGGCTACCTGGAAAGCATGATGTCCGGGCATCGCCGGCAGCAGGCTGCGTGACCGTCACCCGCCGAACCTCGTGCCGGTGGCATGGAGCCACCGCGTTGCGGGCGGATTGTTGAAGACGGTTCGTTCCGCTGTAGCCTGAGGACGGCGGCTGCAAGCCGTCGGCACGGGGTTCATGGGCAAGCCGTCGTTGGTTTTGCCGACCGCTGTCTTCACGCCTCCGGCAGGGTGAAGCAAAACGTCGCCCCCTCGCCGGGCTCGCTGTTCACCCAAACTTCGCCACCGTGGGATTGGACAATGTGCTTCACGATGGCGAGCCCCAGGCCGGTGCCGCCAGCGTCGCGGGAGCGCGCCTTGTCCACGCGGTAGAAGCGCTCAAATACCCGTGTCTGCGCCTCGGCGGGAACACCGGGACCGTCGTCACGCACCCAGAATTCCACCTGCTTGTTGTCCTTTTTTCGCGCTCCGATCACCACGTTTCCGCCGGTCAGTCCGTATTTGATGGCGTTGTCCACCAGATTGAAGAACACCTGCTGCAGCCGGTCGGCATCGGCATGCACCACGGTTTCCACCGGCACCTCGTTGACCAGTTGGGCCTGCTTGGCGGCGGCTTTGGCTTCCAGGTCGCCGATGACCCGCTCGACCACGACATGCGGTTCGATGCGCTGGAGGTTCATCACGATCTGGCCCGATTCCAGCCGTGAGATGGTGAGCAGGTCTTCGATCAGGTAGGTCAGCCGGTCGGCGTGCTTCTCGATGGTGTTGAGGAACTTGGTGGCGACTTCGGGATTGTCCTTTGCGCCGTCAATGAGCGTCTCGACATAGCCCTTGATGAGCGAAAGCGGCGTGCGCAGTTCGTGGCTGACGTTGGCGACGAATTCGCGCCGGGTGTTCTCCAGTTGCTTCAGCCGGGTCAGGTCGTGGCAGACAAGGATGATGCCCTGCTGTCGGCCATCCGGGCCGAGGACCACGGCGGAGTTCACCTGCAGGCTGCGGTTGCCATCAAGGCCCGGCAGCTCCAGTTCAAACTCCTGCACCTGGCCCTCGACGAGGGTGCGGTTCACCAGTTCCTGCACTTGATGCAGGCGAAGGGCTTCCATGACCGTGCGGCCTCGCAGGTCGCCGGTCACCCCGAACAGCCGCTCCAGCGCCTGATTGACCAGCCGCACCCGCCCGTCGGCATCGAGCACCAGCACGCCTTCACTCATGCTGTTGAACAGCGCCTGCTGCTGGGCCAGTTCCCACGCGCGCGCCTGCTCGTGCTGCTGGCGGAGCTTCTCAAACTCCCGCCGTTGACGCCCACGCTCCGCCTCAGCGTCCCGACGGCATCGTATCAACGCCGCTAAACAAGCGCCTGCAACAAGCAGGGCGAGTATGGTGAGCGCGGGCCACATCGGGCGGAGAATGGCGAGGGGAGGGAAGGGGGAAAAGTAATTAGTGATCAGTGCGGTGGCCGAAATCGGAGACTAATCACTAAGCACTAATTACTTCTTCCATCACCCCGCCACAAACCGATACCCCACCCCCCGCACCGTATCCAAATGTTTGGCGGCCTTCCCGAGCTTCTCCCGGAGTCGCCGCATGTGCGTATCCACCGTGCGGGTGTCAATCACGTTGTCATATTCCCACACGTCCTTGAGCAACTGGTCGCGCGACTGCACCCGCCCGCGCCGTTGCGCGAGGATGGTCAGCAGTTTGAACTCGGTGGCGGTCAGTTCGATGCGCTTGCCGTTCACCGTCACGCTGTGCGCGGGCACGTCGAGGATCAATTCGCCAAATTGCATCCGCTCGGCCTTGGCCTCGGTCGTCTCCCGGCGGCGCAGCAGGCCCTTGATGCGGAGCATCAGCTCGCGTGGACTGAACGGCTTGGTCACATAGTCATCCGCGCCGAGTTCCAGCCCCAGCACGCGGTCAATCTCCGCCGCCTTGGCCGTAAGCATCAGCACCGGGATGCCTGCCGTGGATGCATCGCGCCGCAGCAATTTGCAGACCTCCAGCCCGTCCACCTCGGGGATCATCAGATCCAGCACGATGAGGTCAGGCAGCGTTGCCCGGGCTTTTTTCAAGGCCTCCGCTCCGTCCGCCGCCGTCACCACCTCGAAGCCAGCATTCTTCAAGTTGAACTCGACCAGTTCAACGGCATCCGGCTCATCGTCCACCACGAGAATCTTTGCCATATGTTGCCCAAGTGGGTAACACGCACCAGGTAACGAAACAACGACAAGGCGGTGACAACGATGTTACGAACAGGTGACGGCCCCGTAGGAGACGACGTGAGGAGTCTCTCATTGTCGGTTTGCCTCCAGCCTGTGGTCAGCCCAAACTACCGCCATGCGTTCCCTCGTTGCCGCGATCGCGTTCGTCATCACCAGCGCGTTCCTGACTGGCGCTGAAGTCTCATGGCCCAAACTCCCCGAACGCGACGGCCCCATTGTCATCCCTGCCCAAGAATGGCCCGCCCGCCCCGGCCCGCGCGAGGTCCGCTTGCAAATCCACTACCCCGGCGGCACGCGCGCCAGCATCGGTCCGCGCACGGGCATCTTCCTCACCCTGCACAACTGGGGCGGGAGCAATTGCGATGGCACCGCCAGCCCGGCCGTGCTTGCCCGCGAGTTCAACTGCGTCGCCCTCTGTGTGAACTACCTCCAGAGTGGTCCGAAGGATTCCATCGAAGGCCCTGAGCCTTACGACTTCGGCTGGTTGCAAAGCCTCGACGCCTTGCGTGCCCTGTGGCTCGTGTTCAACGAACTCGACACGACCAAGACGCCCTTCGCCCGCGGACGCCTCTTTGCCACCGGTGGCAGCGGCGGTGGCAATGTCACCCTCATGGCCAACAAGCTCGCCCCGCGCACCTTCACGGCCGTTGTGGACATGTGCGGCATGAAGAAGCTCAGCGACGCCCTTGCCTACAAACTTCCCGCCGGCGGCGGCCTTGATGGCCGCTGGAGCCGCGATCCCGCCAGCCCAAACTTGCTTACGCCCGGTGCGCAGGAAATCCGCTTCGTCGGCCACCCCGCGCATCTGGCTGAGATGAAGCGTCTTGGCAGCACGTCCAAGGTCTTCTCCGTCCACGGCGTGGACGACAAAACCTGCCTCGCCGACGGCCAGGAAATGGTCGCGAACATGCAGCGCGCCGGCCTCGACATCACGCCCGTCTGGGTCACGAAGGAGATGGTGGACGGCAAAATCTTCAGCACCACCGGCCACGCCCTCGGCAATCGCACCTTCATCCCTGGCCACGTCGCCGGGAAATTCCTGCGTGCTGACAGCTCTGATGCGCTGGACCGCAAGACCCTCACCGATTTCGAGCGCCGCGAGGACATCCGCTATGTCACGACTGACGGCGTGTTTGTGATTTCCTATGCGCAAGGCTATCCCGTCGGCCGCTTCGAGCCAGCGGCTCCCACCCCCGCCTACCCCGACCGTTTCGACCTGCTCCGCGTCACCGCATCCGATGGGAAGAGCAGCATGGCGAAATCACCTGCCGATTGGGAACCGCGCCGTCGCCACATCGCAGCCGCACTGGAGCGTGCGATGGGCCCGTTCCCCAACCCCGCCAAGCGCGTCGCCCTCGACGTGAAGGTGCTGGAGGAGGTGAGACTTGATGGCGGGCTCATCCGGCGCAAGCTGACCTATCAGAGCGACGCGACCGACCGCGTCGCTGCCTATCTGTTCCTCCCCGAAGCCGCCGCGAAGGCGAAACTCCCCGCCGTCCTCTGCCTCCACCAGACCACCAAGCTCGGCAAGGCCGAGTCCGCCGGCCTTGTGGAGAACCCCAAGCAATACGCCCTACACCTCGCGCAGCGCGGCTACGTGACCTTTGCCCCCGACTACCCGAGCTTTGGCGACTCGAAGTATGACTTCGACCCGCGCCACGGCTATGCCAGCGGCACCATGAAGGCGGTCTGGGACAACGTCCGCGCCGTGGATCTGCTGGAGTCACTCCCCGAGGTGGACGCGTCGCGCCTCGGCGTCATCGGCCACTCGCTCGGCGGGCACAACGCGATGTTCACCGCCGTGTTCGAGCCGCGCCTGCGCGTGATCGTGTCGAGCTGCGGCTTCACCACCTTCCGCAAGGACGACGTGCCGAGCTGGACAGGCAAGGTTTACATGCCGCGCATCAAGACCGAGTTCGCCAACGACGCTGCGAAGGTGCCCTTCGACTTCCCGGAGATCGTCGCGGCCTTCGCCCCGCGCCCCTTCCTAACCTGCTCGGCGGAAGGCGATACCGACTTCGACGTGTCCGGTGTCCGCGATGTGCTCGCCGCCGCACGCCGGGTCTATGAACTCCATGGCAGAGCAGGGGCCCTGACCGGCTACTATCCCAAAGGCCCCCACGCCTTCCCCGACGACGCCCGCAAAGTCGCCTACGACTTCTTCGACCAGCATCTGCGAAAGTGACCGTGAAGGGGACACTCCTGTCCCCTTTGAACTGCAGGACAAGCGAGTCCCGCTCACGGCGCACATCTTGGACTGTGCCGGCAGAGCGCAGCCGCGACGGCGCCTTGGCCTTCCGCGGAGCGGAAAGTGCAGCAACTGTGAAGGGGACACTCTTGTCCCCTTTGAACTACGGGACAAGAGTGTCCCGCTCACAGTGGCACCCCCACCGTTGCCTTCCTCCCCATCCTCCCGCACACTCCGCCTGCTACATGAGCAAGCGTTTCTACATCACGACCGCGATTGACTATGTGAACGGCCAGCCGCACCTCGGCCATGCCTACGAGAAGATCATCGCGGATGTCATCGCCCGCAGCCGCCGCGCGCTGGGCGAGGAGGTCTTCTTTCTCACCGGCCTCGACGAACACGGGCAGAAGGTCCAGCAGGCCGCGCAGGCCGACGGCAAATCCGCCCAGGCCTACTGCGACGAACTCGCCACGAGCTGGCAGTCCTTCGTCGCCAAACTCGGCCTCACCAACGACGACTTCGTCCGCACCACGTCGGCGCGCCACAAGGACGTCGTGCAGGCCATTCTCACGAAGCTCCATGCGGAGGGGCACTTCTACCAGGCCAGCACCGAGGGCTTTTACTCCACCAAGGAGGAAACCTTCGTCACCGAGAAGGAACGCCTGCCGGACGGCACCTTTCCCCCGCACTATGGCGAAGTCGTAAAACTTTCCGAAACCAACTGGTATTTCAAACTGGGCGCACACCAGCAATGGCTCATTGACCACATCGAGGCGAACCAGTCCTTTATCCAGCCCGACTACCGGCGCAACGAAGTCCTCGGCTTCCTCAAGAACAACACCCTCGAAGACCTCTGCATCAGCCGCCCCGCCGCCCGCCTCACCTGGGGCATCCCCATCCCCTTCGACCTCGCCTACGTCACCTACGTCTGGTTCGACGCGCTGGTGAATTACGTCTCCGTTCCGGCCATCCATGGGGACTTCGACCTCATGGAATATTACGCTCCAGCCATCGCCGCTGCCGGAACGCGCAAGATATTTCCCGGCCCAAAACTATGGCCCGCCGACATCCACGTCATCGGCAAGGACATCGTCAAGTTCCACGCCGTTTATTGGCCCATCATGCTCAAGGCCATGGGCCTGCCGCTGCCCAGGCAGCTCCTCGTCCACGGCTGGTGGCAGAAGGACGGCGCGAAGATGAGCAAGAGCACTGGCAATGTCGTGGACCCCGTCGCTGTCATTGACGACTGGGGTCTCGACGCCTTCCGCTTCTACGTCGTGCGCGAACTGGACATCGGCCCCGACGGCAACTGGACCGACGCCGGGTTCGCCGCGCGCTACCAGGCCGAGCTGGCCAACGGCCTCGGCAACCTCGTCAACCGCTCGCTCTCCATGCTCAAGCGCTACCGCGCCGGCGTCATCCCTGCACGCCACGATGAACTGGCTGCCGACGCGGCCAAGGCGGCTGCGGATACTGTGGCCCACCTCCGCGCCAGCGAACTCCAGAAAGCTCTCCACAGCATCTGGACGCTCGTCACCCGCGCGAATCAATACGTGGACCAGACCGCGCCGTTCCGGCTGGCCAAGGACCCCGCGCAAGCCGCGCGCCTCGACGAAGTGCTCTACAACCTTGCGGAAAGCTGCCGCATCCTCGCCGTGCTGCTGCATCCCTTCATCCCCGGCACCGCCGCGCGAATCTACGCCCAGCTCAACCTCCCGGGCTCTCCGGACCAGCTTGCCCTCGCTTCCTGGGGTGGCCTGACGCCGGGCCAAACCATCGGCGAACCAGCCGCGCTTTTCCCGCGCAGGGATGCGCCCAAGGCGTGAGCTGGACACTCCTGTCCAGAGGTGCTGCGCGGGGAACAGCTCAAAGGGGACAGGAGTGTCCCCTTCACGCCCGGTAGGGCGCGATTCGCCGGTGCCCGCGCCCTGATCGGCGGACAGAGTGTCCGCCTCACGATCTCTCGCTGCGCCGTTTCGTGAAATCCGGCATCTTCTTGAAGCGTTCCAGCGAGTCCTGCTTCCAGTCGCGGGCGGCGGGTGCTGTGGACTTCGTTGGCACGGGCTGAGGAGCCACCGCCGCATCGGGGGTGCTTTCAGTTTGCTGCCGCGCCGCCGGGGCAGGGGAGGTGCGCGGCTCGAAGTAGGTGCTTTGCGTGAAGGCCGACATCAAGGGTGCGGGCGACTGCGAGGCCGGCACTGGTTGCCTTGTCGGGGTTGGTTCAGGACTGGCCGCAGCCTGAGGCAGGGCCTCATGTGGAATTGGCGGCGGCGTGCTCGTCGGCTCCGGCTCCAGCGCCCGCCAACGGAGGCGGAGAGCCGGAGCCGGTCCCACTTGCACGGAGACTTCGCAGTAGTGGAGGTCGTCGAAGCGGGTCTGGGCGGCGATCTCTTCCGCCTTCACCAGCGCGGCGAGGACGCCATGGACCACGCGCCGGTCGTCATTCGGCTTGAGCATCGAGCGGATCGCCGCCACGCCGACGACCTCGACGCGTTCCAGATGCGCGGTGAGCCGGGCCGCGATGCCCAGTTCCATGTCCACGCCGGTCAGCGCGTAGCCGGCCCGCAAGAAGACTGGCGCACCTTCGTTCAACTCGCGGACTGCCAGGTTTACGGTTTCGCCGGTTTCCGCCCGGAGGCCGGCGATGCTGGCCTGCACCTCGGTGCGAAGCTGCTGAAGCTGGCTGGTGGTCTGCGTGACGATGTCCTTGGCCTGCTCGATCCGCTCCGGCGCAGTCTCCAGCAGTTCCCGCACGCGCTCAGCTTGCTGCGAGAGTTCCTTGGCCCGGCGAAGCATCTTGCTCATAGAGGGTGGGTGGATGACTCAACGTCATGCTCGAAATTTTGACGCGAATTGCGCGAATTTGCGCGAAATGGAATGGCCTGAGGCATGCAGTATCGGGTTTTGAATTCGTGTCAATGGGTGAAATTCGCGTCAACTCAACCGGGTTCTTCCGGAATCGGTGGCGGCTTCGGTGCGGCCGGGTGATGTGAGGCGGCCAGGGCTTCGTTGAAGCGGCGGAGGAAGACGCTTTGGTTCTCCAGCATCTCCTGCGTCACCTCGACTTCCAGCGTGCCCTGTTTCGCGCGCGCGGCGAGGAGTTCCTGCGACGTGCGGATCTGGTCCCGCTGCTGGCGCGCGAGATCCTCCACGCTGGACATGGTGCTGTGGAGCATCTCCATCTCGTGCGTGAGGCTGTCCACCTTTTGGGAGAGCGCGCCGGAGTGGGCGGTGCGCAGCGCGCGGCTCAGCTCGACCCGCAGCGCCTTCATGCCGTCGGTGAACTGATGGATCAACACGCCCATGTCCGTGCCTTGCGCGGCGGTCTGAGACGGCCGTGTCTCCAGGCTCAGGCGGAGGGCTTCGAGCGTCTTCGCCAGCGTGTCAGCGTCAATGGCCGGAGTGGCCTGGGCGGCCGGCGTCGAGAGCCGCTGCTCCAGCGTGTCGCGAATGGATTCGAGGCCGCCTTGGAACGTCGCGAGCTGCGCGACCAGCCGCCCGACCGGGTCGGTCGTGTCGGTGCCGCGCGTGAACTGGTTGCGCTTGAAGGTCCGCTTGATCTCCTCCCAGCGCGTCTTCTCCTCCGGCGACTGCACGGCGAGCAGTTCCTTGAGCTTGAGCATGTTCGCCTCGGCCCCAGTCGTGAGGGTCTGCGACTCATTGCGGTAGTGGGCGAGCACGAGCGCGCGGACCTCGGCGTCGTTCATGATGGGCGCGACCTTCTCGGCGAGCCGGTTCATGTTGCGGTAGCTGCCTTGCAACCGGAACGCCGGCTCGGTGCGGAACTCGTCGGCCTGCGCGGCGGAGGCGATGTATTCCTGGTTCACGCGCAGCACGATGTCGCGGATGGCCACGAGCTTGCGCAGCACATTGAGAATCTCCTCGATCTCCTGCGCGGAGTAACTGCCATCGAAGGTTTCGCTCTCGGGCTGGCCCGCGCCGGTCGCGGCCATGCGGATGAAGGTGCGCACGTCCTTCTGGCTGCGGTTGGCGAGCGGAGCGAGCACGGCGTTCGACGTGACGGCGTTTTCGAGATAGCTGGCCTTGAAAGAATCCGCGTTCCCACCGGCGGCGATGTCACCCAGGTTGTAGGTGTCGGCGCGGTTCGAGAGCATGTCCGGCAGCTTGAACTTCAGCCCGCTCTCCGTGTAGGGGTTGCCGCACATCACCACGACGACCTTGCGCCCGCGCAGGTCATAGGTGCGCGGCTTGTTGCGCCAGACGCCCTCGATGCGGCGCTGGCCATCGCAGAGGGAGATGAACTTCTGGAGGAACTCCGGGTTTGTGTGCTGGATGTCGTCCACGCAGATCATCACGTTGTCGCCCATCTCCAGCGCGAGGTTGAGCTTCTGGATTTCCTCGCGCGCCGCGGCGTTGGGCGCCTCCTGCGGGTCGAGCGACGTGACGTTGTGGCCGAGGGCAGGGCCGTTGATCTTGACGAACACGATGCCCAGCCGGCTGGCGACGTATTCCATCAGCGTCGTCTTGCCGTAGCCGGGCGGCGAGATGAGCAGCAGCAGGCCCATCAGGTCCGTGCGCTTGGTCGCGCCCGCCGCGCCGACCTGCTTGGCGAGGTTGTCGCCGACGAGCGGGAGATAGACCTGGTCAATGAGCTGGTTGCGCACGAACGAGGTCAGCACCTTGGGCTTGAACTCGTCGAGCCGCAGCTTGGCGCGTTCGCGGTCGAGCAGCTCCTGCTTGAGCCGGTGGAACTGCTCGAAGCGCGGCACCACGTCGCGCTCGAAGTGGCGAAGCTTGTCGGTGAACGCGAGGTAGTCGAAGTGATAACGGCTCTCGCGCAGCGTGGCGTGCGCGCCTTTCATGCCTTCGAGCTTCGCGGTGGTGCTCGCGGCAACCATGGTGCGGGGCAGGGCGTCGCCGCAGAAGACAATCGCGGCCACCTCGTCGAGGTGCGTCCGGCTGGACTGGCCCAGCAGGAAGCCGCGCGTCCAGTCGCGGACCAGTTCGAACTCGCTCGCAGGATGCGATGCGAGAGCCTGGCGGGCTTGCGCGAAGTCATCTTCGCAGCCCTTCACCACGAGATGCTGTCTGAGGGCGGAGGTGAGCTGCTCGGCCTCGTGGCTGGAGGCGAAAGTGTCGCCGGTGGTCAGCTCGTGGAAGAGGTATTCGCCGGCGGGAGCGGCGATGTCAGGGGCGAAGAGCTTCGTCTCCTCAATGAAGACAGCCAGCAGCGCCTGCAACGCATGGATATAAACCTGCTGGGTGGGGTCCCCGGGGAAGAGGCGGCTGCGCGTGCCGAAGCCCTTGAGCTTCGCGGTCCAGAGGGCGCGGGTGTCCGGTGGACAGAAGCGGAGCCACCAGACCACGGCACATGCGCGGACGGTAGGATGGAAGCGCGCGAGGCGGAGCGCCGTGTGCGTGCTGAGCAGCGTGTGAAAGACACGCGCGGCGTCGAGGTCGTGGATGCCTTTCATGTAGCCCTCGGCGTAGCGGGCCTGCATGAAGTGCTGGACGGCAGCGAGGCGGGTTTCGTCGTTGAGTGAGAGAGCGTCGGCGAGCGTGCGCGCAGCCCCCTCACCCCGGCCCTCTCCCCCACTGGGGGAGAGGGAGAAGAAGGCGCCGGACTCCGCGGCCTTCAACATCTGCCAGGCGAGATACTCGGCGCGATAGACCTGCGCGTTTTCGGAGATGACTTCCTGCTCCCACACATCGCGCGTCGCGAGGAATGCGTCGTCCGTGACCGGCTCGAAATACTTCGTGCTGGTCAGGTGGACGTGCTGCACGCCATCGCGGTTGACCACGGTGAGTTCGAGCGGCTGCGTGTTGGTGTTGAACTGGTGCCGGCCAAGCTGGATGACGTTCGGGCCGCCGGTGAACAGCTCCTGCCGGTCCTTCAACTGCCGCACTGCCTCCTGCTGCACGCTCTTGAGGCGGCCTTGCAGGTCATCGGCTTTCACCGAGTCGCCGAGCGTGAGGAGCTGGGCGACGTGATCGCGCACCTTCGCGATCATCAGGTCCGACGCCATGTAGGTGTGGATCGCCTCGACCGACTCCATCCCCGCGAGCCGGTTCTGGATGACCTTGAGGATGCGCTCGGCAGCGGTGAGGAGGGCCGAGGCGCGGCGGTTACGCTGCTCGACGAGCGCGACCTTCCGCTGCTCAAACGCCTCGTAGAGCGACGTGCGCTTCTCGGCGAGCTGGACGGTGTAATCCTCGAAGTCGGCGAACGCGCCCTCCAGCTCCTCGATTTGCACCGTGAGCCGGTTCAGATACTCATCGCACTTCGCCGGGGCGTCGCAGAGGTCGAGGTAACTCGCGGCGGACTGGCTCAACAGCTTGAGCTTCGCGCTGAACTGCGCCGCGCCCTCGGTGGCCACCAGCTCCTGCAGGCGCTTCTTCAACGCCGCCTTGACCTGGTTCAGCGTCGAGTAGATCGCGGTGATGCCATCAATGATGCGGGTGGTCTCGGTCGCGTCCTCGATCTTGAGGTTGTTGACGATCTCAATGAGCAGCTCCAGCTCCGCGCCCGCCTTGGCGACGGCCTGCTCGACCTGCCGGCCCTCCGACGCCTTCGCGACCTTGTCCACGCCGGCAAGCTGTTCCTCCGCCTGTTTACGATACGGCTCCAGGGCGGCCGGTTGGAGCAGAAACTTTACGCACGCGCGGGAAAGCTCCTCCGTCTGCGTGGTCACGGCGGCCTCGGTGGCCTCAATCGCCGCGAGGTCCACATAGCGGACTTCCTTGAGCGTGATGAGTTCGCCGCGCAGTTGCCTAAGCGCGGCGAGGTTCGTGACGAAGTCGTTGAGCGAACGCAGACCCGCGCGCCGCACGGCCTGAAAGCGCTCTTCGCAGCGCGCCTTGACGTCCTTTACCCGCTGCACAGCCTCGCGCTGGAGGCGGCGCACCTTTTCAAACTCATCCACCGCCTTGTCCGCCGTCTCGCCCACGGCACGGAGCGCCGCGTCCAGACCGAAGCCGTCCTCGCTCGACAGCCACGAATAGGCGTCGAGCATCGCGCCAGTGCGCTTCACGAGGTCGGCGTAGAGCTGGGCGTAAGGACTTTCTTTCCGGGCGAGCGTGAGCACCTCGTTGCACTCGGCCAGGCAGCGGACCACCTCCTTGTTGCCGACCTGGTAGAGGAACGCGTCCCGCTTGCCGGCCGGCTCGTAGCCCGCCTGATAGAACGGCGTCTGGCGGAGCTGAATCTGGTGATGCCGCTGCGGCTCGGCCTCGGCGCGGAAGACGACGAGGTGGCCGTTGGGGAAGAGCGAGAAGCCGTTGCAGGTGATGCGTTCCTCGACCTTCTGCGCGATCAGGCGGTAGGGGAGCAGGGCGTATTGCCCGGTGTCGTTCTTGAAGAAGATGTAGAGTGAGTCCTCGCCGTTGGGCGCGTGGATGATGCGCTCCAGGGTCATCGGCTCCTCCTTGGTCTCGAAGCGCTTCAGCTCGCCGCTGCTGAGGTAGTAGCCATCCGGGAAGATCAGGCCGTGCTCCTCGGGCAGCAGCGCGCAGGACTGGCCGATGCTGTCCACACGCTCCGCCGTCTGGGTCTTCTCGTTGAAGATGAAGTAGCGCGCGGCGGTTTCCTTGTAAGGCCGGATCTTGAGCAGGATCAGGTGGCCGAGAATCGCATAGGCGATCTCCGCGTCATCCACCTTCTGAAACTTGTCTTCGACGGGTTCGGAGTAAACGCCCTCGCCGGTGGCGGTGTTGTCCTCGACCTTGATGGTCAGGTCGCCCTCGATGCTCTCGACGAACACCCGGTCCTCGATGGAAACGTGCGGGTGGTCGCCGTAGCGAAAAGACTGCCGGTCCGGGGTGCGCCAGCGGAATTGGTGCGACGGCGGGAAGCCAATCTTGCGGAACTCGGCCTCCGCGCGGCCGTCCACGTATCGGAGGCGGCCGTCATCATAAACCCACTTGAACACCGCCAGATCATTCAACCCCGCGCCAATGCGGAAGACCATGAAGAGGTGCGCCTCAATCAGGGAGAACTTGTGGAAGGCCGCGCGGTCGTAAACCTTGTAGAGCCGCTTGAAGTCGGTGAGGAAACTCTTGTCCTGCAGGACGGTGAGTTCCGCCTCCTTGAAGGTTCCGGCCGCTTCGTCGCGCCGGTAGAGGGCGAACACATCACCGAGTTCGATGGCCTTCTTCAGCCCGAAACTGACGTTGAAGCCGAAGAGGAACTGACCCTCGCCAAGCTGCACCATGTCCTGCGGGATGCAGTTGTGCGAGGTGGTGATGCGGTCGGCCTGGAGGAGCTTGAACTCCACGTTGCCGAAGACCTCGCCGCGCCGGGCGTCGAGCTTCGCCATGCGCTCGCGCAACGCCTCCGCGTGCGTGCCGAGGCGCTGGCGGATGACCTCGTAGGTCGCGCTGCCGAGCGCGGCGGCGGCAGACGGCTGGGCTGCGGGAGCTGACGCGGCGGGCTGTGGTTCGGTTGGCTTAGGGTCGGCCATACATCGCGAAGTAAAACCAAAGGCCGAACAGCGCCGTTGATGCCACGGATAAAATCGTCGCGATGATCAGGCGCAACTTCCAACCCTGCTCCATCAATTGGCGCACGCCAGCATAAGCCAAGGCCGGTGCCACAAAGATGCTCAGCAGGAAAGTGGGCTTGGCCAGATGCAGTGGCCACATGAACCAGAAGACAAGGAACGTCCACCCGGTCAAAATGAACACAATGCTGCTCCAAGCGAGCATCTGCGACGGGGTGATTGGCCGTTGCAGCCTCACCTGATGAGCTGACGTTTGCGATCTGGGTGTTGAAGGCATTTTTCGCGCAAGAGCCACGATTCTGCATTCGCTTACCAACGCGTTCCAACCACTCAATTCCGCTTCGCCACCTCAGTCACCACCATGCTGGCCGGCGCGTCATGCACGCCCCGTTCTTTCGCCGCACTCAACGCGGACCGCATCAACGACTGCATACCGCTGTCCTGGGTGGAGGCGATCAGCTTGGCCAGCAGCGCGGAGAGGGTGAGGTTTTTTACGTCCTCGCTGCTGAGGCCGAAATCCGTCACCCACTGCCGCACCTGCGTCTTGAAGTGATCCGGGTCGCCGCTGAAGAACGTGCTCTTCACGTCCGTGAGGACGGTGCTGTTGTTCACCATGCGGTCCACGGACTTGCCAGTGCCGACGGCCTTGACGATCTTCTCGAAGAAGTCGTTCTCGCCGCCGACGATGTCTATGTGCGCGTGCTTGAGCGCCTCGCCCACGATGTTCGAGTGCGACTGCGCCACATCCCGCTGCACATGGATGGCGGCCAGCTCGACGTCGCGTTCCTTGGCGAGCCGGAGCTTGAACTCCTCGTGCTCCCGGCCGGCGTCGTGCAGAAGCTTCATGGACTCGGCCTTCTGGTGAATGGCTTTCGCTTCGGCTGATCCTCTCGCCTCGATGCCGGTGGCGACAGCGATTTCCTTCTGCTTGGTCCCTTCCGCCTCGGCGGACGCCTGCGACTGGGTGTTCTGGGCCAGCACTGCGCCCTTGGCTTTGGAGACATCGGCCTCGGCGAGCCCGACTTCCTTGATGGCGCTGGCGTCAACCTTCCTGGCCCCGGCCTTCGCGGTGATGACGCGGGCTTCGGCCAGCCCCTTCGCAGCTTCCATGGCGGCGATGCCCTCGGCCTGCTGTTCGGCGGCGTGGCGCTTTTTGTCGCTGGCTTTGGCCTCGGCGTCGGCGGTGGTCTGGAGGCGCTCGGCATCGCGGAGTGCGGCGTCGCGTCCGGCATCCGCGGCGGTGATGACCTTGATCTTCTCGCCCTCGGCATGATGGCGGTCGGCTTCCTTCTGCGCCTCGGCGGCGACGACCTTCTCGACCTGCTCCTTCTTGGCAATCATGTCCGCCTCGATCAGCGTGACCTCGCGGACGCGCTCGGCAGTCATGCGGGCTTCGATGTTGTCCTTCTCCTGCTGCTGCTGCACGACGCCCTTTTCCTCGGCTACCACCGTGGCGCGCTTGCGCTGCACCTCGACGGCCGCCTCGGCGACCTTCACCTCTTTGTCCATCTCGGCCAGCGACACGGTGCGCTCGCGGCGGACACGCGCCTCCTCGCCCTCCTGCACGGACTCCTGGTCCAGGCGCTGCTTCTCCTTCTTCACGGTGAACTCGCGCTCCTGCACAGCGCGGTTCATGTCCTCCTGGCGGAGGCGGATGGCTTCCTCGGCTTCGATGCGTTTGCCTTCGACCTCGCGGCGGCGGGCTTCGATGATCTTGCGGGACTCGGCCTCCTCGTTGGCCTTCACCTCGGTGATGGCGCGGGTCTGCTTGGCGGTGTCCTCCTCGTTGCGGCGCCGCTGCTCGCGCTTGGCGATGTCGGCGTCGGCGTTTTCCTTTTCCACCTGCACCTGCGCGCGCTGGGAGAATTCGTTGGCGATGACGCGTTCGCGCTGGGTGATCTCGGTGATCTTCTTGATGCCCTCGGAGTCGAGCACGTTGCTCGGGTCATGCTGGTCCAGCGGGGTCTGCTCCAGATAGTCAATCGCCACGTCCTGCAGGATGAAGCCGTCCAGGTCCTTGCCAATGGTCGCCTGGATTTGCTCGCGGAACTTGGTGCGCTCGGTGAACAGCTCGTGGAATTCCATCTGCTTGCCGGCGGTCTTGAGCGCCTCAGAGAATTTCGCCTCGAACAGCTCGCGGAGCTGGTTGAGGTCGGAGACGCGTTCCGGCGTGAGCATCTGGGCGACCTTGCGGACGCTCTCCGCCGTGGCGTCCACTCGGATGTAGAAGGCCACGGAGATGTCCGCGCGGATGTTGTCCTTGCAGACCAGGCCGTCCTTGCCCTTGCGCTGAATTTCGATTTTTTTGACGGAGATGTCCACCAGTTCGAGGGTCTGGACAATGGGCAGGCGCACCATCCAATCAAAGGAGACACGCATCCCGCCCACGCCGACGATGACGCCAGCCTTGCCCGGCTGAATCTTGCGGATGCAAACGGCGAGTCCGACCGTGAGGCCCAGAAGTCCCATGAAGAGAAGTCCTAAGAGGAGGTATTCCATAAGCGTGTCGGTTAGTGGTTGGTGGTGCTGTCCGTTGTGCAGCGTTTAAGGCATTTCTTCGGGACGACGTATTAACTACTAAATCATTCGGAGGCAGGCCAGTGGAATCAGGCAGTGGAATTGTAGAAGATGTGAGGGTCCACGTTCGAGTGGTCGCGTAGCGACGCCCGAGTGCTGCGATGGGTGAATTCAGCGGTTCAAGCGTCGCTACGCGACGCCGGTCGTCGGCTGGCCTGACCGTGGGTTAAAACCCACGGCTACCGTCGGAACCTCGCTATGCGAAGGGACCGGTCGCACGGGTCGGTTGCACAAAGGCTGACGTGCGTCAGTTGCAGGCCGGTTCCGGGATTGGCCAGAAGCCAGCCACCCTGCGCTTGCTCACCCTTCCTTGCGATAGCTCGCCACCACCCATTCGCTGAGCACCTTGTCCGGCGCGGCGACGGCCTCGGCTTCGAGGATGAACTCCTTCCGGCCGGTGTTGCCGGCGACGAGCTTGAGGCCGAACTGGAAGTCCTTGAACTTCTGCCCACAGAGGTCGCGCACGGAGAGCTTCTTCTCCAAGGCTTCGGCGATCAGCGCGTCGGCTGCGGCGTCGGTGAAGCGCAGGGTGAGCTGGTGCTCCTTGGTGAAGCGCTCGCCGAACTGGTGGACGAGCTGGCGCATCACGATCTGCTCCTCTTTCGCGTGATCTGCGAGGAGCTGCTTCAGCCCGGCCGCAGGGTGGTCCACCAGGTCGCGGGTCACCACGAAGCGTTTCACGAGCGTGCTGGGCAGCTCGAACTTGAAATCCCGCAGCGCGCGCTCACACACGGTCATCAGGCCGCGTGCGCCGGTCTTCTCATCCCCGGCCCGCTCGGCGATGCGCCGCAGGCCGTCCTCATGGAAGAGCACCTCGATGCCGTAGGCGGCGAAGTCCTGCTCGTATTGGTGGATGATGCTGCCTTCGCTGGTCTTGAGGATGTGGAAGAGGTCGTCCACCGCGAGCGGCTGGCAGACCACGCGCACGGGCAGGCGGCCGATGAACTCCGGCTCGAACCCGAAATCAATGAAGTCCCGCGTCTGCGCCTCGCCGAGCACGCTGGCCGCGTCGGCCTGCGTCTGGGGCTTGGCGGCAAAGCCAATCGTCGCCTCGCGCAGCCGCTTGCGGACGATCTTGTCCAGCCCGTCGAACGCGCCGCTGACCACGAAGAGGATGTGCTTGGTGTTGATGTTGGCCGGGCCCTTTTTCGTCCCGCGCTGCACTTCCATCATCGCCTGGATCTGGCCGGCGATGTCCTGCGGCGACCGCGCGGGGACCTCGGTCTCCTCCATCAGCTTGAGGAGGTTGGTCTGCACGCCGCGTCCGCTTACGTCGCGGCCGGAGGCGTTGGTGGCACTGGCGAGCTTGTCTATCTCATCTATGTAAATGATGCCGTGCTGGGCGCGGGCCACATCGCCATCGGCGCGGCGGACGAGTTCGCGGACGATGTCCTCCACGTCGCCGCCCACGTAGCCGGTCTCGCTGAACTTGGTGGCATCCGCCTTCACGAACGGCACGCCGATGAGGTCCGCCATGCTGCGGACGAGGTAGGTTTTACCGACACCGGTCGGGCCAAGGAGGATGATGTTCTGCTTGGCGTAGTTGGGCATCGCCTTGCCACCGAGCGCCGCCTGCACCGCGTGGTAGTGGTCGCAAAGGGCGACGCTGAGGACTTTCTTGGCCTCGTCCTGTTGGATCACGAAACGGTCGAGGTGCGCTTTGACATCGCGTGGCTTGCGGTCGAATTGGAAGACCGGGCTGGCTGCGTCGCCGGTCGGCGGCTCGGCGCTGGAGTCAAAGTTTGGCTGGGCATCGCTGGCCGAGGGAGGCGGGACTTGGAGATGGCGCATCAAGTCATTGAGGCGGCGCTGGAACTCCTCGGGCGTCGGCTGGTGGCTGGCAATCACGTCGCGCATGGCGGCGATACGGTGGCACTGAAGCGCGGCATTGCAAGCCGTAGGAGACGGAGAAAGGAAGGTGGGAAAGACAATCGCTGCACGCTTTCAAACCGCTACCAGGAGCCGCAGTGGTAGGGCGGGGTGTCCTCACCCCGCCGCCGATCATCCGGAGGCAACAAGATCACGGCGGCGTGCCGAGGACAGCGTGCCCTGCCAGTGCTGGCTTAGTTTGCATCACCGTGTTTCCAGTGATCTTCTGCGAGGTGGGGCTGAATTCCCTCCGTCTCCGCCCGTCCATTTCAAGGACGATTTCACAGCATGAGCAAGCCACGTTACAACTGCAACGGACTGGGCCGCCGCGACTTCCTCCAGCTCGGGCTGGGCGCGACCGCCGGCCTGGGCTTCACGGATCTGCTCCGCCTCCGTGCCGGCGCGGCTGAAGCCGCCAAGGCTGCGGGCAAGTCGTCGGGCAAGCGAATCAATGTCATCATGATCTGGCAGGATGGCGGGCCGAGCCATTACGAGAGCTTCGATCCGAAGCCGGACGCGCCGTCCGAGATTCGCGGCGAGTTCAAGTCCATCAAGACGGCGGTCACCGGCACCCATTTTTCCGAGTGCGTTCCCGAACTGGCCAAGGTGGCGGACAAGTTTACCGTGCTGCGCTCGCTCGCGCACAAGGACCCCAATCATGGCGGTGGCAACCACTACCTCATGACTGGAGCGCCCACGCCCGTGCCGGTGGGCTGCGGTGCGTTTGTGACGTTCCATCCTTCGTTTGGTTCCGTTGTCTCGTTCAAGCGCGGCGTGCAGAACGGCATCCCGCCCTACATGACCATGCCGAGCATCTCGCGCTCCGGCGGGCCGAATTTCCTCGGGGCCGAGCATGCGCCGTTCGTCGTGGGCGGGTCGCCGCAGGCCGCGGGCTTCAAGGTCCGGGACGTGGTGCTCCCGACGGACATCAGCGAGGGCAGGGGAGTGTCACGTCAGGACTTGCGCAAGTCACTCGACCGTCTCGCGCGCATTACGGACGCGGCGGCGGAAGATCCGACAGTGGGCTTCGACAAGTTTTACGAGCAGGGCGTGGATCTCATCACCAGCCCGCAGGCCCAGGCGGCCTTCGACATTGGCAAGGAAGATCAGAAGACCCGCGACTTGTATGGTGCGAATGACTTCGGCCAGCGCTGCCTCCTCGCGCGCCGGCTCACCGAGGCCGGGGTGTCGTGGGTGACGGTCTATTCCGGCGGCTGGGACCATCACGAAAAAATTTTTGAAGCCCTCAAGGGCAACCAGGGCGTGAACTTCGACAAGGGTGTCGCGGCGTTGATTGCCGACCTGGACCGACGGGGTTCTTTGGAGAACACACTCGTCCTTGCACTCGGCGAATTTGGCCGGACCCCGAAGGTCAACCAGCGCGTGGGCCGCGACCATTGGCCATTTGCCATGAGCGTGCTGTGCGCCGGTGCCGGGGTGCCGCGCGGGACGATCATCGGGGCGACCGACCCGAAGGGCTACTACGCGGCGGACAACGTCTATTGCCCGGAGGACTTCGCCACGACGCTCTACACCAAGCTGGGCATTGACCCGCATCAGGTGCTCCACACGAACACGGGCCGGCCGGCGCAGTTGGTCAACGGCGGGCGGCCGATCAAGGAGCTGTTTTCCTGAGGTGTCGGCAGAGCGCCGGTCTCCGACCCGGCGTGGTCGTAGTGCGATCACTCTCAACGCTGGAGCGCAGGTGAGCCGATGGTGAGGAGCGTGGCCTGCAGGCCGCAGGAACGTTAGCAGGCCGCTGGTGATTCTAACGGAATCGTTCCAACTGTGGCTTTCTGCTGCGTGAACGCCGCGCTCCGGGCGGGGTCAACGCGCCGGGTCGGAGACCGGCGCTCCGGAACCAGCCGCTTAACCCCGCTTCCGTGCCGCGCGTCCCTTGCCGGAGCGGCGTTCCTTCGAGATGCCGCTGCTGCGCTTGAACTTGGGCCGCACCGGCGGACCGCCGGGACGTTGCTTAAACTTCCGCACCGGGTCCACGGTCTTGGGCCGTGCCTTCGCCACGAGGACGATATGGCAGCCTTCGTAGCCGAAGGCCTTGCGCATCTCGCCGGTGAGATACTTCGTGTATTGCGGGGAGAGCAGTTCGTCCTTGTTGACGAAGAGGAGGAATGTTGGCGGGGCCTGCCGGACCTGCGTGGCGTAGAAGAACTTCAGGAAATGCCCCACGGCGCTGATCGGCTGACGGCGCTGGATGGCGTCGTTGAGCGTGCGGTTCAAGATCGAGGTGGGAACCACCTGCTGGAGCTGCGCGCCCACGTAGCGCACCGCCTCGAGCAACCGGTCGAGCTGAAAGCCGGAGGTGGCGGAGGTGAAGATGACGGGCGCGTAGTCGAGGAAGAAGAGCTTCTCCTGCACCCAGGAGCCGAACTCCGCGAGCGTCGTCAGCGGGTTGCCGCCCTGGCCTTCGCGGTGGCGTTTGCCCTGCTTCAGCCGGCGGGCGACTTCCTCCTCGTGGGCCACGCGCACGGTCTTGTCCATCAAGTCCCACTTGTTGATCACCACGATGCACGCGCGGCGCGCCTCGACCACCATGTCGGCAATCTTCTTGTCCTGCTCCACGATGCCCGTGACCGCATCAATGACCAACACGACAATGTCCGAGCGTTCGACGGCTTCCTCCGTGCGCTGCGCGCTGAAGTATTCCACCGTGTCATCCACGCGGCGTGCTTTGCGCAGGCCTGCGGTGTCAATCAGCACATACTGCTGCCGCACACCCTCGGTCTCCACCTCGAAGGGCACATCCACGGAGTCCCGCGTGGTGCCGGGGATGGGGCTGACGATAACGCGCTCCGACTTGGTGAGCGCGTTGATGATCGAGGACTTGCCGACGTTGGGCCGCCCGATGATGGCCAGCTTGAGCGGGCCGGTGCGCGGCTTGAAGCGTTGTTTGGCCGGGCTGGCTTCACCGGCGGCTTCCGCCTCGGCATCGGCGGCCACGGCAGCTTCCACTTCGGCGGCGGCATCCTCTTCCGACAAGCCGTAAGGGCCGTCGCCCTCCAGCTTGTCCTCGGGCTTGGCTTCCGGCAGGTAACCGGCGGCCTGGTTCAGCAGTTGCTCGATGCCGCGACCGTGGATGGCCGTGACGGGAAAGAGCTTGTCGAAGCCGAGTTCGGCAAATTCAGTGATCCCGGCCTCCGCCTGGTAATTGTCCACCTTGTTGACCGCGACGAGGACCGGTTTTCCAGACTTGTGCAGCCGGTCGGCGACTTCCTTGTCCAGCGGGACGACGCCTTCCTGCACGTTGACGACGAGGATGATCGCGTGGGCGGATTGAACGGCAATCTCGACCTGGTCGAGCGCGGCCTTGATGATGACATCCTCCACCTTCTCGCCGCGGAGCAGGCCGATGCCGCCTGTATCCACAAGCGTGAAGGTGCGCCCGCGCCACTCCGCCTCGGCGGTCACCCGGTCGCGCGTGACGCCCGGCATGTCATGCACGATGGCGATGCGCCGACCAGCGATGCGGTTGAAAAGCGCGGATTTCCCGACGTTAGGGCGACCGACAATGGCAATGAGACCGGACATAGCGGCGCGCAGATTGCCTTGCTACGCTGATGAAGGCGATACTTTTGAATCGCCGAGGGGCGCGGCATTTATGCCACTTCAGCGGGCGAGGGCGCAGAGCGTAAGATTGCTCAGGAGTGCTCCACGGCGAAGCGGCATGAATGCCGCGCGCCGGGGAGGGTTACTCCGCGATCTGGTCAGGATCAGTTCCTCCCGCTGGGAGCGAAATGCTGACGGTGCCGGGGGAGGCGAGATGGACGTCCAGCCGGCCCCGATGCAGTTCCACAATCCGCCGGGTCACTGTCAGGCCGAGGCCGAGGCCAACCGTGCGCTTGGAATAGAACGGTTCCGTGGCACGGGCCGCGCTCTCGGCGTCGAAGCCGGTCCCGGCATCGCGCACCTCGATCCGCACCCAGCGGGAGCCGTCGGGTCGTGTCTCCGTGGAGGAGGCGACCTGCACCGGCTGGTCATCGGGCGTGGCTTGCAGGGCGTTGAGCAGGACTTCGGCGAGGGCGTGCTTGAGCCCGGCGCGCTCGGCAATGAGGGCGATGGCCTGGCCGCCGCTTTCATATTGGAGCCGGGCCGAGGCGCGCGGGTTCTCGGCGTGGGCCTCCTTGAACGCCTCTTGAATGAGCTGCGCCAGCGGCAGACTCTCGACCCGCCGCAGGCCGTCACGGGAGAGGAACTGCATCTGGCGTGCAAGCCGACTGATACGGCGGACGCTGTCGCCCATGATGCCGGTGACTTCCTTGCGGGTGACGAGGTCGTCGGGACTTTCGCTGAGGAGCTGCTGGCTCGTGGAGATGGGCACGAGCGAATTGCCAATTTCGTGCGCTAACTGCTCGGCCATCCGGCGCACAAGCCGGAGGTTGGCGGCCTCGACTTCCATCTGCTGCGCCCGGTCGGTCTGGGTCACGTCATCCAGCAGGACCAGCACGGCTTCGGGCGCGGCGGCACCACGGCGGCGGAACGGTTTCAGGACCGCCCGGTAGGCAATGTCCTCTGCGCCGGGGATGCGGCAGCGGCTCGGGGGCGGGGCTGCGCCGGTTTGCAGGGCTTCAAACACCTTGCTGCCCAGCGCCTGCGGCAGGTCGGCGAAGGTGAACGAGTTGCGTGTGCCGCCCCGTCGGAACAGCGCGCGGGCCATCTGGTTGGCCTGCAGGATGCCGAGGTCGCGCGCGACGACGATGACCGCGCTGCCGAGCTGGTCCAGCGTGTCGGTCATCATGCCGTGCTGGCTGGTCAGGGCGTCATGCAGCCAGGTGTTGCGGATGGCCAGGCCGAGTTCCTCCAGCAGGTGGAAGACGAGGGAGAGTTCCTCACTGGCGAACTGCTCGCCGGTCAGCCGGCCATCGAAGACGGCGATGCCGAGCAGCGCCTCGCGGTCGAAGATGGGGATCGCCACCTGGCCGCCGAGCAGCTCGAACTCGCGGGCAATGTCCGGATCACTGGCAGCTTCGCCCGCACCGCGCCGGAGTATCCTCGCGTTCCGCTGGAGGTGCGCGCCAATGCCGCCCTTGGAGGAAAGTGCGAAGTGGCTGAAGAGCTGGGGGGCGATCCCCAGCGCGCAGGCGACGGAAAAAGCGGTGTTGGGCGTCCAGCGTTCAGGATCAGCCCCATGCCCGGGACCGCCGAGCGGCGGGGCTCCGTAGGGCGACGCAGCGGTGACCGTGGCAGTCGGGGTGCGCAGGAAGATGGCGGCGCGGTTGACCGCGAGGATTTCCCGGAGGAGCTGGAGGAATTCCCGGAGCAGGGCGTCGGTCTGCAGGCTGTGCGTGAGGATGCCGGAGAAGTCCCGGAACGCGGCCAGCGCGGTGTCGGGCTGGCGGGCCGCTGGCGGTGCTTCTGCGGTGGTCGGGGGAGCGGCCGGCGCGGGCAGGCGCTTCTGCCAGCTTCGGGCGATGAGGGTCGTCAGGAGCCGGGCGCGGACGGGCTTGGTCAGGATGTAGTCCACGCCGAGCAGATAGGCTTCCTCCTCCCATTCCCATTGCCGGGCGGAGGCGTAGAGGATGACCGGGCAGCCGGGGAGGGCGTGACGCAGGTGCTCGATGACCCGGATGGGGCGAACATCGTTCAGTTCCGTGTCGAGGAGCACGGCGTCCACCGTGCCTTGACGGAAGAGCGGCTCGGCGGACCAGACATCGGCGTGATGCAGCACGCGAAATTCCTCCACGTCCAGCACGGCGCGCACGGCCTCGGCGAGGGACGGCTGCTGGGCGATGACGAGGAGGGTTTTCACGCCTCCTCCTCCAACGGGATGGCCGGTGGCGGGACGGGCTTCACAAAGCGCACGGGCAGGTCCACGGTGACGGTGGTGCCTTTCTTTTCCTCGCTGGCGATGTTGAGGTTGCCGCCATGCTGGTGGACAATCTTCCGGCAGATGGCCAGGCCCAGGCCGAAGCCCCGGTTCTCGTCCCCGGAATCCTTGGTGGTGAAATACGCCGAGGTCAGCCGCTGAAGGTTTTCACGGCTGATGCCTTCGCCGTGGTCAATGACGCTCACGCGCACCCACTCGCGTTCCGCCTCGGTCGTGGAGAGCCGCTGCAGCTCGAACCGCACCGTCGCGCCGGGCGGCGAGGCGTCAATGGCATTGGAGAGGATGTTGCCGAGGCAGCGTTGCATGAGCACCGAGTCCATCTCTACTTCCGTGGGCGGAAACTCTGGCAGTTCGACCCGGATCTGGCGGCGTTTGAGCTTGGTGGCGGCGAGTTCCACCACCTTGTGGAGGAGCCGGTCGAGCGGTGCAAGCGCGATCTGCACGGTGTGGTTCTGCGAGAAGAACAGCGCGTCCTTCACATAGGCCTGGATCGTGCCGACATTGCGCAGGCAGATGGGGACCAGTTCGTCATTCTCGCCCGGCGCCGAGCCGTTCGCGTTCTCCTTGGTCATCTGGAGGAACGTGGAGACCGGGGTGAGCAGGTTGTTCAGGTCATGCGCCATGCCGCGCGACATGCGGCCGAGCAGCTCGAGTTCCTCCGCGAGCAGGACCTGTTTCTTGAGGCGGATCTGGTTGAGGATGAGGCTGAGATTTTTGACCAGGCGGGTGAGCAACTGGAGGTCGTTGGGCGTGAAGGGGGTGCCGCTGGACTTCTCGCCGATGAGCAGCAGGCCGAAGGGCTCGTCACCGCTGAAGAACGGGAAGCAGAATTCCGGTTCGAACCGCTTCAGAAGCTGCCGGGCCTCGCGCTCCATCTCGGTCTCGCCGGGCATGATGTAGGCCAGGTTGAAGGCGAGGTAGCTGGCCGTGGTGTGCTGGAAGAGCTGGAAGATGGGCGAGTTGGCGCGCAGTTCCGGGAGCTGGTCCAGCGGTGCCTTGGGGTGGGTGCGGAACAGCGTGAAGACATGCGTGGACTCGTCCAGCAGGATGATCTGGTAGCTGCGCACCCGGATGGTTTTTACGAAGAGCGCGTCGAGGTCGTTCAGGAGCAGGTCGGCGTTGTTGTAGAACTGCACCTCCTGCAGAAAGGACCGGACCTTGTCGTGATACTCGAAGCGGTCTCCGTAGCGGTCGCTCAGCATGCGGCTCTCCAGGGAGTCCTCGCCCTTGCCGAACAGACGGGGGAAGAAGATGGAGGCGACGAGCGCGCTCATGAGCAGCACGCCCAGCGAGCCGAAGAAGGCAAACGTGGTGAACTCGCCGGGGCGAAATACATTCAGCAGCAGCAGCAGCAGCAGCCCGACGAGGAACAGGAAGAGCAGGCGCACCGCGTGCGCGGCGGCCTTGCCGAGGGTGACGTGGATATCCAGCAGATGGTGTTGCAGCACGCTGTAGCCGACGATGATGCCGTAGAAGATCGCCGCCGCGCTGCCGAACGGAAAGATGGCAACCTTGGTAAATGGATAGGTATCGAAGCCAAGAATGGGGAGGATGTCATTCCAACCGAAGCCAATGAGGATGCCATTGGCCCAGAGCAAGGCCTTTACCCGGGCGCGGTGCAGCCGCTGCAGCGTCTGCAGCTTGCGGTAAAGCATGAGGACTGTCGCCGTGGTCACGACGACGTAGCTCACCAGGAACGCCCAGAAGCCCGGCCCGGCGACCGAGTAATAGGCGTAGCCCAGGAAGCGCACGCCGGAGGTGAAGTAGCCAAAGATGTTGGTGAGGGCGAGCAGCAGGAACCAGACGTAAAGCACGGGCAGCCAGCGGGGCAGCTTCACCTGGGCAATCAGGACGCTGAGATGAAACAGGCTGATGGGGAGAAAAATCACGCCGTAGTGCAGAAACTGCGACCAGAACAGCGCGGTGGTCTCCCGGTCCACGCTGAACATGAAGAACGTGCCGAGATTCCAGACCGTGATGGACAGGCCCCAGAGAAGGTAAACCCGGTTCAGCGTTGAACGCAGGTCCCGCGTCAGGACGAACAACGTCAGCGCCAGGTTCGTGACGGCGGCGGTCAGCGGGATGAGTTCGTAGAACTTCATGCGGCGGGCCGTGCGCTTTGCTTGAGCCCCACTGTTGGCCAATAGCTTCCAACTCCCGCTCCCCTTGGGGAGCAAGGGGAGCGGGCCGGGGTGAGGGGTTGTGTGCGTCGGCGTTGGCGGCCGCACCCCTCATCCGGCCTCCGGCCACCTTCTCCCCTCGCTCCGCGAAGGGAGAAGGCGCGTGCCGTGGCGTTCTGGTCTTTCAAGGACTTCATGCGCGCGGATACTCCTTGAACACCAGGCACGAGTTCTTGCCGCCGAAGCCGACGTTCAGATTCATTGCGGCGCGGATCGGATAGGGCCGGGGGCGGATGGGCACGTAGTCTAGATCGCAGCCGGGCGCGGGCGCGGAGTGGTTCGCCGTGGGCGGGATCTCGCGATGGTGAATCGCCAACGTGGTGATGACCGACTCCACCGCTCCGGCCGCGCCGAGCAGGTGGCCGGTCACCGGCTTGGTGCCGCCGACGGCGACGCGGTGTGCGTGCTCACGGAAGAGCTTCTTGATGGCCTTGGTTTCCACCACGTCGTTGGCCTCGGTGGCGGTCGCGTGCGCGTTGATGTAATCAATCTGCGTCACGTCCATGCGGGCGCGGCGCAGGGCCTTTTCCATCGCACGGTGCATCCCCAGGCCCTCCGGGTGCGGTGCGACCGAGTGGTAGGCTTCGCAATTGCGCCCGTGGCCGGCGAGTTCCGCGTAGATCTTTGCCCCACGGCCCAGGGCATGCGCGAGTTCCTCCAAGACGAGGAAGGCCGCGCCTTCGCCGAGGAGGAAGCCGTCGCGTGACTCGTCGAACGGACGCATGGCGGTCTTGGGCTCGTCATTGCGCGCGGTCATCACCTTCGTCAGGCAGAACGCGCCCCACAGCGGTGCGAGGATGGGGGACTCCGCCCCCCCGGCGACAAAGACATCCGCCTCATCGTGCTGAATCAGATCAAAGGCATGGCCCACGGCGTCGTTGCCGGAGGCGCTGCCGGTGCTGATCGAAATCGCATGGCCCTTGATGCCGAGTTCCAATGCGATTTCGCCGCTGCCACCGCCGGAGTAGGCGTTGATGAGCGTGAAGGGGCTCATGTGCTTGAACCCGCGCGCCTCAAACGTGCTCTGGCCCTTGAAGGAACTTTCCATGCCGCTGACGGTCGTGCCCTCGATGATGCCGGCGCGATCAGGATCGAGCTTGGTGAAATCCACGCCCGCGTCCGCCGCCGCCATGCGGGCGGCGGCGATGCCGTAGCGGATGGAAATCTCGAACCGCCGGGCCTTCTTGTGATCCATGTAGCGGCTCGGATCAAAGTCGCGCACCTCGCACGCGATCTTGTTCGGCAGTTCGCTGACATCGAAGCGCGTGACCGGGCCGGCGGCACTCTGCCCGGTGCGGACGCTGTTCCAGAACGTGCCGAGGTCATTGCCGTTTGGCGCGATGACGCCGAGGCCGGTGATGACAACGCGACGGGTTGGAGTGTCAAAACCCATGTCAGGGGCGGTATTTGAACGGCCAATGACCAACGGCCAATGACCAACGAATGACCAAGTCCGAATGGCCAATGGCGCGCCGGTTGTTGCAGATGGCACGGAGGGCCGCGCTCCGAGGCCGGGTCAAGCTACGCCCTGCGGCACGGACATTGGGCATTGGGCATTGATTGGTCATTGGGTCATTGGGTCATCGGTCATTCCCGTCCGCCCTTTCCACGGGATCACTGCGGGCGTGCTCCGTTGATACGCACGATAGGCGTCACCAAACTTCTCGACCAACGCCGTCTCCTCCAGGCGCACGCGCTCGACCAACGCGGGCACGAAGAGCAGCATCACCACGGCGAACGTGAAGGGGGCCTGCAGAATGAACGCGGCGGAGAGCAGTTCCAAAATCATCGAGAAATAGGTCGGATGCCGCATCCAGCGAAACGGCCCGGCCTGCACGAACTGGTGGCTCTCTCGAATTTCGACGTGCAGGCTCCAGAACTTGCCGAGCGCCGCGATGGCACGGCGGCGGATGACGAAGGAGCCCAGACCGCACGCCCAGCCGAGCACGAAGGTCACGGTGTTCCACTCCGGTTTCCGCCAGAAAAACTCCCCCATGGCCCCCACCAGCATCAGCGTCCCCGTCGCCACAAACCACGTCAGCGTGCGTGTCTCCCGCACCTGACCGGGGATGGTGTCTCGCTTGGCCCGCAGTTCCACCATCCGGGCAAGGTAAATGCCCAGCACCGAAAGGACTGCCAGCCAGGTTGCCATTAAAGCGCGCGCTCGCGCGTTCTACCCCAATTAGTCGTAGGGCCGCAACTGGTTTGGCACACTATTTGGTGGTGCCTGTGGAGGCGAGACCACTGGCGACGCGTAAGAGAGACTTGAGGTTTGCTAGTTGTTGCCGCGTGAACCACTGTTGGGTCACTTGAATCAAACCAAGAGTGATCAGTTCTGTGCTCTCAGCGACCACCTGGCGAAGCGTAGAAAAGCAATTTTGGAGGCCTGGAGAAAGGCGGCCTATGCCGATCCAGAGCAAACCACATCCGACTCGCTCACGCGCGGACAGTTTAACGATCATATTCCTGAAGTGCTCGACGCGTTTGAGCGGAAACTCCGCTCGCGCCCGGGCAGTGCGAATGCCCAGGCCGCTGACGTCGAGCGGAAACAGGAGGAGGTCAAGCATGGTCTGCACCGCTGGCAGCAGGGCTACCGCTTGCAGGAGTTGATGCGGGAATGGGGCTGCCTCCAGCTCTGCCTGTTCGATGAACTGCATGCCTTCGCCGCGACCCATCCTGGGTTTGAACGGGAGACGCTGATCGAGGCGAACCGCCAGTTGATAACCTTGGTCAACGTCGCGATCAGCGGCAGCACGGCGCAATACCAGCGCCTCCAGCAGGCAGAGGCGGCCGGGCATGTGGACGATCTCCGGGTGGCGCTCGCCAGCGTCAATGCGATCGAGCAGCGCCGGGCCACCCTCATCCACCAAGCCGTCCACGATCTTAGCAGCAATGTTTGTGGCGTCAGCGTGGCGGCCACCCTGCTGGGCAGAACAGAGGTGCCGGAAGCCGCGCGTGTGGAATTCGTGACTCTGCTCCAGCAGGGCGTTCAAGAGGTCACGGGCATGCTCGGCGAGTTGATGGAACTGGCGCGCCTTGAGGCCGGCCAGGAGCGCCGGGAGATCACCACCTTCGCGGTCGCGGCATTGGTCACCGAACTGGGCAACGTCAACCGGCCGTTTGCCCGTGAGCGCGGCCTTTTTCTGAACACCAGCGGCCCGCCCCGGCTTACCGTTGAGGGCGATCCGGGCAAGATTCGGCGCTTGTTGCAGAACCTGTTGCTGAACGCGCTCAAATATACCCATCGGGGTGGTGTCACCATGAGCTGGGGCAAGGAGAAGGACAATTGGTGGCTGATGGTCCAGGACACCGGACCGGGCCTCCTCGCCGGAGCCGGAGCGCAGATGGTTGCGGGCCTGAAAGAAGCCACCGCCAGCGCGCGAGAGTCCGACGAGAAGACGGCCGCCACCGAGGGCGAGGTGTCGCATGTGCTGACGCCCGCCCCTGGCGCCTCCAATGACGCCAGGGCTAGCTATCAACCAGTCGGCGAAGGGATCGGCCTTTCGATTGTGAAACGGCTGTGCGAATTGCTGGATGCAAGCTTGGAGGTGGCGAGTTCGGCGGAAACGGGCACGACGTTTCGAGTCGTGTTGCCGTGCCGCTACTAGCCTTGCCACCCGCGTCCGGCGGTGTGCGTCGGCAGCGCTTCCCGGAGCCCGCTGAATAGTCCTCCCGGCCTGCCAGTCCGCTTTGCATGTTCGTTGGTCTTTCGTTCGTTCACCACCGCGCGGCCTGGGTCGCGGCGGCATTGCTGGCTTTTGCAGTTTCGTCTCCCGCAGCCGCGCCGGACTTCAAGGGCACCGCCGTCTCGTTCATGAAGAAGCACTGCTTCGAGTGCCATGGTGAAAAGTCCACGAAAGCCGACCTGGACCTGACCAAATACAAGGACGAGGCGAACATCCTCAAGGAGCACAAGTTCTGGAAAAGCGTCCTGCATCAAGTCAACACCGGCGAGATGCCGCCCAAGAAGAAGCCGCAGCCCACGCCGCAGGAACTCACAGCCTTCAACAATGCCATCGAGAACGCCTTCACCGTGGCCGAGAAGAACGCCAAGCCCGATCCCGGCCGCGTCACCATCCGCCGGCTCAACCGCACCGAATACAACAACACCGTCCGCGACCTCGTGAGCGTGGACTACAATGCCGCCGAGGATTTCCCGGCGGACGACATTGGCCACGGCTTCGACAACATCGGGGACGTGCTCTCCATCTCACCGGTGCATCTGGAGCGCTATCTCGCCGCGGCCGAGAGCGTCGCCCTGCGGGCCATCGTCCTGAAACCCGAGAAGGCGCCGGCCCGCACGCAGTCCAGCAAGTATCTGTCGCCGGGCGGCAATTTCACCGCGCGTTTCCGCCCCTTGGAGAAGGTGGACAAGCTTTACACTACGTTCGGCCTCACCATGCCGGGTGAGTTCAAGTTCAACGCCAAGGTTTACGGCCTCGCGGCCACGGGCAAGGACCCCGTCCGGATGATGATGATCGTGGATGGCAAGGAGCTGAAGGAGGTTGAGGTCGCGGGCTCGGACAAGTCGCCCCAGACCCACAGCGTCACGCTGCGCCTGCCGGTCGGCAATCATGACTTCGCCGTCAAATTCCTCAATCCTTCCGAGGCCGGTGAACTGCCGCGCACGCTCTTCGTCGAGTGGCTGCAGGTGGAAGGCCCGGCGGACACCCGGCCGGAGTTCCAGCAGGCCGTGCATGCGCGCTTCGCCACCACGGCGAAGGACAGCCGGACGCGCGAGTTCGCCAAATGGTTTGTCACCCGCGCCTTCCGTCGTCCCGCCACCCCGGCGGAACTGGACCGCTATGTGAAGGTGGCTGAGGCGGCGGAAGCCGCCACCGGGAATTGGGACGGCGGTCTCCAGCAGATGGTGAAGATTGTCCTCTGCTCGCCCAAGTTCCTCTTTCGCGTCGAGCTGGATTCGCTGCCCCGGTATCCCGGCGCGCATCCGATTGACGAACACCAGCTTGCCTCGCGCCTGAGCTACTTCCTCTGGAGCACGATGCCGGACGAGGAGTTGCTCACTCTCGCCGCCAAGAACCAGCTCACGCCCAACCTAGAGGCCCAGGTCCAGCGGATGTTGAAAGACCCGCGCGCCGAGTCGCTCACGACGAATTTCGCCATGCAATGGCTGCAGCTCCAGCGGCTCCAGACCTTCGCGCCGGACAGCAAGCTCTTCCCGGGCTTCGACGAGCGCCTGCGCCGGGCGATGTCCCGGGAGACGGAGTTGTTCTTCGGCGAGATTGTCCGCGAGAACCGGAGCGTGCTGGACTTGATTGACGCGGACTTTACCTATCTCAACGAGGCGCTGGCCAAGCACTACGGCATCGCCGACACCGCCGGGAACCCGCTTTATCAGAAGAAGACGCAGGCTGCGGGGAAGGCCATCCCGCGCAACGAATTCGTTCGGGTCTCGTTGGCGGGCAAGGAACGCGGCGGCCTCCTCACCCAGGCTGGCATCCTAACGGTCACCTCGAACCCCACGCGCACCTCGCCGGTGAAGCGGGGCAAGTGGGTGCTGGAACAAATCCTCGGCACCCCGCCGCCGCCGCCGCCGCCTGATGTGCCGGAACTGGAAAACCAGAAGAAGCTGACCGGCACGCTGCGCCAGCGCATGGAGCAGCATCGTGAAAACCCGAGCTGTGCCGGCTGCCACCGGCAGATGGACGCGCTGGGCTTCGCGTTCGAGAACTTCGACGCCATCGGCCGCTTCCGCGACAAGACCGATGAAGGGGCCATTGACCCTTCGGGCACACTGCCCGACGGCAAGTCATTCAAAGGCCCGGGCGAACTGAAGGCCATCCTCAAGGACAAGAAGGAACTCGTGGTCCGCAACCTTGCGGAGAAGCTCCTTACCTACGGCATCGGGCGTGGCCTGGAGTTCTACGACAACCGCTCGCTCAACCAGATCTGCGACCAGACCAGCGCCGCCGGCTACCGCTTCTCCGCCCTCATTACGGCCATCGTGAAGAGCGACCCCTTCCGCCTCCGCCGCGGCACCGAACTGGTGAAACAGCAGGAAGGATCGGAGTAGCCCGCGAAACACGCGAAAGACGCAGAAAGCGAAATCAGACAAATTGGGTCGGAGAGATTTTCGGCCATGTCCCCATTTTTCTGACCCTTGGCCGTTCTACCTGAGATACGGTGGCAACTCTTTGTCCGTCCCGAATCTTTGGGTCATTACTTTTCGCGTCATTTCGCGTGTTTAGCGGGCACCTCCTCCACTTCCTGACTTCCCATCCCTCCGCTGCGCGGCTAACCATTCCGCGCTTGCAGCGAACTGACTGACGACACCATGCCGGACTCCTCCCTGCCCACTATTTCAGTGGTGATGCCGAACTACAATCACGGCAAATACCTTTCCACGTCGCTGCCCGCCATTCTCAACCAGTCCGTGCCCCCGCTGGAGATCATCATCATTGATGACTGCTCCACGGACAACAGTTGGGAGATCATCCAGGATTACGCGAAGAAATACCCGGTCATCAAGGCCATCAAGAACGAGAAGAACCTCGGCGTCATCGCCAACAGCAACAAGGGCGTGGCCTTGGCGAAAGGGGACTACCTGCATCTCGGCTCGGCGGACGATGAGATTTACCCCGGCCTGTTTGAGAAATCCCTGCGCCTGCTCCAGCAGCATCCCCAGGCGGCGTATTGCTGCACCATCGGCGACTGGCATGAACTCGCTTCCGGCTTCAACTGGCATGTCGCCGTCGGCATGGCGGACACGGCCTGCTACCTCTCGCCGGAGCGGATGGTCGAGCTGGAGCGGCAGAGCAAGTTCTTCATCGCCAGCCACACGACGGTCTTGAAGCGGGCGGCGTTTCTGGAGGTGGGTGGCTTTATCCCGGAACTCAAGTGGCACACCGACTGGTTCGCGCTCTACGCTTCCGGATTCCGTCATGGCATCTGCTACGTGCCCGAGCCGCTCGCGCGCTTCAACATCTTCCAGACCTCCTACTACAAGTCCGGCCGACGAGACGAGACGGCGCACCGCGCGGTCCTGCAGGGGATGCTCGACCGGCTCGCCAGCCCGGAGTTCGCCACCGAGGCGGAATACATCCGGCAGGGCGGCTCACTGTTCCAGTTCGCCGGTCCGATGCGCCAGCTCCTGCGGCAGGATGCGCGCTTCAAGAACTACCTGACCTCGCTGCTGCTGCGCCGCAGCTACTGGCACAGCTTCAAGCTCGCCGTGAAAGACCACCTGCCCGTGTGGGCCGCGAACATTTACTTCCGGGTGGCGGGGTATCGGGCGCCGAAGGTGAAATGACGGGGCAGGTTATCGCTTGATTTGACGCAAAGGCGCGAAGACGCAAAGCGGCTAACGGAGGAGTGAGGGCGGCGGCTGGGGACGGGCTTGCGGGTCCGCGCGGAGGGCGAGCACCACGCGGTCCAGCTCGGCGGAGAAGCTGGTGGAGTTTGGCTGCCAGCCTTTGAAGTCGGCCGCGAGCCGCTCGCACAACTGCTGCCGCTTGCCACTTTGGTATTGGTTGCTGAAGAGGTGCCCGTCCAAATCCAACGGGAGCAGCAGGTTTATCTTCTCGTTGCGCTTTTGCATGAGTTTGCGCTCCTCGTCGAAGACCGTAGCGATTTCGTTGTCCACCCACCAACTGGTCAGTGAGGGCTGTGAGGCGCAGAGCAGGAATTTGTCATATTGGCGGATGCCCCGGTCCACTCCGTGGTAGATGTCATCGCCGGGCAGCAACTGCTTCTCATCCAGCCAGCAGCGGATGCCACGCGCCTGCAACTGATCGTGAAGCCACCGCGCAAAAGGCTTGTCCACATGGCTGTGGCTGATGAAGCAAGAGTAGTAGGTAAAAGGGTTCGTGGTGAGCTTGTTCGCAATCGCGTAGGTGATGTCGGTGATCTGCCCGTTGGACATACCCGGTTGGCAAAGTCTCGCTGCTTCGATTTGCCAGTCGGACCAGCCGCAACCGCGAAGGAAGGGTCCATGCAATATGCCAGACCGCTCGACGGTGCGAAAATCGAGGACGCTGGGACCGATGTGATTACATTGATCCAGACCTCGTGTCTCAGTTAAATCCGTGTTTCCAAACACAGTTTCACTCAATACGGCGTTGTTGATGATTGTCCCCCTGAGCACAGTATTTGTGAGGTTAGCCCGATGAAGTTTAGCATCCGTCAGATCTGACCCGCTGAGGTTAGCGTTATAGCAGTCGGCCCCTCCGAGATTTGCCCCAGTGAGGATAGCCGCTTGGAGTTCCACAGACGTTAGTCGTGCACAAAGCAGATTCGTGCCTTTGAGGTTTGCACGACGAAGCGATGATGCGACAAAACTGGCATCCTCAAGGTTCGCACCTTCAAGGTTCACATCGTCCAGCGACATCCAATTGAAATCTATACCCACTAGGTTCGCACCACGCAGAGCTGCTCCTCGCAAGTCAGGTTTACTGCCCAGGGATTTCCACGCGTTCCAAGCTTCTGTTCCCCATCGGATAATTTTCAGATGTTCCTCGTTGGCATGACTTTGTCCTGAGTTCGTTATGCAGTCCCAGATTGTCCAGTCGCAACCGCAGGCCAAGCTTGATGCAGCGAGATTACAAATCCTTCCGTCCCAGACGAGGAAGTTTTGGGCCTACCTTGCTGTTGTCCTTTGCGTCTTCGCGTCCTTCGTTAGAAAACGCTGCGGCCTCACCGCAGCGACCGCAGCAACTGCTCCACCCGGTCCAGATCAATGCCGCGTGGCCGATTCTCCAGCAGCCAGAGCAGGTCGAGGCGACCCCCTTCTTGATCCTCGTTTTGCAGGCGCAGGAGCGCGCGACCGATGCGGTCGCCGGGAGACTCGGGGGACAGGGCGACAATCAGTTCCTGATAGCGGAGCATCGCGGCGTGGTCGCTGGTCTGGCGGGCGGCGGACAGGAGATTGCGCAACATGCGGACGATGATCGCGCGCTTGGTGGCAGGCTGGAGATCCTCGTCGGTGAACTGCGTGGAACGTGCCGGCGGGAGAATCGCCCCGCCGTCGAACACATCAATGAGCTGGCGCTCACCCTTCGTCGGCGTGTGCAGCACCATGAAGTGCCCCGGCACCGGCGCGCCGGTCACAGTTTCCAAGCCGATGCGCCGGGCCAGTTCGAGGAACACGACCGAGAGCGTGATGGGGATGCCCTCGCGGTCATCGAGCACTTCATTGATGTAGCTGTTGGCCCGGTTCCCGTAGTCGCTGCGGCTGCCGTGGAATCCGTTCTCCTCAAACAGGAATTTCTTCAGGGCCTTGAGCTTCGCCTCGTCATCCGGCATGGCGGCGAGCTGACAGGTGATGTCCCGGGCCATGTCGTCGAGCTGGCGGCGGTAGGCGCCGAGATCGAGTTCCTCGTTGTCCAGCTTGGCGAGCAGCAGCGCCGCGTGGAAGAGGTCAATCTTGATTTCCGGCTGGTCCAGTTCACGCAGGATGGCGGCTTCGACCTCGCGCCGATGGACCGTGCGGGCGAGCTTGCGAAGCTGGCCCACTTCCTTCTCCAGCCGGTCCGCGCGCGCGATGAGCACGGCGCGGCTGGCGGCGGCATTGGTCTGAAGCGAGGCGACGAGCCGTTCATCGGGCGTTGTGGTGAGGGATTCGATCTTCTGCAGAATGTCCTGCTCTAGCTTGGCCGTGGATTGAAGCGACGGGATGGTCTGGGCGACCTGGAAGTTTTTGAACGAAGCCTTCGTGTCGCGGAACTTGGCCAGGCCGACTTTACCGGTGCGCAGCTCCTTGTCGTCCGACTCGATGGTGAGCTGGTCGTTCACGTAGCACAGCAAGCGGTCCTTCTCGACGCGCACCTTGATCGTGTTCCACTCCCCCGGACGATAGTGCGGTGAGGGCACGGTCTTGATGATCGCCCAGGAATAGACCGTTGGGCCGTCGAAGCGCGTGAGGCGGAGCTGTCCGGCAGTGGGATAGAAGCCGTAATGCAGGTCGCCGCCATCGGCGGAGAAGATCAGGCCCGCCGCACCGCCTTCGCTCTCCAGCTTCACGGTCACCGCGATTTCGTAAGGGACCGCCGGCACGTCGCGCTGATTCAGGCAGAGCGCCCGGCCACCGAAGCCCTTGCCGGTGCCTTCGACCGAGATGCGTCCGGCCTTCTGCGTCCAGCGTGCGCCCAGGAGCGGCTGCCACTCGCGCGGGTTCAGGTTGCCGATGGTGAGCCAGCGCGCGATGGGCACGGGGTTGGGTTTGCCGAGGAGGGGCTTGAGCGCGTTGATGGGCATCGCGAAGCCGAGGTTCTCAGTCAGCGCGGACTTGAGGGTGAGCACTCCATGAACTCGGCCTTGCATGTCCAGCAAGGGGCCGCCGCTGTTGCCTGGCTCGATGGGGATGGCAAGCTGGATCATCTCATCAGCGATCAGGTCACCGGCCTTCACCTCGCGGCGGGCGGAGACAACGCCGGAGACGACGCTGAAGTCGAGGCCGCGCGGATTGCCCATGGCGACGATGGCCGCGCCTTGCTCCAGCGAGTCGGAGTCGCCGAGGGGCAGGGCAGGGAGGTCCTTGGCCTCGATGCGGATGAGCGCGAGATCCGAGCGGCGGTTCCAGGCGTAAACTTCTGTCACGTCAAATTTCCTGCCGTCCGCGAACTGCACGGCGATTGGGCGCGCCTCGCCGATGACGTGGAGCGAAGTGGCGATCAGGCCGTCCGGAGCAACGACGAACCCCGAGCCGGTGCCTTCCACGGAGCCATCGCGTCCGGTGAAGGTGACGGTGACGAGGGAGGGTTTTACGCGCGCCGCGATTTCCTTGACCGTAAAGGCGGGTGCGTTGGTCGCCACGGGCGTGGACTTCGCGGCGGGTTTGCTGCTCTTGGGCTGCTTGGTGAGCAGTGCGCCAGGCTTGTCCTGGGCCAGCAGGGCGCAGCTCAGCGAGAGTGCGGCGGCCGCGACGCCCGGGAAGCGCAGCCAGCGAAGTGGACCGGTGGGGCGAGGTCGGCGTGAGCAGTCAGTCACAGTGCTTGGATGGCCGGGAAGATTGAAAATTCAGCGGGCAGTCCATATCTTGCGGGCGTGGCCTCGACCATTGAGCTGCCGGACGTCGTCCGTGAGGAAGAAACGGAGTCGAAGGAGAACCTTGACCCCGGGTTCCTCGTGATTTGCTGGGATGATCCGGTGAACCTGATGGACTACGTCACGCATGCCTTCCAGTCCGTCTTTGGCTGGAAGAAGGAGAAGGCGGAGTATCACATGCTGCAGGTGCATCATCAGGGCAAGAGCGTGCTCACGCGTGAGACGATGGAGCGGGCGGAGTGCTACGTGCATGAGCTGCAGAAATACCAGCTCCACGCCACGATGGAGCCCGCCGAGTGAAACTCGTCGAGGCCAAGGACGGGCTGTTCGTGTTCCACCTGTCGCGCCGCGAGCGGGCGATGCTGACGCATGTGCTGCGGTTGTTTCCGGTGGGCAGCGGGCCGGTGGCACCACTCTCCATTAGCTCGGAAGTGGGGGCCTTGGCCGAGCACGAGCAGGCGCTGGGAGAGGCTTTGGCCGAGCAGCGCGTGGAGCACAAGCGACTGGTGGATGCGTTCCTCGGGGAGGACGGGCGTTTCGCGGCGGACAAGCAAGGCTACCGGCTCCGGCTGCCGGGGACACAGCTCGATTGGCTGCTGCGCGTGCTGAACGAAGTGCGCGTGGGCCTGTGGATCAAGCTGGGCCGCCCCAAGGATCTCGGTGTGGTGGCTCTGTCGGGTGAAATCGAAGCGATCGTGGCGATGGAACTGTGCTCGTTTTTTCAGATGCGCTTTCTTGCTGCGCTTGAAGTGAAAGAGCTAGTCCCGCGACGCAGGCCAGTCAAAAAGAAGCGGAAGGTGGGAGGGGATGACTCAGCGCCACAAGGTCAGAAAGCATCCTAACGTCTAGCCGGCTTCACTTTCGTTTTCCGCAGCAGCCGCACGTCGCCGATGACCATCGTCTTGTCCACGGCCTTGCACATGTCGTAGATGGTGAGTGCGGCGACGGTCACGGCGGTGAGGGCCTCCATTTCCACGCCGGTCTGCGCGGCAATCTTGGCCGAGGCGGTGATGACCACGCGGTCGCGGCTGGCGGGAATCACGAAGGCAACTTCGCAGTGCGTGATGGGGAGCGGATGGCAGAGGGGGATGAGTTCACCGGTCTTCTTTGCCGCCAGGATGCCGGCGAGGCGTGCGGTGGCGAGCACGTTGCCCTTGGCGATGGCGTTCGACTCGATGAGCGCGAGCGTCTCGGGCTGCACGCGGATTTCACCGGTGGCGCCGGCCTCGCGCAGGAGCACGGGCTTGGCGGAGACGTCCACCATGCGGGCTTCGCCGGTGCGGGTGAGGTGGGAGAGGCGTTTCATGGGTGCGGCTTAGGAACTGAGTTGGTGGGAGCAGAGACGCGGAGAATCCCGTAACTGATGTTCGTGCCTTGATTCGGCCAGGTAACGTCAAGTCCTCCGTCCGCGCGGGGCGTGAACTGGAGGGACTTCATGAGTTCGAGGTCAGTGGCGCGAGGAATGAAGATGGCCTCAAATCCAGCCGCATTGGTAGCTGGCTGGAAGGGATGGCGCTGAAGAAAGTCGCCCAGTTCATGTCCGTTTGTCGGCCAGCGCGATTCGGTTCGGTAAAAGTAACTGGTGCTGGTGCCGATTCGCACGGGAGCCAGGACGTCTGCAATAACTGCCTCGACTGTCGGCGCATTGGTTTCACCTTTGCGTTGGAAGAAAGGCGCCAAAACTTCCCAAGTGGACTTCGGTGGAGGCCGCCTTCCAGAAGAACAAGCCGCGCCTGCAACCACCAGCAGGGCGAACAAAAGCAGCAGGCAAGATCTGAAGTTAGAGGTCATTCGCCCACTCCTGCACCACCCGCCGCACGTCCTCGCCGACGCGGAGCCGGGGCTGCACAAACTTCGGCGTGAACCACGGGAACGCACCGAGCAGATCGGGCGTCACGAGGATTTGCCCGTCGCAGTCCGGGCCGGAGCCGATGCCGATGGTGGCGAAGGGAAACTGCGCGGTGATTTCCTTGGCGACCGGTGGCGTGACCAGTTCGAGCACGACAGCGAAAACGCCGGCTTCGGCGAGCGCGGTTGCGTCGTCGAGCAGCTTGGCGTGGCCGGCGTCGTCCTTGCCTTTGATGCGGTATTTGCCGCCTTCCTCCAGCACATGCTGCGGCAACATGCCGACATGGCCCATGAAGGGAATGCCCGCGGCGTGGATCGCACGAATCTGAGGGAGAATGTCGCGTCCGCCCTCAGCCTTCACGGCCTCCGCCCCTGCGGCGACGAGTCGCTGTGCGCTGGCAACTGCTTGTTCCAGGGTTTCGTAACTACGATAGGGCAGGTCGCCAATGAGGAGTGCGCGTGGCTTTGCTCGGGCGGCGGCGCGAACGTGATGCTCCATCTCTGCGAGCGTGACGTGGGTGGTGTCCGGATAGCCGAGCACGACCATGCCGAGGGAATCGCCGACCAGGATGATGGGAATGCCCGCTTCGTCCAGCAGGCGGGTCATCGGGTAGTCGTAGGCGGTCAGCGAGGCGATGCGCTGGCCGGCGGCCTTCATGGCGCGAATGGTGTCCGGCGTGACTTTGGCGGTGGCGTCCACGGGCAGAGGATTCCGTCACCCACGCGAAGGGACAAGGCGAAACCAAGTGGCGGCAGGCGTCCCGCCCGGCGGAGGTGGCGTGCGATGCGGAAGGAACGTCCGAGACTTCGCGGCATTCTTCCGGGCGGCAAGATGCCGCCCTCTACGGCAGGCAGGATGCCTGCCGCCACCGGGGTCACGGCAGTTCCGTCTTGCCCATCAGGTAGCGGTCGCACTCGCGCGCAGCGCCGCGGCCTTCGTTGAAGGCCCACACCACGAGGCTCTGGCCCCGGCGGCAGTCGCCGGCGGCGAAGACGTTCGGGAGGCTGGTCTGGAACTTGCCGTGGTCGGCCTTCACGTTGGAACGCGGGTCGCGCTCGACGCCGATGGCGTCCAGCAGCGGCTGTTCCGGTCCGAGAAAGCCCATGGCCAGCAGGACGAGCTGCGCAGGAACCACGCGCTCCGTGCCGGGGACGTTCTTCGGGATGAACTGGTCCTTGTCGTTCTTGGTCCACTCGATGTTCACGAGGTGGACGGCCTTGACGTTGCCCTGGCCATCGTCCTCGAATTTGGTGGCGGTGGTGAGGTAGATGCGCGGGTCATCGCCGAACTTCTCCTTCGCCTCTTCCTGGCCGTAGTCGAGCTTGTAGGTCTTGGGCCATTCGGGCCAGGGGTTGTCCTTGGCGCGGTCCAGCGGCGGCTTGGGCAGGATTTCCACCTGCACGAGGCTCTTGCAGCCGTGGCGCATGGAGGTGCCCACGCAGTCGGTGCCGGTATCCCCACCGCCGATGACGATGACATCCTTGCCCGCCGCACTGATGGGAGCGGATTTGCCATCCAGCAGCGCCTTGGTGTTGCTGTGCAGAAACTCCATGGCGAAGTGAACGCCCTTGAGCGCGCGGCCCTCGATGGGCAGGTCGCGCGGCTTGGTCGCGCCGGTGCAGATCACGACGGCGTCGAAGTCGTCCATGAGCTGCTTGGAGGTCACGTCCTTGCCGACCTCGCAGTTGCAGACGAACTTAATGCCCTCGTCTTCCATCAGCTTGATGCGGCGCATCACGACCTCGTTCTTGTCGAGCTTCATGTTGGGGATGCCATACATGAGCAGGCCGCCGGGACGGTCCGCACGCTCGAAGACGATCACGCGATGGCCGACCTTGTTGAGCTGGGCGGCGGCACTGAGGCCGGCGGGACCGGAGCCGACGACGGCGACCTTCTTGCCGGTGCGCTTCGCGGGCGGCTCGGGCTTGACCCAGCCGTTTTCCCAGCCGTGGTCAATGATGCTGCACTCGATGTTCTTGATGGTGACGGGCGGGGAGCTGATGCCGAGCACGCACGAACCCTCGCACGGGGCAGGGCAGACGCGGCCGGTGAACTCGGGGAAGTTGTTCGTCTTGTGCAGGCGTTCGAGCGCCTCCTGCCAGAGGCCGCGATAGACGAGGTCGTTCCACTCCGGGATGAGGTTGTTGATGGGGCAGCCGCTGGCCATGCCGCTGATGAGCTGGCCGGTGTGGCAAAAGGGCACGCCGCAATCCATGCAGCGCCCGCCCTGCTCGCGCAGTTTCGGCTCCGGCATGTGGTCGTGGAACTCGCGCCAGTCGGCGGTGCGCGCCAGTGGCGAGCGGTCAGCGGGGAGTTCGCGGTTGAATTCGAGGAATCCGGTGGGTTTGCCCATGTCAGTGTTGTGCTTGCGGTGAAACTCGGAAGGTCTGCCTAAACGCAGAGGCGCAGAGGACGCGGAGAGACGCAGAGGAAGAATTGATTTCTCTCTCTGCGCTTCTCTGCGATCTTTGCGTCTCTGCGTTTAAGTTAGTCACGATGGGTGCTAGAGCTTGAATGGTGGTAGCGGGGTGGACATGGGTGGCGCATCCAGTTTGTTCACTACGCGAGCGATGCCATTCTTCAGGACAAGTTCGTGGAAGTTGATGATGAGGCCCAGTCGCAATTCGCAAAGACGGAGATAGCTCAGGAGCTTGGCACGGTCGAGGGGCGTCACCTCCTCCTTGGCTTTCAAATCCAAGATGACCCGCTGTTCCACCAGCAGGTCGAGTTTCAACGGCACACCAAGCTTCACGCTTTTGTAAGCGATGGGCACGAGCTTCTGCCGTTCGAAGACGATGCCGCGCAAGCTGAACTCGTAGCGCAGCGCCTCTTCATATATCTGCTCCACCAAGCCCGGGCCGAAGAACCGGTGAACTTCGATGGCTGCGCCGATAATGCGCTCAGAAATCTCGTTCTCGGTCATGAGGACGGGTTCTCCTTAATGCAGAGGCGCAGAGGACGCGGCGTTGGACAGAGAGAAAAATCCAACAGAGCTGCTTTGCGAATCTCTGCGCTCTCTGCGTCTCTGCGTTGAATGGAACTGCCCATACTTCAACCACCACCCACGCGTGCGGCGTCCTTGGAGTTTTCTTCGAAGGCGGCATTGAGCGCGTCGTCGCCGGTGAGGCCGGCGGCCTGCGCCTTCTTGATGGCTTGCAGCACGCGCTTGTAGTCTTTCGGCATGACCTTCACGAACTTCGGCACGTTGGCATTCCAGAGCGCGAGCACGTTGCGGCCCTTCTCGGAGCCGGTGTAAAGGATGTGCTTCTCGATCATCGTGCGCACTTCGGCAATCTCCTCGAGGTCCTCCAGCTTTTCCAGCCCGACCATCTGCTTGTTGCAGTTGCGGGCGAAGGTGCCGTCCTCGTCGAGCACGTAGGCGACGCCGCCGGACATGCCGGCGGCGAAGTTGCGCCCCGTCTTGCCCAGCACGATGACCGTGCCGCCGGTCATGTATTCGCACCCGTGGTCGCCCACGGATTCGACGACCGTCTTGACGCCGGAGTTGCGGACGCCGAAGCGCTCGCCGGCCATGCCGCGGAAGTAAGCCTCGCCGGCGGTCGCACCGTAGAGCGCGACGTTGCCGATGATCATGTTCTCCTCGGCACGGAAGGTGGAGCCGCCGTGCGGGTAGATGATGAGCTTGCCGCCGGAGAGGCCCTTGCCGCAGTAGTCGTTCGCATCGCCTTCCAGGCGGATGGTCACGCCCGGCGGGACGAATGCGCCGAGGCTCTGGCCGGCGGAGCCCTTGAAGTGCAGTTGCACCGTGTCCTCGGGCAGACCGGCGGCCCCGTGGCGGCGGGTGATCTCGTTGCCGAGAATCGTGCCGACCACGCGGTTGATATTCCGGATGGGCAACTGGACAACGACCTTTTCCTTGCGGTCAATGGCCGGTTTGCAGGCCTCCAGCAGGTGCATCACGTCAATGGACTTGTCCAGGCCGTGATCCTGCTCCATCTGGCAGAAGCGGCCCACGCCGTCGGCCACGTCGGGCGCGTGCAGGATGCTCGAGAGGTCCAGACCGCACGCCTTCCAGTGGTCGGCGGCCTTGCGGGCTTCGAGCCGCTCCACGCGGCCCACCATGTCGGTGATCTTGCGGAAGCCGAGCTGGGCCATGATCTCGCGCACTTCCTGCGCGATGAAGGTCATGAAGTTGACCGCGTCCTCGGGCTTGCCGGGGAACAGGCTGCGCAGCTTCGGATTCTGCGTGGCCACGCCGACCGGGCAGGTGTTCAGGTGGCAGACGCGCATCATGATGCAGCCCATCGCCACCAGCGGGGCGGTGGCGAAGCCGAACTCCTCTGCGCCGAGCAGGGCGGCCATGACGACGTCGCGACCGGTCTTCAACTGGCCGTCCGTCTCGACCGCGATGCGCGAGCGCAGGTTGTTGAGCACGAGCGTCTGGTGGGTCTCAGCGAGACCGAGTTCCCACGGGATGCCCGCGTGCTTGATCGAGGTCTGCGGGGAGGCACCGGTGCCGCCGTCGAAGCCGGAGATAAGCACCACGTCCGCGTGCGCCTTCGCGACACCGGCCGCGATGGTGCCGACGCCGACTTCCGCCACCAGCTTGACGCTGATGCGGGCGCGCCGGTTGGAGTTCTTCAGGTCGTGAATCAACTCCGCGAGGTCTTCAATGGAGTAGATGTCGTGGTGCGGCGGCGGGGAGATGAGGCCCACGCCAGGCGTCGAGTGACGGACCTTTGCGACCCACGGATACACCTTGGTGCCGGGGAGCTGGCCGCCTTCACCGGGCTTCGCGCCCTGGGCCATCTTGATCTGCAGCTCGTTCGCGTGCGTGAGATAGAGGCTGGTGACGCCGAAGCGGCCGGAGGCGACCTGCTTGATGGCGCTGTTCTTCGAGTCGCCCTTGTCGTTGGTCCACGCGTAGCGCGCGGGGTCTTCGCCGCCTTCGCCGGTGTTGCTCTTGCCGCCGATGCGGTTCATCGCGATGGCGAGCGTCTCGTGCGCCTCGCCGGAGATGGAGCCGTAGCTCATCGCGCCGGATTTGAAGCGCTTCATGATGCTCTCGACCGACTCGACCTCCTCGATGGGGATCGCGGTCGCGGGCTTGAACTCCAGCAGGCCGCGCAAGGTGTAGATGTCTTTGAGCTGGGTGTTCACCAGCGCGGAATACTCCTTGAAGGTCTTGTAATCCGCGTTGCGGACGGCCTTCTGGAGCTTGTGGACGGTCTGCGGGTTGAAGAGGTGTAGTTCGCCGTCCGCGCGCCATTGATACTGGCCGCCCACTTCGAGCGTGTGGCCATTCACAGGCCGGTCGGGGAAGGCACGCTCGTGCCGGCTGAGAACTTCCTTGGCGATGTCTTCGATGCTGATGCCGGCGACACGCGAGGCGGTCCAGGTGAAATACTTGTCAATCACCGCATCGCTCAGGCCGATGGCCTCGAAGATTTGCGCGCCGCGATAGCTCTGGATGGTGCTGATGCCCATCTTGGAGGCGACCTTCACGACGCCCTTCACGGCGGACTTGGTGAAATTCTTGACGGCCGTCTTGTGGTCCACGCCGACGAGCAGGCCCTGGCGGATCATGTCGTCGAGCGTCTCGTAGGCGAGATAGGGGTTGATCGCGCCGCAGCCGTAGCCGATGAGCAGCGAGAAGTGATGCACTTCGCGCGGTTCGCCGGACTCCAGCACGAGCCCCACGCGCGTGCGCGTGCCCTCGCGGATGAGGTGGTGATGCACGCCCGCCACTGCGAGCAGGGCAGGGATGGGGGCGTTCTCCGAGTTCACGCCGCGGTCGGACAGGATGATGATGTTCGCCCCGTCCTTGATGGCCTTCGTCGCGGCCTCGCACAGTTCGTCCATGGCCTTTTCCAGCCCGCCGGGGCCTTCGGAGGCCTTGAAGAGCGTGGGCAGCGTGGCCGACTTGAAGTGCGGGTGGTTGAGATGCTTGAGCTTGGCGAACTCCTCGTTGCTGAGGATGGGCTGCTTCAGCTCGATGAGCCGGCAGCTTTCCGGTTCGGGCTTGAGCAGGTTGCGCTCGGAGCCGATGGTCGTCTCGGCCGAGGTGACGATTTCCTCGCGGATGCAGTCAATCGGCGGGTTCGTGACCTGCGCGAAGAGCTGCTTGAAGTAGCTGTAGAGCAACTGCGGGCGCTGCGAGAGCACCGCGATGGGCGTGTCCGTGCCCATCGAGCCGACGGCTTCGACGCCATCGCGCGCCATGGGAACCATGAGCATGCGCAGGTCCTCGAAGGTATAGCCAAACGCGGACTGGCGGTGCAGCACGGTGTCGTGATCGGGCTCCGGCAGGTGCGGCGCGTCGGGCAGCTTGTCCAGCTCCACCATGTGGTCGTTGATCCACTGGCGGTAAGGCTGGGACTTGCAGATGGCTTCCTTGATCTCCTCGTCGGCCACGATGCGGCCCAGCGAGGTGTCCACCAAGAACATGCGGCCCGGCTGCAGGCGGCCCTTCTGGAGCACGCGGTCCGGGGCGATGTCCAGCACGCCGACTTCTGACGCCATGATGACGAGGTCATCCTTGGTGACGTAGTAGCGCGAGGGGCGGAGGCCGTTGCGGTCCAGGCACGCGCCGATCTGCACGCCATCGGTGAACGCCACCGACGCGGGCCCATCCCACGGCTCCATGAGGCAGGAGTGGTATTCGTAGAAGGCCTTGCGCTCGTCGCTCATGGACTCGTGATTGGTCCACGGCTCCGGGATCATCATCATCATCGCGTGCGTGAGCGGCCGGCCGGCGAGGTAGAGGATCTCCAGGCAGTTGTCGAACATCGCCGAGTCAGACCCGGTCTGGTTGATGATCGGGAAGATCTTCTTGATGTCCTTGCCGAAGAGTTCGCTCTCGAACATGGACTGGCGCGCGTGCATCCAGTTGATGTTGCCCCGCAGCGTGTTGATCTCGCCGTTGTGGGCGATGTAGCGGTAGGGGTGCGAGCGCTCCCAGCTTGGGAAGGTGTTCGTCGAGAAACGTGAGTGGACGAGGGCCAGGGCGGACTCCATGTCCGCGTCCCGCAGTTCGGGGTAATACTGGTCCACCTGTGCCGGCATGAGCATGCCTTTGTAAACGACCGTCCGGCACGAGACGCTCGGCATATACCACTCCTGCGTGCCGCGCACGCCGGAGTTGCGGATCTCGTTCAGCGCGCGCTTGCGGATGACGTAGAGCTTCCGCTCGAAGGCCAGTTCATCCTTCGCCTTGCGCACGTTGCGCTCGATGAAGCACTGGCGCACAAACGGCTCGGTGGCGACCGCCGTGGGTCCGAGGGAGGAACTGTCGGTCGGCACATCGCGCCAGCCGAGGACCGAGTGGCCCTCTTCGCGCACCACGCGCTCGAAGGTGCGCTCGCAGTGGTGCCGGTCTTCCTCGTCCTTCGGCATGTAGATCATCGCCACGCCGTAGCGGCCGGGGGCGGGGAGGGTGAAGCCGTTTTCCTTCGCGGCCTTGGTGAAAAACTTGTGCGGGAGCTGGATGAGGATGCCCGCGCCGTCACCAGTGTTGGGTTCGCACCCGCAGGCGCCGCGATGGTCCAGGTTGATGAGGATCTGGATGCCCTGCTGGACGACCTCGTGGGACTTCTTGCCCTTCATGTTCACGACGAACCCGACGCCGCAGGCGTCGTGCTCGAACTGCGGGTCATACAATCCCTGCTTGGGCGGCAATCCCTGCCACCGCGCTTGCGTGCTCATTTTGTTTTCGTTCATCGTCACTGGCTGCCGGTCAAGTGCCGGCATGGAAATCTGCCCGGGCTGTTGGAGAGGCTGGATCCGCCTGGTTGCGCCAAAAACGCGCCGCGACGGTAACAAACCACTTCGCGGGCGCAATCGCATTTTGCAATTGGCCCGTTGTCGCGCCCTTTTTCCCGGTTTGCGCCGTTCGATTCTGGCCGGTCAGCATCACTCAAAACCCAAACTGGGGTTAGTTAACAGACAACCGCCTCCCTGTAAAAAGTATTTACGCCTAATCTGAACAGGCCGCTGCGCAACGGCAACTTATCAGGTCGAAACGGGCGTGGAATCACGAGGAAAAGCATCGCGAAAAGCGTTCCGTCCGGGCGTTCCCTGAAGCAACGAGGAAAGGGATTCCCAAGTGTGAAACGCCAGGCTCCGAGGCATGCCGAGGGCGGCAGCCTGCCGCCTGGTGCCGAGCTTGAGCTTAATCGTTCTGACCGCATTTTCCTGCCCCAAGTCCAGCTTGAGGGGTGTTTGCGTTGCCCGGATGCCCAGCACAAGCATCGCGGCTTCCGTTCGCCAGACTGAATCCAAAGCCAATCCGCTGGAAACCGCAAAGCGCCGGCTATTTTGGCGGTTCCGGCGGGGGCGCGGGTTGCTCAGGCGGCCTCGGATTGGTCGCCGCCAGTTCCTCGGGCAGGACCACCACGGCGATGCGCCGGTTCTTCGCGCGGCCTTCGGGCGTTGAGTTGTCCGCGACCGGGTGAAACTCGCCGTAGCCGAGGGCTCCAAGTTGCCGGGGATTCACTCCCGCCTGCTCATGGAGGAACCGCACCGCCGCCGTGGCGCGCGCGGTGGACAGCTCCCAGTTGCTTGGGAAGCGGCTGCGGGCGCCCACGCGGATGGGCACGTTGTCCGTGTGGCCAATGACATGGATGGCGCGGTTGGTGTGCGTGGCCAGCACCGCGGCCAGCCGGCGCAGGACTTCCTGCCCCTCGGTTTTGACCGCCGCCTCGCCGGAGTCGAACATGAGGTGGTCAAGGATGTTGACAGTGAGCTTGCCCTGAAGCTGCGAGATGGTGATGTCCTTGGATTGGAGCGCGGCCCGCATCTCCTCCTCCAGCGTATTCTTGGTTTTGGAGGCGGACACCATTTCCTTTTCCGCCGCGGCGAGCTTTTCGCGCAGTTCGGTGATGTCCGCCTTGGTCTCCTCGAGATCGGTCTTCAGGGCGGCGGCTTGGGCGGCATTCTGCTCGGCGGCCCGGCGTGTTTCCGCCAGCGCAGCCTGCGCGGTGGCCAGGTCCGCGCCGCGCTGCCAGACGGTCCAGCCCAGCGCGCCCACGATGAGCAGCGCCGAGAGGATCGAAGGGATGATCCAAGTGCTCTTCGGCATGGGCCGAAGCTACTGGACGCCTCGGACGGGGCAAGCGGGAACTGGAGTTCCGAGGCGGTGCAGCGCGACCTCGCCTGCGGAAGCCGAGCCGACGCAGACGGACGCCGGAGCGATGCAGCGCCGGCCTCCGGCCAGCCGTGCCGCAAGCGTCGCGGATGCGCTCCAGCGTCATCGGGGTATCTCGACACTGCGTCGAAGAACAAGTCCCCGGAGCGCGGCTGTGTCGCGGAGACCAGCCGCAGCGGCTGCGCCTGGCCGGCGGCGTTACGGCGTTCCAACCTCGCTCGGCTCTCCGATTTGCTGCGGCTGATCCCGCGCCGAGCGGGACACAGCCGCGCTCCGGGGCAGTGTCGAGATGCGCCCAAAATTGGCTCGCCATGGGTTCCCTCAATGGCTATGAGTCCTGTCATTAATTCGACCGACAGTTCGTTTTTCGGCCGCTCCGGGCTCTAGGAACTTCCCCTATGAGCCGCTCAGTGTTTTTCCTAGTCAGCCAATCTTGGCCATGAAGATCTTTTTGCACCGCCAATCCGCTTCAGGCCTCCAGGCTGCCGTCGGAGTCAGAACCATCGCCCTGTGGATGCTGCTCCTCACGGCGCTTTGCCCGCCCGCCCTAGCCAATCCCGGCGACATTGACCTCAGCTACACCAACGGCACCGGTCCGAACGGCGTGATCTTCACCACCAAGGTCCGCACCAACGACAACAAGATTTACATCGGCGGCGTGTTCGACCTCTTCAACGGCGCCTCCGCCCGCCGTATCGTGCGGGTGACGCGCACCGGGGCGTTCGACAACACCTTCATCACCCCGGGCTGCGAATCCTCGGTGAACGCCATCGAGTTGCAGCCCGACCTCAAGTGTATCATCGGCGGTGAGTTCACCTCCGTGGGCAACACAACCACGCGTCGGCTGGCCCGCCTCAACGACAACGGTTCGCTCGACACCGTGTTCACCGCCAACATGGGCAACGGCCCGGACAGTGGCGTGGACGCGCTGGCGCTCCAGGACGACGGCAAGATCCTGCTGGGCGGGCGTTTTCAGAACTTCAACGGCGTGCCGCGCAACCGCCTTGCGCGCGTCAACGCCGACGGTTCGCTGGACACGACCTTCAACCCGGGCACCGGGCCGGACCAGCCGCTGGTGTCCATCCAGGTCCAGGCCAATGGGAAAATCATGGTGTGCGGCAACTTCACCACTTTCAACGGCACACCGCGCGCCGGCATCGTGCGCTTGAACACCGACGGCTCGGTGGACCTGACGTTTGATCCCGGCACCGGCGCGTCCGGCCTGGTGAATGGTGCGATCATCCAGGATGACGGCAAGATCATCGTGTATGGCGGGTTCAATTTCTTCAATGGCGTGGCCCGTGCGAAGATCATCCGGCTTCTTGCCAATGGCACGATTGACACGGCCTACGCGCAGACCACGGCCATCAACTCGGACATCCGCGACGCGGAACTGCTGCCGAGCGGCAAGCTCCTGATCGTGGGCGTCTTCTTCGAGATCAACGGGGTCTCGCGCCGGAGCGTGGCGCGGCTGGATGTGAACGGCGCGCATGACACGCTGTTCAATCCGGGCACCGGGGCGGGCTACCTCGACAGTCCGGCCAATGCCGCCGTCAACGCCAGCGGCCTGGACAGCGACGGCAAACTGGTGGTCGTCGGCGAGTTCCGGCAGTTCAACAACATCCCCTTCAACTTCATCACCCGGGTGGAAACCGAGGACGCCACGCCGCCGCTGGTCATCACGCATCCGGTGGATGTCTTCATCCCAACCGGGTCGAACGCTACCTTCTCTGTCAGCGCGAGCGGCACGGCGCCGTTGAGCTATCAGTGGCGCTTCGCCGGGACGAATGTGCCGGGGGCCACCAACACCTTCATCACCATCACCAATGCGCAGAATGCCAACCAGGGGCTTTACTCCGCCGTGGCTTCGAACAGCGCGGGCACGGCTACCAGTTCGAACGCGAGCCTTACGCTGGGCACCTTCCCGTTCTTCGTCACACCGCCGCAGTCCATCACCAACGTCGTCGGTGCGACGGTCAGCTTCTCCGTGACAGCCGGCGGCACGACCCCGCTCTTCTATCAATGGGTCTTTGGCGGCGCGGCGCTCGCGAACCAGACGAACGCGACGCTGAGCCTGACCAACATCCAGATCGCCAGTGGCGGACCTTATACGATCATTGTGTCGAATCTATTTGGTGCGGTGACCAACGCCGCCACCTTGACCGTGGCGGCGCCGCCGACGTTCGCGGGCGGGCCCAACGGCGGGGGACCGGACGGCCAGCCGCAGTCACTGACGGTGGTGCAGGGGCAGAACGCCACGTTCAGCGCGAACGCCATCGGCAGCGCGCCGCTCACCTATCAGTGGCGCTTCGGCGGGACCAACATCGTTGGCGCGACCAACACCTCGGTCACGCTCCCGAACGTGCTGCCCTTCCAGGCCGGGCTTTACTCGGTGGTCGTGAGCAATCCCTTCGGCAACTCCACCAGTTCCAACGCCACGCTCACCGTGCTCGTGCCGCCGACCATCATCGTGCCGCCGGTGTCGCAGACGCTGACGCAAGGTGCGACGCTGAATCTCTCGGTCACCGCCACCGGGTCGCCGACGCTCACCTATCAATGGCGGTTCAAAGGCGCGGCTATCCCGGGCGTAGTCTCCGCGAACTTGTCGCTGTTCAACGTGCAGGAGAGTTCGGAAGGCGACTACACCGTCGTGGTGAGCAACCCCTACGGTTCGGTGACCAGCTCGATTGCGCTCGTCACGGTTCAGTCGCCGCCGTCCATCTCGGACTTCGGCCAGCCCCAGCCGCAGGATGTCATCCAAGGCAGCAACGCGACCTTCAGCGTGACCGCCACGGGGGATGCGCCGCTCGCGTATCAGTGGCGCTTCGGCGGGACGAATATTCCAGGGGCGACGAGCAACGTGCTGGTGCTCACCGCCGTGGTGACCAACCAGGCGGGCAATTACTCCGTCGTCGTCACCAATCTCTATGGTTCGGTCACCAGCTCGAACGCGCTGCTCACGGTCCGGGTGCCACCTTTTATTATCACTCAGCCGAGTCCGGCGAACCAGACCGTAGTGGTGGGCAGTAATGCGACCATCACCGTGGTGGCCGGGGGCGACCCGACACTGGCCTACCAGTGGCGGCTTAACGGCACGAATGTCCCAGGCGCGAACGCGGCCACGCTGACGCTCAACGGAGTGCAGCTCAATCAACTGGGTGCTTACTCCGTGGTGGTTACCAATCCCTACGGCACCGTCACGAGCGCGAATGCGACGCTCGATGTGAAGTCACCGCCCTCGGTCGCCACCCAGCCGCAGCCGCTGACGGTGCTGGTGGGCAGCCCGGCGGGATTCTCGGTCACCGCCGGGGGAGACGGGCCGTTCACCTACCAGTGGCGTTTTGGCGGAACCAACCTCGTCGGGGCGACCAATTTCAACGTCGGTCTCGCGGCGGCGCAGACCAATGATGCGGGGAATTACTCCGTGGTCATCACCAGTCCCTACGGCTCCGTCACCAGTTCCAACGCGCTGCTGACCGTGCGCGTGCCGCCCTTCATCATCACGCAGCCGAGTCCGGCGAATCAGACGGTGATCGTCGGCGGCAACGCCACCATCACGGTGGTGGCCGGCGGGGACCCGACCCTGTTCTATCAGTGGCGGCTCAATGGCACCAACCTCTCCGGGGCGACCAACCCCACGCTGACGCTCACCGCCGTGCAGACCAATCAGCTCGGCAATTACTCGGTGGTGGTGACCAACGCCTATGGCACGGCCACGAGCGCCAACGCGACGCTGGATGTGAAGGCCGCGCCGTTTGCCGCCTCGCAGCCGCAGCCGCTGACGGTGCTGGTGGGCAGCCCGGCGGGATTCTCGGTCACGGCCGGTGGCGATGGGCCGTTTGCCTACCAGTGGCGTTTTTCTGGAACGAACATTACCGGCGCGACGAATGCCAGCTTCACCCTCGCGGCGGCCCAGACGAACGACGCGGGCAATTACTCGGTGGTCATCACCAGCCCCTATGGCTCGGCCACGAGTTCGAACGCGCTGCTCACGGTCAACGTGCCGCCGACGATCATCATCCAGCCACTGTCAGTGGGCGCGATTCTCGGCAGCAATGCGACCTTCACGGTGGTGGCGGTGGGCGATCCCACGCTGCTCTATCAATGGCGGTTCAACGGCGGCGCCATCGCCGGGGCCACGTCCGCCACGCTCATTCTCACGAACGTGCAGGCCGGACAGGTGGGCACCTACTCAGTCGTGGTTTCCAATCCCTTCGGCACCGCGACGAGTTCCAATGCCACGCTGACGGTGCATTTCCCCCCGGCCATCGCGAACAACGGCACGGACCAGCCGCAGCCGCAGGACGTGATCCAAGGCAGCAACGCGACGTTCCGGGTGACCGCCACCGGCGACGCGCCGCTGACCTATCAGTGGCAATATAACGGGACGAACCTTGTCGGCGCGACGAACAACCCGCTCATGCTGGCCGCCGTGGTGACGAATCAGGCCGGCAACTACTCCGTGGTGGTGAGCAATCCCTACGGCTCCCTCACCAGTTCGAACGCGCTGCTCACCGTCCGCGTCCCGCCCACGATCGTCACGCAGCCGTTGTCGCAGTCGGTCGTGGCCGGCATCACCGTCAATTTCGTCTCGGCGGCGACGGGCGACCCGACGCTGACCTATCAATGGCGGTTCAACGGCGCGGTCATTCCGGGCGCGAACAGTCCGACGTTGAGCTTGGCTGCGGTCCAGCCTTCGCAGTCCGGCGATTATACGTTGGTGGTCACTAATCCCTACGGCGTCGCGACCAGTTCCATCGCGACGCTCACGGTGCGCGTCGCGCCCTTCGTGGCGACCCAGCCGCAGTCGTTGACCGTGCTGAAGGGGACTGGTGCCTCGTTCTCCGTCACGGCGGGGGGCGACGGGCCGTTCACTTACCAATGGCGTTTCGGTGGCACGAACCTCGTTGGTGCGACCAACGCGACGCTCGCGCTGACCAATGTCCAGACCAATCAGGCGGGCCTCTACTCCGTGGTCATCACCAGCCCCTACGGCACCGCCACCAGCTCGAACGCCACGCTCACGGTGCTGGACCCGCCGGCCATCATCGTGCAGCCGACGTCAGTCACCGCCCTCGGGGGGGACACGGTGGCCTTCACGGTGGTCGCCATCGGCCGGCCGACGCTGCTCTACCAATGGTGCAAGAACGGCGTGGACATCGCCGGGGCCACCAGCCCCACGCTGACGCTGGCGAATGTCTCGGCGAGCGACGTGGCGACCTACTGCGTGAAGGTGACCAACACCGACGGCTCCGTCACCAGTGTGGACGTGACATTCACCCTGTCCCTGCGGAGGCTGCAAGTGGTGACCACCCAGACGACCAATCTCACCGCCGGGGCCGCGGTCTCCGTGCCGGTTGCGTTGCTGGCCGAGGGCGGCGAGAACCGGGTGACGGGCAGCGTCGCCTACGACACGAACAAGCTGGTCTTCGTCAGCATCACCACGACGGTGGGCGCGACGCTCGTGGCAAGCAACTCCGCGACGCAGGGCCGGCTCGGGTTCGACCTCACCCTGCCGGCGGCGCAGACCTTCACGGCGGGCAGCAACGCGGTGGTGTTTCTCAACTTCACCGTCTCAGGCGGCGTCACGCAGAGCATCGCCGGCCTCATGCTGCAGGGCGAGCCGGTGACCAACCAGGTGCTCAACGTGTCGGGCACGCCGCTGCCCAGCTACTTCATCAGCGGGGCGGTCGTGTTCAAGTCGCTCAATGACTACACGCTGCGTTCGCAGACGGGGGCCACGGAGGAGGCGCTGCCGGTCCTGAACCCGGCGGGCAGCGTGAGCGCGGTGACCTTCCTGCGGATTTCGTTCTTCGACCTCGGCGTAGATTCGCGGGGCAACGCTATCTACCTGATCAACGCCACCGGCACGAACAACGGCATCCCCTACATCCTCATTCCCACCACGGTGGCGCCCTCGGGCACGTTCCCCTTGAGCGTCGAGTATTACGTCTCCGACCGCGTGACCTCGCCGCGGCCGCGCCTCGTGGTGGAGGTGGTGACCGGCGGCTACCCGACCGCGCCCGCCGGCACGACGCTCTCGCCGGACCGTGCGGACTTCCATCTGGGCCGGTTCAAGATTGATTTCAGCAGCCTCGCCGGGAAGACCTACTACATCCAATACAGCGCGGCCGTCGGCGGACCGTGGGAGACGTCTTTCCCCGGACTCACGGGCACGGGCGGACGCATCCAGTGGGTGGACACCGGGCCACCCCGCACCTCCAGCTTGCCCACGGGGGCGGGCACGCGCTTCTACCGGCTGCTCCAGGTGCCCTGAACTTTCAGCGACATGAAACATCAATTCTGGCTTGGGGCGGTGGGCTTGGCGTGTGTCGGCGGCGCGGCGGTCGCGCAGGACGGCCTGCCGGAGGCGGCGGCCGAGGACAAGATGCTCAAGCGGCGCAACCGCTTCTCGCTCAAGGCAACCTTCAACTTCAACATCAAGGCCGACTTCACGAGCACCACGCCGAACCACACCGGCGCACTCGTGCCCGGCGTGAACCGCAGCTATGACGATGGCTACGTGAACGTGGACATCAGCGGCAACGCGGGCGGCACGACCTGGAACTGGGGCTACAACAACAACGGCCAGTATCTTGCCGCCGACCCCGCCGCGCCGTTTTTGGGCGCGAGTTCGCTGGCGTTCCATTCCGTCAATTCGCTGGCGGACGGCACCACGCGCGGCAGCCGCGACCGCATGGTTCCCGGCTTCGAGCTGGCCTACGAGGAGGTGCTCGGGCGCTTCCACATCACCGAGAAGCGGCGCGCGAACGTGGGCGTGCTGATGACGGTGGGCTACATGCAGCTTGGGCAGCGGGACTCCGGATCGCTCGCGGGCTTCGCCGGGCTGACGACCGACAAATACGCCACTGGTGCGGTGCTGCCGCCGCTCGCGCCTTACTTCGGGACCTTCGCGGCCGCGGGGCCGTTGATACCCGACGTGCCGGCGGACCGGGCGGTGACGGTGGTGGCGGCCACCGGCACGGTGAACAACAAGGTGGAAGGCTCGCTCTACGGCTTCAACCTCGGGCCTTTCATCGAGCTGCCGCTGCATGACCGCGTTTCGCTCACGCTCGGCGGCGGGCTCGGTGTGGTTTACGCCAGCACCACCTACAGCTACACCGACACGGTCGTGGTGCCCGGCGTCGTGACCGCCGTGCGCTCGGGCCGCGTCGCGGCGGACGACTGGCTCTTCAGTGCGACGGCCCGCGCCAACCTCTACGTGGCGCTCAGCGAAGCGTGGAGCTGGGAACTGGGCCTGGCCTATCAATACGCCGGCAACTCCCGCTCCACCGTGCAGGGCAAATCCTCGAACCTGAAGCTCGACGGGATCATGACGGTGAACACGGGGTTGAACTACGCGTTCTGAGCGGAAACGTGCGACGCGGAAAGAGTGATTAGTAATTAGTGATAGTCCGTTGCTGGGCGCTGTTGGCCTGACCAATCACTAAATACTATTTACTTTCCCCTCCGCTCTCCGGCACTTCCCTCTTGCCAGCCACCGCCCGCGTCCGGCATTTATTGGCATGGCAAATACCACCGCCGCCAACGCTCTCGACGCCGACTTTTACCAGACGGCGGAGCGCTTTTTTCCGAACCAGGCCGGCACCGCGCTGACCTACGACGACATCACGCTCGCGACGCTTTACTCGGAGATCCTCCCGCGCGACACGCAGCTCGACACCACGCTGGCCGAGAGCCTCCAGCTCAACATCCCGGTCGTCTCCTCGGACATGGACACCGTCACCGAGGCGCGCATGGCCATCGCCATGGCGCTCAACGGCGGGCTGGGCCTGATCCACTACAACATGCCGGAGAAGCAGCAGCTCCAGGAGGTCGGCCGCGTCAAGAACCACGTCCACGGCCTCATTCAGGAGCCGATCAAGGTCATGCCCGACCAGCTCATCGGGGATGTCCTCGCGCGCATTGAGGAGAAGCGGTTCGCCTTCAGCACGTTTCCCGTGGTGGATGAGCAGGGCAAGCTGCTGGGCCTGCTCTCCGGCAGCGTGGTGAAGCCGCGCTACGCGAAGCGCAAGGTGGCCGAGTCGCTCACGCCGCGCGACCAGGTCTTCACGCTCACGGAGAAGCAGCTTGGCAAGAATCCCATCGCGGCGGCGGACAAGTTCTTCAACGACCATCCGGGCATCCACAAGCTGCTTGTGGTGGATGATTCCGACCGGCTGCGCGGCCTCTTCACGATGAGCGACATCGAGCGCATCACGTCCGAGCGCGCGGCGCAGTTCAAGCCGGCGCGCGATGCGCAGTTCCGCCTGGTGTGCGGCGCGGCGGTGAGCGCCACGCGCAATGCCTTCGGCGAACTGGACCGCGACCGCATCCTCGCGCACGTCGGCGGGCTGGTGGAGCGCGGCCTGGATGCCGTGGCGGTGTCCACCGCGCACGGGCACACGAAGGGCGTGGGCGACACCGTGCGGATGCTGCGCGATGCGTTTCCAAATCTGCCGATCATCGCGGGCAACGTGACCAGTGCGGCGGCCGTGGGCTTCCTCGCGGACGCCGGCGCGAACATCATCAAGGTGGGGCAGGGGCCGGGCTCCATCTGCACCACCCGCGTGGTGGCGGGCGTGGGCATCCCGCAGATGACCGCGCTCTATGTCTGCTCGCGTGCGGCGGCGGAGAAGAAGGTCACGATCCTCGCCGACGGCGGCATCACCAAGTCCGGTGACATCGTGAAGGCGCTCACATTGTCACACGCGGTGATCTGCGGCGGCCTGCTCGCGGGCTGTGCCGAAGCCCCCGGCGAAATTCTCGAAATCGGCGGCAAGCTCTACAAGCAATACCGGGGCATGGGCAGCCTCGCGGCAATGAAGGCCGGCTCCGCCGCGCGCTACGGCCACGCGACCGCCGATGCCACGCGCAAGGTGGCGGCGGAAGGCGTGGAGGCGTTGAAGGAAGTGGCCGGTCCGCTCGAGCGCACGCTCGCCACGCTCATCGGCGGCATCCAGTCCGGCATGGGTTATCTCGGCGCGGGCAATCTCACGGAGCTGCGCAAGCGCGCCCGCTACATCCGCGTCAGCCCCGCCGGCATGAAGGAAGCCGGAGCGCATGATGTCGTGGAAGTGAAGACAGGGAACTGACGGGGAAAGTAATTAGTGCCCAGTAATTAGTTTTCAGGGACGGGCGAATCAACAGTTCGCGAACTGGTTGCTAATCACTAATTACTGATCACCGTTCTGCGCCGTCAAAATTCCACCACTTCATTCGATGTCCCACACTGCGGGCAACGGGAGAGTTCCACGTCGGGGTCGTCCGTGTAAACGTAGCTGCACTTGCGGCAACGGAAGAGGTGGTCCTCCGTCGGCGTGGGTTCGAAGCTCCGCCGCCTGCGTTCGTAGAGCACGGCGATGGCGCCGACACAGCCGAGCAGCGTGGCGACGTAGGTGAAGATGACCGTGTCCGGCGGCATGGGTCACGGCGTCGCAGACGCTGGCGGCTCCACGGTGTGCCACTGGAACACCAGCACACCTTCGACGGGTGTGCCTCCCTGTTTGGCGCGCGATTCGAACCGGAGCTGGTGGGCCAGTTCCAGGGCCTGGAGGTCGGCCGCGCGTTGCACGGGATCTTTGGAATTGGCGGCCCCGGCCAGCAGGGTGGAGAAGACCAGTCCTTCGGGGCTCACGCGCACCTGCACGCGCGTGTCGTTGAGCACGTCGGTGTGCGTCCAGGATTTCAGCGCCGGGGACTGGGCGAGCTTGAGCCGGCTGGCTGGCCCTTCGATCATTAAGCGCGAGCGATTGCGGAGGGCCGGCTGCGGGACGGCCGGCGGGGCGGCGGCCAGGTCCGGTTTCCTGACCAGGTCAAACACCGGTGCCGCCCGCGGGGCCGCGAGTTGTTGAAAGGCTCCGCCCAGCGACTGCGTCGGCTGCGGCAGGGTGCGCTCGGATTCCGTGAACTCCCCGGACTGGTATTTAGGGGACTGGGGTCGCAGCCATGCTGCGCCGGAGAAGCCGCGGGGGCTGACCATCGCGAAGAGCGTCGGGTCGCTGACCAGGATGGAGTCCAGCGTCTGCCGCGCCGACTCCGGGGTGGTCAGCCAGCGGGCCACCTGTTGATTTTGCACCTGCCGGGGGGTGACGCTGCCGCGCTTGGAAAGCAGGAACAGCGCGCCCAGATGCAGCGCGAACACGGCCAGCACCACGGCGGTCCACCGGCGGGCGGACCACGGCGGGCTGGATTTAGGATCACTGCTCATTCCCGATTCGATGGGGATAGAATCAGATGCTACCGGCGGAATGGCAAGTGCAGGGGAGGGGGGCGTGAAGGCAGATTGTCCGCCGTCTTTCCTCCTCACGCACCACGCACCACGCACCCTCCGGCCTACTGCGATTTCTGTATTCACTCCCGGGGGCAGGTGTGGCTTAGTTCCTTGCACGATGCCTCCTTCCCTCGACCCGCTGATCGCGGAGCGGCTGCGCGCGTTTGCGCAGCGCTGGACGCGCATGGTCTGGGTGCGGGGAATTGCTGCTGCAGTCGTCACGCTGCTGGTGGCGTTCACGGCCGTCGCCTGGCTGGACTGGCGGCTGGTGCTGACGGAGCGGACGCGCCTGCTCCTGAGCCTCGGCGGGTATGCGATGACGGCGCTGGTCTTCTGGCTCGTGGCGGGCCGGACGCTGGTGAAGCGGCCCACCGTCCGGGAGTTCGCGGGACTGATGGAAAAAGCGTGGCCGAGACTGCGCGGCCATCTCGTGGCCGCCGTCGAACTGGCCGAAAAGAGCGCGGAAGGGAAAACGGATTCGTTCGCTTTCCGTGACCTGATGCAGGAAGGCGTGGCGAACCGGGTCAAGGACGTGCGGATGAAAATCGTGCTGCCGCGCTCGCTGGTCGCGCGGTGGTCGGGGGCGGCGCTGGCGTCTGTCGTCGCCGTCGCCGTTCTGCTCGCGGTGCCCGCCTGGGGATTTCCCCGGCAGCTCGCCCGGGCCTTCATCCCGGTCGCGGACATTGAGCGAGTCGCCCGGACAAAAATCCGCGTGGTGGAACCCGCCGCCGAGACACGCTGGCTCGCGCAAGGCGACCACCAGACAGTCGCCGTGGAACTGGCGGGGGTGGCAGCGGATCGCGCGGAACTGGAGGTGTTGCTCGCGGACGGCAGGACGGAGCGGGTGCTGATGTCGCCCGGCAGCGGGCGGCAGTTCACCGTCACGGTGCCGGTGGGCCAAGGTGATTTTGCCTTTCGCGTGCGCGCGGGGGATGCCATCACCAAGACGCTGACCCTTCCCACCCGCACACGTCCGGCGGTGATGTCGTTCACGAAGACCTACGAAGCGCCGGCCTACGCCCAGTTGCCCCCGCGGCAGGTCGAGGAGGAGCACGGCAATGTGTCCGCGCTGGAAGGCAGCGTGGCGGATTTGCGGATGCGGGTGAACCAGTCGGTGCGCGCCGGGGAACTCGCGGTCATCGCGGACGGCAAAACCAACCGGGTCGCCCTCACTGCCCCCGAGCCGAACGTCGTCCGGGCGCGGCTGCTGGTAAATGGCTCGGCGACATATCAGGTGCGGCTCATCGCGGCGGAGACAGGTCTGGGCAACAAATTTAGTCCCACGTTTGAAATCCGCGCGGAGCCGGACCTCGCGCCGCGCATCACGCTGGAGCAGCCGCGCAATGATGTCGTGGCCGCGCCGGATGAAGTCGTGACGGTGCGCGGCACGGCGGGCGACGACATCGGGCTGGCGGCGGTCACCCAGCAATTTCAGGTGAACACCGGTCCATGGGTGGAGGTGCCGCTGGGCCTGGCAAACAAGACTAATTCCCCGGTGGCGCACCGCTGGGATTTGCTGCTGCTCGGCCTCTCCACCGGCGACCGTGTAGTGACCAAGCTGGTGGCCGTGGACCTGCGGGGCACGCGGGTCGAGTCGGCTGCGGCGCAGCTCGTCATCGGGGCAGAGCAATCCGATGCGAAACGCGCCAAGGCGCTGGCGGCGCGACAGCAGGTGCAGGAGGCTTTGGAAGGCGCGAGCAAGGCGGCAACTGAATTGCGCAAGGCTTACACCCCCGAAGCGGTCGCGAAGATGCGCGCGGGCGACGATGTGCAGCGGCAGCAAACCGTGGCCGGGGCGGCCGTGGCGCAGGCGGAGGTGGAGCGGCAACTGGAGCGGGCGGACAAGCAACTGGCCTACGCAGTGCGCGAAGCGGACGCGGGCCGGGAATCGGCTGAACTGGCCTTGCTCGCAGGCGGGTTGAGCACGGCGCGGCGCGAACTGCTGCCCCGCGCCCAGGCGGACCGGGAGTTGCTGGCCGGCGAACTGCGCGAGACGCCGGAGCGCAGCAACGTGAACGAGGCGGTGAAGTCGGCGCAGCGGCTCGCGGACTTCACGGCGCAGATGGCGGGGAACTTCGGCGAGCTGGTCGCCGCCGACCAGGGAGATGCACTGACGGAACGACTGGATCAACTGGCCAAGGAACAGCAACGCGTGCAGCAGACAGTGGACGGCGCGGGAAGCGATCCCAACGCCTGGCAGCGCGTGGCGCGCCGGGAGACCGGGGTGACGCGCGAAGTGGCGCGGGCCGAGCAGGAGATGGCCGACCTGCGCCAGCGCGCACCCAAACAGATTTCCGACCGCCTCGGCAAGTCCCAGGACACTCTAAAAGCGGCGCGGACTGGCGTCGAATCCACCCTCAAGAATCCCGCCGGGCCGGAACTCGCCGCCCCGGCCAAGCAGATGAAGACCGCGACCGAGCAGGCCGCGGGCGATGCGCGCGTCGCGGCGCGTGAACTGGGCATGCGTGCGGACAAGGCCCGGGCGGAACTGGCGAAACTGAACGAGGGCAGCGCGGAAAAAATCGCCCGGCTGCGCCGCGATCTGGAACGGCTCGCGGAATCGGACAAGAAACTCGCGGAGGCCCGACGGAACGGCGAGGACGACGGAAAGCTGAAGCTGAAGGCGGACAGCGACCGCGACCGCGCCGAGGCAAGCTGGCGCGGAGCGAAGGAACAACTGGAAGACCGGGCCAAGGCGGAAGAGGCGCGGCGGGACAACGATCCGCAGTTTGCCGCGCAGCTTGGCCTGGCGCGGGATTCGCTCGAGGCGATGCGCGCCACGGCGGAAGCAGACTGGCAGAACGCGGCGAACCCCGAACGGCTGGCGCAGATGGAGAAGGCGATGCGGGGGCTCGAGGCGGGCCGGCAGTTGAGCGAGCTGGCGAGCGCGGCAAAATCGCTTGCCCGCGAAGAGCGCTTTGAGGCTGCGGCACCGGACAGCAGCACGAGCCGGCCACGCGACTGGAACTGGCTGGAAAAACAAATGACCGCCGCGCAGCGCGAGGCGCGGAGCGCCGGGCTGGGCGAGAAGACGGCGAACGCCTTGTCCGAGGCCATTCGCGGCACCGCCGGGCAGCAGGTGGGCCGCGAGATGAACGAACGGCGCAGCGGCGGCGCGCGCGTGGCGAATCCCATGGCCGAGCAACTGGACCAGGTGGCCGGCCAGATGCAGCGGGCGCACAGCGAGGCGGCGAAGGTGGAAGCAGAAGCCCGGCAGGCGCTGGCGCGGACGACTGCTAGTTTAAGTGAGCGTCTGCTGGCCTTGTCCCGCGCCGCAGCGGAACTGGAACTGGAATTGAAGCCGGCCGCAGGGGGGACAACGCCCAACGCGGTGACGAATCTGCATCTCAAGCAGTTGACCTTGAACGTGCGGCTGGCGGACGCGGTGAGCGCGCTCCGGCGGGATGGCAACGCGCAGGATTTGTCGCTGCCGGCTGGACGCGAACGGGCGCGGGATGCGGACGCGGCAGTCGAGATGCTGCGAGAACCCCCCGTGAAGGCGGAGAGCGCAATACGCAGCGCGCTGGCCGCCCAGCCAGCGAAGGCGCGGGCCGGCTGGCTGAAGGAAGCGGAAACGCAGGACCATGCGCTGGCCGCGAGTTTGAAACTGCTGGCCGAGCATTATCACAACCTCGAGGCGGGTGCGGCGGAGGGTTCCCGGCAGGCCTTGCGCAAGCAGGAGCAGGCGCTGGGCACGCGGGCGGCGCAGGACGAGCGCTATGCACAGATGGAGCGGCTTCAGCGGCTGGCCGGGCTGCCGCCGGAGGAGTTGCAACGCGAACTGGCGGCGGAGTTGCAGCGCAACCCGGCGATGCGCGCGGAACTGGCCCGCCTGTCCCGCGACGCGGTGGCTGACACGCGGCAGCGGCTGCAGGAGGCGGCGGAGGCCGAACGCACGCTTGCTCGGCAACTGGAGCGCGCGGCGAACCCGGCCTTGGAAGCGGGCGAATTGTGGGCGCAGTTGCTGCAGCTCGTGGCGGCCATGCGCCGGACGGTCGCAGAGGAAATTCCGCCAGTGCAGGCGGACGCGGAGAAATGGCTGGTGCCGGTGAAAGAGGAATTTGAGCGCGGTGCGAAGTCCATCACGGAGGCGGCGGACAAGGCCCCGACGCAGGCGAACCTGCCGACGGCAACCATCGCGCAGCGTGTGGGCGAGATGGTGCCGGGCTTGCAGCGGGCGACGAACGAATTGGCAAACGCGCAGCGCAAGGGGCTCGAAGCGGAGAAGAAATTTGCCGAGGCGCAGAAGAAGCTCGCCGAAGTCCAGCGCGAGGTGGCGAAGACGGCTGGGCTGGCGAAGCTGGGCGACGGGAGTGCGCAGTTGGTGGCGACCGTCCGGCGGCACCTCGACCGGGCGCGGGCATTGGCCGAGGCGTTTGCGAACGTGGGGAAGATCTCGCCGGAGCAGGCGCTGGCCCGGGCGGCTCAGCAGCAGGGCGAGGCGGCGAACCAGTTGCGCGCGGCGGCGGAGAATTTGCAGCGGGCGGCGCGAGACGAGCGGGCGATGGGCAACCAAGCCGAGGCGGCGGCGCTCCAGCAGGCCGCGCAGCAGGCGCAGGCCAGCGCGGACCAGGCGGACCGGGCGCGCCGCGCGGCACAGGACGGCCAGCAGAGCCTGGCGGAGGCGGGCCGGAATGCGCAGCAGCTCGGCAGTTCGCTCGAACAGCAGGGCGCGCAACTCGGCAGCACTGCGGGGCAAAGTGCTCAGCAGGGGGGTGGTTCTGGATCAGAGCGGCCAGGTGCGCAGGCATCCGCCGGTCAGACCGGAGCTGACAGCACCTCGCAGCCCGGCGCTTCGGCCAGCGGCGCGCAGGCGGGCAGTGGCAGCCCGCAACGCTCTGGCGAAGGCGGCCAAAACGGGGCGAACCCGGGCAATGCCCAGAGCCAGCCGGGCAGCGGGAAAAGCAACGGCGAGGCAGTGTCGCCGGGCGGGGCGGCTGGAACGCCCGGAGTGAGCGGGTCCCAGGACAACTCCGCCCAGGCCAGCGGCACGCGTGACGGGGCACCGCGTCCGGGCGCGCCTGGTGAATCCAACGCCAAGGCCTCTGCGCCAACGGGCCGGGCCGGCGACAGCAACCAGCCCAATACCGGGACGGGTTCAGGGCAGGACTCCCGGGGATCGCAACAGAACTCCGGGGCGCAGCAACCGCAGGGTGGCGGGCAGGGCGGCGCGGCGCAGAATACCCGGGGCGAAGGGCAGTCCGGTGGCGCTCCGGGGTCGTCCAAGGATGACAGCCAGGCGGCGCGGCCGGGAGGGAACAGTTCAGGCGGGCAATCCAAGGGGGCGGATTCGACCGGGTCGCAGCAGCGCGGGCAGGTGGGGCAGGGCACGCCTGTGAACGGCGTTCAAGGCGCAGGCGCGCCGAATAGTTTCAACGCTCCTCGCGGGACCGCCGGCCAGCATGGTCGGCCACAGGACGCGGGCCAGTCTTTCCAGCCGCCTCCGCCGGGAGCGACGCAGGAACTCCGCGTCCTGCCACCGGGCGGTGGCAAGCCGAGCGCGGAGGGCGGGATGGGCATGTTGCCGGGAAGGAACATTCGGCCGGACGCACGCTGGATGGCGCGGGCCATGGACGGGATGAACACTGGCAAACCCGGAGCGCAGGCCAATGCTTCCCGGGCGCTGGAAGCCGCCCAGCAGGCGCAGCAACAGATGGCGCAGCAAGGCCAGCGCAAAGGGGCTGGACAGGGCGGCGGACCGCCCGGCTCCGGCCAGCCGGGCCAGGCGGGGGAGGCTGGCAGTGGCGCAGCGGGCACGGGGCGCGTGGGCGGGGCGACGCGGGCGGGTGGGGCCGGGACCTACGCCGCGCTTCCGGAACTGGGCGAGGTGCGGGACGGCAATTGGGCCAAGCTGCCGCCGAAGCTCGCGCAGGATCTTCGCGAGGGCCAGCAGAACGGCGTGTCCGGTGACTACCGCGTGCTCGTGGACGCGTATTTCAAGGCGGTGGCGGAAAAGGCGCGGAAGTGAGGTTCCAGGCTCCAGGCTCCAGGTTCCAGGTGGCCCGCAGCCGGGGCCGTCTGGTGTATCTTGACACCGCCCCCGAAGCCGAGCCGGTGCGGACGCCGGCGATACGGCTCGCGGGACGCGGGTGCCACGTAGCGCCGGCCTCCGGTCGGTCGTGCCGCAAGAGTCCTCGCTTGCCCGGGGCGGCGAAACCGGGGGCCATGCATGGCTGGCGGCACCTTGCCCTGCTCGCCGCTTGGACCCTCATAGGGTGCTTTACCGTTCTGGCCGCCGAGCCGCCTCCCGCCCTCCGGCCGGACCGGGTGGACACGATGGTCAAGGGCGGCACCGGCTTCCTCGTGCGAGCGCAGCTCCCCGACGGGATGATCCAGGACAAGGACAAGCGCGAAAACCACGGGGTGGCCATGACCGCGCTGGGCCTGATGGGGCTGGCCAGCGTGGGGCACCAGCCGGTGGACAAGAGCACCGAGGGCGAAGTGATGCGGAAGGCGGTGGGGTTTCTGTTGCGGCCGGAGGCGCCGGGAGCCAACGGCTACTTCGGCCAGCGGGACGGCTCACGGATGTATGGGCACGGCATCGTGACGCTGGCCCTCACGGAACTGCTGGGCATGGGCATGGACAAGGTGCAGGACGGGCTGCTCCGTGATCGGGCGCAGCGCGGGGTGAACCTGATCCTGGCCGCGCAACGGGTGAAGAAGCACGACCCGCGCTTCATCGGCGGATGGCGTTACTCGCCGGACGCCGGGGACGCCGACCTGTCCGTAACCGTCTGGCAGCTCCTGGCCTTGCGCTCGGCAAAGAATGCCGGGCTGGCGGTGCCGAAGGAGGCGATTGACGCCGCCGTTGGCTACCTGCGTCGGAGCTATGTGTCCTCCCGGGATGTGCAGGGGCGGCTGGTGAACCCGAAGAGCGCCTTTGGCTACGTGCCCGGCCAGCCGCCGCAATATGCCATGGCGGCGGCGGGCCTGCTGGCCATGCAGGTCTGCGGCCTGACCGACGCCCCGGAGGTGCTCGGGGCGGCGGACTGGCTGCGGGCGGCGGCCCCGGTCTGGGAGACGCAGTGGTTCTTCTACGGGACCTACTACTACGCCCAGGGGATGAACAAGCGCGGGGGCGATCTGGCCCGGGAGTCCCGCGAGCGGGTGGAGGGCCTGCTGCAGGCCAACCAGCAGCCGGACGGCTCCTGGGAGGGGGCGGACGGCTCGGAACGGGCACAGGGCAAGGTCTATGGCACCGCCCTGGCGCTGCTCAGCCTGTCCGTCCGGTTTCAATACCTGCCGATCTACCAGGATTAGCCAGGATTCCGAAGTGGCGATGGCAAATGCGGTGGGTGGCACAGGCTGCCAGCCTGTGCCGAGCGGCTACCAGCCGCTCGGAATGTCGAGGACGTGCGAACGGATTTGAGGCGCCAAGGTCAAGGGCAGCCGCCTCGCCGTTCCGTCCGGCCAGTGGCCGGACGGCACAGGCCGGTGGCCTGTGCTACCCATTCCTGATTCGAGTTCAGGATTAGCCGGAGTGACGCTGGAGGGGCAAAACCCTGCCTTTACGGAATCTTCACATTCAGGGGAATACCGTAGCCCGGGAGGGGGGAATAGGCTTGCTTGGAAGGCGTTTATCTGTCTTGATTTGCCCACTCTTTTTTACATGAAAAAAACCAATTGTGCGCGCCGTGGCGTTTCATCAGGACGCCGCGAGCAACAGTGCTTCATGCGGATGCTTTTTTCGCCCGTGATGGAATTGGCAAAAGTCGCAAGGGAGCGGTGTGCCTTGGAGGGACGATGGCTGGCGTGTTTCGCCGCTGTTTGCGCCTGCTGGGCGGGCAGCGTCTCGGTCAGTGCCCAGGAATTCTTTACGATCAGTTCGTCGGATAGCGTCAGTGGCTCCTCAGCCGGAGCGCACCAATTATACACTGGCACAGCTCCTGCAAATGGAACTTCCACTGCGGTCCCCCCCGCCTATCGCAAGATCCGTGTCACAGAAGGCGGCAGCGTCACCTTGGTCATCACGCTGAACAACCCGCAGGATCGCAATTCGCCTGCGGACGGTATTACGGACAACTACACTGCCACCATCGCGCTGGCGGCAGGCCCGGGCACGGGGGGAGCTGGTGCCAACAACAACATTCCCAATTTCAGCGTCAAGGCAGGGTCCGAAATTGCCACGGCGGGGGATGCCACGCTGTCAACCGGAACGCTTTCCTTCGGCCCGGGGGCCTATTCTGCAAATGTAACCCTGTCGGCCACACAGGACGCGATCGCCGAGTTCGACGAGGATGTGCTCATCTTCGTATCGAGCCTGGTAGATACTTCCTCCGGCGGGTCGTTCCCGGGTGTGGTGGGCCATGGCGTGGTTACCATCGTGTATCAGGACACCCCGCCTGGCGCGATTGACAACACCTATGCGGACGACACGGTGGTCGTCACCCAGCCTGGGGCGAACAACACCGTCAACGCCTTGGTGCTCGACGCCACGGGCAACGCCGTCATCGGCGGTGATTTCACCGCCTACAGCGCCACTCCGCGCAACCGCATCGCCCGCATCACCACCGCCGGGGCCAACGACGCCACCTTTGACCCAGGCTCCGGGGCGAACGCATTCATTTCCTCGATTGCGATTTATTCGGGCGGTGCCAACAACGGCAAGATCTTCGTCGGCGGCGGTTTCACCGCTTTCAATGGAGCCAGCCTCAACAGCGTGGCGCGCCTGTTGAACACGGGCGCGGTGGATTCCAGCTTCAACCCGGGCACTGGTGCGAATGGCCCCGTGCGCGCGGTGGCGATTGACACCAGCGGCAAGACGCTCGTGGCCGGTGAGTTCACCCTGTTCAACGGCACCGCCCGCAACCGGATCCTCCGGCTGAATGCGGACGGTTCCGTGGACACCGCCTTTGCGCCGGGCACGGGGGCGAACGGCACCGTTTACGCCATGGCCCTGCAGAGCGACGGGAAGATCCTCATTGGTGGTGACTTCACCAGTTACAACGGCACCACGCGGACGCGGCTGGCGCGTTTAAACACGGACGGCTCGCTGGATTTTGCCTTCGATCCCGTGGCGGGCTTCAACGACACGGTCTTCGCGCTGACGGTGGACCAGAGCCAGCGTGTCCTGGTGGGCGGCGCGTTCACGCAGGCGCAAGGCGTCACCCGGCGCGGCATCACGCGGCTGACGACCACCGGCGCGCAGGATACCACATTCAACCCGGGCGTGGGAACGGACGACACGGTTTACACAATTCAGGACATTCCAGTTGGCGCGACCCGTGGGGTGCTGATCGGAGGTGTGTTCACCCATTTCAACACCACCCACCGCCGCCACATTGCCCGCTTGTTTGCGGATGGCACGTCCGATGGCTCGCTGGACACCTCGTGGATGGATCGTGCTTATTGTCAGTTCATCGGCTTGTGGGCCTTGAATCCCGTCGCTTTCACCTTCGGCTCGGGGGCGGTGGAGGTTGGTGTCTCAGCGGTCGTCACCAACGCACCCGGCAGCGGTTATGCGGTGAATGACCTGCTTGATCTGAACGGGGGGGCCACGCTCGCGCGGGTTCGGGTGACGGCAGTTTATGATGCTGTCGCCAGCGCCGTGGTGACCACCCCGGGCAGCGGCTATGCGGTAGGCAATAACATCACCGTGGTGGGTGGCACGCTCGCGGCCGGCGGGGGCGCCGCCACCTTTACGGTTACTTCGGTTGGCAACGGTGGTGTCGTTACGGGGATTGCCCTGACGAGTTCGGGAGGCTACTCCACCGTTCCAGTCAACCCGGTTGCCACCACCGTGGCACTTCCGGGGACCGGCACTGGTCTGACCTTGACCCTGACCTTTTCAACCGGGCGGGTCAGGACGCTTGCGGTGGTCTCCGCCGGCAGCTACAGCCCGGTGCCTGTTCCCGCCTCGACCACCACCATCACGGGTGTTGGCGTTGGCTGCACCGTCAACATCACGGGCACGGCCCCGATTGGCGCCGGGACCACCACGCTGACCGTCGCCGGTCATGGATTGCAGAACGATGAAGCGATCGTTTTTCAGGCGGACCCCAGCGCCGGCCGTCAGCGCCTGCCCAGTGGTCTGCTCGGTGGCACGATTTATTACGCCATCCGGGTTGACAACAACAATTTCCAGGCCTCGCTCACGCCCTCCACCGCCATCGTGGGGGCGGTTCCCGTCACCATCATCAATTCTGGCGATCCGGATGCCACCTCGCACCGGGTGCGGCGCGTCGGGGCGCAGTCCAGCTTCGTGACGGCCCTCGCCGCGCAGGCCGATGGCAACGTCGTGGTCGGCGGCAAATTTGACACTGTCGGCGGCGACGACGAACCCGCGGGTTCTATTTTTGCCACGAACCCGCGCAACAACCTGGCCCGCCTCAAGGGCGGTTCGTTGAACGGTCCCGGGCAGATGGCCTTTGGCAACCGGAGCTACTTCGTGGATGAATACGCGAGCACCATCCTGATGAGTCTGAACCGCCTGAATGGCAGCTTGGGGGCGCACGAAAGCACGCTGACCATCACCAGCCAGAGCGCCACGTTCGGCACGGACTTTACGAAAAACTCACCCGGTGGCAGCACGTTGACATGGGGTTATTCCGATGGCAGCCATGCCAGCATCGTGGACGGAGCTACCGGCAATGGCGGCTCACAAATGATCATGAGCATCGTGCAGGAAACCTTGGTGGAAGGCAACGAAGACGCGCTCTTCTCCATGTCCTCCCCGCTGCCGACGCTGCATACGGCACAGCAGACCCGCGGCCTCACCCTCCCGCGCTTTGGGTGGAACCTCACGGCCGGCAATCTGTCCCCCACTGCCAATGGCGCCCGGGCGCTGATTGATCAGACCTACGCCATTGACCCCGCGCTGGGCTTCATTGACCGGACCACGCTGACGATCGTGGATGATGATTTTCCCCCCGGTTTCCTGGGGTTCACCGCCTTCAGCTACAGCAGCACGGAGAACGCCGGCAACGCCACGATCAGCGTGGGGCGGGTGGATGGCAGCTTCGGCCCGGTGTCCATCCGGGTGCGCACCACGGCTACGGTGGGGGAAAACGGGGAGGGCTTCGGCACCACGGCCGTGCAGGGCAACGACTACACTGGCACGACGAACACCCTCTTTTTTGCCGCCGGTGAAACCAACAAAACCTTTACCATTCCGCTCATCAATGACAATGCGGCGGACGGCACCGTGATGATTCACCTCCGCACGGACACGGTCACGGGCGGAGCGACCAACGCCGCCGCCGGGCCGGGCGGCTCCGTGCTGGCGGGCGGAACGCTCTATTCCTCGGCGGTCCTCACCATCACCGATGATGATCCTGCAGGCGGGGTGCCGCCGGGCTCCGTGGACACGTTGTTCGCCGTGGGCTCGGGCGCGGACAATCCCGTGCAGGTGGTGGCGATCAACCAGACCAACTCCGGCCTGTTTGCCAACACCGTGGTCGTCGGCGGCGACTTCTCCACCTACAACAGCGTCAGCCGGAGTCGCTTGGTGCGGCTCACATCACTTGGGGCGGTGGACACCAGCTTCAGCATTGGCTCCGGGGCCAACAGCACCGTCTATGCTGTCGCCATCCAGGATGACTCGCGGGTCATTGCGGGCGGTGCCTTCACCACCTTTAACACCACGAACATCAACCGCATCCTGCGGTTGAACTCGGATGGCACGATTGACAGCTCCTTCAACCCGGGCTCCGGCGCGAACGGCAATGTGCTCGGGATTGCCATTCACCCGTCCACCGATCCGGTGGTGGCCAACCGTGGCAAGGTGGTCATCGTCGGTGACTTTACGCAGGTGAACAGCGTGAGCCGCCCGCGCATCTGCCGGCTCAATACCGACGGCACCGTTGATGGCTCCTTCACGCCGGGCACGGGGGCAAACGCGACCATCCGCGCCGTGGCCATCAACGCCAACGGCGAAATCTACCTGGCTGGTGACTTCAGCAACGTGGCCAGCGCCACCACGCCGCGCAAGTATCTCGCCAAGCTCGGCACCGATGGCACGCTGGACACCGCGTTCTTCTCCCCGTTCACCGCAGGCGATGGCACCGTCCAGCTCAACGCGCTTGCGATCGAGGCGGATGGGAGCCTGCTCGTGGGTGGCAACTATGCCTCGGTGGGTGGCAACGCGGCCTACAAGTTCATTGCCCGCTTTAATCCGGCGACCGGAGCAGTCTTGAACTCGTTGCCCGTGGTATTAAATGGGCAGGTCAGATCCATCTCAGTCCAGACGGATACGAAGATATTGCTCGCGGGTGAGTTCACTACGGCGAATGGGCTGGCGCGCAATTACCTGGCCCGCGTGACCTCGGCCGGGGCCACGGACACCGACATCAACTTCGGCACCGGTGCCAACGCGCGGGTATTGTCGGTGGCGGGGCAGGTGACGCGTGGCACCTTCGCTGATGCGAATGTCGTGCTCCTCACGGATACCATCACGGTAAACAGCCATGGCCTTAGCAATGGGGATGCCATCCAGTTCACGAGCGGTGACACGACCGGGGTTGGGGCGTTGCCGACCGGGCTGGTGGCTGGCAATGTGTATTATGCTGCAGCCGTTGCGGCCAACACCTTCAAAGTGGTTTCGACCAGGGCCTTGATCAGCAACAAGTCCATCACCGGCAATACGGCGACCCTCACTTCAATTGGCAGCCACGGAATCAGCACTGGGGATACCGTGCTGGTCAACATCAACGATGCGACATTTGACGGCACCTTCCTCGTGACCGCTACGGATGCGGACGTGACGGGCGTCAGCTTCAGTTATGCCCGGGTGGCTGCGGACCAGTCTGCGGTCGTCAGCCCCTATGGGGTGGCGGGGCGTCAGGTGGATCTCACCGCAGTGAATTCAGGCACGGCTACGCATGTGGTTCGGGCTACTAAACCGCGCATCGAAATTGGCGGCGAGTTCACCTTGTTCGACGGCCAGACGCGCAACCGGATGGCCCAGTTAATTGGTGGCGACATCAACAACGCCCAGAACGTCAACGGCAAGTTCCAGTTTGAGTCAGCGACTTACAGCGTGGATGAGGACGGCGGCTCGATCAGCGTCCGGGTCAAGCGCACGGGTGGCTTGCAGGGCGTCGAAACGGTGGATTTTGGCTCAGTGGAACAAACGGTGACGTTTACGGTTGGAGGGTTGTTGGTGAACTTTCCGAACACCTTCGCGGGGGGCGAGACGGTTCGCTTCTCGGCGGCGGTCGGAGCCGCGATGCCGGCCGGCCTGGTGGCGGACCGGACTTACTATGTGCTGAACCCCACGGGTGCGAATTTCCAGCTTGCTTCCAGCGCCGGCAGTGTGACCCCCGTTAACTTCACCACCACCGAGACGGGCTTGATTTATGTGAGCACGACCAGTAACAGCCCGGCGGTGCCCGGCCTGCATTATACCGCGCTTGCCCTGGCTGGCCTGCCTAACCAGTTGAGCTTCCTCGCGGGCGAAAACCAGAAGACGTTCAATGTCACGATCACCCCGGAGACGACGCTGAACGGCAACCACGACGTGAGCCTGGCGCTGGCCAATCCGTCCGCCCCGGCGGTGCTGGGGAGTCCGGCGACCGCCACGCTGACGATCTTGGACAACGATTCCGTGGTGGGCTTCGACTTCGACAGCTTCAGTGTGAACGAAGGCACCTTGACCGCGACTCTCTCCGTCTCCCGCCTCGGTTCCACCTCCGGCGCTTCGTCGGTCAACTACGCCACGGTGACCGAGACGGGGGCGGGCAAGGCCACCGCCGGCAGTGACTACACCGCTACCAGCGGGACGCTCAACTTTGCCGCTGGCGATGTGCAGAAGACCTTCACCATCACGGTCATTGATGACACGGTGCCGGACGAGGGCAATGAGACGGTGCTGGTGCAGCTCTCGAATCCGCAGGGGGCGAGCTTCAACACGGCGCTGCTGCCCAGTTCCGCCTCGTTGACCATCGTGGACAATGACTTCAGCGGTGGCACCATCAACTACTCGTCCGGGGTTTACTCGGCGAGCGAGAACTCGGGCACCGTGCCCATCACGGTCACACGCACGAGCGGTAACTCCGGCGCGATCTCCATCCGGGCGCAGACGGTCGCGCAGGTCCGCGCCCCGGCCTCGCTCACGGTGACCAACAAGGCGCTGACCAGCGGGTCCGCCACGCTGACCACGGCGGGAGCCCACGGTTTCGCATTGAACGAGGCGGTCGTGGTCCAGGGCATTGGCACCGCATTCGATGGCACCTACGTGATCACCAACGTGACGGCGAACACCTTCGCCTACGGCCGCAACGGACAGAGCGATGTGGCCTCGGCAGCCGTCAGTCCCACAGGCCGGGCCAGCGTGGCGGTGGCCACCGCCGGCACGGATTACACGGCTATCACCACCACCCTGACGTGGAACGATGGCGATGCCACTACCCGGAGCTTCTCGGTGGCGATCGCCAATGACGTCACGGTGGAAGGTCCTGAAACCATCCAGTTGACCCTGACCGTGCTGGCTGGCAACGCCGTGCTGGGCTCGCAATCCACGGCCTATATCAGCGTGCTGGACGATGACAGCCAGATTCAGTTCAGCGCCGCCTCGTCCACCTACAGCGAGGACAACGGCTATGTGACAGTGTCCTTGCAGCGTGTGGGCGGCCCCTCGGGCGTGGCTTCCGCCGACGTGATGGCGACCGACAGTGGCGCCACGGGAGGCGGCCAGGATTACAGCTTGGTGCTCCGCTTCCCGAGCGCCGCTGCCGATTTTGGCACCGACACCATCACGGTGACCGATCATGGCCTGACCAACGGAATGCAGGTGGTGTTTGAAGCCACTTCCACCAGGCCCGCCGCGTTCGCCAGTGCGACCAACTACGTCGTGAATGCTGCCGCCAACACCTTCCAGCTCTCCGCGACGTTCGGGGGGGCGGCGGTGAACTTCGCCGACCAGGGCACGGGCACACATACCCTGCGGATTCCGTCCCGGACCGTCGCCTGGGCCTCCGGTGACATCACCGACAAGACGGTCACCATCAGCCTGACGGATGACACCACGGTCGAGCCGGATGAGTTCTTCGTCCTCAGCCTGGGAACTTTTGTTGGTGCCAGCGCCGGGACGATCGCCAGCACCACCGTGCGCATTGTGGACAACGACAACGAGGTGGGCTTCACCGGCCTGCCCTATCTGGTGGCCGAGACCAACACCAGCACGACCATCACGCTGCGCCGCTTCCGGGGCACGGTGGGCAATATTGTGCTCTATTACAGCACCAGTGACGACACGGCGACGGCGGGAGCTGATTACACGGCCATTCCCGGCACGCTGGCAGTGGCCGGTGTCGGCGGCAACAACATCACCAACGTCAGCCACGGGTTGCGCACGGGGAACACGGTGGTCTTTGAAAACGCGGGCGGGGTGCTGCCCGGCGTGACCATGGGCTCGGTGGCCTATGTGGTGACTAATGTGACCGTCAACAGTTTCCAGATCGCCAGCGGCGGCACGGTGGTGACGCCCGGCACTCCCACCGGAGCCGTGAATGTGCGCTCCGCCGTGGTGTGGGCCACGGGGGACACCACGGACAAAACCTTCACGGTCGCCATCGCGGATGACACCCTGCAGGAATCCACGCCGAACGAGCAGTTCAACCTCAATCTGGCTCTGGAGACGGCTTCGCTGACCATCGCCAACATCGTTGGCCCGAACCCGGCCAGGGTGATCATCTTGGACAACGACTCTGCCGGCGGCGGCATTGACACCAGTTATGCGCTCGGCGCGGGCGTGGACAATGTGGTGCTCACCTCCGCGGTGCAGCCGAACGGGCAGGTTGTGATCGGCGGCCAGTTCACCACGTTCAGCGGGACGAACCGCAGCCGCATTGCGCGGTTGAATGCGGATGGAACGCTGGACGCCAGCTTCCTCAACGCGCTGGCAGGTGCGGACTTCACGGTGAATTCGGTGGTGGTGGACGGGAATCAAAACCCGCTGCTGACCACGAACATCGGCAAGGTCGTCATCGGCGGCGCGTTTACCAATGTCAACGGCGTGGCACGCAGCCGCGTAGCGCGGCTGCTTTCCAATGGCGCACTGGACACTTCGTTTGTCCCGCCGGTGCTGGTGGGCATTGCCTTTGTGGATGCGGTGGCTGTCCAGCCGGACGGCAAGGTCGTTGTGGCGGGCTCGTTCTCCTTCAGCGGCCGGGCAAATATCTTCCGCCTCAACGCGGACGGCTCGCTCGATGCCACGTTCCTGAACGCACTGGCGGGCGCGAATTCCGAAGTCCGCGCCGTGCTCGTGCAAAGCGACAACAAGATCGTCATAGGTGGTGATTTCACCTCCGTGAACGGCGTCAACATCAACCGGATCGCCCGGTTGAACGCGGACGGCTCGCTGGACACGACGTTTGATCCGCAGGCCGGCGCGAATGCGTCGGTGCGGGTGATCGTGGCCGATGGCCCAGCGGACGGGACTGGCAGCTATGTGGTGGGAGGCGATTTTACCGGGCCATCCTTCGGAGTGGCGGTCACGAACAAGTCCCTGACCGGGAACGTGGCGACGCTGATCACGGCGGGGAATCACGGCTTCGACGTCAACGATCTCACGCGGAACATGGTCACGGTCAGCTTGGGGGATGCGAGCTTCGACGGCACCTTCACGCTGCAGTCCGTGAGCAGCAACACGCTGACCTACGCCAAGACGGCAGCGAACGTGGCCAGCACCGCCGTCAGCCCGCGCGGTCTGGTGGGCGTGACGAGCCGGCCGGTGAACCGGTTGGTGAAGCTGGGCAACTCCGGTGCGCTGGACTCGTCGTTCCGCGACAAGGTCGGCACGGGTCCCGGCGGAAGCGTCATGAGCGTGGTGCGGCTCAATCCCAGCGTGGTGGGCGATGACTTCCTGGTGGGCGGCAGCTTCAGCGGGACGGGCTTCGGCGTGACGGTGGTCAACAAGGCGTTGGGCGCCGGAAGCGCCACGTTGCAGACACTCGCTGCGCACGGGTTGAGCGTGGGCGATTTGGTGGTCGTCAGCGGGGTGGACTCCACGTTTGACGGAACGTATGCCGTGGCCACGGTGGATATACCGCTGACCGGCACAACTTTCACTTACACGCGGCCAGGCGGAACACTGGCATCCACGCCGGTGGCCACGGCCGCCAGCGCCACGCGCGGGGGAATGCTCTTCAACCGCATGGTGCAGTTGAACAATGACGGCACGGTGGACACGGCATTCCAGACTCCGCTCGGCTTTGGCACGGGCTTTGACAACACGGTCAACACCATCTCCACCCAGACGGTGGCGAGCGTGAACTACTATGTGGTGGGCGGCGCCTTCACGAGCTACAAGGGCATCGGCGGACCGGGCTATGACTATCTGGTCCGCCTGTCCGCCGGCGCGGCGCTGGACAAGTCGTTCGATGTAGGCACCGGCGCGGATGCGAGCGTGCTTACGCTGGCTCAGGCGGGGGGCAACAAGCTGGTGGTGGGCGGAGCGTTCACCAACCTCGCGGGCGTGGCGCGCAGCCAGGTGGGCCGCTTCAATGCCGAGGGCACGCTGGACACGGCGTTTGTCCCGGCCACGTTGCTCTTCGCGGGTGGCGGGCCCATCGTCAACTCGGTGGCGGTGGACAACAATTCCAATCCGTTCCTGACGGTGAACGTCGGGAAGGTGGTGATCGGTGGCCAGTTCACGAATGCCGGCGGTGCTTTGCGCGGGCGGGTCGCGCGGCTGAACTCCGACGGCTCCTTGGACACCAGCTTCATGAACAACTTGCCGGGGGCGGACAACACGATCAACGCCGTAGTGGTGCAGACCAATGGCCAGGTGATCATCGCCGGCCAGTTCACCACGGTCAACGGCACCAGCCGGGGTGGCGTGGCGCGTTTGAACACGGACGGCTCGCTGGACACCACGTTCCTGAACGGCCTCTCCGGTGCGGACGCCGCCGTGCGCGCCATCCTGCTGGACGAGGCCAACAACCGGGTCTATGTCGCCGGTGACTTCAACACGATGAACGGAACGGCGCACAGCAAGGTCGCCCGGCTGAGCCTGACCGATGGTTCGATCGACAACTCGCCGGCTTTCGCCTCTCCGACCTTCGACAGTTCTATCCGGGCGCTGGCCTTTGCCGCGAACGGCGATCTGCTGGTCGGCGGCGACTTCACTTTGGCGGGGGGCAATGCGCGTGGACGCATCGCGCGGCTGAACACGTCCGGCACTTTGCAGGGCTTCCTGAATGCCTCCGGTGCGGACAACTCGGTGCTGGCGATCAGCGTGCAGAGCGACGGCCAGATTTTGGTGGGCGGCACGTTCACCTCGTTCAATGGCCAGAGCCGGAGCCGGGTGGCCCGGATGGACAATGCCGGCACGCTGGACACGGGCATCAACTTCGGTGTCGGAGCCGACAATTTTGTCGGGGCCATCATCGTGCAGTCCGACGGGCGGCTGGTGCTCGGCGGCGCATTCACCACCTTCAATGGCCAGCCTGCTTTGCGGCTGGTCCGGCTGGAGTCGGGAGTGAACAGCGGGAACGGCACCTTTGACTTCGGTTCCGCCACCTACTCTGTCACCGAATCCACGAGCAGCGCCACTGTCACCATTGTGCGCAGCGGCGGCTTGAGCGGTTCGGTGACCGTGACCTATGCCTTGGGGGCTGGGGCGGGTAATGTTGCGAGCACCACGCCGGCCGGGGCCACCGGGCTGGTCTTCAGCCAGGGTGAGGTGACCAAGACCTTCCTGGTCAATTTGCTGGGCTCCGATCTGATCGACAACACTCCGCTGGCGGACCGGACGACGGTGATCAACCTTCAGGCCGCCACCGGTGGCGGGGTGGTGGGCAGTTCGATTCCGGCGACCACGCTGACCATCCGTGATGACGACAGCATTCTCGGCTTCTCCGTGGCCACGATGTCCGTGAGCGAAGGCGCCGGCACGGCGACCGTCACCGTGCGCCGCATCGGGGGCAGCGCCGGCGTGGTCACCAACAGCTACACCACGGTGGCGGAGACGGGTTTTGGCAAGGCTGCGGCCGGGGTTGATTATACCAATACCAGCGGGTTCCTGGTCTTCAATGACGGCGTGACGAACCTGACCTTCACCGTTCCCATCACCCAGGACCTGCTCTCCGAGGGCGACGAAAACTTTGTGGTCACGAACACGATTGCCGGACGCCAGACGGGCCAGCCTGCGGGCGTCAGTGTTCAGCTTGCCGCCTTGGCCGGGACAACTTTCGGCGGCCAGACGGTCTATCTCACCAACACCGTGACGATTTTGGATGACGAAAGCAGCCCGGGAACACTGGGCTTTCAGCTTGCGGCGGACACGGTGCTGGAGGACACGCCCGGCACTTACACCGTCACCGTGCTGCGCAGCGGCGGCACTGCCGGCTCCGTAAACGTGGATTACACGGTGATCGGTGGCACGGCCACGGGTGCGGGTGATGATTACACGTTTACTCCCGGCACCCTGATTTTTGCCAACGGCGAATTCCTGAAGACCTTCTCGATCGCCATTGTGGCGGACACCAAGGTGGAGGGGGATGAAACGGTCCTGCTACGTCTGAGCAGTCCCTCGGGCAGCCCGTTGCCGCCGTCGCTCGGCCAGAGCAACATGACCCTGACGATCGTGGACAACGACAGCGCGCTGGCCTTCACCCAGTCGGCCTATCTGGTCAGCGAAACCAATGGCACGGTTACCGTCACCGTGCATCGCACGGGTGGCACGAACAGCGCGATCTCGGCCTACTACGACACCACCGACGGCACGGCGGTCCAGCCCGGTGACTACCGGGCGATCCCGGGTCTTCAGTCCGCCACGGTGGCGGCGGCTTCCGACAACTTTACGGTCACCACGCGGCTGACGGACGGAAACACCGTGGTGTTCACTGGCAGTTCGCTGCCGGCGGGCAACGTGGCGGCGAATGTGGCGTATGTGGTGACCAACGCCACGGCCACGACCTTCAAGGTGCTTACGAATGGCGTGCTGCTGGATGTGACGGCGGACGTGGCGGCGAACCTGAACGTCCAGCCCGGGCTGGTCTGGGCGGTGGGTGACAACACGGACAAGTCCTTCACCATCGTGGTGAATGATGATCTCACCATCAACGAAGGGCTGGAACGCTTCTCCGTGAACTTGGCCGCCGGCCCGGGCAGCCCGGCGGCCGTGGTGACGACGCCGGTCGCCGTGGTGTTGATCCAGGACAATGACACGGTGGGCGGCGGGGCGGATGCGGGCTACGGCCTGGGGGCCGGACCGGACAACGCGGTGAGCGCCTCGGCGGTGCAGGACGACGGCAAGTTGATCGTGGCCGGCACCTTCACCAACTACAACCGCGTCGTCCGCGGCCGGGTGCTGCGCTTGAACGTGGACGGCACGCTGGACACGACCTTCCTCAATGGCCTAGCGGGGGCCACCAACGGTCCCGTCACTGCCGTGGCCATTGACCGCAACGTCAATCCTCTACAATCGGGCAACGTGGGCAAGGTCATCATCGGCGGCTCCTTCACGAACGTGAACGGCACGGCACGGACGAATCTCGCGCGGCTCAACAGCGACGGCACGGTGGACGCAAGCTTCGTGCCGGTCAGCACGACGCCGTTCAACGGGCCGGTGCAGGCGGCGGCGGTGCAGGCGGACGGCAAGGTGATTGTGGCCGGTGCCTTCACGGTTTCGGGCCGGCAGAACGTGGTGCGCTTGAACGCGGATGGCACGCTGGATACGACCTTCCTGAACGGTCTGGCGGGGGCGGATGCCACCGTGCAGGCGGTGCTGGTCCAGAGCGACGGCAAGATCGTCATCGGTGGTGACTTCACCAGCGTCAACGGCGTCAATCTTAACCGGCTGGCGCGGCTGAACACGGACGGCTCGATTGACAGTTCCTTTAATCCGGGCGGCGGGGCCAATGCCACGGTGCGGGCACTGGACACGAACACCGTTTCAGGCGACTACCTGATGGTGGCCGGCGACTTTACCGGACCCTCGTTTCGGGCGGCGGTGACCAACAAGGCGGCCAGCGGGACGGCGGTCACCCTGACCCTCACCGGCACGCCGACCTCGTATTCGATCGGGGTTGGTTCGCAGGTCACCGTGAATCTGGGTGACGCGGTGTTTGACGGCACGTTTGCCGTGGCCGCGTTTGACGACACGGCCCGGACGATCACCTTTACGCGGGCCACCGCCGTGGTGGCCGCGATCGCGGTGAGTCCGGCCGGCCAGGCGGGCTTGCAGGGGCAGCCGGTGAACCGCGTGGCGCGGCTGGTCAGAACGACCGGGGCGCTGGACACTGACTTCACGGACAGAGTGGGCACCGGCCCGAACGGTTCGGTCACTTCACTGGCGCGACAGAGCGATGGCAAATACTGGGTGGCCGGTGATTTCAGCGGCACCGGGTTTGGGGTGGCCGTGACCACGCGCGAGGGCAAGAATGTAAGCGGCCTTGCGGAACTCACTGCCTCGAGCGCGCACGGTCTGGTCGTGGGTGATGTGGTCGTGGTCAGCGGGGTGAACGATACTGCGGACACCAGCTTCGACGGCACCTACACGGTGACGGCGATCAGCGGGTTGACTTTCCAATACCTCCGGACGTCGGGCGGGGTGAGCGCGCCGGCGAGCGTGGCTCCGCGCGGCTTCGCCACCAAGGGCAACCGCCTGCTCGCCCGGCTCGCCCGCCTGAACGCCGATGGCAGCCTGGACACGACCATCAGCACGGACAGCGGCTTCAACGCGGTGGTCAACACGCTGGCGCTGCAGACCAGCGGCAGTTCCGTCTATCTGGTGGCGGGCGGCAATTTCACAAGTTATGCGGGCTTGGGCGGGACGAGCCATGACTACTTGGTCCGGCTGCTCGCCGGCACGGCGGCGCTGGACACGGCCTTCAATCCCGGCACCGGTGCGGATGCGGCGATCAACGCCCTGGCGGTGGAGCCGGGCTTTGGTGGCCGGACGGTCATCGGCGGTGCCTTTGCCAACTTCAGCGGCCTGGCGGCGGCGCGCGTGGCCCGCATCAGCGCGGATGGCACCCTGGATGCCACTTTCACGGCCCCCGCGTTCCTGCTGGCCGGCGGAACCGCCGTGGTCAATGGCGTGGCGCTGGACCGCAATACCAACCAGTTCCTGACGGTCAATGTCGGCAAGGTGGTCGTCGGCGGTGCCTTTACCAGCATTGGCGGCACGGCGCGGAACCGGGTCGCGCGGCTCAATTCGGACGGCACGCTGGATGCCACGTTCCTGAGCGGCCTGTCGGGAGCGGACAACACCGTGGACGCCGTGGCCGTGCAAAACGACGGCAAGGTGCTGCTGGTCGGCTCCTTCTCCAGCGTGAACGGGACTTCCCGCGGTGGCGTCGCGCGGTTGAACGCGGACGGTTCGCTTGACACGTCGTTCATGAACGGCTTGTCCGGGGCGGATGCGGAAGTGCGCGCGGTGCTGGTGGATGAGTTGAATGGCTTCATCTATATCGGCGGCGATTTCACCACCGTGAACGGCACGCCGCGGAGCCGGGTGGCGCGGCTCTCCCAGGCCACCGGCGCGCTGGATACGGGCTACAGCTTGGGGGGCGGGACCATCAACGGTGCCGTGCGCGCGCTGGCACTCAATGTCGGCGGTGAACTCTTCATCGGCGGTGACTTCACCACGGTGGGTGCCGGCAGCCGGAACCGGCTGGCCAAGCTGGCGGCCGGTGGCACGCTCGATGGATTTTTCCTGGCCACGGCGGGCGACGGCCTCGACGGATTCGTTTCGAGTCTGACGTTGCAGCGCCTGGCCGGTGGCACGGACCTGCTGCTGGTGGGCGGTGGATTTACCAGCTTCACCAAGTCGGCCACGAGTTTCACGCGCAACGGGCTGGCCCGGCTGAGCGCGGTGGGGACGAGTGAAGCAGGCGCGGCGGACCCCAGCATCAACTTCGGCACCGGGGCCAGCGCGCAGGTTAACGCAGTCGGAGTGCAGGGTGACGGACGCCTCGTGGCGGCGGGCGCGTTCACGGCATTCAATGGCAGCGCGGCCGGCCGGATTGTGCGGCTGGATGGCGGGCAGAACACCGACAACGGCACGTTCAGTTTCAGCAGCGCGACCTACACCACCACGGAGAGCGCCGGGACGACGACCATCATCGTTAACCGGGCCGGCGGGCTAAATGGTGCGGCCTCGGTGAACTTCAGCCTGTTGCCCGCACTGGCGACGGTGCCCAGCAGCCCGCTTGCGTTTGTGGACGGCCAGGCCAGCAGCAGCTTCGTCGTGACGCTGCCTGCGGACGACAGCAATCCGGAGGCGGACGCGACGGTGGCCCTCTCGCTGCCGGTGCAGACAGGAGTGACGGTGATTCAGTCGGCCACCCTGACCGTCCGCGATGACGACAGCGTAATTGGCTATGCGTTGAGCGGCTTCACGGTGACCGAAGGCGGCACGGCCGTGATCAGCGTCCGGCGTGCGGGCGGCACTGCGGGCACCGTCACCGTGGGGTATGCCACGGTGGCGGAGACGGGCTTTGCGAAGGCCACGGCGGGGATTGATTATACCGGGGTGACGAACACGCTGGTCTTCGCGGACGGGGTCACCAATCTGACGTTCAGCGTGGTGATCCTGCCGGACCTGATCGCGGAAGTGCCGGAGACGGTGCGGCTGATCCTGACGAACCTTGTGGCGGGCGTCGGGGCGAATGCGACGCTGGCGGCGGTGGGCGGGCAGACGGTGCTGCTGAGCCAGACGGTCTATGGCGAGGCCACGCTGACGATCCAGGACGACGAGAGCGCGCCGGGTGTGCTGGGCTTCGAGTCGGCGGTCTATGCCATCACCGAGGAGGCGGCCGACGGGGTGACGGCGACCAATCTGGTGGTGAATGTGCAACGTAGTGGCGGCAGCGCGGGCACGGTGACGGTGCAATACAACACGGCGAACGGGACGGCGACGAACGGGACTGCCCCGCTGGGCGATTATACGGCGACGAACAACACGCTGACGTTTGCGAACGGCGAAATCGTGAAGACCTTCACGGTGGCCATCCGGCAGGACGCGCTGGTGGAGGGGAACGAGACCTTTACGCTGACGCTCAGCGGGCAGACGGGCGGGGCGACGCTGGGGGTGGCGAGCGCGGTGGTGACGATCGTGGACAATGACAGTGCGCTGGCGTTCACGCAGCCGGCGTATCTGGTGGGGGAGACGAACGGGAGCGTGACGGTGACAGTGCGCCGGAGCGGTGGCACCAACGGGGTGGTGAGCGCATTCTACAGCACCAGCGACCTGACGCCGGTTTCGGCGGCCGCCGGGAGCGATTACACGGCGATCCCCGGCAGCCAGGCGGTGACTGCGGGGCAGGCGGGCGACCTGTTCACGGCGGGGTTGCGGGTGACGGACGGGAACCCGGTGGTGTTCAGCGGGATACCGGCGGGGAATGTGGCGACGAACGTGGCGTATGTGGTGACCAACGCGACGGCGACGACGTTCAGGGTGCTGACCAACGGGGCGGTGCTGGACGTGACGGCGGACATCTCGGCGAACTTGAACGTGCGGCCGGGGCTGGTGTGGGCGAACGGCGACGTGGCGGACAAGACGTTCATTGTGCCAATCGCGGATGACCTGTCGGTGGAGGGCGCGGAGACCTTCACGGTCAACCTGACCGAGGGCAGCGCCCCGAACGGCACCGTAGTGGTGACGGCGCGCGCGGCGGTGGTGACCATTCTGGACAACGACGGCGCGGGCGGCGGGTTGGACAGCGGCTACGCCCTCGGCTCCGGCGTCGGCGGCGCGGTCACGGCGACGGTCGTGCAGCCGGATGCCAAGGTGGTCGTGGCGGGTGTGTTCACGAGCTACAACGGGGTGACGCGCAACCGCATCCTGCGGTTGAACACGGATGGCACGCTCGACACAGGATTCCAAAACGCGCTGACCGGGGCGGACAATACGGTCAATGCGCTGGCCGTGGACGCGAACACCAATCCGTTGTTGACCGCGAACGTGGGCAAGGTGGTCATCGGTGGAGCGTTCGGCACCGTGAACGCCACGGCGCGCCTCCGCGTGGCCCGGCTCAACGCGGACGGCACGCTGGATGCCGGCTTCGTGCCGGCGGCGGTGGTCGGGACGGTCTTCAGCGTGGCCGTCCAGCCTGACGGCAAGGTGCTCGTGGCGGGCAGCCTCACGGTTGGCACACGGCTGAACGTGGTGCGTCTGAATGCCGACGGGACGCTGGACACGACCTTCCTCAACGGCCTGACCGGTCCGAACAACACGGTGCAGGCGATGCTGGTGCAGGCCGATGGCAAGCTCATCATCGGCGGCGACTTCACGAGCGTGAACGGGGTGAATGTGAACCGCCTCGCGCGGCTGAACACCGACGGTTCGCTGGACAGCACCTTTGATGTGAAGGCCGGCGCGAACGCAACGGTGCGGGCGCTGACGTTCGACCTGACGAGCATTGTGGCGGGCGGCGATTTCACTGGTCCCTCGTTCGGCGCGGCGGTGACCAACAAGCTGCTGACAAACAATGTGGCGGCGCTGACCACGGCGACCGCCCATGGCTTCGGTGTGAACGACGTGGTGACGGTGAGTTTGGGCGACGCGACCTTCGACGGCACCTTCACGGTCACGGGGGTTACCCAGTTCACGTTCACCTACACACGGACGGCGGCGGATGTGGTGGGCACGGCGGTGAGCCCCATGGGCTTCGCGGGGCCGGCCTCGCGTCCGGTGAACCGGCTGGCGCGGCTGACCACCACCGGCAGCCTCGATACGTCGTTCAGCGACCTGATCGGCACGGGCCCCAACGGCAGCGTGACGACAGTGGCGCGCCTGGCCAGTGGCGGCTTCCTGGTGGGCGGCGGCTTCAGCGGGTCCGGCTTCGGGGCGGCAGTGACCAGTCGCAGCCAGAGCGGAGGAACTGTGACTCTGACGACCGGGGTGGCGCACGGGTTGGCGGCGGGCGACGTGGTGGTGGTGAGCGGCGTTGGTGCGGCGGATGGCACTTATCTCGTCACGACTCCGTTGACGTCCATGACGTTCAGCTTCAGCACCAGCGCGACGGTGGGCAGCGGACCGGTCAGCCCGGCGGGCAGCGCAACGCGGGGCAACGCGGTGTTCAACCGGATCGCCCAATTGCTAGGCAGTGGTGCGGTGGACACGACCGTGAGCTTTGGCAGCGGCTTTGACGCGGCCCTCGCCAGTCTGAGCCTGCAGACAGTGGGCAGCACGATCTACTACGTGGCCGGGGGCGCTTTCACGAGCTACAACGGGGTGAGCGGGACTGGTTATGACAACCTGGTGCGGCTCAACGTCGGCACGCTGGACCGGAACTTCAATCTGGGCACGGGGGCGGACGCGACCGTGAATGCTGTGGCGCTCAACAGCAGCGGTCAACTGGTCATTGGCGGTCTCTTCACCAACGTCAATGGCGTGGCCCGCGGCCGGGTGGCGCGCATGAATGCGGACGGGACGGTGGACCTCACGTTTACGCCGGCGGCGCTGCTGTCGGTGGGGACGGTGATCAACGGGGTGGCGGTGGACCGGAACACGAGCGCGTTCCTGTCGGCGAACGTGGGCAAGGTGCTCATCG
>CAZCBE010000005.1:0-131587 GCA_964496695.1 uncultured Klebsiella sp.
CCCGTTCTGCAGGGTGGCCGCTGCGGCCCGGAGGGCCGCGCTCCGGGGGCAGTGCCGAGATGCGCCCCTCACTTTCCTGTCCCCGATTCACGAATTGACATCCCCCTCGCCCCCGCCGACAAATCCCGCCCTATGAGTTCACTGAACGGCCAAATCGCCGTCGTCACCGGTGCGGGTCGCGGCATCGGCCGCGCCATTGCGTTGAAGTTTGCCGCCGAGGGCGCGGACATCGTCTGCGTCTCGCGCACCGCCGAAAACTCCGAGAAAGTTGCCGCCGAAGTGCGCGCCCTGGGCCGTCGCGCCTGGGCGCTCGCCGTGGACGTGGCCGACAGCGCCGCCGTCGCCACCGCCGCCGAGACCATCCTCAAGGACGCTGGCAAGGTGGACATCCTCGTCAACAACGCCGGCGTCACCCGCGACGGCCTGCTCATGCGCATGAGCGACGCCGACTGGGACCTCGTCATCAACACCAACCTCAAAGGCGCGTTCCTCTTCACCAAAGCCTTCACCCGTTCGTTCCTCAAGCAGCGCTCCGGCCGCATCATCAACGTCGCCAGCGTCATCGGCCTCATCGGCAACGCCGGCCAGGCGAACTACGCGGCGAGCAAGGCCGGCCTCATCGGCTTCACCAAGTCCGTGGCCAAGGAACTCGCCTCCCGTGGCATCACCGCCAACATCCTCGCCCCCGGCTTCATTGACACCGACATGACCGCCGTGCTCAAGGACGACATGAAAGCCGAAGTCTTGAAGCAGATCCCCCTCGGCACCCTCGGCCAGCCCGACGACATCGCCAACGCCGCCGTCTTCCTCGCCAGCCCCGCCTCCCGCTACATCACCGGCCAGGTCCTCGCCGTGGACGGCGGCATGGTGATGTGAGCCGGAGGGGAAAAGTGATTGGTAATTAGTCATTAGTGCGACCGCTTTTGCGCGCCCTTTGGAGAGGCCGTATCTTGACGCGGCTCCCGAAGCCGAGCCGGCGGGGACGCCGGCATTGCGTAGCGCCGGCCTCCGGCCGGCCGTGCCGCAAGCGTCCTCGCTTGCCCGGCGGAACGAGACTGGGGGGCGGCGCACGGAAGTGTCTCTTCGGTGACTAAGCACTAATTACTAATTACTTTTTTCCCCTCCCGTTGCTACCGTTTCGCACGTGAACATTCTCGTCACCGGCGGCGCCGGTTTCATCGGTTCCCATGTTTGTGAGCGGCTTCTGCGCGAGGGACATTCCGTCTGCGCGTTCGATGACTTGAACGACTTCTACGCGCCCGCGCTCAAGCAGGCGAACCTCCGCGACCTCCAATCCCTCGCCCTCCCATTCACCTTCGTGCATGGCGATCTGACCGACGTGTCAGCGGTGGAAGAAGCCTTCGCCTCCGCGCAATTCGACCAGGTCATCCACCTCGCCGCGCGCGCCGGCGTTCGCCCCAGTTTGCAGCAGCCCGCGCTCTATCAGCGCGTGAACGTCGAGGGCACCGTGAACCTGCTGGAAGCCGCCCGCGCCCGGAAGGTCCGCAAAGTCACCATCGCCAGCAGCTCGTCCGTCTATGGCGTGAACGCCAAGGTCCCCTTCAGCGAAGCCGACCCCATCTTCAGCCCCATCTCCCCCTACGCCGCCAGCAAGCTCGCCTGCGAGGCCCTCGGCCACACCTACCACCACGTCTATGGCATGGACATCGCCATGCTGCGCTTCTTCACCGTCTATGGCCCGCGCCAACGGCCCGACCTGGCCATCCACAAATTCGCCTCGCTCATCAGCGCCGGAAAATCCATCCCCGTCTTCGGCGACGGCTCGACCGCGCGCGACTACACCTACGTGACCGACACCGTGGACGGCATCCTGGCCTGCACGCGCCAGGAGTTCGGCTTCGACATCTTCAACCTCGGCGAATCCCAGACCGTGCGCCTGGACTACCTCATCTCGCTGCTGGAGAAATCCCTCGGCAAGACCGCGAGCATTGACCGCCAGCCCCCCCAGCCCGGCGACGTCCCCATCACCTACGCAGACATCTCGAAAGCCCGCGCCAAGCTGGGCTACCACCCATCGGTGAAGATCGAGACCGGGATTCCGAAGTTTGTGGAGTGGTTCCTGAAGAAATGACCAACCTCCTGACCCATGAAAAAGCTGCTCCTCTTCGTCTCGTTATTGTTCGCCAGCCAATCGTTTGCTGTCGTCGTTACCGGGTTTCCCGGTCTCGACGAGATGATAACGCGATCAGACGCAGTAGTGGTGATCCGGATCGAGCCGTTACCCGTAAGCACCAATAAAAATGTGATTCGAGTCATCAGTGATCATTGGGACACCTACGAATGCCTGGTCATGCGTGTGTTGAAAGGAACGGTTCCTGAGAAGAGAAACTTGAAGCTCTTGTTGTGTGGAGCAATCACCGACTGGCCTTATAGCTTCACCACCGGCACCACCTACATCGTCTTCTTGAACAAAGACTCATCAGGCGGCAGCGACTTCCGCGCACCAGCCATCCAAGGCGCAGTCATGCGAGCCTCGCCCTTCAATCATGAGAAGGAACCCAAGGGCAACACGATCCAGGAGAAGGTTGCGCACGTCATCCGAGAAGGTCGCGACTTCTGCAAGAAGCTTCACGACAGTGAACAGAGAGTGTTCAGCGCGGCGCTTGGCGAGCCAATGCCATTACTTTCGGTTCCCTTGCCAGCAACGCCTGCGCCCAAACGCTGACCTCTCAATCCCGCTTACTCCAATTCCCAATGACCATCGGTGGCCTAGCTGACGCGGACCGCGACGCCCGTCTTCTCCCTCTCCCTTCCTCGGAGGAGGGGAGAGGGTTGGGGTGAGGGGTTTCGTTGGACGACAGGCGACCGAATTGCATTAGGATTGATATTAGCCATGGCCACGAGACCTGCTCCCATTATCCCGCGTTGGCCCGCCCTGTTGGCGATTGCCGGCACGATGCTCTTCCTCACCGGCTGCGGCACCACCTGGCAAGGCATGCTCAGCGGAGGCCTGAAAGGCGGACAGGAAAGCGAACTGCGCCAGCGCCCGCTCCACGGCAACGGACTCAATTAAGCCGGCTGCAAATGCCATCGTTGAGTTCGCCCGCCTGTTTGCTATGCTGGCACCGTTATGACCGCGACCGCCGAACTCGCCTCGCACATCCGCCTCGATGACCGTGGGGTCGCCTGGGTGGATGACACCAACACCAAGGTCAAAGAGATCGTGCTGGACTGGCTCGCCCATGGCTGGAGCCCGGCGGAGATCCACTTCCAGCATCCGCACCTTTCCCTGGCCCAGATCCACGCGGCCTTCACCTACTATTACGACCATCAGGCGGGCATGGATGCGCAGATTGAGCAGGAGTTTCAGGAGTCGGAGACCGCCCGGCTGGCCAGCCTGAATTCGCCGCTCCACCAGAAGTTGCGGGCTCGTGGATTGGTTGCGTGAGCCTCAGCCTCTACATGGACCAGCATGTCCAGAGCGCCATCACGGAGGCACTCCGGCTCCGCGATGTGGATGTGCTGACTGCGCATGAGGATGGAAGTGGTGAGCTGCCCGATCCGCAGTTGCTCGACCGGGCGGGGGAATTGAACCGGGTCTTGTTCAGCCGCGATGCGGATCTGCTCGCCGAAGCCGCCCGACGACAGCGCAGTGGAGAAACGTTCTCCGGCGTCATCTACGCCCATCAAATGGCCGCAACCATCGGGCGGTGTGTGGCCGACCTTGAACTGGCGGCCAAGGCGCTCGCCCCCGAAGACATGGCCAATCAAGTTCTTCGCCTCCCGCTGCACTGAGATGGCCCCCGAGACCTGCCCCAACTGCGGCGCGGACGTGCCGCGCAACGCGCTGGCCTGCCCCGAGTGCGGCGCGGATGAACGCACCGGCTGGAACGACCGCGCGGACTCGCAACGCACTGCGGACCGGCTTGGCATCCCGGACGACGATTTCAACTACGACCAGTTCGTGAAGGAAGAGTTCGGCGCCCAGCGCGAACCTCGCGCCAAAACCCAGGGCATAGCCTGGCTCTGGTGGTTGGTCGCAGTAGTCCTTGCCCTGGCCTTCGCCTTCGCCTATTTCCGGTGAAGCAGCTTTGAACCACTAACCTGCACTGACCTGCACTAATGGAAAGGCCCACATTACACCCGGTTTTCATTAGTGCCAGTTAGTGCAGGTCAGTGGTTTTCAACGTGGCCAGACTCGCCTAGTCTCCCCCCATGCGAATCTACCTCTGGATTGGCCTGGGCAGCGCGCTGGGCGGGATGCTCCGCTACGGGCTGGCGGAGTGGGTTGCCTCGCTCGCGGGCAAGGCCTTCCCGCTGGGCACGCTCCTCGTCAACATCAGCGGCTCGTTCCTCATCGGCGTGTTTGCCGCCGTCGCGCAGCCATCCAACGGTTGGTGGGGCAGCGAGCATGGCCGGGCCTTTCTCATGGCTGGCATCTGCGGCGGCTACACGACCTTCTCCGCGTTCAGCCTGCAAACCCTCCAGCTCATGCGCGAGGGCCATTGGCCGGCGGCCGGATGGAACGTCCTCCTCTCCGTCGTGCTATGCCTCCTCGCCGTATGGCTCGGCTCCCGCGCCGGCGAACTTTTCAGCCGGTAAGCCCCCGTGCCGGCGGCTTGTAGCCGCCGTCCGTTGGCCACAGCAGGACGAAACGGCCACAGGCTATCCCCCTGCATCGCAGCGGCTGCAAGCCGCCGGCACGTGGTTCTGGCCTCAGGCCGTCTCCGCCGGGATCTCCGCCACTGCCGCCGCCTTCGCCGTCGCCTCGTAATTGAACAGCTTCCGTTCCTTGATCATCTTCGCCACCGTCGCCGGCACCATCGTCTCCCACGCCGGATCGCCCGTGCGGATTTTCGCCAGCACATCGCGCGAGAAGATCGGCAGACACGTCTCGTCGAAATCCCGCAGGCTCTCGATGAGCCGGTTCTCAACCAAGTAAGCGTAGAGGTGCCGCAGGTGCGGGGCCACACGCAGGTTCCCGGCGGTGATCAGCGCGCCGGTCTTCGCCTCGCGCAGCGGATAGACATAGAGCTTGAGGTCATTTTTGAAGAGCCGGCCAAAGCTCTCCAAGATTCCGCCCTCCAGATCGGCATAATACTTCTCGTCGAAAATCTCCCGCAGCGTCGGCACGCCCATCACGATGCCAATCATCTTCTTCGTGTGCCGGAACAAGTAGGCGGCGAGCCGGTGGTATTCGCCATAGTTGGAGATCAGCACGTTCTTGCCCAGCGCGCCGAGGATGTCCACGCGGTCCAGGAAGTCCTTGTGGTCAATGCGGTCGCCCTCGATGAGGTTTTTCAAGGTCATCTCCATCAGCACCGTGACCTCCTCACCCTGCACCTTCGGCTCCTGCACAAAGAGGCTGGTGGCGCAGTCGAGCATGTTCAGCGTGGTGCGGATGACTGGTCGGAAGCTGCCTCGCTCGACCATGATGGACTTCTTGTAGAGCACGTCGGCGGGCTGCACGACCTCGCCATTGGCCAGGAACATCGCGGCCTTGGTCAGCCCGCGCTGCACCAGTTGGAGCGCCACCACCCGGTTGTCCACCCCGTTGAAGGCCGGGCCGGTAAGCTTGACCATGTCCACTTCGACGCGATCAGTGGTGAGGCTGTCGAGCAGGGAGTCCAGCAGCACCGCTGGATCATGATGCAGATAGAGTGCGGCATGGACGAGGTTCACGCCGATGATGCCCAGCGCTTCCTGCTCCTGCACGTTCTCGGGGTCGAGGAGGCGCGCATGGATGATGATCTGCGAGGGCTCGCCCTGCGGCTCGGTCTGGAAGCGCACGCCCAGCCAGCCGTGCGCGTCCACGTCCTTGCGGGAGTAGCTCTTGGCCGCAACGGTGTCCGCGAAGACGAAGAATTTGGTGCTCGCGCCGCGCTTCTGGCCGAGGCGCTCGATGAGCAGGCCATACTCGCGCTCCAGCATCGAGGTGAGCCGCTGGCGGCTGACGTAGCGCTCGCAGGGGCCGTAGATGGCGTCGCTCACCGTCATGTCGTAGGCCGACATGGTCTTGGCGATGGTCCCCGCCGCACCGCCGACCCGGAAGAACCAGCGCGCCACTTCCTGCCCCGCGCCGATCTCGACGAACGTGCCGTATTTCGACGGGTCCAAGTTGACTTGCAGCGCCTTCTGATGCGTATCCAGCGTCTTCGCTTCCATTTTTATCGGGGTTATCGGCAGAACGGCCTGCCGGGATAAGGGGAACCTGAACGCGCCACGGGAGCAAGTGAAGAGTTGGATTAGCCGCCCAAAGTTTCCCGCCCCGTAACATTTCCCTGCTTAATCAGACCCTCAAAGTGGGAATCAACCATGCAGATGAAACGTGGTGCGTGGTGCGTATTGCCCAACGGCACCTTGGAAATTCACGCACTACGCACCACGCACCACGCCTCACGGCTGCTTCTCCGGCTCCGCCTCCATCGGCAGCAGCTCCTGCATCTGCCGCTGCACCATGGTGCGCAGGATCGTCGCCTCGATCACGCTCAGGCCCGCCTTGACGTAGTCCACCGTGAAGGCCGGCAGCCACAGGTCGCTTTCCGGCCGATAGCCAAATTCCCGTCGCAGCCGCCGCTCCAGGTCATCCATGTGGCCCGCCCCGTAAAAGACGCTGATGCTGGCGGGCGGCTCGGGACGCTTCAGCTCGGCGCGCAGATCCTTCAGCACCGCGTCGTTCCGCGTCTGGATGAGCACCTCCATCAGCCGCTGCATGTCCTCCGGCAGGCTCTTCATGCGCGAGAGATCTCCGCGGATGCTGCCCAGCGCCTCGATCAGCGCCAGCTTCGTCATGGCCTGGAACTTCGGATTGCTGCCGACCAGCTTGAAGCCGGCCTTGATCAGCACGCTGAACATGGAGTTGCCCTCCATCGCCTTGAGCAGCGTCTGAAACGCCTCGTTCTTGCGCTTCTCCTTCGGCGAGTCCGGGCTGGCCGGCTCGTCGTCCTTGTCCAGCAGGCTGGCGATTTCCGTCACCGAGAGGTCGCTGTTGCGAAAGTTTTTGCCGGTGTAATTGATGGCCTCCAACTGAAAAACCAGTCCCAGCGACTCGGCCATCTCTTTCTGCAAGTTGGTGCGCTCCGGTTTCGCCGGCGGTTCCGGCGCGGCCGCCGCTGGCTTGGCGGGGGCCTTGGCGGGTTCCGGCTTGCTGGCCACAGCATTGGTGCCCTTGCCCCCGGCCACCTGGTTGGTCGCCCCGACTTTGTCCCGTGCGTGGATGCCCTCAAACAACACCAACTGCTGCGCATCCAGATGCTTCTGCAACTGGTGATAGTAATTCGTCTCCCCGATATGCGATGCCCCTGTCAGCCAGATGACCGGCCCCACGCCATTCGTCGGCACCAGCTTCCGCACCGCCACCTGCAGTTCCACCGCCCCCGTCGCCCCATTGGTGACACGCATGAACGGCTCGACCGTGAACCGCGCCAGCGCCGCTCCGACCGGACGATTGGTCGCCGTCGTCTGCGCCCACGCCCCCTGCCCCAGCAACCAAACGAGCAACAGCAGCACCATGCCTCCACCACGCACCACGCACCACGCACCACGAAGGCCGGTCGAGTATTGCTGCGGCTTCATGGGTTCAGCCTCACTTCACCTCCCGCACCACCACCCCCGCAATGTCAATCGCCCCGTTCCCCGGCATCACGAACATGATGAACGCCTCCTTGTCTGCGTCGAAAGTGAACTCAAACTTGAACGGCTTCCATTCCTTGCCGCCCGTCAGCTCCTGTTCGACGTAAAACTCATACGGATCACCCGGCTGCCGCACGCCCACCTTGAACTCCGCCGAACCGCGCAGCGACCCTTCGATGGCATACTTCACACCCTTCTTGAAGACACGCTTGCCGGAGTAGCTCGTGAGCTGGAGCTGGCCCTCGCCCAGGTCTTTCACCTCGACGCGCACGGCGGTCACGCCTTCCTTCGGGCCGTCCTTGAGCTTGGAGTAAGTGACCGCGAGGGTCGCCCAGTCGGAGTTGTCATCCCACCCGGTCGGGAGCCAGCCCTTGATGACCTTGCCGCCCTGCGCCTTGGCAGTGAACTCACGGCCTTCGGCGCCGAAGGCAGGCAGCAGGCTGGCAGGCTTGTCCTGCGCTATGGCAGTGAGACTGGCGAGCAGGAGACTGAGGAGTGAGAAGCGAAAGGTTTTCACGGGGAAAAGATGAATGGTGAAGGGTGTTTGTTTCGCCGGCCAACCTCGCCCCTCCCCGCCCACACGGTCAAGCGGAATGACAGGGCTGACGCATCAAAAACACAAAGGAATCCGTTCGGACGAAGCCGATGAAAATTCCGCCGGCGGAGACACGACCGAACAACCGGAGATGCCGTTGACTGACGAATGGGGACTGACGAATGAAAACGAGGGAAAGGAAGCAGTTCGATTTCCCCGGTCTCCATTCGTCAGTCCCCATTCGTCAGTCAGTGTTTTTTTGATGCGTCAGCTCTGAGCGGAATGACACCGCCGGAGCGCGGCCCTCCGGGCCACAGCGGCAACCTTGCTGAGCGTGCGGCGAGGTTCGCAAGTCATTCCCTGCTGCCAGCCGCGTTCCGGGGAGCAGCACGAAGCCGGATCAGGATTAGGATCAGGATTACGAGCAGGAGAGGTGCCGATGCCCTTGTGCTCCTGATCTTGATCCTAATCCTGCTGGTTCTCCGCTGTTTTCGGTGGAATGGGTGGGAGAAGCTTCAAATCCCAAGTTCCAAATTCCAAAGCAGCTCCAAACTTCAAAGGGAGGGGACGCCCGGCACGGAGGCAGCCCTTGGGCCAAGGGCCGAACCCGGGCGGAAGCACTGGCGGCGGGGCACGCTGAACCATTGGAATTTGGGCTTTGGAGTTTCTTTGGAGCTTGGAATTTGGAGTTTGGAGTTTGGAGTTTCCCGACCCACCTCCCTGTTCCACCGAAAACAGCGAAGAGCCATCCTGCTCCTCGCGTTTTTCTCCGCTCACGGGGCAACGCCGGACTACGCCAGCAGCCACCACCCGCCCACCGCCACCGCCGCCAGCGAGCAAAAGCCCATCATCTGCCGATACGCCTGCGCGCTGCTGGCCGCCAGGTTCCGGGCGGAAAAACCGACCAGCGTGGAAAACACCACCATCGCCACCACGGTCCCGCTGCCGTAAGCCACCAGATACCATACCGCCTCGGTCGTCGTGGCAAACGCCATCGCCGGCAGCACGCCCAGGAAATGCGAACTGCCCGCCAGCCCGTGCAACGTCCCAACCGCAAACGCCGCGTGCGTATGCCGGTGTTCCGGCGCGCCCTCGTGCGAGTGCGCCGTCCCGCTGTCGTGCGTATGGATGTGGACGTGCCGCTGGCCGTTGTGCTCGTGCTCATGCGTATGCACCCGCCCGTTCATCGCGCGCCGGACGCCCCACAGGCCAATGCCGATCAACACCACCCCCACCAGCCGCTCGCTCCACTCCGAAATCGCCTCCAACGGCAGCCAGTCGCGCAAGAGCAGCGAGAGCAGCCCGATGAACAGCACCCCGCCCGCGTGCCCGACGCCCCAGCGCAGGCCGACATCCCACGCCTTGCGCCGCGATTCCGCCGCAAACGGTGCGATCACGGCCAGATGGTCCGGCCCGGAGACGACGTGAATCGCCCCGGCGACGAGTCCCGTGAGGATGGAAATCATGCAGTTGCATCGGAGCACCGGCTCCAACGGGCCGCGAGCGTAGAAACCGGGTCTGGTGAAGTAAAGGAGAGCTTTCCCCCGCTGTATTCCGAGGGGTGCATCAAGCGCACTGCGCCGGTTGCGCGCCGCCGGGCAAGCGAGGACGCTTGCGGCACGGCCGGCTGGAGGCCGGCGCTACGTAGCGCCCGCGTCCCGCGGGCCGTGCCACCGGCGTCCTCGCCGGCTCGGCTACCTCCGAGTGCCGGGCGGCAGCGGAATTCCTCAACGCATCCAGCAAGGCGAATCCCACAGCCGTTCGCAGCTACCCAACCATGCTCCGAGCAATTCGTTCTCCGCACCGATTTTCGTGCGAGGAAGTTGACCAGCTCCCACCGTCTCCCTACAACTCCCGCCCAGTGACCCGCAGCCCCGCATCACGCGCCGTCCCCGCATGGCACCGCCTCACGGCGGCCCTGCTGGCGGTGATGATGGCCTGGCTGGGCTGGTTCCTTCGCAGCGAGTCGGCGCATGACCATCTCCACGTCCACGCCTCGCCTGCTCAAGCGCTGCTCGCGGGCCAGCGCACGCTCAAGCCGGACGGCTCCGCGAACTTCACCCGAAACGGCCAGACCTTCACCACGCAGGCTCCGCGCTGGCTGAAGCTCGCGCCCGCACCCGCGGACTTGCCGCCGCTTCCCACCGGACCGCACCGTCACCGCAGCCTCGCCTTCGATTCGCTGGCGGGCGGCCAATGGTGCGGTCTCTTCGCCCCGGCGGCGCTCCCGGTGCTCGACCTGCCTGCGCTCGCAGGACTGGTTCCGCCGCCGGTCGTCGCGCCTCTGCGCTCGCATTGGCGGCTGCTGCCCGGTCGCGCCCCGCCCGTCTGCGCCTGAGCCAGTCCGCCTGAAACGGCACAGCGGCAGGTGCGCGCCCATTCCCCGCGCACCACACCTCCGGGCAAACCATGCCCTGCGCCGCAGTTCAGACGGACAACCTCTCTTTTCCCCACCAGTCGCGGCGGGCTTTTCCGCCGCTGGGCCCTTGGGTTCCCGGCCAAACCAGTGTCATCATGAACTCTCAGTCGCACACCTCTGTTTCCCGTTCATTCGCAGTCATCAGCAGCCTGCTCGGCGCGTCCGCCGGCCTCGCGCAAACCACCCCGCATGCCCTCACCAACGCCTCCCCCGCCCGTCTCCCCGACATCATCGTCGGCGGTCGTGCTGACGACCTCACCGGCATCGCCAGTTCCGCCACGCAGGGCACCGTCGGCGTGGATCATCTCCGCGCCCGTCCCCTGCTCCGCCCCGGCGAACTGCTCGAGACCGTCCCCGGCGTCATCATCACCCAGCACAGCGGCGCAGGTAAGGCCAACCAGTATTTCCTGCGCGGCTTCAACCTCGACCACGGCACTGACTTCGCCACGTCGCTCAACGGCATGCCCGTCAACCTCCCCACCCACGGCCACGGCCAGGGCTACACGGACCTCAACTGGATCATCCCCGAGCTGGTCACGCGCATTGACTATCGCAAAGGCCCCTACGCGGCAGCGGACGGCGACTTCGCCTCGGCCGGCGCGGCGGACCTGACGTATGCCAGCGCGCTGTCCCAAAGCCTCTGGCAGTTGGAGGGCGGCAGCTTCGGCTACGCGCGCGGCGTCTTCGCCGCCTCGCCCAAGCTGGGACACGGCACGTTGCTCTACGGCGTGGAACTCATGCACGAGGACGGCCCGTGGGAACGGCGCGACAACTTCTGGAAGGGCAACGGCGTGGTGCGCTACAGCTCCGGCGACGACGCGCTCGGCTGGAGCGTCCTGGGCTTCGCCTATCGTGGCGAGTGGAACGCCACCGACCAGATCGCCCAGCGCGCCCTCACCGGCAACAACGCCGTCCCCGGCGGCTTCCAGGTCGGCCGCTTCGGCACGCTGGACCCGACCACCGGCGGCAACTCACAACGCTACGGTGCGATTGCCGAGTGGCACCGGCGCAATGACAGCTCCAGCTCCAGCCTGATGGGCTACGCCTATTACTACGACCTCGACCTGTTCTCGAACTTCACCTACTTCCTGAACGATCCCACCGACACGACGCCCGACCAGTTCGAGCAGACGGACCGCCGCATCACCACGGGCTTCAAGGCCAGCCACGAGTGGAACATGACCCTGCTCGGTCGCGAGACGGAGAACAGCGTCGGCCTGCAGGTCCGCAACGACGTCATCCGCAACGGCCTCCACACCGCCACCGCGCGCACCCGCACCGGCACGACCCGCAGCGAAGATGTCTGGCAGACCAGCGCGTCGCCCTACTTCGAGAACAAGACCCAGTGGGCCGAGAAGCTCCGCACCGTCGTCGGCGCGCGCGCGGACCTGTATCGCTTCGATGTGGCCAGCTTGGACCCGCGCAATTCCGGCACCGTCACGGACTTCCTCGCCAGCCCCAAAGGCAGCCTCATCCTCGGCCCGTGGGCGAAGACGGAGTTTTACCTGAACGCCGGCCTGGGCTTCCACAGCAACGACGGACGCGGCGCGACCACGACCGTTGACCCCGCCACCGGCCTTCCCGCCAGCAAGGTGGACCCGCTCGTCCGCACCTATGGAGCCGAGTTCGGCATCCGCACCACCTGGGTGCCCGGCCTGCAAAGCACCCTCTCCGCGTGGTGGCTGGACATTGACTCCGAGCTGCTCTTCGTCGGCGACGCCGGCACCACCGAGCCGAGCCGCCCCAGCCGCCGTTACGGCCTGGAGTTTGCGAACTACTGGACGCCCACCAAGTGGCTCACTCTCGACGCCGACGTGTCCCTCTCCCAGGCGCGCTTCCGCGAACGTGACCCGGCAGGCCAATCCATCCCGGGCGCGATTGATACGGTGGTGGCGGCGGGCATCGCCGTGCATGACCTGAACGGCTTCTTCGGCGGCCTGCGCCTGCGCTACTTCGGCCCCCGCTCGCTCATCGAGGACAACAGCGTGCGCTCGACTGCGTCCGCCCTCGTGAACTTGCAGGTCGGCTACGCGTTCAACCCCAAGTGGAAGCTCACCATGGACGTCTTCAACCTCCTCGACCGCAAGGCCAGCGACATCGAGTATTACTACGAGTCCCGCCTGCGCGGCGAAACCATCAACCCCGACCCCGCCCTCAACGGCGGCTACAACGACATCCACCTCCACCCGGCAGAACCCGTCTCCCTCCGCATCGCCCTGAGCGGGACGTTCTGAACCAAGAAGAACGGACACGCCCGCGTAGCAGCCCGGAGCGCGGCACTCCGGGCCGCTTTGCGCGTGCCTGCATCATCAAGAGGTTCGCTCCTTTCCGATGGCAGCACGCGCCCCGGCCAGTGGGCCTCCTTCAGGAGCCAGCCACCGCAGCCTTCTCTGTCCCGCCAGGCTTGCTATAAAGCCCAATCCCCAACCCCACGACAATGGCCAGACTCCCCCACAAATGCCCCGCATGTAGCCGTTCCCCCAGCCAGAGCACCGCCACCGGCACCCCTGCCACCGGCTGCGCCAGAATCGTCATCGCCGTGAGATTCACATCCGTCTCGCGGATGACGACCAGCCACAGCCCATAACCCAGGCTGGTGCAGAGAATGGACAGATAGGCCACCCACGCCCACGCGCTCGCTGGCATCTTCGCCGCAGCAGCGATGGTGGTCGGCCCGTCAATCGCGAGATTCGCCAGCGTGCCCGCGACCAGCGAGACGGCGAGTATCTTCATCGGCCCCACGCGCTCCATCAGCGGCTTGCCCATGATCGAGTAGGCCGCTTCGCTAAGGAACGAGGCGATGAACACCACGCTCGCCGTCAACCCTGCCCACTTGAAATCATCAGCCCACACGCGGTTCAGCAGCGCCACGCCCACGATGCCCAGGCTGAACCCCACCCAGCGCTGCGGCGCGATGTGTTCGCGGAGAAAGATCGCCGCCGCCACCGCCGTCAGCAGCGGCTCCACGGCCATCAGCACGGAGGAATTGCCCGCCGAGCCGAGCAGATTGCCATAAACTTGCAGCCGGTGCCCCAAGGTGAAGACGATCAAACCCATCAGCGCGCACATCCCCAGATCGCGCCCACGCGGGGTCCTCCCCGGCAGCCAGGGCCAGATCAGCACCATGCTCAACGCCGCGCCGCCGAAGCGCAGCGTGGCAATGCCGCCATAGTCCAGATGCACCTTGAGCGCCTGAATCGCCGAAAGCGAGACGGCCCAGAAGACGTTGAACAGCAGCAGCAGTATGAGGTGCGCCGGTTTCATCGAGCGGCGCGGAGTGTTGGTTTTGGCGGGAGGAGGGTCGAGGGGAAAGTAGCGAACACGTTAAAGAGTTGAAAAGTTGAAGAGTTGAAGAGTGCGCCCGTCGCATAACCCTTCAACCCTTCAACCCTTCAACCCTTCAACCCTTCAACCCTTCAACCCTTCACCGTTTCACCTTCCTCGGAATCCCGCCTTGCCGCTCCTCCCCTCGTTCCTTACAACAGGCCGCGTGATTGACATCAAATGGATTCGGGAACAGCCCGAGCTGGTAAAACAGCGGCTCGCCGCGCGTGGCGGAGCGGACGACGCGAAGATTGACGAAGTGCTCAAGCTCGACGAACAGCGGCGGCACTCGCTCAAGCAGGTCGAGGACTTGAAGGCCTTGCGCAACAAGGTCTCCAAGGAGATCGGCGCGCTCATGGGCCAGAAGAAGCTCGCCGAGGCCGAGGCCAAGAAGACCGAGACGCGCACGCTCGGCGACCAGATCACCGCGCTCGACAAGGAGGCCGCCGATGCCGAGGCCGCCCGCGACGCCATCCTCATCCGCCTGCCCAATCCCCCGCACGCCAGCGTGCCACTCGGCAAGTCCAGCGCGGACAACCCCGAGGTGAAGCATTGGGGTGCCAAGCCCGAGTTCGCCTTCAAGCCCAAGTCGCACGTGGACCTGTGCGAGTCGCTCAAGCTCGTGGACTTCGCGCGCGGCGCGAAGCTCTCCGGCAGCGGCTTCCTGCTCTACACGAACTGGGGCGCGCGGCTGGAGCGGGCCTTGATCCAGTTCCTGCTCGACCTCCACACCACCCAGCACGGCTACACGGAAGTCGCGCCCCCGCACATCGTCAGCCGCGATTGCATGGTGGGCGTCGGCCAGTTCCCGAAGTTCGAGGACCAGGCCTACGCCGTGCGCGAGGGTCTGGATGAATCCACGCTCGGCAAGCTCTACCTGCTCCCGACCGCCGAGGCCCCCGTGGCGAACATCCATCGCGAGGAAATCCTCCCGGCCAGCCAGCTCCCTGTTTACTACTGCGCCTACAGCCCGTGCTTCCGCGCGGAGGCGGGCGCGGCGGGCGTCGGCACCCGCGGCATGATCCGCGTGCATCAGTTCGACAAGGTCGAGCTGGTCAAGATCGTGCGGCAGGAAGACGGCTACGCCGAGCTGGAGAAGATGCTCGCGAACGCGGAGAAAGTGCTCCAGGTCCTCGGGCTGCACTACCGAATCGTGCTCCTCTGCACCGGTGACATGGGCTTCGCCAGCGCGAAGACCTACGACATCGAAGTCTGGGCTCCCGGCCAGAACGCCTATCTCGAAGTCTCGAGCTGCTCGAACACCGACGAGTTCCAGGCCCGCCGCATGAACCTGCGCTACAAGGACGAGAAGGGCGTGAACCAGTTCCCGCACCTGCTCAACGGCAGCGGCACCGCCCTCGCCCGCCTCTTCGTCGCGCTCGTCGAGACCTATCAGCAAGCCGACGGCACCGTGACGATCCCCGAACCGCTACGGCCCTACCTGCGCGGCGCGGACAAGATCACCGCCTGACTTCAACCACGAATGGACACGAAGGAACACGAATTGAGCCGTGCTGCAGTTGGTTTCAGCATTCGTGTCCATTCGTGTCCATTCGTGGTTTCCCCTGAATGAAAATCCTCCTCGCCAGCAGCGAAGTTCACCCGTTCTCCAAGACGGGCGGGTTGGCGGACATGGTCGGCGCATTGGGCAAGGCGCTCGCAGCGGCGGGTCACGATGTGGTCATCGTTACCCCGCTCTACCGCGGCATCCGGGGGCGTTTCACTGACCTCCGCCCAACCGACCTTCACCTCGAAGTGACCCTCGGGACTCTAAAGGTCCAGGCCACCGTGTCGGAGCTGCGCCTGAACCCTCGGCTCACGATTTACTTCGTGGACCAGCCCGGGTTCTTTGACCGGCTCGCGCTCTACGGCGAGAACAACACCGACTACCCGGACAACCCGCAGCGCTTCATCTTCTTCTCCAAGGCGGTCGTCCAGATCGCCCACCTCCAGCCCGACGGGCCGTTCGACATCGTCCACGTCCACGACTGGCAGGTCGGGCTTGTTCCCGCGTTGCTCCGACGCGAACAGCACCGCACCGGCTGGGTCGCTCCCAAGAGCGTGCTGACGATCCACAACCTTGCCTACCAAGGCCGCTTCGCCGGTGCCGACTTCAGCTTCACCAATCTGCCGCTCGACTACTTCACCCCGGCCGGCGTGGAGTATTACGGCGATGTGAACTGCCTCAAGGCGGCGATCATCTACTCCGATTACCTCACGACCGTCAGCCCGCGCTATGCCCGCGAGATCTGCACGGAAGCCTACGGGTGCGGCCTTGATCCCGTCCTCCGTGCGCGCCAGTCCAAGCTGGTGGGCATCCTCAACGGCGTGGATTACGACGAGTGGAACACGCACCGGAACATCCACCTGCGGCACCAGTATTCCTTCCGCAAGCTGGTGGGCAAGGCGGACAACAAGCACGACCTGCAACGCGAACTCGGCTTGCCCGTGCGCGGCAACGTGCCCCTCTTCGCCACCGTCACGCGCCTCGCTGATCAGAAAGGCGCGGACCTCCTCTTGGCGGCTCTCGAAGAAATGCTCGCGACCGACATGCAGTTCGTCCTGCTCGGCAGTGGCGATCCCAATCTCCAGCGCGGCTACCAAAACCTCGCCCGCCGTTACCCGACCAAGGTCGTTGCCCGCATCGGCTACGACCACGCGCTCTCGCACCGCATCGAGGCCGCGTGTGACTTCTTCCTCATGCCTTCGCGGTTCGAGCCGTGCGGACTCAACCAGATGTATTCCCTCCGCTACGGCGCGATCCCCATCGTGCGCCGCACCGGTGGGCTGGACGACTCCGTGGTGGACCTGACCGAGGACGACCTGATGGCCGATGGCATCAAGTTCACCGACTTCACCACCCGCGCCCTGTCCACCGCCATCCGCAAGGCGCTCGTGCTCTACGCCACACCCGACCTCCTCGACGCGATGCGCAAGAACGCCATGACCGCCGACTTCTCCTGGGACCGCACGACCATCGAATACACGAAGGTTTATCAGCGGACGATGACCTGAGCGCGGCGCGCATCTTCTCCCTCTCCCTTCCTCGGAGGAGGGGAGAGGGTTGGGGTGAGGGGTGGCGACCGACGGCAGGCCCTCGGCCGGCATTGGGAGTTGGCATCATTAGCACCCGGCTTCAGCCGGGTGTAAGAGACCGCGATACAGCAAACCGTTTCAACGGTTTGCTCTGGGAACGAGCGACGCCTGCCATTTGATACCCCATCCGCACCCGTCCCGCGCTCGCCAGTTCCGCCGGCAAATGCTACGCATTCCCCCGCTGCATGGAACTGCGTGAACTGGCCGAGCGGGTGCTCTTCGCGACCACGCTGGAGGAAAAGCTCCAGTGCCCCGCCGTCATCACCGACGAGCAGCCCGGCTCCGCGCTCGCCGCACCTCCCGCTCCCGGACGGCCGCAGGAGCTCAGCTTCAAGCCCGCTGGCTCCGGCAAGGCCGAGTTCCCCGGCCTGCATCGGCTCGACGACGAACGCGAGCGCGGACGATTGCTCCACTTCTTCGCCAATCACGAGCTGCTCGCCACCGAGTTGATGGCGCTCGTGCTCCTGCGCTTCCCCGACGCACCCGCCGCCTTCCGTCGCGGCGTGCTCCAGACCTTGCGCGATGAGCAGGAACACACGCGCCTCTACCTCGCACGCATGAAAGCCTGTGGCATCACCTTCGGCGAGCTGCCGGTGAGCGGCTACTTCTGGCGCGCCGTCTCCGGCATGACCAGCCCGATGGACTATGTCGCCGGGCTGAGCCTCACCTTCGAGCAGGCCAACCTCGACTTCGCCCGGCACTTCGCGCGCGGCTTCGCGGCTGTTGGCGATGCCGACACCGCCAAGCTGCTCGACCGCATCTACCGCGACGAGATTGGGCACGTCGCCTACGGCTTGAAATGGTTCCGCCGCTGGAAGCAACCGGGCCAGAGCGATTGGGACGCGTTCTGCCAGCAGTTGAAATTCCCGCTCTCGCCGCAGCGGGCCAAAGGCCTCTCGTTGAATGTGGAAGCTCGGCGCGCTGCCGGACTGGATGCCGCCTTCATCGCGGAGCTGGACGTTTACTCGCAGTCCAAGGGCCGCACCCCGAGCGTCTTCGTCTTCAACCCTTTCGCCGAGGGCCGCATCGCGCAGGGCAAGTCCTTCACGCCAGTAAAGCATCAGACACTGCTCGCCCGCGATCTCGCGAACCTCCCGCAGTTCCTCTGCCGCCAGGACGACATCGTCCTCGTCGAGCAGCGTCCCGCCGTAGAATTCCTCAGCGGCATAAAGCAGGCCGGCTTTCCTCTGCCGGAATTCGTCGAGTGGAGCGCCGGTCTCCGACCCGGCGTTGCCGCCCGTTCACCGCACGCCGGGTCAGAGACCGGCGCTCCGTCCCTCACCCAGCGCAAGCTCGGTCGCCTACGCCCCTGGGCCTGGGGCCCCGACAGCGTGGAACTGCTTGCCCCCCTCTTCGCCAGCCTCACCGGCGAAGTCCGCATCCCGGAATCCTCTTTCAACGACCGCATCGCGCCGCTCTACTCAAAAGCCTGGAGCGCGGATTTCTTGCGAACCTTCCTCCATCAACGCGAAGCGGACCGCACCACCGTGCCGACGGCTTGCAGCCGCCGTGTTGCGGGTGGAGCGCACGATGCCCCCTCGTCCGAACCCGAGCCACAGTCGGCGACTCCAAGCCGCCGGCACGGCAACAGTGCGCTCCCCCTCTGCACAATTGCGGAGGTCGGCATCGCCGTCGCCACATTGCCTGCTGCACTCGACGCCATCGCCACCATCCGCCAGCGTGGTCATCATCGCCTCGTGGTGAAGCAAGCCTTCGGCCTCGCCGGGCACAACGCGATCCGCCTATGGGAGCCAGAACTGCTGGAATCGCAAGGGCGTTGGATGGAGACCGCCTTCCAGAACCGCCGCCAGCTCGTCATCGAACCATGGCTGGAACGTCTCGTGGACTTCTCCGTGCAACTGGAGATGACCACCGACGGCCTGCAACTCATCGGCTACACCGGCTTGCAGACCGATGCCAAAGGCCAGTTCGTCGCCAACACTGCCGCCCCCCAGCACGCCCGCTCCCTGCCCGCCGCCGTGCTCGCCTGTTTCCGCGAGAACCCCGGCTCTCCTGCCCTGCTTCACCAGCTCTACGCCGAACTCATCACCTTGCTGGGCACGGAACTCAAAGCCGCCGGCTACCTCGGCCCCGTGGGCATCGACGCCTTCGTCTTTCGCGATAACCAGGGCACCGTTCGCCTCAAACCCATCGTCGAGATCAACCCGCGTTACACCATGGGCCGCCTGACGCTCGAGTTGATGAAACGCACCGCCCCCGGCACCCACGGCACCTTCCGCCTCGTCAGCGCGGCCAATCTGCGCGCCGAAGGCTTCGCCGACTTCCCCGCCTACGCCGAGCACCTGCGCGAACACTTCCCACTCCGCCTCGAAGGTGAACCCGTCCCCAAGCTCCGTTCCGGCGCACTCTGCCTGAACGACCCCGCCCAAGCCCAAGCCGTCCTCGCCACCTTCCAAGTAGGAACGTGAAGCGGACACTCCTGTCCGCTATGACTGCGTGCGGACTGGCGGTCGAATAGCTGATGAGGACCGCGACGCGCGTCTTCTCCCTCTCCCTTCCTCGGAGGAGGGGAGAGGGTTGGGGTGAGGGGTAGCATCGGGGGCAATCTCCTGACTCGCATTGAGAATTGATGATGCGGGACAGGAGTGTCCCGCCCACGGCCATCGGCTAAAATTCCGCACTCGGCATCCGTCCCACGCCTCAGCTACACTCCTCCCATGCGCCACGCCCCGATTGATTCGCAACTCTTCGTCGAAAACCGCGACCGGCTTAAAAAGCTGCTGCTCCCGAAGTCCCTTGCCATCGTCAACGCCAACGACGTGCTGCCCACCAACGCCGACGGCTCGTTCGCATTGCACCCGAACTCCGACCTGTTCCATCTCACCGGCATCGAGCAGGAGGAGAGCATCCTGCTCCTCGCCCCCGACGCCTTCGACCCCAAGCACCGCGAAATCCTCTTCCTCCGCGAGCCCAACGAACTGCTCAAGATCTGGGAAGGCCATAAGCACTCGAAGGACGAAGCCCAGAAAATCTCCGGCATCAAGCAGGTCAAGTGGCTTTCCGAATTCCCTGTGATCTTCCGCCAGCTCATGTGCGAGCTGGAGCACGTCTATCTCAACTCCAACGAGCACAAGCGCGCCGTCGTCGAGGTGGAGACGCGCGACGCCCGCTTCATCCGCGAGTGCCAGCGTGAATTCCCGCTGCACACCTACCACCGCCTCGCGCGCCTCATGCACCAGGTCCGCGTGGTCAAGACCGAGGCGGAAATCGCGCTGCTCAAGGAATCCGTCGCCATCACAAACGAAGGTTTCCGCCGCCTGCTCAAATTCGTGAAGCCCGGCGTGAACGAATGCGAGGTCGAGGCCGAACTCATCCACGAGTTTACCCGCCGTCGCGCCAAATTCGCCTACGGCCCCATCATCGCCAGCGGAGAAAACGCCTGCGTGCTCCACTATCACCAAAACGACCAGCCCTGCAAAAAGGGCGACCTGCTCCTCCTTGACGTCGCCGCCTGCTACGCGAACTACAACGCCGACCTCACCCGCACCATTCCCGTGAGCGGCAAGTTCACGCGTCGCCAGAAGCAGGTTTACAACGCTGTCCTCCGCGTCATGCGGGCCAGCATCGCCGGGGCCACCGTCGGCAAGCTGCCCCGCGACTGGCTCAAGGAATCTCAGGCGATGATGAACGAGGAACTGCTAACCCTCGGTCTGCTGAAAAAGTCCGACATCAAAAAGCAGACCGAGGACGAACCCGCCTGCCGAAAGTATTTCATGCACGGCCTGGGCCACCCGCTCGGGTTGGACGTGCACGATGTGGGCTTCACCACCGAGCCAATGGCCCCCGGCTGGGTCCTAACCGTCGAGCCCGGCATCTACATCCCCAAAGAAGGCTTCGGCGTCCGCCTGGAGAACGACATCGTCGTGACCCCCGATGGCCCGGTGGACCTGATGGCCGGCACGCCGGTCGAGGTGGAGGAGATTGAGGAACTGATGGCAACATAAGCAACCGGGCTGGGAGTAGCACCGAGCCCGACGTTGTCCTCAAAATCACCGAACGATGCGGTAGAAACGCCGCGCTCCCCCTGCCCCGGTATCCACCAGATCAAAGCTGCTGGCCGGTGCATTGGTGCTGAAGAGCGTGGTCCAATTGGCGACGGTGGCGTTCGTGTTGACCTGCAGCGTGTAGCCCAGCGCCGGCGTGCCCGCGACGCCGAGGGTGAATTGCCCGTTCCCCAACGCCTTGGCCAGGAGTGTGGGCGCGGCGGGCGTGGTCCCGAACACTTCCAGTTTCGCGCTGGTGAGTGTTCCCGCGTTGTTCGCGCGTCGGTCGGAAATTTGCACCTGCCAGACCCCCTTGGAATCCTCACCCCAGTTGAACGTCGAGCGGAATGACATGGCGGCGTAGTTGGCGTTGGTGTCGCCGTGCAGTTCAGCCAGCGGGCTGACTGTCCCCGAAGGTGAAATCAAATTGATGACGAGATCACCGCGATTCGCGTGCGTGATGTCCACCGTCACGACCGCCTGCTCGACGCGGAGGTTGGAGGTGCCCAGGTCAAACGAGCGCGTGATGCCCGTCGCGTCATTGTCCGGCACGGCGACATTGAGGCCGGTCTGCTCGGAGGCGGTCGTCACCAGCGTGGCAAGATTGCTCCAGTTGAGAGCCATGGCAACGGCGGCCCCGGCGTTCACCCGGCCCGCGCCAAAGTTCGGGTTGAACTTGATGCCCGCCTTGTTAGTGCGCCACTCGGCGTTGCTCGCGTCAGTCTGCGTGGCGGTGCGGACGAGAATTTCCTGCACATCACGCCACCCGAGATTCGGATTGGCCTGAAGCATCAGCGCCACCACGCCCGAAACCACCGGGGCAGCGGAGGAAGTGCCGTTGTAGTTCTGCGTGTAGTCGCGATTGGCCAGTTCACCCGAATCGAAAGAAGCTGGCGTCGTAATGCTGATTTGGTTTCCTACAAAAACTTGCGCCGGATTGCCTCCATATTCCACGTTCAATAGCATATTAACATGGCCCGGAACGCTGGGCAGCCCTGTGTTGGGAGTTTGGGCTAGGATACCAGTCTGAGACCTAAGGATAACCGTGGAACCATTGGGGAAATTGACATTCCTCAATTGCAGAGTCTTTGCCGAGAGATTAATGCTCGAAGCAGTGCCAAACGAGACGCCGTCCAAGTAGAGTGTATCGTCCGCATGCATTGAAACGGGAAGATTAGAGCGGTTGTAACCAAAGTCGCCGAGCAGATCGGTGGTCGTGGTGCCTTGCGGGCGTCCGTTTTGTTCCGCCCCGGAGGGCGCAGCCACGATCAGGCACGCGCCGCGCTCGCTGTAGTCCGCCCGCTGGCCAAGGTCGTTCAACGCACCAACGGAAATGGTGTAAATGGAGCCGTTGTAGGAATCGTAACCGGCGTTGTCCAAGACTACCCCGCCGTTGCCCGCCGCCCAGACATAGATGTTTCCCCGTCCGCCGCGACCAGTGGTGACCCCGTTGCGCAAGGCCGCCTGAGCCAGCGTGCCCGCCCCGCCCTTGACGAAGCCGTCATCGTTCGGCCCCCAACTGTTGTTGTAAATGTGGATGACCTGGTTGCTGTGCGCGAGTGACGCGCCTTCCTGCGCATCGCCGGCAGTGCCGCCGATGAGACGCAGCCCCACGAGCGTCGCCTCATAGGCCACGCCTGCCGAGCCAATGCCGTTGTTGCCGCGCGCCGCAATCACCCCGGCGGTCGCCGTGCCGTGCGAGTCCGCATTGGGCGATCCCTGGCCATTCACGCCCGCCGTGCCCTCCGGCTTCGGGTCGGCGTCACCGTCTCGATAGTCGTAGTGGATGGCCGTGTTCGCATTGGCCGCCAGATCGGGATGCGTGTAGAGCAGCCCGTCGTCAATCACGCCCACAATGATGCCCGCACCCCGGTAGGTGTCCCACACGCCCGTGACATTGATGTCCGCCCCGGCAGTCGCCCCATTCTGACCGGTGTTGCGAATCGTCCACTGCTGCGGAAACAAGGGGTCGTTCGGCACCAGGCGCTTGGCCAGCTTGCGCGCCAGCACAGGCTCAACGTGTTCCACTCCCGGCCGGCCGGCCAGTTGTGCGGCCACCTGCAACGCCGCGCCCGGCTGCATCACCTTGAAGAGAAAATGCCGCGGCGCATAGGCCACCTCGCCGGCCGACACCGCTCCGACCGACCGTGCCAGAGCCTTGTCGTCCACCCCCGGTGCCAGCCGGACCAGCACCTCGCGCGTCAGCACGCGACGGTTCCATTCCGTGCGCGCCGCGCCTTTGGGATAGAGCACCAGATCGCGTGTATCCGCATCACCCGCAGCCTGCGCGCGCAAGCGCGGCGCGCCACCGGCAGCCACCGGCTCGCTGCGGTCGCGGGTCAGGTTATGGACCTCATCCTCGGCGACCACATAGACCGTCGGCTGTCCCGGTCCGCTACGGATGGCATGCTCTTCGGCCGCGTGCGCACCGATTTCAGAAAGGAGGGCCAGGCCAAGCCCAAGGAGGAAACCCGACAGGCGAGCATGCATGAATTCTTGTAGCCCCAGTCACCGGTAAATGTCCACGAGGAAGACCACCGCCTCACCCTTGCCTTCGTTTACGATGGCGTGTGGCACATCGGCACGGTAACTCGCGGAGTCGCCAGGGCTCAGCGTCTCCGCATCGTCTGCCGACTCCACCCGCACCTGGCCCTTCTGGACGGTGATGAACTCGCGCGTGCCCTCGAAGTGCGCCGCACTGCGTAGCGCCCCCCCGGCCTGCAACTGCACTTCGTAAAACTCCACGTCCTTCTCCAGGTTCAGCGGAGAAAGCGTGCGGATGCGGCACGCCTTGTCCGAGCGGTAGTGAAACGCGTGGTCGTCCGCGCGGATGACACTCACGGCCGAGGCCGCCCCCGGCATCTCCAGCAGGTCGCCCAGCCCCATGCCAAACGCCTGCGCGATCCGCAGCGTCACAGCGAGCGTAGGATTGGCCTCCTCGCGCTCGATCTGGCTCAGCATGGACCGGCTCACGCCACTGGCATTGGCCAGCGCCTCCAGGGACCAGCCGCGCGTGGTGCGAAGGTTCTTCACCCGGGTGCCCAGGTGGCGGTTGATGGCTTCGGCGGGCGGGTGGCTGGCGGATTTACGGGGTTTGGGGGCGGTGGACATGTTGTGCGATATACTGGAATTTCCTCTTGCATACCGGAATCCGGTGTCTAGCATATCGGAAACTACGTCCGACATACTGGACACGCTGGTCCCGGCCCGCAAGCCGAATCGCCTATGAAAGCCCTCGTGAAACGCCACGCCGCCCGCGGCCTCTGGCTCGAAGATGTGCCCGCCCCCGTGCCCGGCCTGAACGACGTGCTCATCCGTGTCCATAAGACCGGCATCTGCGGCACCGACCTGCATATCTACAAGTGGGATGCCTGGGCGCAGAAGACCATCCCCGTGCCGATGGTCGTGGGCCACGAGTTCGTCGGCGAGGTGGTCCAGGTCGGCGCGAACGTCTCGGACTTCCATCCCGGCGAAGTGGTCAGCGCCGAAGGCCACGTCGTGTGTGGGCGCTGCCGGAACTGCCTCGCGGGCCGCCGCCACCTGTGCAAGGACACCTCGGGCATCGGCGTGAACCGGCCCGGTGCCTTCGCCGAGTTCATCTCCGTGCCCATGACGAACGTGTGGCACCACCGCCCGGACATTGACCGCGAGGTGGCATCCATTTTCGACCCCTTCGGCAACGCGGTCCATACCGCCCTGTCCTTCGACCTGCTCGGCGAGGACGTGCTGGTCACGGGTGCCGGCCCCATCGGCATCATGGGTGCGGCGGTCGCCAAGCACGCGGGCGCGCGCTACGTGGTCATCACCGATGTGAACGACTACCGCCTCGACCTCGCCAAGCAAATGGGCGCAGACGTCGCGGTCAACGTGTCGCGCGAAAACCTGCGCGACGTCCAGCAGCGCCTCGGCATGAAGGAAGGCTTCGACGTCGGCCTGGAGATGTCCGGCAACGCGGCGGCGTTCCGCAACATGATTGACCAGATGTGCCACGGCGGGAAAATCGCGCTGCTCGGCATCCCGGCGGAGCCGATGGCCATTGACTGGAACAAGGTGATTTTCAACATGCTCACGATCAAGGGCATCTACGGCCGCGAGATGTATGAGACCTGGTATAAGATGTCCGTGATGCTGGAGAGCGGCCTGGACATCCGCCCCGTCATCACGCACCGCTTCCCCTGCACGGAGTTCGAGCAGGGCTTCGCCGCCATGCTGTCCGGCAATTGCGGCAAGGTTATTCTCGACTGGACTTGAGTTCATTGGTCTTCATTGGCAACCAGCACCTGCATTTTGATGAAATCGTTCGCTTCAGTCCTTATGTCCCTGCTCGCCACCCTCGCCGCCCAGGCGGAATTGCGCGTGCCGGCCTTCACTGCCTACCTCGACCCGGACTCGCGGGGGACGTCTATCTCAGAGAAGTCCGGCCTCACCAAGTGGACCGACCCGAAGGTAAAGGTGCTCTGGTTCGGTGAAATCAAGACCCCGGGAAAGCTCGACTGCTCGCTCACCCTGCGCTTGCCCGCGGGCACCAGCTCGAGGCTGCGGCTCACAGTTGCCGGCCAGTCCCGGGAGGTTGTGGCGCAAGGCATAGGGACCAACGCGGTGGCCGTTGCCTTCGGTTCCTTCGAAATCAAGCAGGCCGGCTACCAGCGCTTCACCCTCGAATCGCTCAATGCATCCGGCCAGCCCGGTGGCGATCTCGACACACTGATTCTCGACGGCCCGGCCACTGCCGACGCGCACTTCAACCTCAAGCCGCGTCGCAACGCCGCCAGTGTCCACCTCACTTACCCGCAACCCCCGGATACCAAGGTCGCGGCGTTCTACTGCGAAGCCACCGGCATCGAAGATCCCGTCGCGACCTACTACATGGCGTGCGGCTGGCATCGCGGCTATTTCGGCATGCAGGTCAACAGCCCCACCGAACGCCGCATCATCTTCAGCGTCTGGGACAGCGGCGGCGAGGCCGTGGATCGCAACAAGGTTGGCGATCTGGATCGCACGACGTTGATCGCGAAGGGCGAGGGCGTCCACAGCGGCGACTTCGGCAACGAAGGCACCGGCGGTCACTCGCATCTCAAATTCCCCTGGAAAACCGGTGAGACGCAGCGCTTCCTGGTTACCGCCCAGCCGACCAACAGCACCTTCACGATCTACTCTGGCTACTGGTTCCGCCCCGACACCCAGCGGTGGATGCTCATTTCCTCCTGGCGGGCACCGAAGGACGGGAGCTGGCTGCGTGGACTGTATTCTTTCAGCGAGAATTTCGGCGGCAGCAGCGGTCATCTGCAACGCAAAGCACGCTTCGGCAATCAATGGCTCCGCACCGATGCGGGTCTGTGGCAGGAGGTGACCACCGCTGGCTTCAGCCACGACGCCACGGGCAAGGCCGACCGGCTGGATCGTTTCATGGGGGTGGAGGGCGGCCAGTTCTTCCTGTCCCAAGGCGGCTTCGTGGCGGGCTTCACGAAATACGGGGAGAAGTTTACCCGGCCACCAGGCGGAAAGCCGCCAATTCTCGAATTGCCCCGCCTGACTGGAAATTGAACCATGTCCATGAACGCATCTCTCCTTGCCATTAGCCTGTGGTTCGCCGCCAGCCTCACCTCGTTCGCCGCCGAGCAGCCGCGCAACATCATCTTCATCCTCAGCGACGATCACCGGTGGGATTACCTGCGCTTCCTGCCCGAGGCGCCGAAGTTTCTGGAAACGCCCAACCTCGACCGCCTCGCACGCGAGGGCGCGCACCTGCGCAACGCCTTCGTCAGCACCTCGCTCTGCTCGCCGAGTCGCGCCTCGATTCTCACCGGCCAATACATGCACCACCACCGGGTCGCGGACAACCAGCGCCCGGAACCGGCGGGCATCCGCTTCTTTCCCGAATACCTGCAGACGGCGGGCCGGCAGACGGCGTTCTTTGGCAAGTGGCACATGGGCCACGACAGCGATGAGCCGCGCAAAGGCTTCAGCCACTGGGCAGGCTTTCGCGGCCAGGGCGACTACTTCGACCCGACGCTGAACGTCAATGGCCAGCGCCGGCAGTTCAAGGGCTACAGCAGCGACGTGCTAACGGACCTGACGCTGGAGTGGCTGAAACAGAACGACGCGAAACCGTTCTTTGTCTATCTCTCGTTCAAAGCCCCGCACTTCCCCTTCGAGCCGGCCCCGCGTCATCGCGGACGCTATGACAAGGTGGCCGTGCCCTACCCGCCGACGATGGCGAACACGGCGCAGAACTACGAAACGCAACCCCGCTGGGTCCGCGAGCGGCGCTTCAGCATTCACGGGGTAGACCACATGGAGACGGGCCGGTTCGACAACGACCCGGTGCCTTCCTTCGAGGACCTGGTCCGCCGTTACGCCGAGGCGGTCCACACGACCGACGAGAACGTGGGCCGGGTGCTCAAGCATCTGGAGGAGGCCGGGCTGCGCGATTCAACCCTCGTCGTCTATATGGGCGACAACGGTTTCGCACTGGGCGAGCACGGCTTTTATGACAAGCGGGACGCCTTCGAGACCAGCATCCGCGTGCCGCTGCTGGCCTGGGCACCGTGCCTGATCAAGCCGGGCACGGTGGTCACGCAGATGGTGCAGAACATCGACATCGCCGCGACGCTGCTGGAAGTGGCGAAGGTCCGGCCCCCGGCCAATGCGCCGAAGATGGATGGCCGCTCCTTCCTCCCGTTGCTGCTCGGCCAACCCGTGCCCTGGCGCGACCACATCCTCTATGAATATTACTGGGAGTGGAACTTCCCGGCGACACCCACCACCTTCGCGCTCCGCACTGACCGGTGGAAATACATCTACTATCACGGCGTCTGGGACAAGCAGGGCCTCTATGATTTGCAGACCGACCCGCTCGAAAGGCACAACTTGATCAACGTGCCGGCATACCAGGAGCAGGCCGACACGTTTCGCCGCCAGTTGTTTGACGAGCTGGAAAAATCCGGCGGCCTCCAGATGCCCATTCTGCCGCCAGCCGGCGAGGCGTTGGACGACCGCAAGCTCTCGCGCTGACCAGTCTGACTTTTCCGTCATGAACGCCGAATTCCAATCGCATCTCCAGCAACAGCTCGCCGCCATCCGTGCCGCCGGCACCTACAAGCGCGAGCGCGTTATCCTCACGCCGCAGGGCACAACCATCCGCGTCGCCGACGGCCAGCCCGTCCTGAACCTCTGCGCGAACAACTACCTCGGCCTCGCACAGCATCCCGAGGTGCGCGCGGCGGCACACACCGCGCTGGACCAGTGGGGCTATGGCTGCGCGAGCGTGCGCTTCATCTGCGGCACGCAGGGAGTTCACCGGGAGCTGGAGCAGCGGCTCACGGAGTTTCTCGGCACCGAGGACACGATTCTTTACGGCTCCTGCTTCGACGCCAACGGCGGCCTCTTCGAGACCTTGCTAGGCCCTGAGGACGCCGTCATCAGCGACGAACTGAACCACGCGAGCATCATTGACGGCATCCGCCTCTGCAAAGCCCAGCGCCTCCGTTACCGCAACAACGACATGGCCGATCTCGCAGCCAAGCTGGTCGAGGCAAAGAACGCCCGCTTCAAGCTCATCGCTACCGACGGCGTCTTCTCGATGGACGGCTACCTTGCGAACCTCGCCGCCATCTGCGACCTCGCCGACCAGCACGGCGCACTCGTGATGGTGGATGACTCGCACGCGGTCGGTTTCATGGGCCGCACAGGTCGCGGCACGCACGAGCACTGCGGCGTCATGGGCCGCGTGGATATTCTCACGGGCACGCTGGGCAAGGCGCTGGGCGGCGCGAGCGGCGGCTACACGAGCGGGCGGAAGGAAATCATCGAACTGCTCCGCCAGCGCTCGCGCCCGTATCTCTTCAGCAACACCCTCGCGCCCACCATCGCCGGCGCGTCGCTCAAGGTGCTCGACCTCCTCACCGCCTCCACCGAATTGCGGGACCGGCTCGAAGCGAACACCCGCTTCTTCCGCGCCGAGATGGACCAGCTCGGCTTCAGCATCCTGCCCGGCATGCACCCGATCTGTCCGGTGATGCTGGGTGACGCCGCGCTGGCCACCAAGTTCGCCGATGCGATGCTTACCCATGGTGTTTACGTCATCGGGTTCAGCTACCCCGTGGTGCCGCAGGGCAAGGCCCGCATCCGCACCCAGATCTCCGCCGCACACACGCGAGAGGATTTGGAACGCGCGGTCCAGGCGTTTGCGGCGGTGAAACGCGAGCTGGGCATCTGATTTCAACCCTGAACAACGCGTGAATCCGATGCGACAGCTTTCCCCCTCAAGGCACCCCGCAGCCAGCCGGCTCGCCTGCGCTACGCACCTGGCCTGGGTGATTCTGACGACGACGCTCTTCATCGTCCCGAGCCAGTTCACCCTGGCCTATGCCCAAGGAGCCAAGGCTGACTACGAGCGCGCCAACAGCCTGCGCGACCGCGTGGCGAACACCGTCTTCCGTGCGGAGGTGAAGGCCAACTGGCTGCCCGGCAACACCCGCTTCTGGTATCGCGTGCAGACCGGCGCGCAGCAGCACGAGTTCGTGCTGGTGGACGCCGCTGCGGGCCGTCGGCTTCCGGCGTTTGATCACGCGAAGCTCGCGGAAGCCTTGACCAAGACAGGCGAAAAGGACGTGCGCGCTGACCGGCTCGCGTTGGAGCAACTGGAGTTCAACCCCAACGGCAAGCACATCACCTTCTCGCATCGCAACCAACGCTGGCAGTTTGAACTGCCCGCAGGTGGACTGAACCCCCTGCCAAAGCCGGGAGCAGCAGCTTCGCCCGGCAAGTCCCTGACCCAAATCCCCCGCGCCAGCTCGCGCACCGGAGGCGACACCCAGATCACCTTCCTCAACCGCACTCCAGGTGAAGTCGAGTTGTTTTGGCTTTCGACCGAAGGCGAGCGCCGCAGCTACGGCAAGCTCGGCACCGGTGAGCGCCGCGAGCAACACACCTTCGCCGGCCACGTCTGGCTGGTCGTGGACGCGAAGGGCGAAACGCTCGCTGCCTTCGCCGGTGAAGAGGGTGCCCTGACAGCGGAAATCACTGGTGCAAACCGGCCCGCCCCTGCTGGGTCGGCCAAGTCCAAGGATGCTCCGAAGTCAGCGAAGGGGACTCGCCAGGGAGGAACTTCACCCGATGGCAAGTGGCGCGCCTTCACCAAGGACTTCAACGTCTGGCTCGCCGACACCGCCAGCGGCACCGAGACGCGCCTGAGCCAGGACGGCCGCGAGGGCGATGCCTACGGCCAGCAGTTCGCGTGGTCGCCGGACTCGCGGAAGCTCGTGGCGGTGCGCGTCGAGGCCGGACAAGAGCGGAAAGTCACGCTCGTCGAGTCGTCGCCGAAGGAGCAATTGCAGCCCAAGGTCATCACCTACGACTACTTCAAGCCGGGCGACAAACTGCCGCATCCGCGCCCGCAGTTGTTCGATGTGGCGGCCAAACGGCAGATCCCGGTCAGCGAAACGCTGTTTCCCAACCCCTTCACCGAGAGCGGCAATCTGCCCGTGCGCTGGGAGCGCGACTCGAAACGCTTCACCTTCTCCTACAACCAGCGCGGGCATCAGGTATTCCGCGTGCTCGCGGTGGACGCGGCGTCGGGCAATGTGCAGGCGGTGGTGAACGAGGAGTGCAAGACCTTCTTCTGCTACAGCAGCAAGCAGTTTCAACACTGGCTCGACGATTCGCGCGAGCTGGTCTGGATGTCCGAGCGCGATGGCTGGAACCACCTGTGGCTCTACGACGCCACCACGGGCCGGGTGAAGAACCAGATTACGCGCGGGGCCTGGGCGGTGCGCGGCGTGGACAAGGTGGACGGGCAGGCGCGGCAGATCTGGTTCCGGGCCGGCGGTGTCCGCCCCGGCCAGGACCCGTATCATGTCCACCTTTGCCGCGTGAACTTCGACGGCACCGGGCTGGTCGTGCTCACCGAGAGAGACGGCACGCACACTATTGATTGGTCACCGGACCGGAAGTTCTTCGTGGATACCTGGTCGCGCACAGACCTGCCGCCGGTGAACGAGTTGCGTCGCGCGGACGGCACGTTGGCATGTGAACTGGAGCGGGCCAACTGGAATGCCTTGCTCGCAGTCGGCTGGCGGGCACCGGAACGCTTCGTGGCGAAGGGCCGCGATGGCACGACCGACATCCACGGCATCATCTATCGCCCGACAAATTTCAACCCCGCAATGAAGTATCCCGTCATCGAATACATCTACGCCGGGCCGCACAGTGCTTTCGTTCCGAAGGCATTCGGCACGCTGCCGGGCGGCTGGGTGCGCGAGATGGCGGAATTGGGCTTCATCGTCGTGCAATGCGACGGCATGGGCACGAATCATCGCTCGAAGTCCTTCCACGACGTGTGCTGGCAGAACCTCGGCGACTCCGGGTTTCCTGATCGCATCGCGTGGCTTAAGGCGGCGGCTGCCAAGCATCCTGAACTGGACCTGACGCGCGTGGGCATTTACGGCGGCAGTGCGGGCGGCCAGAGCAGCACCCGGGCGATGCTGGCGCACGGCGACTTCTACAAGGCCGCCGTGTCCGACTGCGGCTGCCACGACAACCGCATGGACAAGATCTGGTGGAACGAGCAGTGGATGGGCTGGCCGGTGGGCCCGCACTACGCCGAGCAATCCAATGTGACCCAGGCCAAAAACCTCGTGGGCAAGCTCATGCTGGTGGTCGGCGAACTGGACAAGAACGTGGACCCGGCGAGCACCCTGCAGGTCGCCAACGCGCTGACGAAGGCGGACAAGGACTTCGATCTGCTCATCCTTGCTGGCGCAGGTCACGGCGCGGCCGAGTCGGCCTATGGCAGGCGCCGTCGCGCAGATTTCTTCGTGCGACACTTGCTCGGCAAAGAGCCGCGCTGGCAAAATTGATTCCCAGAACCAAAATATGAAACCTTACTGGACGGGCGTATTCCCCGCTGTCACCACCCAACTCAAGAAGGACCAGTCCCTCGACCTGCCCGCCACGGCGCGGCATTTCGAGGCGCTTATCCAAAGCGGCGTCAACGGCCTCATCGTCTGCGGCTCGCTCGGCGAAAACCAGACACTCGATCCGGAAGAGAAGCGCGCCGTGGTGCGCTGCGCGGTGGAAACGGCGGGTGGTCGCGTGCCGGTGTTAAGCGGCGTGGCGGAATCCTCCACGGCGGCGGCCATCCGATACGTGCGGGACGTGGAAAAGCTGGGTGCAGCGGGCGTCATGCTCATGCCCGCGATGAGCTACAAGGGCGACCCGCGCGAGAGCATGACCTACCTCCGCACCGTCGCGGCGGGCGGCGGTCTGCCTATCATGATCTACAACAACCCCCTCAGCTACGCGAACGACATCACTCCCGCGCTCTTCGCCGAACTGGCGGATGAGCCGAAGTTTGTCGCGCTCAAGGAAAGTTCCGGCGACCCGCGCCGCATCACCGAGCTGCACAACGTGATTGGCGGACGCTACGCGGTCTTCACCGGTGTGGACGACCTGTTGTTGGAGGCGAGCATCCTGGGCATTGACGGCTGGGTGGCCGGCACGGGCATCGCCTTCCCGGCAGAGAACCAGCACCTGTGGGAACTCACGCGCGCCGGTAAATGGGACGAGGCGCGCGCGCTCTACCGCTGGTTCCAGCCCCTGCTCAAGCTCGATACGCACGTCCACTTCGTCCAATACATCAAGCTGTGCGAGCAGGAAACCGGCCTCGGGTCTGAATGGGTCCGCGCCCCGCGCCTGACCATCGCCGGTGACGAGCGGAAGCAAGTGCTCAAAATTATCCGCGATGGCATTGCCAAGCGGCCAAAGCTGGCGAAAGTGAAGGCCCAACGCTGACCCATTATGAAGCTGCGCCTCTTCCTGCTCGTCGTCGCGCTGGCGGCCTTGTCCGCCGTTCGCGCCCAGACGCCCGCCGTTCCACTCTTTCCCACGGACGGGCGCGACGACACGGAATTGAAGGCGGCTGCCAAGAAACTCCGCGAATCGGGCGCGTTCGTTCCGGAAGCCACTCTCACCAACCAGTTCAGCCGCACCAATTGCACACTCTCCCTGCCCGCGCCGCGCAAGAGCCGGCTTACCGGCCGTGAGCTCTGGGCAGCGGCGCGGGCCGCGCACATGCGTGTGGGCTGGAACTTCCTCTGCACCAAGTGCAACAACTGGCACCTCGACCTCGCCGGTGGCTATGCCATCACCAAGGACGGCGCGGTGGCCACCTGCCAGCATGTGGTGAAGCGCCCGGCCAACTTCAAGGAAGGCTCGCTCGTCGCTGCGGACGAGGACGGGAAGCTCCATGCAGTCGTGGAAATCCTCGCCGTCAACGCGCGCGCTGACGCCTGCATCCTGCGCATCAACGCCAAGGACTTGAAACCGCTCCCCCTCCAGACCGATGTCATGCCCGGTGACCGCTGCTTCTGCTTCAGCGATCCGCTGGACGAGCGCGGCTACTTCAGCGACGGCATCGTGAACCGCTTCATCGCCCGCTACCCGCGCCGCAGCACCAACGCCCCGCCCGTCACCCGCCTGAACGTGACGACCGACTGGGCTCCTGGCTCCAGCGGGTCAGCGGTGCTGGACGAATTCGGCAATGCCATTGGCCACGTCGCCACCATCACCACACTGCCCGGCAACGACGGCAAGGCAGCCGAAGGCGAAAAGGGCAAGCGCACGACGGAGCCGACGCTCCTCACGCTGCATGAGGCGGTGAGCGCAAAGGATGTGCTGGCGCTCATCCAGAAGCCGGGCAAGCGATGAATGATTTTCGGCAGGAAAATTGTTGGGAGAAAGTTGGGAAGCTAAGTTGCCATAATCCCACGTCTTGCTTCCGTCCGCTTTCAATTTTTCTGCCCTTAATTTTCCTGCCGAACTTCCCCAATTGAGAATGCATCGCATCCAAGTAATCGACTCACATACCGGCGGCGAGCCCACGCGCGTCGTCATTAGCGGCGGGCCGGACCTCGGCGGCGGCAGCGTTGCGGAGCAGCTCAATGTCTTCCGCGAGCAGCACGATCCTTTTCGCTCCGCCGTGGTGAACGAACCACGCGGCTCGGACGTGCTCGTGGGTGCCCTACTCTGCCCGCCGGCTGACCAGACCTGTGTCACCGGTGTCATTTTCTTCAACAACGTCGGCGTTCTCGCCATGTGCGGACACGGGACCATCGGCCTTGTTGTCACTCTCGCGCATCTGGGCCGCATCCAGCCGGGCGAGCATCGCATCGAGACATGCGTGGGAGTCGTAACCGCCACGTTGCACACGGACGGCTCCGTCTCCGTGGCGAATGTGCCGAGCTTTCGCAAAGTGAAAGCTGCGAAAGTGGAGGTGCCCGGACTCGGCTCTATCACGGGCGATGTGGCCTGGGGTGGCAATTGGTTCTACCTCGTCGAAAAGCACTCTTGGACACTGGACCTGAAGAACGTCGAGCAGCTCACCGACGTCTCGTGGCGCATCCGTCAAGCCGTGAACGCGCAGGGATTCCCCGAAGTGGACCACATCGAGCTGTTCGGCCCGCCCCAATCCGGCGGCCACTCGCGCAACTTTGTCCTCTGCCCCGGGAAAGCCTACGATCGCTCCCCCTGCGGCACCGGCACCAGCGCCAAGCTCGCCTGCCTCGCCGCCGACGGGAAGCTCGCCGAAGGCGCAGAGTGGATGCAGGAGAGCATCCTCGGCACGAAGTTCTCTGGCAGCTTCCGCTGGCTGGACCGGGCCAAAGGCGAAGTCTCCCCCGTTATCACCGGCACGGCCTTCGTGAACAGCGAGGCAACGCTCCTGCTGGATGAGAAGGACCCGTTCTGCTGGGGGATTCGATGAAGGACCCAAAGATTCAGGGAAGACAAAGATTGGGGAACATAATGAAGCTCGGTGACCCGTTGTCATGCGGATGAAAGACGAGTTTACACATCTCATCATCGGAAAGGCGATGCAGGTGCATCGCGAGCTGGGGCCAGGACTAGACGAGCATTTCTACCATGACCTCCTCTGCGAGCGGCTGACCGAATCGCGCGTGCCTTTCGAGTCGAAACCGCGGCGTCACTTGACGCATCGTGGCCTTATCGCTGACACGCTCGAAGCCGACCTGGTTTTTCCCAACCGATTGGTAACTGAGCTGAAATGCCTGCAGGGCGATTTCGCTGGGGAGCACTACGTTCAACTGGCCTGCTACCTCAAGTTCTGGAACCTTTCGACCGGACTGCTGACAGACTTCGCCAAGAACAGCCTGATTTTCCGGCGAGTGAGTTTCGTGGAACCTCCTCGGCCCATGCTCACCAGCGCCGCATGGCTGGCGCAACTCGATTTCAACTCGCTCACTGTAGAGACTCGCGCCAGCGCGGAAGCCGTTGGCCGGTCAGTGGCGGCCATCCTGTCAATGCATGGGCTCGGATACCGCGACACGACCTATCGTGGCCTGCTGGCCGCCGACCTCCAAGCGGACGGGCTCGCTTGCATCACCTCGCCAGTGGTGCCGGTTCGCGTCGGTGCCCGGACACTAGGTGAGACTGCCTGCCATTGTCTGGTAGTGCAGGAGCGGGTTGGCATCTTAGTGCTGTCTCTTCGCGAAACATTGACCGCAGCCGACCGCGCGACTCTGCAAACCTACCTCCGCCTCTTGCGTCTCCCTCTCGGCGTAGTCGTCAACTTCGGCAAATCTGATTTCTTCCACCGCTGGGTCACGCCATCCGTTTCCAATCTTTGTCTTCCCTGAATCTTTGGGTCCCCTCCCCGTGAGCAAATCCATCCTCATCATCGGCTCCGGCGTCATCGGGCTGTGCACGGCTTACTACTGCGCGCAGCGCGGGCACCGGGTCACGGTGCTGGAGCGCGGGGCGGAGTCGCATGACGGCTGTTCGTTTGGCAACGCGGGCATGATCGTGCCGAGCCACTTCGTGCCGTTGGCCGCGCCAGGGATGGTTGCGCTGGGGCTCAAGTGGATGTGGAACCCGGAGTCACCGTTCTACATCAAGCCACGGCTGGATTTCGACCTGCTCGACTGGGGCTTCAAGTTCTGGCAGGCGGCCAATGCCAAGCGCGTCGAGCGTGCTGCACCATTGTTGCGTGACCTGAGCTTCGCCAGCCGTGCGTGCTTTGAGGAGATGGCGGATTCTTGGCCCGGTAGCAGCCGACGTGAGGAGGCTCCATTCAATCCGAACTCCAGTCAGAGCCTCCTTACGTCGGCTGCTACCCGAAGCGAAGGCAATTTTGGCCTCACGCGGAGAGGCCTGCTCATGCTCTGCAAGACCCAGCACGGGCTGGACGAGGAAGCCAAGTTCGCCGAGCGGGCCAACCAGCTCGGCGTGCCCGCGCAGGTGCTCGATGCCAAGCAGGTCGCCGCCCACGACCCAGCCGTCACGATGGACGTGGCGGGTGCCGTGTATTTCCCCAGGGACGCGCACCTCACCCCCGCTCGCTTCATGGCGGCGCTCAAGTCGCGGTGCGATGCCGCCGGGGTCCGCTTCAAGTGGAACACGGACGTGACCGGGTTTGCCCAGCAGGGCACCAAGCTCACCGGCGTGCGCACCGCAAGAGGCGAGTTTGCGGCTGACGAGGTCGTGCTCTGCGGCGGTTCCTGGTCCCCGCTGCTCGCGCGCGAACTCGGCCTGAGCATCCCGCTCCAGGCCGGCAAGGGCTACAGCCTCACCCTGCCGAAGCCGCCGCAGCTTCCGCAGCTCTGCTCGATCTTCACCGAGGCCCGGCTTGCCGTAACCCCGATGGGCAACTCGCTCCGCATCGGCGGCACGATGGAGATCGCGGGCCTCAACGAGGACATCAACCCGGTGCGCGTGCGCGGCATCATCAAGTCCGTGCCCAAGTATTTCCCGCAGTTTGCGGAGGCCAACTTCGAGGGCATCCAGCCGTGGCGCGGCTTGCGCCCGTGCTCGCCCGACGGGCTGCCTTACGTCGGTCGCACCGCGAAATTCTCGAACCTCTCCCTCGCCACCGGCCATGCCATGATGGGCCTGAGTCTCGGTCCCATCACCGGCCGGCTGATGGCCCAAGTGCTTTCCGATGAGCCGCCGCAGTTCGACCTCTCGCTGCTTTCCCCTGACCGCTACTCCTGAACTATGAACCGAATCCTCCTCGGCACGTTGCTTCTCGCGCTGCCTGGCTCGTTGCCCGCCGCTGATACCGACTTCACCGCACTCACCAAAGGCGTGACCGAGATCGCCGCGCCGGGCGCGCCGGGCCAGTTGTGCGTCTTCGGCCCACAGGCGTTTGCCGTGGTCGCGGGCAAGGACGGCAAGACCGCGTTCGCACCGGTGGTCGCAGCCGCCCGCACGGACAAGGGCCGCGTCGTCGCCTTCGGTCACACGGGGTATCTCGACCCGGCCAATCTCGATCAACTCGACACCGCCACACTGCTGGCCAATGCGATCAAGTGGGCGGGTGGGGCCGACAAACCCACGGTCGTCGTGCCCAAATCCAAGCCGCTGGCCGACTTTCTGGCCAAGCGTGGCTTCACCGTCGCCACCATCGCGCTGGCCCAACTCCAGCCCGGCCAGGTGCTCGTCTTGTCCGCGCACTCCCTGACTGACGCGGACGTGCCGGCCATCGCGAAGTTCATCGCGGACGGCGGCGGGCTTATCACCTGCTCGACCGGCTGGGGCTGGGCGCAGGGTGGCAAGAACCTCGCCAACGAATTTGCCGGCAACAAGCTGCTCGCACCGCTCGGCCTCGTCGTGTCGGGTGGCACGGTGAGCAAGACCACGGCGAAGGGTTTTAGTGTTGGCCCCGTGTCGTCTGCCTATCTGCACGCGGGCAAAGCGCTCGACGCAGCCCGCAGCGGAACCAAGCTGGCCAAGGACGATCTCGCCCAGGCCAGCGCCACCCTCACCGACGCCGCGCAAAGCCTTCCCGCCGGCGACCAGTCCTTCCTGCCCAAGCTCCGTGCCTTGCGCGCACAGCCCGGCGTCAACACGACGCCCACGGCCAAGACCCCAGTGAAGTCCGACCAGCTCGCCGCACGCGTGCTGGTGTCCCTCGAAGGCCGCGAACTGGAGACGTTGCCGCCGGGACAGGTGAAGGCGCATCCAGCAGCCGCAGCCTTCCCCGGGGGCGTCGCCACTGAAGCAAAGCGTGAGACGGTGACCATCGCCGTGAACACCCGCGTGCCCGGCTGGCACTCCACGGGCTACTACGCCGCCCCGGGAGAAGTCGTGACCGTGCGCGTTCCGGCGAGTGCCACCAGTGCTGGCTGGAAGATCATCCTCGGCGCGCACAAGGACTCGCTGTGGCACCTCGATACTTGGAAACGCTTCCCCGACGTTTCCCGCAGCTTCCCGGTGAAGACAGCGGAGACGAAGGTGGCGAATGCCTTCGGCGGTCTCATCTATGTGGACCTGCCGAAGGCCGCTGATACCGGCGAGGTGAAGGTGGAAATCGCCGGAGCCGTGCGCGCGCCGCATTACGTCCACGGCAAGACCACGCTGGCCGAGTGGAAGGATCTGCGCGCCGCCCCCGCGCCTTGGGGCGAACTGGAGACGAAGAAGGTCGTGGTGACGCTGCCCGCCAACGTGCTGCGCGATCTCGAAGATCCAGTTGAGTTGATGAAGGTCTGGGACGAGACCCTTGATCTCATTGCTGATCTCGCCGCCATCCCGAGAGACCGCCCGCGCGCCGAGCGCATTGTGTGCGATGAGCAGATTTCCGCCGGTTACATGCACAGCGGCTATCCCATCATGACGCATCTGGACGTGACCCGCCGGCTGGCGGACGTGGCGCACATGCGCAAGGGCGACTGGGGCATCGGCCATGAGATCGGCCACAACCATCAGAGCGGCGAGTGGACCTTCGAGGGCACCGGCGAAGTGACCTGCAATCTCTTCACCATGTATGTGATTGACCGGCTCGGCGGGACGAAGCCGGCGAACGGACGCGTCGGCTTGCCAGTGGTGGCGGAGCACTTCCGCAAATATACGGCGGGTGGCAAGCCCGACTTTGCCAAGTGGAAGGCCGACCCGTTTCTCGCGCTCTCGATGTATGTGCAGCTTCAGCACGCGTTCGGCTGGGAGCCGTATCAGAAGGTGTTCGCGGAGTATCGCGCGCTGCCGGCGGCCGACAAACCCAAGACCAACCCCGACCGCATGGACCAGTGGATGGTGCGCTTCAGCAAGACCGTGAACCGCAACCTCGGGCCGTTCTTTCAGGCCTGGGGCATCCCCATCACGAACCAGGCCCTCGCCAGCGTGGCGAACCTGCCCGCGTGGCCGAAGGAAGAATGGCCGGGGACCAATGGAAAATTTTGAAGACTGATTTTGCCGCGAAAGAACGCATAGAGCACAAAGAAGAGCAGTTGAACGCGACGATCATAGATCACCGGAATCAAACACTACTCCTCTCCCCTTTGCGCTCTCTGTGCCCTTTCGCGGCTGACTGATGCAGACCTGGCTTGAACATTTTGGCATCGCTGTCGCCGCGCTCACAGGGGTGCTTGCGGCGCGGGGGCGGCGCGTGGACTTGTTCGGTGTAGTGGTGCTCGCGATGGTCACGGCGCTCGGTGGCGGCACCTTGCGTGACCTGCTCATGGGGGACACGCCGGTGCTGTGGGTGCGTCAGCCGCAGTATTTGCTCACCTCCGTGAGCGTCGCGGTGGCGGGATTCTTCTTTGCGCGGCATCGGCACCCGCCAAAGACCGCGCTGCACGTGGCGGACGCCTTTGCGCTCGCACTCTTCAGCATCATCGGCGCGAAGAAGGCGTTGGCCTTGGGTTTCAGTCCATCGGTCGCGGTCGCGATGGGGGTCATCACGGGCGTGGCGGGCGGCATCCTGCGCGATGTGCTGGTGGGGGAGATTCCACTGGTCTTTCGACCGGAGATTCATCTGTATGCGACGGCGGCACTGGCCGGTGTGGCGTTGCACATCGCCCTGCGCCCGCACGTCGGCAACGAAATGGGGCTGACCATTTTGAGCACCGGGGCGATCCTCGTGCTCCGGCTGGCGGCGATCCGATGGCAGTTGTCGCTGCCGCTGTTTGAGGCGGAGAAGCCGGGAGCCGCGAAGCCGGATTGACTGCCCGCGAAACACGCGAATGAACGCGAAATGAAAGCGTCCGGTGAAACCACAATGAAACCAAGTCCGCATACAGACCACCTGGCCGTATCAAACCCACGCCCTATGGGTGAAGCTTTCAGGACGCGGGCTTTGGAGTGCGGTGACTTGTCACCGCTTTCCGCAGGCGACTTGTCGCCGTCGAAGTTTAGCGGCGCTTCGGCTGCGCCGTGCGCATCCAGCTTGCGCCAGCGTAACGGCACCTTCTCCAACTCAACGTCGCGGGACTCCGACGGCGACAAGTCGCCTGCAGAAAGCGGCGAGAACTCGCCGCACTCCACATGGCCTGCGAACTACCGCGCCGCTATCCGGCTGCTGTCGTTTGTCTGGCTGTGCAGCGCTTTCGCCGCGCCAGCTTTCGCCGCTGCGCCAGCCTTGCAGACCCGTCACGCGCTGATCGTGATGGCGGACGGTTTGCGCTGGCAGGAGGTGTTCACCGGCGCGGAAGAGCAACTCATCAGCAAGGAATTCGGCGGAGTCCCGAAATCGAATGACGTGCGCAAGGCCTTCTGGCGCGAGACGCCCGAGGCGAGGCGCGAGGTCCTGATGCCGTTCTTCTGGAGCACCCTGGCGAGACAGGGCCAGCTCTACGGCAACCAGCACAAGGGCAGCGTGGCCCATGTCACCAACGGCAAGAACTTCTCCTACCCCGGCTACAGCGAGATTCTCTGCGGCTTTGCAGACCCGCGCATTGACAGCAATGCGAAGAAACCGAACCCGAATGTCACGGTGCTCGAATGGCTGAACGGCAAGCCGGCCTTCGCCGGGCGCGTCGCGGCCTTTGGCAACTGGGAGGTGATCCCCTACATCATCAACCGGGACCGCAGCCGCGTGCCGATCTGGACCGGGTTCGAGAAGACCGATCCGAAGTTCAACCCGCACCTGGCACTGCTCGAGAAGCTGGTGGCCGACCACACGCCGACGTGGGGCTCGATGATGACCTACGACACCTTCATCCACGCCGCCGCGCTGGACCATCTCAAGACAAAAAAACCGCGGACCATGTATGTCTGCTATGGCGAACCGGACGAGTGGGCGCATGAAGGCCGTTACGACCACTACCTTCAATCCGTCCAGAACTTCGACCGCTTCGTGCGCGAACTCTGGGAAGCCACTCAGGCCGACACCGAGATGCGCGGCCACACCTCGCTGCTGCTCGTCACCGACCACGGACGCGGCACGAACAACGTGTCGTGGAAGAATCATGGGCAGAACATCCAAGGCTCCGGCTTCATCTGGATGGGCGCGCTCGGCCCCGACACCCCGGCCTTGGGCGAGCGGACCAACGTGCAGACCGTGACCCAGAACCAGATTGCCCCGACGGCGGCTGCGTTGCTGGGTCTGGACTACAAGGCCGAGCAGCCGCAGGCGGGGCCGGTGCTCGTGGATGCACTGCCGAAGGCGGGGAAGTAAAGCGCATGACCGAGCGGCCTTCTGCCAACACGCCGGTAGGGCGAGACTCTGTCGAGCCCCATCTCGAGCGGAGCGAGGCGAGCGCAGCGAGCATCTCGGGTGATGTTCAGCTCTCCCAAGATGCTCGCTCCGCTCGCGCCGACTCCGTCGGCAAATGGGGTTCGACGGAGTCTCACCCTACCGGGGTCGCGGACACCGCTGCATCCTGGGCTCTCCTGAACTCTGGACCATGTGAACCCGCCTACAACATGGCGCTGGATGAGGCGCTGCTGGAAGCTGTCGGCAGCCTAGGCAGGCCGGCCCTGCGGTTCTACGCGTGGACGGAGCCGGCGGCCACCTTCGGCTACTTCCAAAAGTTCGCGGAGATCGAGCGCACGACGTTGCTGCGCCCGCTCATCCGTCGTCCGACCGGCGGCGGGCTGGTGCCGCACGATGCGGACTGGACCTACAGCGTGGTGATTCCACCCGCTCACCCGTGGCACGCGCTCAACGCGGTGGACAGCTACCGGCGGGTGCATGAGTGGGTGCGCGCGGCGTTCACCCGCCTCGGCGTGACGACTGAACTCGCAGCGTGCTGCCGCAAGTCCACACCGGGGCAGTGCTTCATCGGGTGGGAGCAGTTCGACGTGCTGTGGCAAGGGCGCAAGATCGCCGGGGCGGCGCAGCGGCGGAACAAGCTGGGCCTGCTCATTCAAGGGTCCGTGCAACCGCCCCCGATTTCCCTGTCGCGAACGGCGTGGGAGAACGCGATGTGCGAGGCAGCCACCAAGAACTGGCAGGCGAACTGGGAGGCGCTGACCGAAACAGGCGAGGTGCTGGAGCACGCAACCGCGCTGATGACGGCGAAGTATTCGCAAGCCAGCCATAACGAACGGCGCTAAACTTTCCCGGTGATGACATCCGATGCTTCTCTGTCCGCACCTGGCCCGAAGTCCGAAGCCGGGCGGAAGCCAACGGCGTGGCGCGCGGCATTCATGCCGCTTCAAGGGGCGGCGTTCTTTGGTAACCGCATGTCATGGGGTATACGGACGGTGAAGCGACGTGAACGTCGCGGTCCTCCTGCTTTTAGCGCTTCCGCTGCTGCAGGGTTTCACCGCCAGCATTGGATGGCCTTACTCGCATGCCTTGCCTTGTTGGTCGAATTCTCCGCCACCGCGCAGGAGGGCAAGAAATCCGAGGACAAGCAGCCCAAAGTCCTGGTGGCGGTGCCGCTGGGAGTGGTGGCGGGCAAGACCAACACGATCGAAATCCGGGGCCTGAATCTCGACACGGCCACGGCGCTCGATTTCGCCGACCCGCTGGTGCGTGCAAACGTCGCTTCCAAGGGCAAGGCGGACGTGCCGCAGAACCAGAAGAAGGAACGCTTCGGAGATACGCAGGTGAAAGCTGCGGTGTTCGTGCCCGCTGATTTCAAGGGGGACGAAGCAGTCTTCACTGTGGGGGCTCCAGACGGGAAGTCCGCCCCGGCCCGGCTCGCCGTGCTGCACCCGATGGCCTTCACGGAGGAGGCTGAGGAAAACGGCTCGTTCGCCAAGCCGCAGTTGGTGAAGCTGCCGACGACCGTGCGCGGCGGCATCAAGGCCGCGCAGGACGTGGATGTGTTCGCATTCGAGGGCAAGGCCGGCCAGCGCGTGACCGCCGAGATTCTCGCCAGCCGCCTCGGCTCTCCCCTGGACGCCACGCTGACCCTCTGGAATTCCACCAACACGCTCCTCGCCTCCGCCGACGACTCACCGGGCGACCGCGACCCCCGCCTCACCTTCACCCTGCCCGCCGATGGGCGGTTCTTCATCGTGGTGCAGGACGCGCATGATGCCGGGAGTGCAGTGCATGGCTATTTGTTGCAACTGAAATTGGTCGAAAAGCCGTGAGGCGGGCGGAGCGCGGGTCTGCCGCAGCAACTTCCGACAACCTATCCCGCTAGCAAGAATCAGCGGCCACGACCTACGAAACCTGCTGCGGGTCACAGACCCGCGCTCCGGGAGCAACGCCCTGTGGCACGCGATTAGGTGCGACACCAACCGCCAAGCACAGCCGCTACGCATGGGCCCCTCGCGTAGCGAGGCCTGAAGGTAGCCGTGGGCTTCAGCCCACGGTTACGTTGAAAATCAGGTGCGTCGCGTAGCGACGCCTGAAAGCCAAGAGCACCATTCAAGCGTCGCTACGCGACGCAGCCGCTTCCCGGTGATTTCCGTGGGTTGAAACCCACGGCTACCATCGGATGGTCGCTACGCGACCGCGCGCCGGGACACGACGCAGCCACGCCTGGTCCATTCTCCCAGCGGGAGGGAGAAAGGTGACGAAGTTCTGAAAATTGCCGGATACTCGTATTGGCCGGTCTGCGTTTCAAAGACCAAGAGAGGCCACTAACCCACCGCAATTCCTCAAATGATTCAGATCTTCGAGTTGATACTCAGCCGGAGGGGACGACCCAATTATTGCGGTTACATACTTCTTAAAATCCTCGTCCGTAGCAAGCATGGCGTCCGTGTTTCTTACGCTGGAGAATCCGGGGTTAAACTCTCGAAGCCAGTTCAGCCACTGACGTTTATCTGCGTGCTGAAAAAAGGCGTATGCCTCAGGCCACACATCGCTGAGCATGATCAAAAATAGCACACCATCTAAAAGTGGAACTGTAAGCTTGACCTCCTCTTCCATAAGACAGAGTCGTCGCAGAATCCGTTTGATCCGCCGCGGATTGCGCAAGACCCGGGGCTGTGAACAATGAACCCAAACCCGACGTGACAGATTAGGAACGCTGCGATTCCACGCTCCCTCCTTTGGGAAGATTGCTTCAATCAACCGCCATATCTTGTCTCCGGACGGGGAATCTTTTGTGACATCTCGTTGCACCCATGGATCAGGGATCCGGAAGTAGTCAGGGAACACTTTCTCCAAATACCTAGCCCCATTGAGCGCGGTGCCTTCGTATGCCCGGTTCAGAAAACTCGATAAAACGTCTTGATCCGCCGTGACGACAAACGTGCACTTCTCCACTTCTTGGATGATGTGGAGGCTTTCCAACACGCTGATGGCGATTTCGGGGCGGCAACGGTCTAGATTGTCCACAGCGACAACTACGTGCTCCACGCCTCTGGTCTTCAGGACATTGGCTACGATTTCCCTGAAAGCTTTTCGGATGGCCTCTTCTTTGGTCAGCTCAGACTCGGTGCCTTTATCCTCCGCTAGCACTTGTTTGACCTTGTCCAGATTGAGCGTTCCGCCAGAAGCGGTCGCGAGGATGAGGTTGCCCAAACCGAATCCTGCCGCGAATGCGAGCTTTGCCAAAGCATCCTCAATGTCCTTGTCGCCCTTCTTGGCAACTGTATGGACAATCGCCAACACAAGCATCTTCTCCGTCTGGTGAACCCATGCGTCAAACGTCAACCAAAGCCATTTGCTTTTGCCATCTGGGGCAAGATCAGCATCGCACTGCTTTTTGATCATTCCCAGCAGCGTGGTTTTGCCACTCCCCCACGGCCCAAAGACCCCCAACATGCGGGAGTCCAGTTCATCCGCGCGCTGTAGCGACTTGAAGATGACCTTGGCGATCGGCTCCAAGCCCAACAGATCAGGTTGGTCAGCGGAAAGTGGAACCTCTGCTAACGGATGCTTTGTTAGCTTGCTTAGCACCTCACACTGTTGGCTCATTTCGCTAGGGAGGGTGCTTTATCACTTCCCCGTCTCATTCCACAGCACGCGCAGGTTCTTCGTCGCGCGGCCGGCGAGGATCAGATCGGGCTTGCCGTCCCCGTTGAGGTCGGCGGCTTTCATGTCTTCGATGGCCACTTCGGGGCCGGACAGGTCGGTCTTGCGCCAGGTCTTGCCGTCCTTGTCCAGCGGGGTGAGGAGGCGCACGCCGGGCACGCCCTTGGGGCTCATCCCGCGCCAGCCGATGGCAATCTGGTCGCTGCCCACGCTGAGGAAGTCGTTCACCGCCACCGCATGGCCGTCCTTGAGCGTGTCGTCGAGGACGAGGCGGGGCCAGAGACCTTTGGCGGTGGGCTGGGTGTAAACGGCGCTGGTGGTGCCGTGCATCGGCTCAATGGTGGCGAGGAAGCGCGTGCCGCCGGGGAGCTTGCCGTCGCGGACCTCGCCAGTCCACTGGTCGGAGATTTGCCGCTTCTTCCATTCGCCGGTGCTGCGGCCGAACCAGAAGACGCCTTCCTTCGCACCGGTCACGAGTTCATGCTCGGGGTCGGTGTCCCAGTTGACGGGCTGGAAATTGTGGCTGGCGTGGGTGAAGTCGCTGACGAGCGAGAGCTTCCACGCGTCCTTCGGGTTGGCGGGCATGGTGTAGGCGTAAACCTTGCTGCCATCGCCCTCGTTGTTCTTGTTCCCACGCCCGTGCAGGGGCTTGACGATGAGGTCCCACTTGCCGGTCGGAGCCTTGACCCAGTGCATGCGGTGGACGGTGGGCTCGTGGTGGAGCTTGACGGCCTCCCACTTCTGCGTGCGGTCCTTGGGGGCGAGGAGGTAGAAGACCGCACCACTCTTGGTCACGTCGCTGGTCTCGCCGGGGTTCCAGCCCGCGCCGATGGCGACCTCGCACTTGCCATCGCCGTCAATGTCCTGCGCGGCGATGCACACGTTGTCCTGCGGCGTGAGGTTCTCGGCGATGATGTGCTTCTTCCACGAGGGGTTCTGATACCACTGGATGGTGTTCTTGTCGGCGAGGAGGATGTCCGGCTTGCCATCGCCGTCCACGTCGGCGATGGCGATGCCGTAGCCAATGTTCACTGCGGTATCAATGTCCTGCGCGCGGAACTTGGGCTGGGGTGGCTCAGCGGCTGAGGCAATGGCGGTGAGGGAAAGCAGGGCGAGGAACGGAGTTTTCATGACGAGTGGCAGGGAGCGTATGGGCAGGAGAAAGGGTGGTCAATCCCTGGACTCCGGGGTCCAAACGAAATCGCTGTTTACGTAGGCCCCGCAACCAGGGCAATAGCGGACGGGAAGCTCGTTCCCGGCATTTCCGGACAAGCCAAAGAGGCTGCCGCTCATAGAAAAATCCACCTCACAAGGTTCGCACCGCTCACTGCTCAAAGGATTCCGGCAGCGGTGGCAATAGTTTGGCGGGCAATGCCGGATGTTCCGACCGCATCGCGGACAGGTTGAAGACATCCCCAGCCGAAAAATTGCGTAAAGCAAATGTCCGGCGGAAGCGGTGCCAAGCACCGACCTAGCCTCCGTCCAATGGCCGCCTTTTAAGAAGGCCAGGAGAGCTGTGAGCAGCAAGCCGAGCACGCTGACTGCGGCCGTTATCTTGAACCATCGCGGCAGCGCGACCTGCTGGGCGAAGGCCGCCGCACACGCCATGTCATCGAGCACATCGGCGGTGGTCTGCTTCGGCGCGGGTGGCTTTCGGTTGAACATCAGCCGGGAGGGGAAAACGAGGCCGGGATGGCGGTCTTCATAGTGAGTGCTTTGAGCGTAGCCATGGGCCAGCCGGCTCCAAGCAGAAATTTTGCCCGCAAAACACGCGAAACAGCGCGAAAGGCCAGAGAATTCCTGTGTCCCCTATTCGCGTCTTTTCGCGTGTTTCGCGGGCAACGCCTTCCGCCACTTGCCTCGCTCCCCATCCTCTCCTACCTTCCGCGCGCATGTCGAAGCCGCCGCCCGCCAAAGTCATCCGCCTCCGCGGTGTGCGGCACAACAATCTCAAGGGCTTCGACCTCGACCTGCCCCTCGGCAAACTCATCGTCATCACCGGCCTGAGCGGCTCCGGCAAGTCCTCGCTCGCGTTTGACACGCTCTTCGCCGAAGGCCAGCGCCGCTACATCGAGACCTTCTCGCCCTACGCGCGGCAGTTTTTCGACCGCATGGACAAGCCGGCGGTGGACAGCATCGAGGGCATCCCGCCGGCCATCGCCATCGAGCAGCGGAACGCCGTCCGCAGCACCCGCAGCACCGTCGGCACCATGACGGAAATCTGCGACCACCTGAAAGTCCTCTGGCCGCACCTGGCCACGCTCCATTGCCGGAAGTGCGGGAAGCCGGTGGAGAAGGAGCCGCCGCAAAAGATTTGGGAAGTGATCAGTAATCAGTGTTCAGTCATCAGTCCCGACCCGGTAGCAGCCGACGTGAGGAGGCTCCCTTCAAACGCAGAATGTCTGGTGACGTTCGACCTCGCCCTGTCTGAGAAGCTGTCGCTCAAGGAATCGCTCGAACTGATCGCCAAGCAAGGCTATCAGCGGTTGCTGATCAACGGTGAAATCGTGCGTGTCGAGGACGCGGCTGCCCACTCCGCACTCCGCACTCCGCACTCCGCACTGACCGTCATTCAAGACCGCGTGAAGGTCACCGCCGCCAATCGCTCGCGCTTCATCGAAGCCTGCGAGCAGGCGTATCATTTTGGCAAAGGGCGTCTGGCCGTGCGCATTATCAATGGAAGCGCAGCGGTGGAAGGAGTAGAAGGGTTGAAGGGTTCAAGAGTTGAAGAGACACCGAGCAGCCCTCCCGCTTCAACCCTTCAACCCTTCAACTCTTCAACCTTTTCCTTTTCCAACCGCTTCCACTGCGCCGGGTGCAACCTCGACTACCGCGAGCCCTCCCCTGCCCTCTTCTCCTTCAACCACCCCGTCGGCGCGTGCCCCACCTGCAAGGGCTTCGGGCGTGTCATCGGCATTGATTACGAGCTGGCGCTGCCTGACCGCTCGCTCTCCTTGGCGGAGGGGGCGGTGCGGCCGTGGCGCACGGGCACCGGCGCGGAATCGCAGGCGGACATGGCGAAGTTTTGCAAGAAGCTCGGCGTGCCGATGGACGTGCCCTTCAAGGAGTTGTCCGCCGACCATCAACGCTGGGTGATTGACGGCGACCCCGGCTACGACTCCAGCGATCCCGCGAATTCCTGGCCCAAGAAGTGGTATGGCGTGAAGGGCTACTTCCGCTGGCTGGAGAGCAAGAGCTACAAGATGCACGTGCGCGTGCTCCTCTCGCGCTACCGGAGCTACACCCGCTGCCCCGCGTGCGATGGGAAGCGGCTGCAGCCGGAGAGTTTGCTCTTCAAATGTTCAGTGTTCAGTAATCAGTGCTCAGCATTCAGTCCGAACGCTTCCCTGCGCACCAGTTCCCCACTGACCACTGACCCACTGAATACTGAACACGGGCTTTCCCTCGCCGATTTCTACTCGCTCCCCGTCGCCCGCGCGCTGGAAGTCCTCGAAGCGCTCGCCCGCCAACACGCAACACGCAACACGAAACACACCACAGACCCAATCCATCACGCGCTGGAGGAAGTCACCTCGCGACTGCGCTATCTCGCCGAGGTCGGCCTCGGTTACCTCACCCTGGACCGCGCCACACGCACGCTTTCCGGCGGCGAGACGGAGCGCGTGAACCTCACCACCTGCCTCGGCACCCGTCTGGTCAACACACTCTACGTGCTCGACGAGCCGAGCGTGGGCCTGCACCCACGCGACACCGCGCGCCTCGTCATCATCCTCCAGCGACTCCGCGACCTGGGGAACACCGTGGTCGTGGTGGAGCATGAAGCCGCCGTGATGCGTGCCGCCGATCAGATCGTGGATCTCGGCCCTGGGCACGGCGAGACTGGCGGAGAACTGGTTTTCCAAGGGACGCTCGGGGAACTGCTGCCGCATCCGGTGTCGCTGACAGGGCTTTATTTGAGCGGGCGGAAGCGGGTGGGGACACGGGAGAGGCGGATTGTTGGAGTGATGGAGCAATGGAGCGATCGGAGCCACGCGCCGCCCATGCCCACCGCTCCATCCCTCCACCCCTCCACCACTCCGTTCCTCACCCTCTCGGGCGCGAGCGCCCACAACCTCAAAAACCTCACCCTCTCCATCCCGCTGGGCCGCTTCGTCTGCCTGACCGGCGTAAGCGGCTCGGGCAAATCCACACTCGTGCGCGACTGCCTGCTGCCCGCGCTTCAAGCCCGCCTGCAATCTCAAATCGCAAATTCAAAAGCGCAGAGCGTCGCCAAAGCTTCCGACCGGCTGGACTCAGCGGACAAAGACGGCGACGACGATTCTGTAGCCGCTTCAACCCTTCACCCTTCATCCCATCAACTTCAAGGTGCCGAGCACCTCACCCGCGCCATCCTCGTGGACCAAAGCGCGCTCGGCAAAACGCCGCGTTCCAACCCCGCCGTTTACATCGGCGCTTTCGATGATCTCCGCGACCTCTTCGCCGCCACCGAACTGGCCAAGCAGCGCGGCCTGAACAGCAGCGCCTTCAGCTTCAATTCCGCCGTCGGCCAGTGCGACCGCTGCCGGGGCGCGGGCTTCGAGAAGATCGAGATGCAGTTCCTCAGCGACATCTTCATCAAGTGCCCGGCGTGCGAGGGGCGGAGGTATCGGGCCCATATTCTGGAGATCAAGGTCGGTAGCAGCCGACGTGAGGAGGCTCACTCTGAATTCCCAGCAGCAACAGCTCGAAAGAAGAAAGATCAGAGCCTCCTCACGTCGGCTGCTACGCAGTGGGAGTGGTCCATCGCGGACCTGCTCGCGGCGAGCGTGGATGAATCCCTCCTCTTCCTCGCGGCCCTGCCGGAGTCCAAGCCGGCTTTGCGCGCGGCGGCGGCGCTGCGCGTTTTGCAGGAGGTCGGGCTCGGCTACCTGCGGCTGGGCCAGCCAATCAACACCTTGAGCGGCGGCGAGAGCCAGCGACTGAAGCTCGCGGCGCATCTCGCCGAGGCCAGTGCTTCCTCAGCCGCAGCCGAAGTGAAAAGCGTCAGCAAGAGCACGACCGTGGAGGAAATCCGCCAGTGGGCGAAACAGCGCGCCGGGACCGCACCCCAGACGCCATCCCCCATCCCCCATCCCCCGGCTCCCAGTCAGAGACTCCTCACGTCGTCGCCCACGTTGTTTGTCTTCGACGAGCCTACCACTGGCCTGCATTTCGATGACGTGCGGGTGCTGGTGGCGGTGTTCCAGCGACTCGTGGATGCGGGGCACACCGTGCTGGTCATCGAGCACAACCTCGATGTCATCCGCGCCGCCGACTGGCTCATTGACCTCGGGCCGGAGGCTGGCGACGCGGGCGGTGAACTGGTCATCGCCGGCACGCCGGAGCAGGTCGCGGCGTGTGAGCGGAGCCATACTGGAAACGCGCTGAAGCAATCCATGGATCAGTAGAAAGAACGACTCGACAGCCCTTCGCTGAAACGATTTAGTGAGCGTGACAATGAGACCAAGCCAGAAACGCCAGTTCCGATGCTGGATGTCGCTTTGGGGAAAAGCCGGGGCGCTCTTTGTCGTGAGCATGGCCTGCCTCTCGTTCGCCGCCGCGGCGCACAAAGAGACGGCCAGCTTGCGGGAAAAGTCGCTCGCAGCTTTGGAAGAAGCGGTTCGGCTTGGGCTGCTCCGGGCCTGGCCAATTGAGGAACCCAGAGTGACAGCTTCGATCATCGCCAGTTCTTCCGCTGCCCAGTCTCCGACCAGTGTGATCATCAGCGCCCCCGATACCGGCGGTCCTCCTCCCCCTAATCCCCAACTAGGCCTGACGCTTACCCGGGACGGCACTGGAGCCAAATCGCTGAGTTCACCTTGCGCGGCGGGACACAATTACTATCTGGAGGTTTCCTTGGACCTGCGCACTTGGACTCAGCTTAGTTCCACGATCTCCACAAGCACCCAGGTAACCTTTGCAGTGACAGAAGATCCAGCCCTTGGCCGGGTATTCTACCGGCTGTCTGGAGATGCACCACCACCACCGCCCACAACCACACCGACCATACCGCCCTCCAAAGGTGATACCGTGCCCCCTTTCATTTCCCCCGTTACAGGCCGGATCATGCGTCCATCCGGGCCGGTCTCGCCTGTGATCACAAATGAAGTGCGCCTCAATACCTCGGCCCGATGAGCGCGCTGTTCCCCATAAACCTTGGGCGCGGATCATTTCGAGTGCGGGTAGTGCCGTGTTGGATAGTGTGCTTTCTCGCCGCTGGCCTTCTCGCGTTCATGACCGTCGTCCGGGCGGAGGAGAAGCCCAGCCATGAGGTGCTAACTGCAGTTTCCTCCACCACCTTGAGCGGCTATGTGTCCACGTCTGCCATCTGGCACCCTTCGGCGCGATCCATCTGGGTCCAGTCTGAACCGGCCTCTGAAGCGCCCTTTCCACCCATTCCTTCTGAGCCCTTCGCTCGCGTGAGTTTCCTTAGTTTCACCAACGACCACGCCCGGTTGCGACTCATGGTCCCCGTCGGCAGCACCAACACGTTGGAGGTGTCCACCAACCTGGTGACCTGGTTCCCCCTGCTGACGTGTGTCCACACCAATGACGGGGCGCACAGCGCACCTCCCATCTTTCTTACTCATTCCAATCTGACGGGGGTGCCGTTGCTTTATTATCGGTTCGTGAATTCGTCGGTGCCACCCACGCCACCGAGCGTTGACCCGTTGGTGCAGACGGTGCTGCTTGAACTCAACCGCGCGATTGATCGCAGGCTCTTCGTGCCCGACCTGCCGCCGCTGCCGCCAACTGATTTAGGCGGTCCGTAGCGGAGAGCTTTTCCGCACGGAAGTCCGTTCCCTCAGTCTCACCTGATGCATGCCTTTGACACCACGTTTGAAGAAGGAACAGCCATCTGCATCCACGGTGCGCGGCATCACAACCTGAAGAATTTCTCGCTGGCCATCCCGCGCGGGAAGTTCGTGGTGGTTACTGGCGTGAGCGGCAGCGGCAAGAGCACGCTGGCCTTCGACCTGATCTTCGCCGAGGGACAGCGGCGCTTTCTGGATGCGATGAACGCCTACGCACGGCAGTTCGTGGAGCAGATGGCGCGGCCCGAGGTGGACCTCATCACTGGCATTCCGCCGACGGTCAGCATCGAACAACGGAACTCGCGCGGCGGTGGCAAATCCACGGTCGCCACGGTCACGGAAATTCACCACTTCCTGCGCCTGCTTTTCGCCAAGCTGGGGACGCAGTTCTGTCCGACGTGCAACGTCGCGGTCACCGGCCAGACCCGTGATGCGCTGGCGGAAAACCTCCTGGCCGAACTCAAGCAACGCGGCGACCTGCTCCTGCTCGCGCCCGTGGTGAAGAACCGCAAGGGCTTTCACTCCGAAGTCGGCACTTGGGCCGCGAAGAATGGCTACGCTGAGATCCGTGCCGACGGGAAGATGTTCCGCACGGATGAACCCTTCCGCCTGGACCGGTTCAAGGAGCACGATGTGGAAATTGTGGTGGGGGTGCTGGAGAAGAAGTTGGGAGTCCCGGCTTCAGCCGGCAAGGCGTCCAGCAAGGCCAAGCGGGCCAGTAGTTCGAGCGCGCTGCCGGCTGAAGCCGGGACTCCCAGCCGCGCTCCACAGCAGTTGGTGGACGAAGCGCTCAAACTGGGCCATGGCACGCTCTACGCCCTCGACAACCATCGCAAACTGACGGTCCACAGCACCGAGCGAGCCTGCCCGCAGTGCCACACCAGCTTTGCCGCGCTGGACCCGAAGAACTTCAGCTACAACTCCGCGCAGGGGTGGTGTCCCGGGTGCCGTGGCTTCGGCGAGCTGTTCTACATCCCGGATGTGGAACGCGGGGCGAATGCGGACTCAGTCGAGGAAAGTTGGTGGAGTTGGGCGCAGGAGCGGGAGGTCTGCCCGGAATGCCACGGAGCACGGCTGAATGCGGTGGTGCGGGCAGTGCGGCTGCAGCTTGGAGTGATGGAGTCAGGGAGTGATGGGAAGAAGCGCCGCCACTCCACCACTCCACCACTCCACCACTCCGCTTCCCCCACAATCGACTTCTTCTCCACCGCGAATGTGGACCAGGCCCTCGACTACTTCACCACGTTGAAGGCGGCCGGGCGTGATGCGGAGATCGCCCGGGACATCCTGCCCGAACTGCGCGAGCGCCTGAAGTTTCTCAGCGAAGTCGGCCTGGGCTACCTCCAGCTTGGTCGCGCCGCGCCGACGCTTTCCGGTGGGGAGGCGCAGCGGATGCGCTTGGCGGCCCAGCTTGGGTCAAATCTCAGCGGCGTGCTCTATGTGCTCGATGAGCCGACGATCGGCCTGCACGCCCGCGACAACGCGCTGCTGCTCGGCGCGCTCAAGAAGCTGCAGGCGCGCGGCAATTCGCTGCTGGTCGTGGAGCACGACGAGGACACGATGCGGCAGGCGGACTGGGTGATTGACCTCGGACCGGGCGCAGGCGTGAAGGGTGGCGAAGTCATCGCCAGCGGCACGTTGAAGGAACTGATGCAGCACGCGACGTCCATCACCGGCCAGGAACTCCGCGCGCAGGCGGGGAAGAAGTATCCAAGCCGGGGCCAGCGGCGGCCCGTCCTCGTAGGAGACGACGTAAGGAGTCTCAAACTTTCTCGGAGGGCGTCTGTCAAATCCAGGATGAGGAAAAGTCAGAGACTCCTCACGTCGTCTCCTACGGGTTGGCTGGCCCTCACCAACGCATCCACGCACAATCTCAAGGACCTAACCGTCCGCTTTCCGCTGAACCGTTTTGTCGCCATCACCGGCGTGAGCGGCAGTGGCAAGAGCACGCTCATCCGCGAGTGCCTTCTCCCCGCTGTGCAAGCCGCTCTCGCCAAACAGTCACGGCGCACCACCCCAGACGCCAGACGCCATTCCCCATCCCCCACCCTCTCCGGCCACGAGTCCCTCGCCACCGTTTACGAGGTGGATCAGTCGCCCATCGGCCGCACGCCGCGCTCGACACCCGCGACCTATGTCGGCTTCTTCGATGACATCCGCGCGCTGTTTGCGCAGGTGCCCGAGGCGCGGATGCGCGGCTATGGACCAGGCCGCTTCAGCTTCAACAGCGCCGCCGGACGCTGCCCCGGCTGCGACGGCGCCGGCGAGGTCAAGCTGGAGATGAACTTCCTCCCGCCCGCCTATGTGCGGTGCGAGGTCTGCAACGGCCTGCGCTTCAACCCCGAGACGCTCGACGTGCTCTTCAACGGAAAGAACATCGCCCAGGTGCTGGACTTGAGCGTGGCGGAGGCCTTGGAATTCTTCGCGGCGCAGAAGCGCATCCGCCGACCACTGGAGGCGCTGCGTGACACCGGCCTCGACTACCTGAAGCTCGGTCAAACCAGCCCGACGCTGAGCGGCGGCGAGGCCCAGCGCGTGAAGCTGGTGACGCATCTGCTCGGCGGCCTGAAAGATTCAGCGGCCGACACGCTTCCAGATCCGAGATTCAAGTCGCGCAACGCCAAACTCTTCATCTTGGAAGAGCCCACCATCGGTCTGCACATGAGCGATGTGCAGCGGCTGGTCGAAGTGATCCAGCGGCTGGTGGACGCCGGGCACAGCGTGATCGTCATCGAGCACAACCTCGACCTCATCGCCGAGGCGGACTGGGTGATTGATCTCGGCCCGGAGGCGGGGGACGCGGGCGGGGAGCTGGTCGCGGAGGGCACGCCGGAGGAGGTGGCGCGGAATGAGCGGTCGCATACGGGGCGGTTTTTGCGCGGGCTGGTGGGGCGATGAGGCGGAAAGTGATTAGTAATTAGTGTTTAGTGGTGGGCGGACGGTTGCAAACTTGGCACTAATTACTAAGCACTGATTACTTGCCGTGAGCCTGGACTACGAAGAGATCATCGAAGGCGAGTCGGTCCTCCGTCGCGCGCCCGCCGGCCGGCATGAGGACATCTGCGCGGCCCTGCACAGGGCCTTCGCTGCAGCGTTGACGGGTAACGCGGTGGCCCGCCTGCTGGAGCCGCGCTCCATCGTCCAGCTTTCGCCGGGCACCCTGCTGCGTCCTGATCTGGCGCTCGTCACCGCCGCGACCGGCAAGCTCTGGCTGGCCGCCGAGATCGTCAGTTCCACCGACCATCGCTGGGACACGGTGACGAAGAAGGAGCTTTACGAGAATTTCGCCGTGCCGCGCCTCTGGATGGTGGACCCGCGCTACGACAACGTGGAAGTGTATCACGGCAGTCCGCATGGACTGGCGTTGCAGCACATTTACGCCGGGCGCGAGGTGCTGGGCGAGAAGCTCCTGCCCGCCTTGAAGGTGACCGTGGCGGAACTGTTTGCCGCGCGAGGGTGAGATCGGGTCAAAATATTTATCAGAAAAACTGTTGTAATCTCCCGGGGATGAGGCAGTGTGCGCTTGCACTTAGATTGCTCAAGGTTAGCTAGGCATGGTGAATCGTCAGGTGAACGTGGTTCGGTGATGATTTGAAACCCGGTATTCGGGAACAGTCGGCGAAGCAGGAGTGGGTCTAGTCAAATCATCGAATGAACAACAAACTGTTTGTAGGGAATCTTTCCTTCAACACCACCGAGAACGATCTCCAAGACACTTTCGCCGCGCACGGCACCGTCATGGAAGTCAACCTCATGATGGACCGTATGACCGGCAAGTCCCGCGGCTTCGCCTTCGTCACCATGGATTCCGACCAGTCCGCCCAGGCGGCCATTGCCGGTCTCCACGGGAAGAACATGGGCGGCCGTGACCTCACCGTGAACGTTGCGCGTCCCCGCGAAGATCGTCCCCGCTCCGGCGGCGGCGGTGGCGGCGGCGGCTACGGTGGCGGCGGCGGTGGTGGTGGCGAGCGCCGCGAGCGCCGCTATTAATCCGGCCTAGCTGGAATTCTCGAAGGTGCGGGAGGTCTTTGGACTTCCCGCACCTTTTTGCTTTTGGTGACGAGGAGCGCGGCCTGCAGGCCGCAGAAACGTGGACAGTTCAGGAGTGGTTCGAATGCCCCATTGCGCTCAACCTTTCCGCGGCGTGACCGCCGCGCTCCTACCGGTCAAGCTGACCGTGAACTCGCCGGGTCGGAACCGGCGCTCCATCTTGACTGGCACCTACTGGACCTCGACGTCGAAAATCAGGCTCGTGCGCGAGTCGGTCTGCGGATTGCGGATCTCCATCTCCTTCAAGCGCCACTGGCCGTTGACCTTCTGGAACCGCTTCGGCTCGAACTCTTTCATCAGCTTGCCGGCGGCATCATAAGCCTCCGCGCACACGATACCCATCGTGTCTTGGTCCAGCCAGGTGACCACGCGTGAGTAGCCTCCAGGCGCGGGGCGCGCGGTGGTGCTCTCCAGCACGTAACAGGCCTCGCCCCGCCGCTGCTCTTTCTTCAGCAGGCGCTGTTCCGGCCAATGGAAGAAATCCAGCCCCAGATCCACGAGCCAGAAATCTGAACCGGCAAACGGCACCAGCAGGTTGCCGGCTGGCTGCGGCGCGGCCCCGCCCACCCGGCCAGTCTGGTATTGGCTGGGTGCGAGCGGTGAGCGTAGCACGCGAAAGAGCAGGCCATCACCGCTGACGTAGTCGGTGGCCCAGGTCGCGTCACCGACCGTGGTGCGAATGGTCACCGGGATTTGCGAGCGCACCCCACGATGGTCGCGGACTTTCAGCACCGCCGTGTTCGTGCTGCTGGTCTTGGGTGCCAGGGCGCGCGCCTCGGCGGCGATGCGCAAGCCTTCGGCGCGTTGCTGTGCCGGGTCCGAGATGAGGATCTCCCCGGCGAGGAGCGAGGGCAGCAAGGCGAGGAGGCCGACTGCGGTGGCGAGGGTTCGCGTGAAGAGCATCTCCCGCAGGCCATGGAACCGAGAGGCTCGCTGCGCTCGCTCCGATTCCGTCGCCACGTGGAGTTCGAAGAAGTCTTGCCCTGCCGGGGTTGGTGGCGTGGTCACTTGGGCTTGCCTCCCGGCGTTCGCCTTTGCGCCTTGGGTTTGGCAACTGGTTCTTCCACGAGCGCCAGCGGAATCAGGTCACTGATCCGGCGGACGAAATGAACCTTCATCTTCGCCCGCACTTCTTCGGGCACTTCGACCCAGTCCTTGCGGTTATGCTCCGGCAGCAGAACTTGCTTGAGCCCGGCCCGGGCGGCGGCGAGCACCTTCTCCTTGATGCCACCGACGGGCAGCACACGGCCACGCAGGCTGATCTCACCGGTCATCGCCAGCCCGGAGCGCACCCGGCGCTGCGTAAGGAGCGAGGCGAGGGCGACCAGCATCGTCACGCCCGCACTCGGTCCGTCCTTCGGCGTGGCACCCGCCGGAACATGCACATGGATGTCGTGCTTCTCAAAATCCTTGTCGCCGATGCCCAGCATCACGGCCTGCGCTCGCAGGTAGCTCAAGGCCGCCTGCGCGCTCTCCTTCATCACGTCGCCCAGCGAGCCGGTCAAAATCAGCTTGCCGGTGCCGGTCATGCGCGTGGCCTCGATGAACAAGATGTCCCCTCCCACCGGCGTCCACGCGAGCCCGACCGCGATGCCGCACTCGGCAATGTTCTCGGCGGACTCGGAGACAAACCGGGGCTGGCCCAGCAGTTCCTCCAGCCCTTTGGGAGAAATCGTCATGGGCTGCACGTCGCCGTTCTTGGAGGCGATGCTGCGCGCGGCCTTGCGGACGACTGCCGCAAGTTCCCGGTCAAGCTGACGGCACCCGGCCTCGCGCGTGTAGTCGTGGGCCAGCTTGCGGATGGTGGCGTCCGGCATCCTCACCAGCTTCGGCTTGATCCCGTGCTCGGCAAGCTGGCGTGGCAGCAGGTGACGGCGCGCGATGTGGACCTTCTCCTCCAGCGTGTAGCTGGGCAGTTCGATGACTTCGAGGCGGTCGCGCAGCGCGGGGAGAATCGGGTCCAGCCAGTTCGCCGTGGTGAAGAACAGCACGCGGGAGAGGTCGAACGGCACGTCGAGGTAATGGTCCATGAACGTGCTGTTCTGCTCGGGATCGAGCACTTCCAGCAACGCGGCGGATGGATCACCGCGGAAGTCCGCGCCGACCTTGTCGATCTCGTCCAATAGGATAACCGGGTTATGGCTCTCGACGCGCCGCATCGTCTGGATGATGCGGCCGGGCATCGCCCCCACGTAAGTGCGGCGGTGGCCTCGGATCTCCGCCTCGTCCCGCATCCCCCCGAGGGAGATGCGCGCAAACTTGCGGCCCAAGGCCTCGGCGACGCTCCGGCCCAGCGAGGTCTTGCCCACGCCGGGCGGGCCAACGAGACAGAGAATGGGCCCCTTGAGCTGGCGCTTGAGCTTGATGACCGCCAAAAATTCCAGCAGCCGGTCCTTCACCTTCTTGAGCCCGTAGTGCTGCTCATCCAGCAGGCGTCCGGCCTCGTCGAGGTCGAACTTGTCCTCCGTGGACTTGCTCCACGGGAGATTGGCGAGCCAGTCCAAGTAGTTGCGCGTGATGCTGTATTCGGCCACGGCGGGTGGCGTCTGCTGGAGACGCTCCAGCTCCTTGTCGGCGACTTTGCGCACGTCAGGCGGCAGCTTGGCGTTGTCAATGGCCTCGCGCAGCGCGTTGGCGTCCGCCGTGGCAGTATCGGTCTCGCCCAGTTCGCGCTGGATCGCGCGGATCTGCTCGCGCAGGAAGAAGTCCCGCTGGCTCTTCGACATGGAAGTGGTGACTTCCTTCTGAATCTTCGTGCCGAGCGTGAGCACTTCGAGTTCGCGCTGAAGCAGCGGGAGCAGCCGGCCCAGGCGCTCCTTGACGGAGGTGATTTCGAGGTGCCGCTGGCGCTCCTGTAGGTCGAGATTGAGATTCGCTGCGATCAGGTCGGCGAGGCGCGCGGGGGTTTCCTGATTCAGTGAGGTGACCTTGACCTGGTCCGAGAGCGCCGGTGACAAACTGATGATCTGCTGGAAAAGCTGGCTGGCGTTGCGGGCGAGGGCGGCCAGTTCGACAGAATCCTCGGCGAGGTCCTCCATGAGCGCAATGCGGGCGCGGAGATACGGTTCCTGCGTAAGAAATTCCTGGAGCTGAAACCGCCGCAGGCCCTCGACGAGGATGCGCACGGTGTTGTCCGGGAACTTGAGCATCTTGAGCACCCGGCCCGCGCAGCCGTGCGACCACAGTTCCTCGGGCTTGGGCTCCTGCACCTCTGGCTTGGTCTGCAGCACAAGACCAACGAAGCGGTCCCCGCCGACCACGTCGTCAATCAGCTTGATGCTCTGGGCCGACTCGACCAGCAAGGGAGCCACCATGCCCGGAAACAACACGATGTCCGAGAGCCCGAGGATCGGCAGCACGTCGGGCAGCGGCTTGGCCCCGGCCCGGAGGAACGCGGTGTCGTTCCCGCCAGAACCGGCGTTCAAGATGTTGATAAATTCGGTGTCGGGTGTGCTCATGTCCGCCGCTGATTCGCCGTTGGATGACCGCAGGGACCAAATCCTTCAGAGAAAAACTAACAAGCCTCCTTCGCACCGGACGCCACCGGCACGTCCACGCGGAGAAAACCGTTCTGATAAGAAGCCCGGGCCTGGGCGAGATCGAAGTTGCCGGGCAGTTCCACGACGCTCTCAAAAGCGCCGTAGTGGATCTCCATCACTTGAAAGTTGCACTTGCCGTTCCGGCACTCATCCCGCCGCACGCCGCTGATGGTCATGCGCGCGCCCTCGACGGTGATCTCCAGATCCTCTTTGCGGATGCCGGCGAGTTCCACCTTGATCACCGCGCCGGTGCCGTGGATATAGACGTCGGTATTGGGCGTCCAGCCCGTCTCCCCGTTCGCGGTGCCCGAGGGACGAGACGGCGAGCCGGAGGAGAAGTGCAGCGTGGAGTTGGCCTTGGACATGGTGGGCGAGGTTGGCGCGGTTCAAGCCATCTTCACGATGACCTGCGGACGCTCGCCTTTGCGGGCGCGATAAGTGATGGAACCCTTGGGGGCTGGACCGCTGCCAGCCGTGCAGCCACACGGATTATCCTTCGAGAAGCAATGCCCACGCGGGCGAAGCCGGGGCCGGATGAGCAAGAAGGCGGCGACCCCAACAATCGCCAAAGCCGCAATTTGCTGCCAGTCCATACGTCACGAAGCTAGTGCATGAATGGCGGGTGGTAAAACGATTTTTCTGATCCGCCATCGGTCAGGCGCATCCGCGCCTGCCCCGAAGCGCGGCCCTCCGGGCCGCAGCGGCTGGAAGCAGGGAATGACGTAGGAATCTCCGAAGCACCTCCAGCAAGGTAGCCGCTGCGGCCCAGAGGGCCGCGCTCCGAAGGAAACTGCATCCTGTCGGTCACCCGCACTGCGCATGATGCCGCAGCGCGTGGTCCGCCAGCACCAGCGAGGTCATGGCCTCCACCATCGGCACGGCGCGCGGGAGCACGCAGGGGTCATGGCGACCCCGTGGCTTGAGCGTGGTGTTCTGAAGGTTCACATCCACGGTGTCCTGCTCGTGGAAGACCGTGGCGGTAGGCTTGAAAGCGACGCGGAAGTAGATCGTCTCGCCATTCGATATGCCGCCCTGCACACCGCCCGAACGGTTCGTGACGGTGCGGACCTTCCCGTCCACGTTGCGAAAGGCGTCGTTGTGGTGCTTGCCGGTGAGCATCGTGCCGCCGAAGCCGGAGCCGATTTCAAAGCCCTTGGTCGCGGGCAGGCTTAACATCGCCTTGCCCAAATCCGCCTCCAGCCGATCAAAAACGGGTTCCCCCCAGCCGACTGGCACCCCGCGCGCTATGCCCACGATCACCCCGCCCACGCTGTCGCCCTGCGACCGCACCTGCTCGATGAGCGCGATCATCTTCTCGGCCACGGCCGGGTCCGGGCAGCGGACAATGTTCGCTTCGACCTGCTCCAGCTTCAGGGCATCCACGTCCACATGGCAGTGGAGATGCTGCACCGTCTCCACGCAGGCGAGCACTTCCACGCCCCAGCGTTCACGCAGCAGCTTCTTCGCAATCGCCCCGGCCGCCACCCGGCCGACGGTCTCGCGGGCGCTGGTGCGTCCCCCGCCCGGCCAGGCGCGGATGCCATACTTGGCCTGATAGGTGTAATCCGCGTGGGAAGGCCGGAACTTCTCCGCCATCTCCGTGTAAGCCTCCGAGCGCTGGTCCTCGTTCTTCACCATCAGCGAGATGGGGGTGCCCAGCGTCTTGCCCTCGAACGTGCCGGAGAGGATTTGCACCGTGTCCGCCTCCTTGCGTGGCGTGGTGATGCTGGACTGGCCGGGCCGGCGGCGGTCGAGTTCCGGCTGGATGTCCGCCTCGGTCAACGCGAGCTGCGGCGGGCACCCATCCACGACCGCGCCTACTCCACCGCCGTGGGACTCGCCCCAGGTGGTGACGCGGAACAGGTGGCCAAAAGTGTTGCCCATGCGTGAAGACTGCCGGAAAAGCGGGCAAACGGCAAGGCAGCAGCAACAGCAACCTGCTCGGCGAAGGCTCCTCCAACTGTGCGCGACACGTATCGCTTCGTGAGGCGCGGACGGCCACCGCGCTTTGGAGTGCGGTGACTTGTCACCGCTTTCCGCAGGCGACTCGTCGCCGTCGAAGTCATGAGATCGTTCGATTACAACCGCACCTCCCCGCTCGCGCGAGTCTGACCGGTGCTGGGCAAAAGCATGCCCCTTGTCGGTTGACGGTGACCACTCGCCTGCCAAAAGCGGCGAGAACTCGCCGCACTCCACATCGCACCGGTCCGATCCCAGCCAACGGGACTTGCTTCAGCCCGAACCATGCATTTGAAATCGGAGGGGCCACTTCAACACAGAGACGCAGAGGACGCAAAGTTGTGCGGAGATTGGGATCTGCGAAGGCCATCAACCGACGAACCCAAACAACTTGGTCCAACTCTGCGTTCCTCCGCGTTCTCTGCGTCTCCGCGTTAGAGGGACGCCACTTTCAACTGCATCGTCTCGGTTCAGCTTTCGCGTCGCGTTGACACCCCTGCCCTTGCTTCCTACCGTGCGGGCACATGAATGCTTTGAAAGACTCGCTGGTGGAGCTGATCCGCCGGACTTCCGCCGAGATCCCCGACGACGTGAACCGCGCACTCGTCACCGCGCTCGAAAACGAGAAGAAGGGCACCATCGCCGCCACCGCGCTCAAGATCATTGACCAGAACATCGAGCTGGCGAAGCGCAAGTCCCAGCCCATCTGTCAGGACACCGGCAGCGTGATCTTCTACGTGGACTGCCCCATCGGCTTCGACCAAATTACTTGCGAGGAAGCTGCGCGCGAGGCCGTGAAGGAAGCGACCGCCAAGGGCTTCCTGCGCCAGAACTCCGTGGACTCCCTCACCGGCAAGAACGATGGCACCAACCTCGGCCCCGGCGCACCCACCGTCCACTTCCACCAGCACCGCTCCCCGGAAATCACCGTGCGCCTCATGCTCAAGGGCGGCGGGTGCGAAAACGTCGGCGCGCAATACTCCCTCCCCGCCGAGAAACTCCACGCCAACCGCGACCACGACGGCTGCCGCAAGGTCATCCTCGACGCCGTGCTTCAGGCGCAGGGCAAGGGCTGCGGCCCGGGCATCCTCGGCGTGTGCATCGGCGGCGACCGCGCGACCGGCTACGAATACAGCAAACAGCAGTTCCTGCGCCTCCTCGACGACCGCAACTCCAACCCCGAACTGGACGAACTGGAGCAAGACATCCTGAAGACCGCGAACGAACTCGGCATCGGCCCGATGGGCTTCGGCGGCAAGACCACCCTGCTGGGCGTGAAAATCTGCGCCGCGAATCGTGTCCCCGCTTCATTCTTCGTCAGCATCAGCTACATGTGCTGGGCATATCGACGGCAGGGCGTGGTGCTGGGCACGGAGGGGGAGATTGAGAAGTGGTTGTATTGAGGAAACAAAATGGCTGGGAGTCACTACCCGTTCTGCTGGCCGCATCGCCATGGAGTTGCTTGGCGAGTGGCTTTCATTTGTCCGCAACAAGTTCAGTCGTTGTAAGTGCCTGATTACAGGATAGTTTCTATTTGTTTTGAAAACAACCTGATGAAGCCATGGATCATCAAAGCCTTGGAGTTGCTGAAGGCGAGCCTTGTGCCACCGAAACACGAGTTGAATGAACTAGACTGGAAATCGGCGTTGTCACCAGACAAGAAGCGGCTGACGGAGCACCTGTCGGCCTTTGCCAATCAACCGGGCGGCGGCTACCTCGTGTTCGGTGTGGATTCCACAGGAATGCCGGTTGGTGTGGCCACGGAAAAGGTCGAGGAAGTGGTGAATCAATTGGCCAATCTCGGACGGCAAGGGCTTGAGCCGCCACTAGTGCTTGATCACACGATGGAAGATTGCGAATCGGTCCGGCTCTTGTTTGTCCGAGTGCCGGAGTCAGCGGTGAAACCGGTGCATATTCGGGGCAAGGGGTTGGAAGATGCCTTCATCCGCTCGGGCGGCACCACGCGGAAGGCTTCACGACAGGAGATTGGCACCCTGATGCTAAACAGTCGCACGCCGCGCTGGGAGGAACTTCATGCATCGCTTCTGCTGGCTGACCTCGAGTTCACCGCAAAACTGAACGTCGAGCCGATTTTCAAGATGCTCGAACGCCCCGCTACTACCACGCAGGAGGAGACGCTTGCCTGGATGGCAGGTGAGCGGTTCATCGTCCGCGAACCGGCGGGCGGCGGCTATGCAACCAATCTCGGCGCAATCGCAACGGCACGGCGACTCGCGGATTTCCCGGACCTCAGCCGCAAAGCGGTGCGCGTGATCGTCTATGATGGGCTGAACAAGGCGAAGACCAAGCAGGAACAAGAGGGCGCGAAGGGCTACGCCATTAGCTTTCAGGGGCTCATGCAGTTCGTCATGTCGTTGCTGCCGCAGAGCGAAGTCATCGAACAGGCATTGCGCGAGAAGCGGACGCTTTACCCGGAAATCGCTTTGCGCGAAATCATTGCCAACGCGCTCATTCATCAGGATTTCTCCATCACCGGCACTGGACCACTGGTTGAAATATTCGACGATCGGATTGAGGTTTCCAACCCAGGCGGACTATTGCCGTCGAAACGGCTGGATCGGCTCATTGGCACACAGCCGGAGTCCCGGAACGAACATTTGGCTCGAGCCTTCCGGCGCTATAAAATCTGCGAGGAGCGCGGCTCGGGACTGCTGAAGGCCGGTTTACAAGTGGAGCTTTATGGGCTGCCACCCATCGAGTTCTTGGCCGGGCCAAACCATTTCAAGGTCACACTGTATTCTCCGCGCACATTCGCCCAGATGTCAGCCCGCGAGCGGTTGGAAGCATGCTACCAGCATGCCGTCTTGAAGCATTACTCGGACAGCACGATGACGAATACGAGCCTACGCGAACGGTTGAAGATGCCAGAAAGGCAACGCTCGATGGTCTCGATGCTAATTCAAGAGGCGATTGACAATCGCCTGGTCAAAAATGCGGACCCACAAAGCAAATCCAGAAAATTCGCCGAATATGTGCCCTTTTGGGCATGATAGTTTCCAAAGAACAACATGAGCTTCGTCATGATGGACGTTGAAGCCGACGGGCCGATTCCCGGGGACTACTCGATGGTCTCCTTCGGAGCGGTCATCGTGGAGCCGTCCCTCTCGCGGACGTTCTATGGGCGCTTGAAGCCGGTGTCTGAGAAGTGGGTTCCCGAGGCGCTGGCGGTCAGCGGACATTCGCGCGAGGAGACGCTCGCGTTTCCTCTGGCAGAGCAGGTCATGGCGGAGTTCAAGGGCTGGCTGGGGCAGAATGCCAAGGGGCAGCCCCGCTTCGTCTCGGACAACAACGGCTTCGACTGGCAGTTCATCAACTGGTATTTCCACCACTTCCTTGGCGAGAACCCCTTCGGCTTCTCCTCCACCAATCTCGGCTCGTTCTACAAGGGCGTGACCCGGGACTTCTTCACGAACTTCAAGCACCTCCGCAAGACCAAGCACACGCATCATCCCGTGGACGATGCCAAGGGCAACGCCGAGGCCATGCTCCAAATCATCCAGCAGCACCAAATCGCGATCAAACTCTAGGAACATCCCATGACCTCCCTCACCTTCCCCTTCACCGAAGCCCAGGTCCGCGCGCTCAAAGTCGGCGAAGAGGTGTCCATCTCGGGCGTCGTCTTCACCGGGCGCGACGCGGTGCACAAGTATCTGCACGAGGGCGGCGCGCTGCCGCCGGGCGTCTCGCTGCGCGACGGCATCCTCTACCACTGCGGCCCCGTGATGATGAAACAGCCGGACGGCTCCTACAAATGCACCGCCGCCGGCCCCACCACCTCCATCCGCGAGGAGCCTTACCAGTGGCAGGTCATCCGCGACTTCGGCGTGCGTGGCGTCATCGGCAAAGGCGGCATGGGCGACAAGACACTCGCCGCCTGCAAGGAGCACGGATGCGTCTATCTGCACGCCATCGGCGGCGCAGCGCAGGTGCTCGCCGAATGCGTGAAGAAGGTGCGCAACGTCTATTTTCTCGAAGAGTTCGGCTCGCCTGAAGCCATCTGGGAGCTGGAAATTGAGAACTTCCCCGCCGTCGTCACGATTGATGCGCACGGCAACTCCCTCCACAAGGAAGTCATGGCCGCCAGCAGTGCAGAACTGGCGAAGCGGCTGTGAAAGCGGCGCGCGGCATTCATGCCGCTTCAACGTGCGCAATGCCTTGGTTCACCCACGTTGATCGGCGTTCGGACGGTGAAGCGGCATAAATGCCGCGCGCCTGCGCCTCAATGCCCCGCCGCCTTGAAGGCCGGCGCGAGCGCCGCGTAACACTTCTTCGCCGCAGCCACCGGATCGTAGCCCGGCTTGCTGAAGACCTGCCCGCTCACCTCCACGCAAACCGAGCCGGACCAGTTCGCCGCCTTGAGCCGACGGAAGTAATCCGCGTAGTCAATCGTCCCCTCCCCCGGCAGCGCGAACTGAAACTTCGCCGCCTCGCCAATCGCGTCCTTCACATGGATGAAGGCCGTGTGCGGCAGCAACGCGTCCAGCGTCTTGCCGAGTTCGAGACCGCGAAGCTGGTAGTGGCTGAAATCGTAGGCCGCCTTCACCGCCGGGTTTTTCACTTGTTCCAGCAGCCAGAGCGCGTGCTCCGGCAGGTGTGCCGCACTGCCGACGTGCGGCTTGATGCAGAGCGTGATCTTGCCTGCCGCTGCGGCGCGGCCCCAGTCAGCCAGGCGCGTGGCCATCTGCGCCTTGACCTTGTCCCACTCGGCGGGCTTGCCGCCCATGACGGTTTCAAGCACCGGCGGCGAGTCAGGCGCGAGATCATGCGCGAGTTCGGCGGCCGCCTTGATGCGCTCCAAACTGGCGGCGTGCGCCTTGTCATCCGCAGTGAGGCTCAGGTTGTCCATCAACGCGGACAATCGCAGCCCAAGCCCGCTCATCAGAGTGCGAAGTTCCTTGCGTTGCGCTGGTGAAAGCAGTTTCGGCTCCGTGGGAAAGCCCGGGTTGAGCGCCAGTTCCACATCGCTGTAGCCAACCTCCGAGCATACCCGCAGCGCCTGCTCCACCGGCAGCGTCTTCATGCCATAAAGGCTGAAGCCAAGACCGACGCGACGGGCGGGAGCGGCGGCAGAAAGCGAACACGCGGCCAACGCGGCGGTCGTAAGGAACTGACGGCGGGTGAAGGGATAGTTCATGGCTTGAAGACAGGGCCAAGCTCAGGCGCTCGTTGGGGCGAGTTTGACATGCGGGTAGGCCAAAATCTTGCCGTCCACGGTCACCAGCGACACGTCAAGCACCCGCGCCGTTGCCACGATGATTTGGTCGGCCGGGTCGCGATGAAATGCGCCGGGAAGCTGGGTGGATTCAACGCAAATCTGCGGCGTAAGCTCGACGAGGCGGACGCCGGGGTAGCCAAGCGCCTGCCGAAGCCAGTCGGAGACTGGGCACGGCAACGTCAGCCGCCCACGCTCCACGAGCTTCGCCACCTCCCAGCACGAAATGGCGCTCACGGCGATGCCGCTTTCCTCGGAATCTTCGAGCAAAGCGCTGAGGGGAGCGGGGAGCGAAGCGTCGCCGTGGACCCACCAAACCCAAACGTGCGTATCGAGCAGAATCATCCCGCAGCCTCCCAGTCGGCGTCCGCCACCGGTTCGGTGGGTGCGACCAGCGTGACTGGGGTGCCACGCAGCGGATGCCGCGAACCCGATGCTGCGGGCGTGGCGAAAGGCAGCACGATGACTTCGACGGACTCACCGCGATGGAAGGGGACGCCATGCAGCGTGAGAACGCCATCCTCGGACAGTGTGGTTTCAGCACGGTGAGCTTGCATGACGGAAGAGTAAAACGTCCTTGGTTACGCGGCAAGCGAGCATGTGGCCAACGCAGCGGTCGTGAGAAAGTGGCGGCGGATGAAGAGGCGCATGAAGCTACGGTTTGTCAGTTGCGGTCGCCTTCTTTAGGGGTGATCTCACCGAGTTGCCTGCTTCCATCCAAGAGCTGCTGCGGAGCAGCTCTTAGCAACTCCGAAGCTTCTTCTTCGAGGTGCAAGTCATCGCGCATGAAATAGGCTATCGCATCAAATTCTCGCGAACCGCTAACATTGATGTCCTCGTTTGATTCGAGAAACAGAGTGAATAGCGTCCCTTTGAGTCTCATGTGCCGCCAGAAGGCGTAACCATGCTTGCCCCGCTTCAATGTTGGGTTGCGGTAAGGGAGTCCCGGCACGTCAGCATTAAGCCGCACAGTCACATGTAGCGGAATGACCATTCCACCTACTCCCCCACATACCGCTTGAGCATCGCCATAAACTCCTTCAGCAGCCACGTATTGTCCATCCACACGCGCGAGCAGACGAGGTTGCCGTCCACGACCACGCGCTGGTTCACGTATTTCGCCCCGCCCTGCTGGGCATCCAGTTCGCACTTGGCCACGGTGGTGACGGTGCGGCCCTTGATGACATCGGCGGCGGTGAGAATCTCAATGCCGTGACACACGCTGGCGACCGGCTTGTTCGCCGCGAAGAAGTGGCGCGTGATGCGGAGCAGGTCCTTGTCGTAACGCAGGTATTCCGGAGCGCGCCCGCCGGAGATGAAGAGGCCGCAATACTCCTCGGGGTTGATGTCCTTGAAGGCGATGGTGGAGCGGACGTGATAGGCCGCGCTCTCGCGGGTGATGTCCCACTTCGGCTCGCCGTCGGCCGTGGGCGGAATCTCGTGCAACACGCCGTGATACAGCCGCGCCTCGGGACCGCACACCACGGCCTCGAAGCCGTCCTCGGGCAGGCGGAAAATGGGATACAACGTGTCCATCACTTCCGTGGCGTCGCCGATGGGAATAAGGACTTTCTTCGCGGGAGGAGCGGATTTCTTTTTGGCCATGCGCGGATGACACCAGTGAGCGAGGCCGGTGTCAATGCGAGTGGTTGAAGTGGATCAGGCTCCCGGGGCGCAGGCGGCGCGCGGCATTCATGCCGCTTCAGCGTGCTGAACACTGGAGCCATCGCATACGTTGCGACGTTCGAGCGTTGAAGCGGCATGAGAGCCGCGCACCTTGCCGACAGACGGCCCTCACGCACCCCTTGGACACACGCAGCAACTCCATGAACCCAAGTCCCGGCTTTGCCCTTTCCGTTGTGCTGCCAGCATGGTTCAGTTCGCCGCGTGACCGGCACACTCATCAACGTGGCGGCGATTCTCATCGGCGGCTTCGTCGGCCTGAGAACGTCCCGCCAGTTCTCCCCGCAGGCACAGAACTACATCAAGCTGACGCTCGCGGCATTCACCATCTGGGTGGGCATGAGCATGGTCTGGGCCGGCATTGGCGGAAGCTTTGGGCTGGTGTTGAAGCAACTCGGCATTGCGATGCTTGCGTTGGTGCTGGGCAATGCCGTCGGCATGGCCTGCCGGTTGCAGGACAATCTGAACCGGCTCGGCCAATACGCGAAAGAACGCATCGCCAACCCCTCGGAGGACAACCGGTTCAGCGAGGGTTTCATCACCTGCACGCTCCTGTTCTGCGTCGGCCCCATGGCCATTCTCGGCGCGTTGGAGGACGGCACGCGCGGCAACTCCCGCATCCTCTATCTCAAGTCCGTGTTGGACGGCTTGGCGGCCATGGGCTTTGCGGCCACGTTTGGACGGGGCGTGCTGCTGGCGGCGGTGCCGGTGCTCGCGTATCAGGGCACCATCTCACTCGCTGCCAACGTGCTGGCCACGCATCTCCGCGAGCCGGCGCTGCTGGACTCCATCCGCGTCGCGGGTGGACTTGTCGTCATGTGCATTCCAGTGGCGATTCTTGGACTACGAAAGGTGCCGCTGGCGAATTATCTGCCCAGCCTCGTGGTCGCGCCCTTGTTGACGCACTGGTGGAAGTGAAACGGACCTCTGCGGACTTCCAGTCCCGGCGGAGTTACTTGGTTCTCCGCTGTTTTCGGTGGCATGGGTGGGAGAAGCATCAAATCCCAAGTTCCAAATTCCAAAGCAGCTCCAAACTCCAAACTTCAAAGGGAGGGGGCGCCCGGCACGGAGGCAGCCCTTGGGCCAAGGGCCGAACCCGGGCGGAAGCACTGGCGGCGGGGCACGCTGAACCATTGGAATTTGGGCTTTGGAGTTTCTTTGGAGTTTGGAATTTCCCGCCCCACCTCCCTGTTCCACCGAAAACAGCGAAGAGCCAGTTACTTGTTGGGAAAGCTCATGGTCCGTGGTGGTTGCGGCATGGCGTCCTGCATCACGTCCACCACGCCACGATGGGCGGCGAACCAATAGGCTCCGCCCGCCATCACACACCCGCAGGCCACCACCGCCAAGCTGGCCGGCCCGATCCACAGGTCGCTGAAAGCCCCGAGCACTCCGCCCGCACCGAAGGCCCCGAAGACCAAGGCGAGGAAGCGCAGCTTCCAAAAGTCAATCTGCCGGTGTCGCGCCCAGTGGCCCAGCATGACGCCGATGTCCGTGGCCAGCCCGGTCACATGGGTGGTGCGGATCATCAATCCGCAGTAGCTGCTGGTCATGCCATTCTGCAGGCCACAGGCCATGGAGATGGCCGGCAACGCGAAGCGGTGTTGGTGAGCCAGGAGATAGCTGGCGAGCCCCAGCAGCCCGCCTTCAATCAAAAGTGCGATTCCGTAGCTGCGCCCAGGAATCAGTTTCCACGCTCCCACCACTATGCCAGCCAGCATGGCCCCAACCACAAACCCCACGATGATGCCCACCGACGTCACGGCATCGATGGCAAGCCCCTCCGCGAGGTTCAACCCAAGATGCGACACCGCCCCCGTCATGTGGCTGACCGGCGTGCGGAAGAACCCGAGCGCCACCGTGTTGATGAAGCCCGCAGTGGCCGCGAGCGCCAAGGCTCCGGGCAGCAGATGGGGAATCCGCTTGAAGGCCTGCTGCTTGTCAATTTGCTGCGGGTGCGAGTAAGGCACGGGGAAATCGCCTCGGGCCGCCACGGGTTCGGTGCCGGCCACCCACAGAATAATGCGGGAACGGGTTTTGGCAACGATTCGTCACGACCTCGTAATCTGAGCGAGTGAATCAATGCCGCAGCGAGGCCACGCGCGCGCAAACTTCCCGGGGCAGCATCCGGCGGCCCAGCCAGTTGAAGGGATGAACGCTGGTTGCCGGCCCTGCGCCGTTGACCAACGGACGGCCTTCGCAGGCCCAGTCGAAGATCGCTCCTTCCAGGTTGAAGACTTCCCGGTGCCCCGCGCGAACCAGCCGCCGCGCCATGACCGAGGAGCGAAAGCCCGCCGCGCAGTAGCACACCACAGGTTGCTCCACCGGCACGCCGGCCAGAATCTCCCCTGCCCCGCTGCCGAAATCCACCCGTCGCGCGCCCGCCAAGTGGCTCACGGTAAACTCCTCCGGTTGGCGCACGTCCAGCAGCAGCGGTCGCGGACGTGACGCATCCGCCAGCCACGCGGCAAGCTGCGCGGTCGGAAGCTGCCGCACCGACGGGAAGCCCGCGCGCATGAACCAGCGGGCAAGATTGCGTAACAGCCGGTGCATCGCGGCGGAGTGAACCATCCCCTTGCCGGCCTCGCAAGTGAGAGGATCAAATGTCCGAAAGGAAGAGCGTGGTGAACGCCCCTCTCATTAGCACCCGGCTTCAGCCGGGTGGGCCTCAAGGCTCTGAGAACCCAGCCGTTTCAACGGCTTTCTGGACTTCCGACAACAACCCACCTCAGCAAACCGTTGAAACGGTTTGCCTATTCCACAACCGCTTTCACCCGGCTGAAGCCGGGTGCTAATGACACATTCCCCCGCAGCCTGTCGTTCGAAGCCTTGAAGTTTGAACTTTGAACTTTGGGCTCCCGAAACATACTCAGCGCGTGGCTGCCGCACTCATCACATTGGTTTTGCTGAGCTATCTGCTGGGCTCGATCCCGACCGGCTTTCTCGTCGCCAAGGCGAAGGGCGTGGACATCCGCAGCATGGGCAGCGGGAACATCGGCGCGACCAATGTCTTCCGCATCCTGGGCAAGGGGCCGGGGATTTTCGTGCTGACGATGGATGCGTTGAAGGGGGCATTGGCGGTGTTGGCTGCCGGGGCGTTGACAGAATTGGTGATGCTAGGGTTCATGCCTGAGACAGCGTCCGGCTTGTTCACTCCCTATTTCGGCGAGATCAGTCGGAGGGATGCATATCTTAGAGATGTGTGGCAGCATCACCCTGCTATCGCCGGCATCTGCGCCATCCTCGGCCACAACTACACCTGCTGGCTCAAGTTCAAGGGCGGCAAGGGCATCGCCACCACGGCGGGCGTCTTCGCGGCGCTGGCTCCGGCGGCGTTTGGCATCGCGCTGGCGGCGTGGCTCGCGGTCTTTGCGGCCAGCCGCTACGTCTCCCTCGCCTCCATCGTCGCGGCGGTCGCGCTGCCGCTGGCCGTCTGGCTCACGGGCAACGGCGGCCTGCTCATCGGCGTCTCGGCCGCGCTGGGCGCGCTCGCAATCTACAAGCACAAAGCCAACATCCAGCGCCTGCGGGACGGCACCGAGAACCGCGTCGGGGGGAAGAAGGCGGAGCCAGCCCCGACGCCGGAGAAGAAGAATTAGCCACGAAAGGACGCAGAGAACGCAAAGATGAAATCCGGAAACGTCCAACGCTCAACACTCAACGCTCAACATCCAACGATGTGCCGCGCGGCATTTCTGAGCGTTGAGCGTTGGACGTTGGACGTTGGACGTTTCCCCGTCTTCTCCGCACCCTTTATGCCCTCTCGCGGCAAAATCTCCCCATGAACATCACCGTCCTCGGCGCGGGCGCGTGGGGCACCGCGCTCGCCAAGCTGCTCCGCGAGTCGGGCCATGAGGTCACGCTCTGGGGCCACGACCCGGCGCACCTCGCCGACCTCCGCAACACCGGTCGCAACGAGCGCTACCTGCCCAATGTCGCCTTGCCCGAGGGGTTGCACTATGTGGAGAGCCTTCCGGATGCGGTGGCCGGTGCGAAGGAGATCATCGTGGCCGTCCCCTCGCGCGCCTTTCGTGAGGTATCGGTCGCGCTCACGGACTTCAACGGGCTCGCGGTGAGCGTCACCAAGGGCATTGAGCACGACAGCGGGCTGACCATGTGCGGCGTGCTGGCCGCATGCGCTCCCCGTGCCAAGGTCGCCGCGCTGTCCGGCCCCACACTCGCGCATGAGGTCGCACGCGGCATCCCCTCGGCCATCGTGGCCGCCAGCAGCGATCCCGCTGCGGCCCGAGTGGTGCAAAGTCTGTTTCACCGGCCCGCGTTCCGGGTCTATACGAGCAACGACCTGCTGGGAGTGGAACTCGGCGGTGCGCTAAAGAACATCATCGCCATCGCCGCCGGGGTGTGTGACGGCCTCGGCTTCGGCGACAATGCGAAGGCCGCGCTCGTCACCCGCGCCGTGGCCGAAATGCGCCGCCTAGGCGTGGCCTGCGGCGCGCAAGGCGAGACGTTCGCGGGCCTGAGCGGCCTCGGAGATTTGACCGTCACCTGCTTTTCCAAGCTGAGCCGCAACCGTGGCTTCGGTGAACAGTTGGGCCGGGGTGCATCGCAGGCCGAACTCCTCGCGTCCAGCCGCCATGTGGTGGAAGGCCATCCCACCGCGCGCTCCGCCTGGCAGCTCGCGCGCAAGCACGGCATAGACACCCCCATCATCGAGCAGGTCCACGCGATGCTCTATGAGGGGAAGGACGTGAAGACGGCGGTGCGAGACTTGACCAGCCGGGATTCCAAGGCGGAGGACTGAGGAGGGAAAGTGATTAGTAATTAGTCCAAGGAGCAGCGCCCTCGCCGCAGCCGACTAAATACTTATCACTAATTACTTCCTCACAACTCCGCCTTCAACAGCCCCATCAACTCCGCATGTTTCTCCAGTGCCGGGAACTGCGGGAACTCCCGCTTCACGTTCTCAGGAGCGTGCAGGAGGAAGCCCTTGTCCGCCTGTAGCAGCATGGACGTGTCGTTGTAAGAATCACCGGCGGAAAGGACGCGGTAGTTGAGTAGTTGGAGCGCGCGCACGGACTGGCGCTTCTGGTCCACCATGCGGAGCTGGTAGCCGGCGATGCGATCATTCTCCACGACGAGCCGGTGGCAGAAGAGCGTGGGCCAGCCGAGCTGGCGCATGAGCGGCTGCGCGAACTGCTCGAAGGTGTCGCTCAGGATGATGACCTGTGTGAGGGCGCGCAGCTCGTCCAGGAACTCCTTGCCGCCCGGCAGCGGAGCCAGCGTGCCGATGACCGCCTGGATGTCGGAGAGCTTGATGCCGTGCTGGTCGAGGATGCCGATGCGATAGCGCATGAGCTTGTCGTAGTCTGGCTCATCGCGCGTGGTGCGGCGCAGGTCGGGGATGCCGGTCTTCTCGGCGACGGCGATCCAAATCTCCGGCACGAGCACGCCTTCCAGGTCCAGGGTGACAATGGTCTGTTTCACGGCGCGGGAGAGTGGCGAGGCGAGGGACGGAAGTCGAGTGCGGGGTGCGATAGAAGCACGAAGCAGGCGCATCTCGACACTGCCCCCGCCCTCGCCTCGCCTGGAAAGCGAGGACGCTTGCGGCACGGCCGGCCGGAGGCCGGCGCTACGTAGCGCCCGCGTCCCGCGGGCCGTGTCGCCGGCGTCCGCGCCGGCTCGGTTTCGGGGGGCAGTGTCAAGATGCGCCCGCACGAATCCATGAAGCAAGCGAGGGCTTGAGTCGCTATGGAGTGCGGCGAGTTCTCGCCGCTTTCCGCAGGCGACTTGTCGCCGTCGAGGTTCGCTGGTGCTCGGTTTATCCGAGCGTCCTCCGGCTGGCGCGAGCCGGGGCGGCCCGGCCAAACGAGAGTGAATCGGACTTCGACGGCGACAAGTCGCCTGCGGAAAGCGGTGACAAGTCACCGCACTCCATAGCGCGCTGGGTTCAGGGACGCGTATCGCTCTGCCGAGGCTCAATTGGAACCAGTTTGCCGCCGGGGAGGACGCGGAGCTTCTGGCCGCGCCAGATGACGGTGTTGCCGAGGAAGGCCAGCGCCCAGATGGGGACTTGGAGGAGGTCTTTGAGCAGCGGACAAAAAATACGTGCACACTCCAATCCGGAAATCGCATGGTTCCTGTTCATTTCGGAATCACTCCGTATCTTGAAGGCGTTTTCCAAGAAGACTGAGGCTTTTTCGTGTTGCCGGATGATTAGCCTTCCATCGCACTCAAAGGCTGCGCCGAGACGAATCACACATCCGAGCATGAACAGAAAACAGTTGTGGGCTAAGAGGAGTAGCTCGATTTGCGAAAAATCTCCTCCGAGAAGCCCCTTGTCTGAATGCGAGCTGATATGAACGAACGCTGCAATTGTCGCCAGCACCGTCCACACCGTCGCATTGCTCAGAATACTGAAGAAATACGGCACCGGCTGGCAGACGCGGATGGTGCGCGCCCAGCGGAGTTGGTGCGCCCAGACTTCGCGCCAGCCTTGCTCCCGCTCGTGGCATTCGACGACGACGGGGCACAGCTCAATGCGATAGCCGCGCTTCGCGATCTGGTGCCCGAGCTGGTAGTCGTCGGCGAGGTAGTCCACCAGCGCGTGGAAGCCGCCGATTTCATTGAGTTGCTTGCGCCGCGTGGCCATCACCGCACCGAGGGCGAAGTCGAGCGGCTTGAGCGTGCGGGACTGGAGCACCTGGCTCCAGAAGTCGGCGTTCACAGCCACGGCCTCCCACTGCATCGCGAGCGTGGTCGGGTTGGTGAGCGCGTAGAAGCAGTTCACGAGGCCGGCCTGCGGGTCGCGCAGCGGCTGGATGACTTGCGCGAGGAAGTCCGCTGGCACGCGCGTGTCCGCATCGCTCACCACGATGTGCTCGTGCTGTGCGAGGCGCTCCAGATGCACGAGCGTGGAGACCTTCGCATTGGGACCAAGCTGCTCCGGGCAGAGGACGAGCTGCGCGTTTGCTTGCGGGTGCTGCGCGAGGAGCTGGCGGACGACCTCGCAGACCGGGTCTTCCACCGCCGCCACACCGAAGAGGAGCTGCACCGGGCCGCGATAGTCCTGCCGGAACCAGCTCTCCAGACACCCGCGCGTTTCCGGGTCGAGGCCCTTGAGCGGCTTCAGCAGTGTGATGCCGGGAGCAAACGACACGTCCGCCACCCGCTGATGGAGCGGGAAGCGGCGCGCGGCCAGCCATTGCCAGAGCGTGATGCCGAGGCTCAAGACCGCGAGCGCGGCGAGGATGAGGTGCAGAAGCACGCGCGGTTCTTAGCATGAGGGGACACGGGGGAACAATCCTTGAGCCGGGAAACCCGGCATGGCCCGCGAAACACGCAAAAAGCCGGGAAAGGAGAAGGTGGGCATTCTTTCAGGCCGGATGACAGTCCCAGTAACCGACCCATAGCCGGGCGCATCCGCGCACTGCCCCCCTCAACCTCGCCCCGTGGGGCGAGCGGGGACGCTTGCGGCACAGCCGGCCGGAGGCCGGCGCTACATAGCGCCGGTGACCGCGACGGCTCGGCTTCAGGAGCAGTGTCAAGATGCGCCCCGATAGCCGATGGGGTGCTGGCCCCCTTGACACCTCCAGTCCGCCGCCGGACTATTCTGACCGCACCAGCCATCACCCCATCCAACCTTGCCATGAGCGACGAAAAGCCGGTTTTCCGCGGAAGCTCCTCCCAGGTGCTCAACCTCACCCACTTCGCCGCCGTGATCGTGGTGGACGCACTGGTCATCGTCGCCAGTGTCCAGTTCGACAGCCGCCTGGCCGCCCTGCTGGTGGTCCCGCTGGCATATGCGGGCTGGCGCTGGTGGGTGGTCGCCAGCCGCGTGTATGAGATTTCCACCGAACGAATCAAGGTCACAACCGGGCTGGTGAACAAACGGACGGACGACCTGGAACTCTACCGGGTGAAGGACACTGTGCTGGAGGAACCGGCCCTGCTACGGCTCGCCGGCGCGGGCAACATCGTGCTGACCACGAACGACGCGACGACGCCAAGGCTGGTGCTCGAAGCGCTCACCGGTGCGAAGGAGCTGCGGGAGCAAATGCGCACGCACATCGAGGCCTGCCGCGACCGCAAGGGGACACGGCTGACGGAGCTGGAATGACGGGCACGTAGTCGGGGAGCGCGGCGTTCACGCCGCAGAACGCCGCGATTGAAAAGTGTGCCCGGACGACCATCAGCGTGCTCACGTTTCTGCGGCCTGAAGGCCGCGGTCCTCGTCGTCGGTGGCCAGCCACTGCGCGTCTCAGGCTTACAACTGGTCCGCCGCCACCTTGCGCGTGACCTCTTCCAGCGTGGTGTCGCCGGCGAGGGCGCGGGCGAGTCCGCTCTGCCAGAGGGTTCTCATGCCGCTGTCCACGGCGAACTGCTGGATCACCCGCGTGGGCTTCTTCTCCATCACCGCGTCGCGCACCAGCTCATTGACCTGCAACAGCTCCGTGATCGAGAAGCGGCCGCTGTAGCCGGTCTCCTTGCACTCCGGACAGCCGGAGCCCTGGCGGAAGGAGGCGTTGTCAATCTCCTCCTGCGTGAGCAGCTTGAGCAGCGCCGGCTCCGGCTCATAAGGGATGGCGCAGAACGAGCAGTTCTTCCGCACCAGACGCACGCCCATGACTCCCAGGATGCTGGACGCGAGGAGGAAGGGCTCGATGCCCATGTTGATAAGGCGGGCGAACACGCCGGCCGTCGTGCCGCTGTGGACGGTGCTGATCACCAGGTGCCCCGTGAGGCCGGCCTGCACGGCGATGCCGGCGGTCTCCGGATCGCGAATCTCACCCACCATGATGATCTGGGGGTCCTGCCGCATCAGTGAGCGCAAGGCGGCGGCGAAGGTGAAGTCCTGCGCGGGGTTCAACTGCGCCTGGCTGACGGTCGGGATCGGCACCTCGACGGGGTCCTCGACGGACGCGATGCTGACGGAGGTGCCGTGCTTGGTCAGAAGATAATGGAGGGCGCAGTAGATGGCCGTGGTCTTGCCGGAACCGGTGGGGCCCGTGAGCAGGATCAGGCCGTTGGGCTTGTTGACGAGCTGGATAAATCGTTCCTTGGTCTCCGGCTCCAGCCCCAGCCGGTCAATGTCGAAGGAGCGCGTGGAGGGATCGAAAATACGGCAGACGACCTTTTCACCAAGCACGGTCGGGAAGATGGAGACGCGCAACTGCACGTTGCCGAATTCCGGGCCCATGTTGACTTTGCCGTCCTGCGCCACGCCGCTGAGATGCGAGGCAAGGTTCGCCATGACCTTGAAGCGCCCGGCGATTTTTTCCTTCAGATCGCTCGGCAGATGGACCATCTCGACGAGCTGGCCGCTGGTGCGCACGCGGACAGCCATGGACTCCTGCCACGGCTCGAAGTGGATGTCGCTGCCGCCCATCTGCACCGCATCGTGGACGATGTAGTTCACCAGCGTGCTGATGTCGGCATCCAGCAACGTGGGAAGGGACTGGAGGTAGGCTTCAGTATGGGTCTGGCTCATGGCGCGAGTGCGTTGGCTATTTGGTCCCGCCGGGCAGCATCTCCCAGCGTTCACCAAAGAATCCCGCCGTGGCGATGCCGCCGGGGAAGCGTGAACTGACGGGGATGTTCAAATCAATCACGGCGTAGTCCGGCAGCTTCGGCACCTGGCGGGCATTGTTGAGGTAGTCGTATTCGCGGAAGGTGAAGCCGCTGTTGAGCACCACGTATTTCTTCGGGTTCAGCGGGTTCGGGTAGATCATCACCGGGACGTGCTCGGCGGCGGAGTAGGACAGCGCCCCGGCGCGGACATTCTGCGCGTCCCAGCGGATGGGCAGGCGGTCGAGGATGCGCGCGAGAAGCTTGTTGCTCGTCGGATCGCCCCACAAGACGAGGTTGTGCTGCGCGATGTCGGCGTCGGTGATGGTGATGTCGTCCTTCACGCGGGCGTCACCGCGATACTGCCGGCGCCAGTGCTCGATGGCGTGCTTCATCTCGGTGTCGGCCCACTTGCCGACGCGCTCGTTGAGCGGCTGGCCGGTCGGACGCACCATCATGAAGCTGTCCAGAAACGCGTCATCAATCGGCCCTTGGAGACCCGGGCGCTTGCGCAGGGTGCTCTCGTCGGGGAACGCGGCGAGCGACCATTTTCCCGCGAGCTTGCGGAAGTGCGCGGTCCACGACTTGTCGGTTTCGACGAGCGGTGCCTCGAGCTTTTGGTTGTCGAGCATCACGCGCGGCGCGCTGCCCTGCACAAGCTGGCAGGTGCCGGCGGGGAACAGGATGGAAAGCGCGGAGACGTTTACTGTCTTGAGGCGCACCATGTTCTCGGACAAATCCACCGTCGCATCCACCCGCGCCCGGTTCCAGTGCTCTTCCAAGCCGTCCAGCCGCAGCCAGTGGGAGCGGTTGTAGCGCAGCGTCCAGGTGGTGAAACGCACCTTGTCCGGCGCGGGGTCCTTGCCCAGCGCAACGATGGAGTCAATGCGCCGGTTGATCTCGACGATGGAATCCTTGTGGTAGCTGTGGCCGGTCTTGTCCGGGCCGATGATGTGCGTGAGGCTCATGTTCTCCGCGGCGAGGGCCTTGGCCATGATGTCCGCCGCCTGCTTCTGAGAGTCCGCCTCGCCGCTGTAGGCCACCGTCGGGAGGTTGAAGAGGTTTACCGCGTAGTCGGTGCAATCATACATGTGCCAGAGCTTGCGCTCGAACCACGTCGGCTTGACGTCCTCCTTCTGGAAGACCTTGAGGAAGTCCGGGGTCTCGCTAAAACCCGCGCCCGGGGCCGCCGCCGCCCACATGCCAGGATAATGCACCGCGAACTGCCAGCAGGCCGCACCGCCCATCGAAAAGCCGCGCACCACGAGCCGCCGCTCATCCACGGGGTAGTATTTCTTCGCGTGCGCCAGCGCCTCGAAGAGGTCCTCTTCGCCCGCGAGCTTGTTCGCGCAGCAGTAGCGGCCATAGAGGTGCAACACCAGCGCGCCGGGCGGGACGAACTGGCCCGGCGACTTGTGCCGCTGGTCGAGGAAAGACATCTCAGTGAGCTTCTCGCCGCGCCCGTGCGCCCAGAAGTCCAGCCGCATCGGCGGGCCGTTGGGCACGAAGTTCGCCGGCACCACCAATCCGTAGGGCTGGATCGAGCCGTCAATCTTGGACTGATAGGCGCGCACCACGAGGCCGGTCTGGGTCAGCCACGGGGCCTTGCCCTCGCGCAGCGCCTGCGCCCGCTCGCCGCCGCGCTTGAGCAGGTCGCGCGCGGTGGCGACCTCGTTCGTCGAGTAAAACTCATCGTGCCGCAATGCCCAGTCCACGGCCTTGTGATAGATCAGCACATCGGGCAGCAGGTCGAGCAGCGCGGCCTTCCCTTTGAGCGTCCCGCGCAGCGCCTCGATGTCCTTGGCAAACGCATCGGCTCCGGCTTGGAGTTCGGTGCGCGCGGCATCGGATATCTTGATGCCCTCGGGGGGGACGCGGCGGACGGATTCGGCCTTGTTGTCAGCGGGGCCGTCGGCGAAAGCGGTGAACGAAAGCGCCAGCAGCGCGGCGAGGCGAAGTGTCATCTTCATGTGAGTGGATGGACGATAGCAAATGGCGGCAGGGCGCAAAGCATTTTGCGATTCACCTCCGAGGCCGAAGGGCACCGCGCTCAGCGCACCGTGATGGAGCGCAGCGCCAGATTGGCCCGCCGCCCGTCCGCATGACGCAAGGAGACCAGCAACTCGTAGGGCTGGCTGGCCACCGCGGTCAACTGCAGCCGGATGATTCGCCGGTCAGCCGCAGCCTCGGTCTCGGGCTGCAAACCGTCCTTTCCCAAGGCGCGAAGCAGGCTCCCGTTCGTGTCAATTTCCACGAGATTGAAGGACTGCGCCGCCCCCTGCGGCCGGAAAGAAAACTGAGCTGGACGCCAGTCCTTTGGCCAACTGGCGGCCGCCTTCAATTGCACCACCAGCACGCCGGAGCCGGGCGGCTTGGTCCGGGCTTCGAGGTGGGCAGCCAGTTCCACCGCCTGCCCATCAAGCGGGACGGAAGCCGCTGATCCATCAATGATCTTCGTGGTCGAGTAGTCCAGGCCCGCCTGGGCCATGGACATGCATCCTGTGGTCGCGGCCAGCGCCATGGCACAGACGAGGCCGTGCGCAACCGACCGGAGTGATTTCAAGGGGGAAAGGTTCATGTCGGAGAGGCTGGGGTTGTCGGTCTTCAGGCAATAGAGATTCACCTTTCATCGCTGCTCGATGGCGCGGACACCCAGGCGGAAGATCTGCCCTTCGGCATTGAGCAGGCTCACCTGCACCTCATAAGGCTTGTCCACCAGACGAAGGATGCGGAACCGCACCTCCATCACGCTTCGGTTTATTTCAACCTTTGGTGGCAGATAATTCCGGCTCGTGATGCGGGTTGGGTTCCCGGTCCGGTCCAAGTCAATGTAGGTGAAGTAGTATTGGGCCGATTGAGGGCGGACGGCCAAATTTCCCAGTTGAATGCCCGCCGGCCAGTCGCCTGCGACCGTCTCCAGTCTCAGCACCATCACCCCGGTTCCATCCGGCGGGCGGGATGCTTCCACATGGCCGGAGAGGCGTATCTCCTGATCGCCCAGGCGGAGCACCGGCCCGGCGGCTTCGATGGCATTCGCGGTCGAGGCGGAATCCGCCATGCGGAGGGCCATGCCACATCCTGTGCCCAAAGCCAGAACGGTCAGTGCCAGCGAAAATCGGATGACGTGATGCGCAGTCATCTGATGCCCAAAAGCTATGCCATCGCGCGCGCGATGGCGTTCCACCAGACGTCATGCAGCTCGGCGACCGGCGCGGTGAACTCGCCGCCGTCCGTCTTGATGGCCAGCGCAGTCCCGCCCACTGTGCCGATGCGCGCGACGGGCACCCCCATGAGCTTGGCGCGCTCGACGATCTTGGTCGCGTCGAGCGGCTGGCAGGTGATGACGACGCGGTTTTGCGTCTCGCCAAAGAGGAGTGCATCCAGGCGCGTGTCCTTGAAGGCGGACAAATCCACGGTCGCGCCGATCAGCCGGGGCGTCTCGCGCGCGGTTTGCTGGGCGGCGCAGCTCTCGGCCAGACAGACGGCCAGGCCGCCTTCACTGCAATCGTGCGCGCTCTTCACCTCGCCGGTGTAGATGAGGCCGAGCAAGGTAGCGTGCAGTGTCTGGGCCACGGCCAGATCGCAGCGTGGCGGCAGGCCGTTCTTCTGCCCATGGACGGACTTGAGATACGCGCTGCCGCCGAGGCCTTGCAGCGGGTCCACGGTGTCCACGGGCGCACCCAACAGGATGATGACATCGCCCTCGTCCTTGAACCACGCGGTGGTGATGTGCTCCGGTTTCTCGATGAGGCCGACCACGGAGACGGTGGGCGTGGGGTCAATCGCGCCGAGTGCGCCGCGCTGGTTGTAGAGGGAGACGTTGCCCCCGGTGACAGGCGCGTTGAAGGCACGACAGCCGTCGGCGAGACCGCGCACGGACTCCTTAAGCTGCCAGAAAATCTCCGGGTAGTGCGGGTTGCCGAAGTTGAGATTGTCGGTCGCGCCGAGCGGGGCTGCGCCCGAGCAGGCGAGGTTGCGGCAGGCTTCGGTGATGGCGGCCTTCCCGCCTTCGTAGGGGTCGAGATAGACGTAGGCTCCGTTGCAGTCACAGGTGAAGGCGACGTATTTGTCCGGGATTGGCTGGCTGGCGGGTGCCGGCTGTCCGGCTTGCTTTGCCGCATATTCCGCCTTTGTGATGGGCAGGCTGTCCCCCTTGATGCGAATCACTGCGGCATCGCTGCCGGGGCAGACCACCGAACCATCCCGCACCATGTGGTCGTATTGGCGATAAACCCAGTTCTTCGAGGCGATGGAGTGGTTGGCCAGCAGCTTTTTGAGGTCACCAGCGGCGTCAGCAGTGTCGGTGATCCCGTCCAGGCGGAAGGCGCGGACGCCCGCCATGTAGGCAGCTTCCCGCGACTCGCGCTGATAGACCGGGGCTTCGTCGGTGAGCTTCTTGGCCGGCACATCCACGACGATGGCGCCGCCATGGCGCACGACCATCCGGCCGGTGTCGGTCACCACACCGATTTCCGCCCAGGGCAGGTCCCACTTGTCGAAAATCTTCTTCACCTCTTCCTCGCGGCCCTTGTGGACCACGATGAGCATGCGCTCCTGCGATTCCGAGAGCATGATCTCGTAGCTGCTCATGTTGGGCGCGCGCTGCGGCACCTTGTTCAGCTCGATCTCGATGCCCGTGCCGGCCCGGGCCGCCGTCTCGCACGTCGAGCAGGTCAGGCCCGCCGCGCCCATGTCCTGCATGCCGGCGACGCAGCCGGTGGCAAGCAGTTCGAGGCAGGCTTCGCAGACCAGCTTCTCCATGAAGGGATCGCCCACCTGCACCGCGCCGCGCTGCTGCTCGGCGGATTCCTCAGTCAAGTCCTGCGAGGCGAAGGCCGCGCCGGCCAAACCGTCACGACCCGTGGCCGGACCGACGTAGAAGACCGGGTTGCCGATGCCGTGCGCCGCGCCGCGCGTGATCTGGTCGTGGCGCAGGACGCCGAGGCAGAAGGCGTTGACCAGCGGGTTCCCCTCGTAGCTTTTGTCGAAATAAACCTCTCCCGCGATGGTCGGGATGCCGAAGCAGTTGCCATAATGGGCAATGCCGCTCACCACGCCGGAGAAGAGCCGGCGCACCTCGGGGTTGGCCAGTTCGCCGAAGCGGAGCGAATTCAGCGCCGCCACCGGGCGGGCGCCCATGGTGAAGATGTCGCGGATGATGCCGCCCACACCCGTGGCCGCGCCCTGGAAGGGCTCGACCGCGCTGGGGTGGTTGTGCGACTCGATCTTGAAGGCGATGGCCACGCCGTCCCCCACGTCAATGATGCCGGCGTTCTCCTCCCCCGCGCCGACGAGGATGTTGCTGCCCTTGGTGGGGAAGGTCTTCAGCACGGGCCGGGTGTTCTTGTAGGAGCAGTGCTCGCTCCACATGACCGAGAAGATGCCCAGCTCGGTGTAGCTCGGCGGGCGGCCGAGGATGGCCAGGATCTTCTGGTATTCGTCCGGCGTGAGGTTGTGCTTGGCGACAAGCTCCGGGGTGATGGCTGGTTCGGTCATCGACGAGTCAGTTCAACGGTTCAAAAATCGGGGCGAGCATGGGCAGTCGCGCGGAGGGCGGCAAGCAAATCGCAAAGGTCCGCCCCTTCAAAGGGTTTGACTTGGTTTTCGCCCTGACAATAATCCCTTCAAACCGAACGACGTATGCCGAGACTAGTCTTACTGACCGAAGGATTCACCGGGCGCTCCTTCGAGCTGAAGACGGAACGCTCCACGGTCGGACGGCTGGAGGACAACAATTTCCAGATTCCCGCCCCCTCGGTTTCGAGCCATCACTGCGAAATCCTCCTCCGGGGCAACGATGTGGTGGTCAAGGATCTCGACTCCACCAACGGCACCTTCATCAACGGCGAGCAGGTGACGGAGGCCTCGCTGCCAGTTGGCCAGACCGTGCGTTTCGGTTCAGTCGAAGCACGCTTGGAAGCCTCCACCCCGACGGGTGCCACGGGCAAGAAGATGCTGGACAAGACCGCCGTGCTCCCGCAGGGCGTGAAGATGAACGAACTGGAGCAGGGCACGCAGAAGATCACCACCTTTGACAAGAACTCGCCGTTTAAGAAGAAGAGCAACAAAACCACGTTGATCTTCATCATCGTGGGCGTGGTGATCGTCCTGGCCATCGTCGGCACCCTTGTTTTCGTCTTCTTCGGCGGAGACAAGTAGGCGACGGACGAGGTTCAGCCCCTGAGTCGGCTGCGGATGGCCCTCATGGCGCAGGTGGTGCGGCTGTCCGCACCCGGGTTTGACTTGATTCCCGCCCTGGCGATAATCCCCCCAACTGAACGACGTATGCCGAGACTAGTCTTACTGACCGAGGGATTCACCGGGCGCTCCTTCGAGCTGAAGACAGAACGCTCCACGGTCGGTCGGGTGGAGGACAACAATTTTCAGATTCCCGCCCCCTCGGTTTCGAGCCATCACTGCGAAATCCTGCTCCGGGGCAACGAGGTGGTGATCAAGGATCTCGACTCCACCAACGGCACTTTCATCAACGGCGAGCAGGTGACCGAGGCTTCGCTGCCCATTGGCCAGACGGTTCGGTTCGGCTCGGTGGAAGCACGCTTGGAAGCCTCTGCTCCGGCTGGGCCCAAGAAGCCGCTGCAGAACACCTCCGTGATCCCGCAAGGTGTGAAGTCGAACGAACTGGAGCCGGGCACGCAGAGGCTTCAGACCTCCAAGAACCCGGCCTTCAAACCGAGGAGCAACAAGACCAACCTGACCTTCATCATCGTCGGCGTGGTGATCGCCCTGGCCATCATCGGCACCTTGGTTTACGTCTTCTTCTTTAGCGGGGACAAGTGACCTGACGGCTGCCCGGCTCAGCCTTTGAGCCAGCCGCAGACGTCTTTCGCCGCGTAGGTGATGATGATGTCCGCCCCCGCCCGACGCATCCCCAGCAGGGCTTCCAGTGTCACCGCCCGCTCGTCAATCCACCCGTTCGCCGCCGCCGCCTTGATCATGGAATACTCCGCGCTCACGGCGTAGGCCGCCGTCGGGTAGCCAAAGGTCACTTTGACCCGGTGCAGGATGTCGAGATAGGCCAAGGCGGGCTTCACCATGACCATGTCCGCCCCTTCCGCAATGTCCAGGGCCACTTCGCGCAGTGCTTCCTCGGCATTGGCCGGGTTCATCTGGTAGCTGCGCCGATCGCCAAACTGCGGCGCGGACTCGGCGGCGTCACGAAACGGACCGTAAAAGGCGGAGGAATACTTGGCGGCGTAGGAGAGGATCGGCGTGTCGGAAAACCCGCCGGCATCCAGTGCCGCGCGGATGGCACGCACGCGGCCATCCATCATGTCGCTGGGGGCTACGACATCGGCCCCGGCCTCAGCATGGCTGACGGCGGTGCGGGCCAGGAGCTTGAGGGACGGATCGTTCAACACTTTGCCCGCTGCACGATGCACCAGCCCGCAGTGGCCGTGGCTCATGTATTCGCACAGGCAAACGTCGGTGATGACGAGCAGGCCGGGCACTTCCTGCTTCAAGGCGCGGACGGCCTGCTGGACGATGCCATTGCGGGCGTAAGCCCCCGACGCTCGTTCATCCTTTTTCTCAGGCAGGCCAAACAACAGGACGGCGGGAACACCCGCTGTGTGCGCGGCCACCGCATCCTTCACCAACTCGTCCACGCTGAGCTGAAACACTCCGGGCATGGAGCCGATGGGGCGGCGTTCCTTGCGGCCGGGCCGGGCAAAAAAGGGCAGCACTAGCTGATGGGCGCTCAGCACCGTCTCGGACACCATGCGCCGCAGGACCGGCGACTGCCGCAGCCGACGCGGCCGACTCACGGGGAAAGCGGGCGGGGTCATGCGCGGGCTAAGGCTTTCACCAGGGCAGGCCGCTGCCCGACCGGATTTGGTTGATTCCAGAGAAACACGCGCGGAATCTAATGACGCGCGTGGGCTGAAGCAAGCCGGGAGCCGGGCCAGCGCGGAGGGCTTTCGTAGCGCCAGCTTCCGGCCGGCCATGCCGCAAGCATCCTAGCCTGCCCGACGACGCGAGCCGGGAGCAGCCGGACTCCAAGTTGGTGACGACACAGTTCAGAAACTGCGGGCGAACAGCTTGAACCCGGCCGCCTTGCCGGTAACCGGATCGAAGCTCACGTTCCGCAGATCACGCTTCAGGTCCTCCGGCTGCCGCAGATCCAACGCCCGCGACTTCGGCTTGGCGGCCAGACAATCCACGATGACGCCGCCGTTTTTCGACTGGTTCAGGACACCCGTGCCAGCACCTCGTCCCGCAGCGGCGGAGCGTTGGCCGGTCACGTAGGATTTGTAGGAGTTCAACGGCTCATCCGCAGGGTTGTCGCCGGCAGTTTGTGCGGCGGCCATGGCAGGAAGAGCAAACAACAGCAGGGTGAGCGGTATTGCTTTCATACCATGAACATCGTCCTGCCCGTTGACTTGTCAACGGGGGGAACAGCCTCCGGCCACGGCGCTCGACCGGTGCCTCAGCGTTGCGCGGAGACGGTGATGTTCGTGTAGCGCACCGCGTCGGGATCGAGCACGGAAATGCTGAAGGGGAAGAGCTTGTGCGGGTCCAGCACCATCTTGGAATCGGAGAACTTGCCCAGCGACGCACCCGTCTTGTCAATCAGATCACACTCCACCTTCACGCCATACCACGCCACGTCCGAGTGGTTGGTGACACTGCCGCGCACATACAGCAGCGCAGTGCCAGGCTGCTTCTGCCACGAGTGGGTGAGCAGTTCCACGCCTTCCTTTGCCAGCTTGCCATCCTTGTCCTTCTTGGGACGAATGGAGAGGTAATACTGCCCCCAGCGCACCGCCGCCACCACCGCGAGCAGGAGGACCAGCACCAGCCCAACCCGCCGGAACCAGCTCGGCTTCGGCGGAGGAACCAAATTGGGGGCCACAGTGCCGCAATCGGGACAGGCCGCCGCGCCGGTGGGAATCTTGGTGCCGCAGAAATCGCACCGCAGGGGCTTGGTGCCCGGCTCGCCGTCGTCGCCGTCCGCCCATTGGGCTTTGACCACCATGGACTTCTTATCCGCGCCCTTCGCGGCAGGCCGCGGTCCCGGTGACCGGACCCCCGGGCTGGCCGCCCGCGCGGCTTCCAGCGCGGCCTTTTGCACGTCGCTGAGGGGTTTGCCGGCGACCGGTTTCGCCGGGGTCGCCTGGGACGTCCCGGTGGTCCGGGCGACGGGCTTGGCCACAGGCTTGGCCACCAGTTTCGCCGCCGTCGGCTGCGCAGGGGCAGGTTCAGCCGGTGCGGCCGGTGCGGCTTCGGCCGGAGCCGCTGCGGAATCGTCCGCCGCCGCGTTCAGCACGGTCTGCTGGCCGCAATGCGGGCAGGCGATGCTCATTCCACGCGCAGTGGCGGGGAAAGAGATGCGCCCGTGGCAATGGTTGCACGGGCTTTTCAAATACTGCTCTTGGCTCATGTGCGCGACACTTCCGCCTGCGGGTCAGCCTGTTGTGTTAAATGCGCGCGCAGTATCTTCCGCCGCCCGCCGTATTCAATCAGAAAACCACCCGGCCTTCAGTGCAGCCATTTGAACGGGTGAAAATTGAAGATGAGCTGGAGCCCGGTGAGAAAGGTCATGGCATACACGACCTTCAGGAAAGCCTGCTCGGAAAACTTGCGGTTCAACCACACCCCGATCCATACGCCCAGGGGAATCAACGGCAGGAACGCCAGGCTGGTCACCAAGGATTCGCGCCCGATGATGTGGTTGGCGAAGAAGAACGGCATCTTGATCCAGTTGATACAGGTGAAGACCAGCACGGTGGTCGCCACATACGTCTCCTTGGGCATGCGCTGGGGAATGAGAAAGAGGCTCACCACCGGCCCGGCTCCGTGGGCAAAGGTGCTGGTGATGCCCGCCCCGATGCCACACGGGATGCCAATCTTGTGGTTTGGGGCGAACGCACCCTCCGCCGCGAAAATGCGCTCCTTGAGGAGTTGAAAGACCACAAAAGCCACCGCCAGAATGCCAATGCACAGGTTCAACTCCCGGGCTGAGAACCGGCCGATGAGCTGCACGCCGATCACCACGCCCACGACCACGCCCGGTAGCAGGAACTTCAGGTTCTTGCGCTCCCACTTGCCCCAGTAGTGATACACGCTGAAGGCGTCCCCCGCACAGAGCAGCGGCAGCAGCACGCCGATGGCGAAGTCCGGCGGGTGCCCGCTCGCCCCAAACGCCAGCACACAGAGCGGCGTCGTCAGCATGCCCAGGCCGCCGCCAAAGCCGGCCTTGGACAGGCCGATAAACAGCACTGCCAGCGCCACCAACAACGTGGAAGACCAGTCTTGCACCCGTTCGCTGTAAGAGGCGGGAAGGGAAAATCAAAGCGCAAAGTTGCGGCGAGTTCAGCAGAACGCGGCCTAACACGCGGAGGGGAGACGGCGTCCGACGTAACCAGCTCAGGACGCACCCGGTGGAAATCCAACCCCGGTGGCCAGATCCCGCTGCGCCTTGGGCTGCGCCAAGGGCTGAGCCGACTTCTTGTGGTCGGCGACCCGGCGCAACGCCTCGAAAGTCTGCGGCCCCGCCCGCTCGAACAGGCGCAACACCCGGTAATACCGGCAGCCGCGCCAGGCCAGAAAGTAGGCCAGACCAATGGGCGGATACCAAATCCAACGCGAGTAACCGAAGGCCAGATGCGAAACCGCCGCGAACGTGAACGCCAGGAAAGCCCCGAGCGCGTAGAGCCGGGTAAAGAGGCTGACGTGCGCCTTGGCCTTCAGCTTCTGCCCCTTCCACCAGAACATTTCGCTCTGCGCGACGAATCGCTCCGCCTCCTCGAGGACCAGATCATCCGAGTGCGACAGCGGTTCAGTGACGGCATTTTGTGGAGGAGTCATAATTCTAACGATTCAATAAAAGCCTCCCCCGCAGCCGTGTCAAATGGACGGGAATCCACTTTTCGACCACGCGGCCCGCTGCTAGCGTCCGCTCGTGTCAGCCTGCTACCCCAAAGTCTTCCGTGTCCGGCAAAAGTTTGAACGCCCGTTGGTGACGGATGTCCAGGCCACGGTGCCGGCGGAACTGACCCGCATCGGCGTCGCCCAGCGCGTGCAGCCCGGCCAGACCGTCGCCATCACCGCCGGCAGCCGGGGCATCACGAACATCGCCGCGATCATCAAGGCCACGGTGGATTTCTTTCGCGCCGCCGGGGCGCAACCCTTCGTCGTCGCCGCCATGGGCAGCCACGGGGGCGGCACGCCGGACGGCCAGCGCGGCATCCTCGCCAACTACGGCATCACCGAGGCCTTCTGCGGCTGCCCCGTCCGCACCAGCATGGAGACCGTGGTGCTCGACCGCACGGCGGAGGGCATCCCTGTCCACTTTGGGCGAGATGCGCTTGCCGCTGATCACGTCGTCGTGGTGGGCCGCGTGAAGCCGCACACCGAACTCTTCGGCGACCACCAGAGCGGCCTGATGAAGATGCTGCTCATTGGTTTGGGCAAGCACGAGGGTGCGAAGATTTACCACCGGGCGTTCGTGGACCATTCGTTCGACACCATCGTCCGCAGCGTGGGCCGGCGTGTGATCGAGAAGGGCCGCATCCTCGCGGCACTCGGCATCGTGGAGAACGCCTACGACCAGACCGGCCTCATCCGCGCGGTGCTGCCGCACGAACTGGAGGCGCAGGACAAGGAACTCCTCGCCCTCGCCCGCCAGTGGCTCCCTCGCCTGCCCTTCGACCACGCGGACCTGCTGCTGGTGGACGAGATCGGCAAGGAAATCTCTGGCTGCGGCATGGACACGAACATCATCGGCCGCAAGCGCTACGAGCATTGGACCGAGGAACACGAGTTTCCCAAGATCAAGAAGATCGCCATCCGCAGCCTGACGGAGCAGACGCATGGCAATGCCACCGGCCTGGGCAAGTCCGAGTATTGCCTCAGCCGCGTGGTGGAGGCGATGGACAAGCGCATCACCTACATCAACGTCGCCACCGCCTGCTACCCGCAGGTGGCCATGATCCCGCCGCACTACGATACTGACCGCGAACTCCTCGACGTCGCGCTCTCGACCATCGGCCTCACCGAGCCGCCGCACGCCAAGCTGCTGTGGATTCAGAACACCCTGCATGTCGAGGAAGTCGAGTGCGGCGAAGCCTTCCTGCCCCTGGCCCGTGGGCGGAGCGATCTGGAAATCCTCACCGAACCCCGCGAACTGAAGTTCGACGACAATGGGATGCTGCCGCGGACAATGGCTGCGTAGCGTCGGCCTCTGGCCGGCCATGCCGCAAGCGTCCCCGCTTGCCCGGTCGGACGAATGCCCCGGCCGGTCATGGAACGGCTCAAACAAAAATTTCTTCCTCCATTTTGCTTTGCGCCTTTGCGTCTTCGCGTCAAACCCGCTTTCATAGCCCGCATGTCAGACCCAAAAGCCGCGCCCACGCGCGCCCGAAACATCGTCCTGTATTTCGCCGTTTCCCTCGCGGTGATCACTTACGTGGACCGCGTCTGCATCTCGCAGGCCGCGCCGCAGATGCAGAAGGACCTCGGCCTGACCAAGGAGCAGATGGGCTGGGCCTTCACCGCCTTCAGCCTGGCTTACGCGCTGTTTGAGATTCCCGGCGGCTGGCTTGGCGACAAGATCGGCCCGCGCAAGGTGCTGATGCGCGTGGTCGCCATGTGGTCGGTCTTCACCATCGCCACCGGCTGGGCCTTCAACCTCGCGTCGCTGGTGGTCTTCCGTTTCCTGTTCGGCGTGGGCGAGGCGGGCTGTTTTCCGAATGTGACCAAGGCCTTCACGCTCTGGTTCCCCGCCTATGAACGGGTGAAGGCACAGGGTGTGATGTGGCTGAGCGCGCGCTGGGGCGGGGCCTTCACTCCGCTGCTGGTGGGCTGGATGCTGGCCACGGGCGGCCCCGACAAGGCCGGCCTGGGCCTACATTACAAATGGGTCTTCCTCATCTTCGGCCTGCTGGGCGTCATCTGGGCGGTGTTCTTCTACAACTGGTTCCGCGACCTCCCCAAGAACCATCCCAGCGTGAACGCCAAGGAACTGGAAATCATCGGCGACCACTCCCACGCAACGGGCGGCGACCACTCCATCCCCTGGGCCGAGCTTTTCGCCAGCCGCAGCGTGTGGATGCTCTGGCTGCAATACTTCTGCATGTCCTTCGCTTGGTATTTCTACATCACCTGGATGCCCACCTTCATCAAGGAGACCTTCCCGAACCTCTCTGACATCAACCGTGCCCTGCTCGCCTGCGTGCCCCTGTTCTTCGGCGGCATCGGCTCGATGTTTGCCGGCATGGTGGCGGCCCCGCTCGAGCGCTACTTCGGCAGTTCCGGCACGACCCGCCGGTTCCTCGGCTGCACGGGCCTGTGTCTGGCGGCAGTGATGCTGCTCACGTCGGTCTTCCTGCGGAACTCCGCCTCTGCCGCCACGGCCGGCTCATGGATTCCCATCCTCTCGATGCTCGCAGTGGGCCTGGCCAGCTTCTGCAACGACCTCGCCATGCCCGGTGCCTGGGGCGCGTGCATGGAAGTCGGCGGCAAGCACACCGGCTCGCTCTCCGGCAGCATGAACATGATGGGCAACCTCGGCGGCGCGATGCCCGGCTTCGTGGTGCCCATGGTCCTGACCCTGACGAATGCGCCCGACGCCGCCTCCCCTTCGTGGAACGCCGTGTTCTACCTCTTCGCCGCCGTGTATGTGGTCGGCGGCCTGAGCTGGCTGGCGATTGACCCGGTGACGCCGCTGGCACAGCAGGTGATGAGCACCAAAAGTTCCGGCTGGGCGATCTCCCTGCGCATGATCGGCGGCCTGAGCCTGTTCGTGCTGCTGACCGGCCTGATCGTGATGGCCTGCAGCCCTGAACCTTCACCCCAAGGCCGGCAGATGGCGCTGATCGGCGGCGGCTTGATGATCGGTGGCTTCTTCATCGCCTTCCTCGTGGACTGCCTGACGGACATCCGCGATGCCGTCGTGAAAACCGGCGGCAAGCTCTGACCGGCTCCTTATGAACAACGAATGCCTCGGTGCAATGATCTCCCGGGCCGTTGGCGTTGTTCTGATCGTCATCGGAGGGTCATTCCTCCTGCTCTACCGGCCACTGTTCCAGCCCCCGGACACGGTCACGAATGGCTGGCCCAGCCATTCGCAACAGGTGAACTTCAGCTCGCTCCACCTGCACGACTCCTATTTCCTGGTTGGACCAAGTTTGAGCGTCTGGCTCCCGGGCGTCGTGCAGGCGGCTGCCGGTTTGATAATGGTTCTTCTGTCCCGCCCCATAGGCCGGTGGCTGGCAAGGGGACTGAACCAGCCGGGCGGCTCCATCACAACTGAACCCAGCCAAGACCGCTGATTGATCGCTGTGCTCGCTGACCCCGGCTCTGCGCCGGCCACCCGCACGCCACTTGTCCTCGCCGGCGCGGTGAGGACACCGCGCCCTACCCTGCGCGTCTCCATAAAACTCGCGGGGCGTTCCAACCGTCACGGCTGCCGCTTCGGAGCATTGACCACATTCGCCGCCGCCAGCCCGGTGAGCAGCCGCTCCAAGTCCAGGCACACCGCCTCAAACGTTCGCGTCTGCGCCTCGTGCGTGAACGAGCCGACGTGCGGGAGGAGGATGACGTTTTCCATGGTCTCGAAGCCGCTGCGTTCTTTCGGCGGCTCCACCTCGCGCACATCCAGCGCCGCTCCACCGAGATGGCCGCTCTGCAACGCCGCCAGCAAGGCCGCCTCATCCACCACGCCACCTCGCGAAGTGTTGATGAAGAACGCACCGCGCTTCATCACCGCGAAGGTGCGCTCGTTGAACATCCGCTTCGTCTCCGGCGTGAGCGGCGAATGGGTGGTGACAAAGTCCGCCTGCGCCAAGGCCTCCTCCAGCGTGGCGCAGATCACCGCGCCCGTCTCGGTCAAGGTCGGCTCCCCTGCCCTGACGAACGGATCGAACACCACGAGCTTCAACCCAAAGACCGCCGCCCGCCGCGCCACCAGCTTGCCAATGCGGCCCAAGCCACAGATCGCCAGCGTCTTGCCCGCCAGTTCGATGCCCGTGCACCCGCGCCGGTCCCATCCCCCGGCCTTCGTCGAGCGGTCCGTCTGCGGGATCTTCCGCGCGAGTGCGATCAGCAGCCCGAGCGCCGCCTCCGCCACACTGACCGCGTTGGCATCCAATGGTGCAATGACCGCAATCCCCCGCTCCGTCGCTGCCTTCATATCTATATTGTCCAGTCCCACGCCCACGCGCCCGATGCCGATGAGCTTCGGTCCCGCCGCCAGCACCTCCGCCGTGAGCTGCGTCTGATTCCGCACCATCACCGTGCGTGCCTCGGCCACGGCGAGCTTCAGCTTCGCCACGTCCGTCCACAGCCCCGGCTCGCGCACCACAGTTAACTTCCCGGCCAGCGCATCAATCGCCGGTGATTGCAGGTCTTCGGTGATGAGGATGTCCATAAAGTTTGGTGTCCACCCTTTAGGGTGTCGGGCACGCTGGAGCACGCTAAAGCGTGGACACCAAACAGATCACATCTCCGGCTCATCCCACCCTTTCCCGTAGTCCAGAATCGGATACGCCTTCCATGCTTGTTCGGCAAACGCACGCCCCATCCCGGCCAGATATTCCTGTGCACTGGAGAACGGCCAGTCCTGCCAGCGTTCAACGTATCCGTGATGAACGGGATTGTGATGAACGTAGTTCAGTGTCGCCCAGAAGTGAGCATCGTTCCTCATGTATCGCTCCGCAGCCCCGCACCAGACTTGCCTGCCTCGTTGCTGCTCCTCGCCATTCCACAGGAAGGAGGTCTTGCCGTGGAATTTTCCCAACGCTGCAAGCTGGTTGAGAATGTCGCGGGTTTCAATCAGCAGATGGTAGTGATTCGGCAGCACGCACCAAGCGTGAATCTGAGCACGATTCTCCTCCAATAGGGCCAGCAACATCCCCGAAAATGCCTCCATGCGCTCCCTGCCTATACCGATCCATGGGCGGTGTTCGTAGCAGGCCGCCGTCACATGATAGCGCGTGTGCTCTCCTGCCCGGTGAGGTGGACGGTGCCAGCGCAGGCCTTGGTGCTTTCGCCATGCCATCAATTGCTCCCGTTGTTCGGGAGCGAGCTTTCGCCACACATAGGCGGGCTTGGACATAAATGCGTCTCGGACACCCTGAAGGGTGGACACCAAACGTTCAAATCTTCTCCCACTCAATCGGCTTCGTGCAGTCCACGCGCGGCAACTGCTCGTGCACGGCCTCGGGATACTTCTGCGCTGCGCCCGTGTTGAACACCACGATTCGCTCCGTCGGCTTGATCTTCCCCTGCTTGAGCAGCACCTCAAGCGCGCCGAGACACACCGCCGTCTCCGGGCACATCGCAATGCCCTCCCGCGAGAACGCGAGCTGCATCCACTTGGGAATGTCCGCCTCCGCCGTGGCCAGCGCCATGCCGCCGCTGGCCCGCACGGCGTCGAGGATCATGAAGTCCCCTACCGCCGCCGGCACGCGGATGCCGCTGGCGATGGTGGCGGCGTTCTCAAACTTCTTGGCAAAGCGGTCGCCCTTCTTGAACGCCTCCGCAATCGGCGCGCAGCCCGTGCTCTGGCAGGAAATCATGCGCGGCTTCTTCGCCGACTTGAGCCAGCCCATTGCCTCGAGTTCAGCAAACGCCTTCCACATGCCGATCAAGCCCGTGCCGCCACCGGTCGGGTAGAGGATTACATCCGGCAGTTCCCAGTCGAACTGCTCGGCGAGTTCCAAGCCCATCGTCTTCTTGCCCTCGATGCGATACGGCTCCTTGAGGGTGGACACGTCGAACCAGCCCTTCTTGGCCTTGCCCTCGCCCACGATGCGCCCGCAGTCGGTGATGAGGCCATTGACGAGAAACGTCTTCGCGCCCGCGAGGAAGCATTCCTTCTGGTTGATTACCGGCGTGTCCTCCGGCATGAACACATACGCTTCCATGCCCGCCCGCGCAGCATACGCCGCCATCGCGCCACCGGCGTTGCCCGCCGTCGGACAGGCCACGCGCTTGGTGCCGAACTCGTTCGCCATCGTGATGGCCATCGCCATGCCGCGCGCCTTGAAGCTCCCCGTCGGCAGGCGGCTCTCGTCCTTCATGTAGAGATGCTGCACGCCGAAATGCGCCGCCAGCCGCTTCGTCTCCAATATCGGCGTGATGGTCTCGGTCAGCGAAACGATCTTAGCTGGGTCGCGGACCGGGAGCAGTTCGAGATAGCGCCAAATCGTCGGTGGACGGCCAAAGAGCGCCTTCTTGGGAAACTGCTTCTTGAGCGCGTCGAGATCATACTTCACCCACAGCGGCTTCTGACAGGCCGGGCACAGGTTGTGGACCTTGTCCGCGTCATAGCGCGTGACGCAATTGGCGCATTCCAAATGGGTGACGAAGTTCATGTCGGGATGGTTGGGAGGGGCGGAACGGGAGTCGAGTGCAAAGACGGGCCCGGGTTCAATTTCAAATCTGAAATTTGAAATCTCAAATTGTCGGCGCCCGGTCCGCATCCCTCTGTGAAATCTCAAATTTTAAATCTGAGATTGTCTGTCAGTGGCCTCAAATCTTCCCCCGCTCCTCCGCCTTCCGGCGCAGCGGGTTCGTCGGGGGCAACTGCCGGAGCAGCTTCTTTTCAAACTCGATCGCTTTCCGCTTCTTCTCCTCCTCGGCCCTCACCCGGTCATTCAAGTGCCGCTGCCCCTTGATGTCTGAGTTTTGGAGCGAATCCGCCCAGCCACGAAGCTGCCGCGAGCAGTCCTCGGCGGTGGATTTCAAATTTGAGATTTGCGATTTCAAATCCGCTGGCCAGCCCCGCTTCACCGCCCGCCGCGCCTTCAAGGTGAGCATGGACCTCACCTCGCCAGCCGATCCACGCGCGATATAGAGAAACGCCAGCAGTTCATTGGTCGTCCCACGCTCAAAGCCCTCGGCGAGGTTGTTAGAAACGGACAGGACCGCACGATCAAGCTGATCCCGAAATCCCCGACTGACCTTGAACGACTCGTTTTCCAGCAAATCCTCCGCCAATTCGTAAAGCTCCGCCGCCTTTTGCCACACCGGGAGGTCTTCAAAACGCTCGTAAGTCATGAGTGAAGGTTTTCAAGATTGGAGATTTCAAATGGCAGACAAGTCCATGCGGCGACGCATTCATTTCACTCCGTCACTTTTTCACCCTGCCGCCTCACCTCTTCAACCACTCGTCAGCATGGGCACTGTTTCAGCCACCGACGCGCCTCCAGCAGTCGAGTCCGACCACTCCGACACCTTGCACCTTCCCGCGAGCCTGCAGATTTGAAATCTGAAATCTCAAATTTCAAATCTCCGTCCCCGCCCACCCCAGCCACCATGGCCAGGTTTGCACTTCTGGAAAAGTGCGTGGCTGCCCCCATCCGAAAGGGCGCATCTCGACACTGCCCCCGGAGCGCGGGTCTGCGACCCGCAGCGGCCACGCTTGTCCCTTGCGGTTCGTGTAGGCCAGCGGGACGGGGGATCGGACGTTGCTGCGGGTCACAGACCCGCACTCCGTCGGCTTTCGGGGGCAGTGTCCAGATGCGCCCCATCCGAAACCACCCCAAGATATTTGATTGTGCGCCGCGCGGGCCGCCGTAAGATGTCCCCGGACGAGAGAAGCAAATCCGCTAACCTCTCTCCGGACACAGGCTGGGATGCACGGGCGGCCGGGGACGGCCGCCTGTTCGTTTTCTGCGGGCGACAACTCCCGCGCTTACCGCACCCCGTCCGCCCGTGCCGCCAACGACTGACCGCGAATGCAACGCAACAAATCATCAGCGCCCGCCGGCCCCCGCCCGGCCAACGACAACTCCCGCCTGCTGGCCCGCGCCGAAACCCGGCGCGTGTTTGACGCGCTGGAAGACTTCTTCGCCGGCGCGCTGACCAGCCAGGAGCCGGAGTCCGCCGCGCTCTTCCTCGAAAAGATCGTGTCCCGCCTGCGCGAGGCCGGCCTCGAGGTGCCGCACACGGTCCAGACGCCCTACGTCAACACCATCCCGGTCGAAGACCAGCCCGCGTATCCGGGCGACTGGCAGATGGAGGTCAAGATCAAGAACCTCATCCGCTGGAACGCCATGGCCATGGTCGTGCGCGCCAACTCGCACACCAACGTCGGCGGGCACATCTCCTCGTTCGCATCCTCGGCCACGCTGTATGATGTGGCGTTCAACAATTTCTTCCGCGGCCGCCACGGGGACTTCAACGGCGACCTGGTTTACTTCCAAGGCCACGCATCGCCGGGCATTTACGCACGGGCGTTTTTGGAGCGGCGGCTGGACGAGATTCACCTGGACAATTTCCGCCAGGAGCTGGCCGAGGGCGGCGGGCTTTCGTCCTATCCGCATCCGTATCTGATGCCGGAGTTCTGGCAGTTCCCGACCGTCTCGATGGGCCTCGGTCCCATCGGGTCCATCTATCAGGCGCGGTTCAACCGCTACCTGAAGGCGCGTGGCTTCATCAAGGGCGAGGAGTCCAAGGTCTGGTGCTTCGTCGGCGACGGCGAGAGCGACGAGCCGGAATCGCTCGGCTCCATCACGCTCGGTTCCCGCGAGAACCTCGACAACCTCGTCTGGGTCATCAACTGCAACCTCCAGCGCCTCGACGGCCCGGTGCGCGGCAACAGCAAGATCATCCAGGAGCTGGAAGCCCTCTTCCGCGGCGCGGGCTGGAACGTCATCAAGGTCATCTGGGGCAGCGACTGGGATGACCTCCTCGCGCGCGATACCACCGGCCTCCTGCTCAAACGCATGGAAGAGGCCGTGGATGGCGATTTCCAAAAATACACCGTCGAGCCGGGCAGCTACATCCGGAAGCATTTCTTCGGCAAGTATCCCGAACTGCTCCCGATCGTGAACCACCTCACGGACGAGCAGCTTCGCAAGCTCATGCGCGGCGGCCACGACACGCGGAAGGTTTATGCAGCCTACAAGGCCGCCGTGGAGCACAAGGGTTCGCCCACGGTCATTCTAGCGAAGACCATCAAGGGCTACGGCCTGGGCGAGGCGGGCGAGGGCCGCAACATTTCCCATAACCAGAAGAAGATGAACGAGAAGGAGCTGCGCGAGTTCCGCGCCCGCTTCAACGTTCCCATCGGCGACGACGAGATCGCCGACATGCCCTTCTACCGTCCGGCCACCGACAGCGCGGAGACGAAGTATCTGCTGGAGCGCCGCAAAAAGCTCGGTGGCTTCCTCCCGAAGCGCGTCGTCAACGCCCCGCCGCTCACGGTGCCGAAGCTCGACTACTTCGCCGACTCGCTCAAAGGCTCCGGCAAGGCGGTGGCCTCGACCACCATGGCCTTCGTCGGTTTGCTCCGCGGCCTGCTGAAGAATCCCGCCATCGGCCGCAACATCGTCCCCATCATCCCCGACGAGGCGCGCACGTTCGGCATGGACGCGCTCTTCCGCGAGGTCGGCATCTACGCGCACAAGGGCCAGCTCTACGAGCCGGTGGACAAGAAATCCCTGCTCTACTACCACGAGACCAAGGACGGGCAGATTCTCGAGGAAGGCATCACCGAGGCCGGCTCGATGGCCTCGTTCATCGCGGCGGGCACGGCTTACGCCACGCACGGGGTGAACATGATTCCCTTCTACACCTACTACTCGATGTTCGGCTTCCAGCGCATCGGCGACCAGGTGTGGCTCGCGGGTGACATCAAGGCCAAGGGCTTCCTGCTCGGCGCAACCAGCGGCCGCACCTCCCTGAACGGCGAAGGCCTGCAGCACCAGGACGGCCACAGCCTCCTGCTCGCCAGCACCATCCCGACCTTGATGGCCTACGATGCTGCCTTCGCCTTCGAGGTCGCCGTCATCATCGCGGATGGCCTGCGCCGCATGTATCTGGAGGGCGAGGAAATCTTCTACTACCTCTGCCTCTACAACGACAATTACGCCCAGCCCGCGATGCCTGCCGGCGTTGAGCAAGGCATCCTCGACGGCCTCTACAAGTTTCGTCCCGGCGCGACCGGCAAGACGCACAAGGCGCACATCCTCGGCAGCGGCCCGATCATCAACAGCGCCCTCCGCGCGCAGGAAATCCTCGCCGAACGCTACAACGTCTCCGCCGATGTCTGGAGCGCGACCAACTACAAGCTGCTCCGCAACGACGGCCTCAAGTGCGAGCGCTGGAACATGCTGCACCCCACCGAACCGGCGAAGAAGCCGCGTGTCACCGAACTGCTGGAGAAGGAACAGGGCGTGTTCGTGGCTGTGTCCGACAACATGAAGATCGTGCCCGACCAGATCGCCCCGTGGGTGCCCGGTGGCCTCACCACGCTCGGCACGGATGGCTTCGGCCGCAGCGACACCCGCGAGCGGCTGCGCCGTTTCTTCGAGGTGGACATGGAGCTGACCGTCATCGCCACCTTGCATGCCCTGGCCAAAAAGGGTGACATCGAACGCACTGTCGTGGCACAGGCCATCAAGGACTTGAACGTGAACCCAGAGAAGCTCGCACCAGCCTTGCTGTGATCGCTGAGCTCTCCCCCCTTGGTCGCCATGAAATCCCAGTGAAGTCAGCGTTTCCAAGCCCCAGCCCTGAAAGGGCGTAATATGATAGCCCAGGGCAAAGCGAGCACCGCGAGCGACGCCCTGGGTTGACTCGACAAAAATTTGCCAGGCCCTGAAGGGGCGACACAATCTGCAACGACAACCAACTATGGACGTTAAGCTCCCCAATCTCGGCGAAGGCGCCGACACCGGCACCGTGGTCAACCTGCTCGTCAAGGCAGGCGACACTGTCACCGCCGGCCAGGGCCTTCTCGAACTCGAAAGCGAAAAGGCTGTAGCCACCATTCCGGCTCCTGAAGCCGGCGTGGTCACGCAGGTCTTCATCAAGCTCGGCGACAAGGTCAGCGTCGGCCAGCGCCTGCTGGCCCTCGACGAGGCCGGCAGCGCCGCCCCGGCACCCGCCGCCGCCCCTGCCCCGGCTGCGGCAGCCAAGCGCGCTCCCGTGGCCGCCGCCGCACCGGCCGCTGCCGAAGCTCCGGTCGCTGACTTGCCTCCGCCGCAGCCCGGCGTAGAACCGACTGCCTCGCCCTCCATCCGCCGCATGGCGCGCGAGCTGGGCATTGATCTCACGCAGGTCCGCGCCAGTGAGCGCGGTGGCCGCATCGTGATCGCCGACGTGCGCGCTTACATCGCCCACCTGCAGCGCCTCGCCGCCGCTCCGAAGGCTGCGCCCGCCGCTGCCGTGGCCGCAGAGAAACCCGCCGCCGAGCGCGTGGATTTCTCCAAGTGGGGCGAAGTCTCGAAGAAGCCCATGTCCATGCTGCGCAAGGTCATCGCGCGCCGCATGACGGAAAACTGGAACGCCATCCCGCACGTCACGCAGTTCGACGAAGCCGACATCACCGCTCTGCTGGAGCTGCGCAAGAAATTCGCCCCCGCCTACGAGGCCAAAGGCACGCGGCTCACGCTCACCTCCTTCGCGCTCAAGGCCGTCGCCGCCACGCTCAAGAAGCACCCGATCTTCAACAGTTCGCTCGACGAGGTGGCCGAGGAAATCGTGCTCAAGGAATACGTCCACCTCGGCCTGGCCGTGGACACCGACGCCGGTCTCATCGTCCCCGTCATCCGCGACGCGGACAAGAAGAGCCTGCTGGAGCTGTCCAAGGACATCGAGGAATGTGCGAAGAAGGCCCGCGACCGCAAGGTCTCCGCTGATGACCTCAAGGGCGGCACGTTCACCATCTCGAACCAGGGCGGCATTGGTGGTGCGCATTTCACGCCCATCGTGAACAAGCCGGAAGTTGCCATCCTCGGCCTAGGCAAGGGCGCGCTGAAAGCAGTCGTGCGCGAGAAGCAGATCGTCCAGCGAATGCTCCTGCCCATCGCCATCAGCTATGACCACCGCGTCATTGACGGTGGTGCCGCCGCGCGGTTCACCGTGGACCTGCTCGCGGCCATCGAGGGCTTCTCCGAGAAGGAAGTTGCCCTGTAAGCCAACCACCGACTCAAACCTTTACCGCTTTCCCAAACATGGAACCGACCAAAACTGAAATCGTCGTCGTAGGCGCTGGCCCCGGCGGATACGCAGCCGCCTTTTACGCCGCTGACCTCGGCAAGAAGGTGATCCTCCTCGAGCGCGACCCGAAGCTCGGCGGTGTATGCCTCAACCGCGGCTGCATTCCCTCCAAGGCCCTGCTCTACGCGGCACATACCATCACCGGTGCGAAGGAATCCGCGCATCGCGGCATCACCTTCGCCGCCCCTCAAATCGAACTCGACAAGCTGCGCGCGTGGAAGGATTCCATCATCGCCAAGCTCTCCGGCGGCATCACCCAGCTCGCCTCGAAGCGCGGTGTCACGGTCATTCACGGGCGCGGCTACTTCGAGGGCTCGAACACCCTCCGCGTCGAGACCGAGGCCGGCCAGCAGTTCATCAGCTATGAGCAGGCCATCGTCGCCGTCGGCTCCAAGCCCGCGCTGCCGAAGGCCTTCGACCTCGGCAACCCGCGCGTGATGACCTCCACCGAGGCGCTGGAGATTGAGGAGATTCCCGAGAAGCTGCTCGTCATCGGCGGCGGCTACATCGGCATGGAACTGGGCACAGTTTACGCCGCGCTGGGCAGTAAGATCACCGTCATCGAGGCCCTCGACAGCATCCTCCTTGGGGCGGACCCCGACCTCGCCCGCCCCGTGATGGCTTACGCGAAGAAGAATTTCTCCGAGGTGCGCGTGAAGGCGAAGGTCCTCAAGATGTCCACCGCCGGGAAGCAGATCAAGGTGATCTCCGAGCACGAAGGCCAGCAGAAGGAAGAACTCTACGACCGCGTCCTGGTTTCCGTGGGCCGCGCGCCGAACAGCGAGGACCTCGGTCTGGAAAACACCAAGGCCAAGCTCGACGAAAAGGGCTTCCTCGTGGTCAACGACAAGCAGCAGACCACCGACCCCGCCCTCTACGCCATCGGCGACATCGCGGGCGGCGTGATGCTCGCGCACAAGGCCTCCCGCGAGGCCCGCACTGCCGTGGAGATCATTACCGGTGAAGCTACCGGCGTGGACAAGGCGATCATCCCCGCCGTGGTCTTCACCGATCCCGAAGTCGCCTGGTGCGGCCTGACCGAAGCCGAGGCGAAGGCCAAGGGCATCGAAATCACCGTGGCGAAATTCCCGTGGGGTGCCAGCGGCCGAGCGCTGACCTTTGACCGCACGGACGGCCTGACCAAGCTCATCATTGACCCCGCCACCGAGCGCGTGCTGGGCGTGGGCATTGTGGGCCATGGCGCGGGTGAACTCATCGCCGAAGGCGTGCTGGCCGTGGAGATGGGCGCGACCGCGAAGGATCTTTCGCTCTGCGTCCACCCGCATCCGACCCTGTCCGAGACGATGATGGAATCCGCCGAGGTCTTCTACGGTCACGCCACCCACGTCTTCGCGCGGAAGAAGTAAGACCGAACTCCGAAGCCGCGAGTGCCGGAAACGCGCCGACAGCAAGCGGAGCGCGGCGTTTACGCCGCAGAAAGCTGCGGCAGGAAAAGTGCGCTCGATCCGCCCGTGTCATTCTCCCGCTTCTGCGGCTTGAAGGCCGCGCTCCTCCGCGTCCGTGTCCGCCGACTTCGGAATTCAATCTAGGCCGGGGGCGGGCCTGCCTGAACTGGCCTACAATCCAGCTTTCGCCGCCAGCGCAAGGCGGACCTTCTCGCCCAGCGCGGCCAGGTCAAAGGGCTTTTGCAGGAAGCCGGCGAGGCCCTTGCCAGTGAAGTTCGCGATGGCGTCCTGCTCGTTGAAGCCGCTCATCAGGATTACCTGCACGTCTGGGCGGATGCGTCGCATGAGGCTGAAGGCCTGCACCCCGTCGTAGTGTGGCATGGTCAAGTCCATCAGCACGAAGGCGAAGGCATCCGGCTGCCGTTGGAACGCCTCCACGCCCGCCCGTCCGTCCACCGCGACCGAGACCTTGAAGCCCAGCGTCTCGAGCAGGCGCGCGGCGATGACCCGCACGGTCTCCTCATCGTCCACCACCAGCACATGGCCTTCGCCGCGCCAGTGCTCCATCCCCAACGCGGGCTGCAGTTCCTCGGCCATTCCGCCGCTGGCGACCGGCAGGAGGAGCTTGAAGGAACTGCCCTTGCCCGGTTCGCTATAGACCTTCAGCGCGCCGTGGTGGCCGCGCATGATGCCCAGCACGGCGGCCAGCCCGAGCCCGCGCCCGGTGAACTTCGTGGTGTAGAACGGGTCAAAGATGCGCGCCTTCACCTCGGGCGTCATGCCGCACCCGTTGTCGCTGATTTCCAGGAACACGTAGTCGCCCTCCGGCAGTTCGGGAGCCAGATAAGTGGTGGTCAGGTAGGCCCGGTCCACGCGCATGAGGCCGGTGGTGATCGCGATGATGCCGCTCCGCTCGCCGATGGCCTCCGACGCGTTGATGACGAGGTTCATCACGATCTGCCGCAACTGCGTGGGATCGCCTTCCACCGGGGGCACGCCGGGGCCGAAGTTGAATCGCAGCACGACCTTCTTGCTGATGGAGACCTCCAGCAGGTGGGTGGTGTCCTCCACCAGCCGCGCCAGGTCCACACGCTGCAACTGGAAGCGGCCACGGCCCGAATAGGCAAGCATCTGCTTGCACAGGTCGGCGGCCCGCAGCGAGGTCTTTTCGATCTGCTCCAGCGAGGGATGCAGCGGAGAATTCTTCGGCAGGTCAAAGCGGAGCAGGCTGGCGTTGCCGAGAATGCTGGTCAGGAGATTGTTGAAGTCGTGCGCGATGCCGCCGGCCAGCACGCCGAGGCTTTCGAGCTTCTGGCTTTCCACCATCTTGCGCTCGATGCCGAAACGCTCGCGTTCCGCCCGCTGGCGCTCGAAGGCCGCACCCAGCACCCCGGCGGCCACATGCAACGCGTCGGTCTCCACCGCTGTCCAGCCCCGCTCGTGCCGGCACTCGCCCAGCCCCAGCACGCCCCACCACCGGGTGCCGGTGAAGATGGGCACGACGAGCAGTGAACGCGCGGCGAGGCGCTCCAGGATCGGCCGCTCGCAGGGCGCAAACTCACGGACGTGGCCCGCGATGATCCGGCCGCCGCCCAGTTCGGCGGCCCAGCGCTCGAAGCCCGCTTCGCGATACGCGAAGCTTTCCCAGACCGGATCAATCGTGACAGTGCGGACGCCCTCGGCCACCCATTCGGCACGCCGGCTGGCCAGCAGTTCGCCGTTGGCCGAGGTGCGGTTTTCAAAGACAAACACCCGGCTGGCCCCCGTTGCGCTGCCAATGGCGGCCAGCACATGGCCCAGCGTCTCGTCATCCGGCTGGCTTCGCACGAGTTCGTCCGCCGTGCGCGCCACGGCATGCAGGACCGCGTCGCGCCGCTCCACCGCCTGCCGGGCCAGCTTCCGCTCGGTGACGACCTCCGTGAACATGATCAGGCCGCCGATCTGCCCGCCAGCATCACGCCAGGGATGGATTTCCCAGCGCACCCAGTCCGTCTGCCCATCCGCCCGGGGAAACACGTCTTCTTCGCACCGCTCCACCACCCCGGCCAGACAACGTCGGTGAATTTCCTTCCACCGTTCGGGGACTTCGGGAAACACCTCGTAGTGGCTCTGACCGATGATGTCCACCTCGCCGAGCCGGTAGTCTTCCAACCAGCGGCGGCTGGCCGCGAGATAGCGCATCTCGCGGTTGAACATGGCCACGGCCGCGGGCGTGTGCTCGACGAAGAGCCGCATCTGCTCCTCCCGCTGCCGGAGCGCCGTGATGGCTTCCACGCGCGCGGTCACATCAAACGCGGTGCCCCCCACCCACCGTTTCCCTCTGGGCCCGGCGAACGGAAACTTCACCACCAGCCAGTGGCGCGTCCAGCCATCATCGCCCGGCACCTGCTCGATGAACTGCTGCGCTTCGCCCGTGTTCAGCACGGCCAGATCGTTTGCCCGGAGGCTGGCGGCCACTGCCTCGGGCATGAACTCGTGGTCGCCCCGGCCCAGCACCTCCCCGGCCTCGCGCTGGAACAGCGCGGCCAGCGCGGGATTCACGAAGGCATACCGGAACTCCTCGTCTTTGAGCCACGCGGGCGCGGGCAGGTTGTCCGTGAACGCCCGGAAACGCGCCTCGCTCTCGCGCAACGCCTCCAAGAACCGGTGGCGCTCGGTGATGTCCCACGCGATGACCTGCAGGCCGGTGATGGTCCCCGCCTCATCGCGCAGCGCCGTCTTGCTCACCCGCGCGAACGACACCTGAGGTCCCAGCGCCGTGCATTCCTCTGTCTCCAAAGGCTCCCCGGTCGCTATCACACGCTCGTCATCGGCCCTGAACTTGGCCGTCAGTTCCGGCGGGAAGAAGTCGGCATCGGATTTCCCCAGGATGGCCTCGGCCGGCCGGCCCAGGCTGGCGGCGAAGTGTTCGTTCACGAAGGTGAAGCGGCCCGCCCGGTCCTTGCGGAAGACAAACTGCGGCAGATGGCGCACGAGCGACTGATAAAGGTTTTCCGACTCCCGGAGCTTCTGCGCAGTGCGGTGCAGTTCCGCCGTGCGCAGGTTCACCCGCGCCTCCACCACCTCGCGGCGGCGGTGCAGCGACTGCACGAAGCCGGCCGCCATGACCGTCACCAGCAGCGTGCTGGCCAGTGCCCCCCAGCGGTTGAGCGTCCGCTGCGCGGCCAGCCACTCCGGCGTGGGCCGGTAATAAAAGGTGAGCGGCAGGCTGTTGATCTTGACCATCAGCTCGCGGTGCAGCCCCGCGTGCATCGCCGCCACCAGCTCCACCGGGGCCATCTGCAACTGGTCGGCGTCCGCGATGAAATGGGCGGCCTCGTTCGTCCCCGGCCCGAACGGCACGCTGAACAGCATGTCCACACCGGAGTCCGACTGAAACCGCGAGAGCGCCGCCACCAGGTCTGAACTGCGCACATAGGCCAGCAGAAAGCCAGTAATCCGGGTGCGCCGCTCCTCCACGGAATTCATCTCCGCCCGGGCCGGGAAGATGGGCAGAATGAAGACGAAGGTCGGGAGCTGGTTCGTCCCCACGCGGGTCTCCAGCACCGGCTCGCCCGCATCCCGCGCGGCGAACATCTTGTCCCGGTAGCCAGCCTCCGAGGCGACATCTCCACCAACGGGTTCCAGCGCCTGCGGCGGCGAGGCATAGCGGCGCGGAAAGTATTCCGCACGCGCCGCGGACTTCACCCAGGCCTGGTCCGCCGCCAGTTCACGGATGTCCGGGTCCGCCACGCCCGCCCGGCGCAGTTCGGCTTCGAACGCGGCCCGGTCCTGGCCCGCCACCCGGGGTGCCCAGTGCAGCGCGAGCAGGGGCATGCCCTGAGACCGAAGCAGCCCGGCGGACGCCTCCACCTGGTTGGTCATCAGGCCCGACGCGGGGTCGTGGAGCTTCTGGATGGAAGCCAGCAACAGCGCGTATTTGTCGAGCGTCTGGCGGACATTGAGATGCTGGGCCATCGCCCGCCGATGAAACTCCGCCTCCGCCCGCTCCGCCTCCTGGGCGCCGATCAGCCGGAAAATCCAGACCGCCGTAGTGATGCCCAGCAGGCCGATCAGAAGCACCGAGGAATGGTAACGCGGCCTCGGCGCGGGGACCGCACCGGTTCGCGCCGGGAAGTTGTTAGATTCCTCCGCCGAGCCCATTCACCGAGGCTACCGGCCAGTCATCGGCTTGGCAATGACGCGGACCCCCATCCTGGCATCGGGCCATCCCTCAGCCGCTGCGGAACGATGCCGCATCGTTGGCTCAGACTTGGAACCACTCTTTTGAGAAGACAATCCGGGTCTTCTTCGCCACGGCTTCGCTCGCCTTGAGCACGCTGACCGTGGCCTCGAAGCCGTCCTGGGCCGTCGCCCCCGGCTGCCGGGGCACGGTGGCCAGGTGCTTGACCAGCGCGGCCTTGTCGGCGTCGCCGAAGGTGGCCTTGAAGTCGTCCACCGCGTTGCCAACCTCGTTGACGTTCGTGAGGAACGCCTCCATGGCCGCCTGCAAGGACGTGTTCACCGGCGAAGTTTCCTCGGCCTGATCGCCCTGTGCGACGAGCTTGGTGGCGTTGGCCACGAGCGCGATGCCCGTTTCCTTGTGGAAGTTGTCCTTGCGCGCGTAAACCTCCCAGCCCAGCAGCGGCGCGTCGGACTCCTTGAACATCCACGCCTTGGCCCCGCGCATCATCACGGCGGCGTCGGTGCCGTAGATCATCTCGTAATCCGAGTCAAACGAGTTGGCCAGCGAAGCGTCGTAGATGAAGTTCACACCCTGCCCATACTCGAAGACGCACTGCGCAGTGTCCGCCACCGTGCGCCCGTCGTTCCATTGCAGGATGCCGCCAAAGCCGGTGACGGCGGCGGGCAGGTCGCGGAGGAACCACGAGTTGTTGTCCACCTGGTGGATGCCGATCTCACCGACCAAACCAGCACTCTGCTCCTGGCGCAGATGCCAGTTGATCTCGCGCTCGCGGTCGGGATTTGGTGAGGCCTTGCGCCAGCTCTGCTTCTTGTGCCATTGCGCACGGGCGAAGAGATTTCGGCCTAGCGCACCCGAGCGGACGAACTGGAGGAGGAAGTGCCGCTGCGCGTCGGAGCGAAGCTGAAGGCCGGCTTGAAACACCGCCGTGGGGGTGTTCTTCGCCGCCTGCGCGATGGCACGCGCGTCTTCGACCGTGTGCGCCAGCGGGGCCTCGCAATAAACGTGCTTCCCGGCGGCGAGCGCCTCGGTCACGAGCTGCTTATGCTGATGCGTGGGCGTGGCGATGACCACGGCCTGCACGTCCTTGTTGGCGAGCACCTTCTTGTAATCGCTCTCCTGCGCTGCGCCCGGAGCATTGTCCGTTGTGCGCTTGAGCATGGCCGGGTAGGTGTCGCAGATGGCGACGATCTTCGCCTCCTTGGTGCGACCCAGCGCGTTGATGATCTCGCGGCCCCACGGCCCCAGACCGATGACGGCGACGTTCACGGTGAACGCGGCCTTCTTCTCGGCAGGAGCTTGGGCCTGCGCACGCAGCTCGACCGCGCCCAGCGCGGCCAGCATGGCGGCAAACGAGCCACGTTGCACAAAAGCGCGGCGGTTCAAGTCAGTCAGGGCGTCCGGTGAAGCGGTCGGATTCATGGGGGATATGATGGAGATGGTAAACGGGAAGGCAACGCCAGAGGTGGCGGGCTCCAGGCCGTGTCAATCTGGAGGAACTCTCAGACCCAGCACACCAGCGAAATACCGGGCGTGGGGTTCATGGCCAAGAAAATGGCTGGCGTTGCTCAGCAGGGCAAGGCACGGATGCAGAATTTGCGTGGGAGCGACTTCCGGGGCATGGCGATCACGAGCAAGCTGAGTCGCCAGCATGAGCGCATGGTCATAATCCACCGGCACCAGTTTGATCACCTGCTCAGCTTGGAAATAGGCCAGTGTTCGCCGGCTTTCCGTGATGCCTTCAGCGTTGAAGTATGAGTCGTGACGCATCCGGTTTAGCAAGGCTTCCAGTTGCAACAAATGAAGCCGGGTGATGATCGCTGGCAGCTCCACTGCGTTGCCGAGCAGCTTGGCCATGTCAGCCGAGCCACGCTGTTTGACCACCAGCGAGACAAGCTGCGGGAAATCAAGATACCAGCGCTCCATACTTAGCCCAGGCCACGTCGCCGGGAAAGCCATCCCCCCAGACTCGCCGCAACTCCGCCTCAATATCCGGCATCGCCGGCTTCTGCTTGCGCGAACTGGACTTGGCGTTGCTTCCCTCGCGTTTGCGTATGGCTGCGTTCCTACGCTTGATGAACTTGATCATCTCAGACAAGGGCAGGTCCTCGAAGCGCACCGGCTCAAGGTTGGCCCGTTTCGTCTTCGCTTTCATGTCGGCATAGTCCCCCCGTTCACCTACCGGGTCAAATCCATCCTCACTCCATCGGATACATCCGCGCACTGCTCCCGAAGCGCGGCACTCCGGGCCGCAGCGGCAACCTTGCAGAACGTGCTTCGGAGATTCCAAAGCTTTTCCCTGCTGCCAGCCGCTGCGGCCCAGAGGGCCGCGCTCCGCCGTCATTCGAGGACATTGTCAAAAATGTGCCCGTCACCACCACGTTCGCTGCTACTTCGCCAGCTCTTTGATCCGCATGTTGCGGAACCACACTGTGCCGTGGTCGCCTTGGAGAAAGATCGGGCCGGGCTCGGTCACGTTCTTGTCAATCTCGCTGCCGGTGGCGACGTTGCACTCGACGTTGTCGTGGATCTTCCTGCCGTTGAGGGTGACGGTGATCTTGTTGCCGATGATCGTGGCCTCGGCGGTCTGCCACTCGCCGCCGGGCTTGCTGGCAAACTCGCTGGGCGCGGTCTGGTTGTAGATCGCGCCGTTGCCCTGCTTGCCGGGCTTGCCGCTCTTGAAGTCGCCAAGGATCTGGATTTCGTGCCGGCCGCGCAGGTAGAAGCCGCTGTTCGAGCCGTCGGGCACCTGAAACTCGTAGCGCACGGTGAAGTTCCAATACTTCTGCTCGGTGACCAGATCGGTGCCGTGCTCGCCTTTGTTCACTGTGTTCTTGAGCACGCCGTTCTCGATGGTCCACGAGTTGTGGCCGTTGGCGCGGCGGAGCTTCCAGCCAGCGGTGTCCTTGCCGTTGAAGAGGGGCTTGAAGCCGTCTTCGCTGTCGGCGGCGAAGGTGGTGACACTGAGCGCGAGGGCGGTGATGAGGACGAACAGTTGTTTCATAATCTGACATGTCTGGCCCGCGGATAACACGGATGACGCGGATTCAAATCTTGTGCAACTGCTTTATCCGCGTCATCCGCGGGCAGTTGAAATTACTTTTCCAGTGCGGCAACAAGCTTCTTCTTCTCCTCCTCAAACTTCGTCTGCATTTCGGCACGCTTGGCCTTCGCGGCGGCCTTCTGGGCTTCGAGTTCCTCGGGCTTGGTCTTCTTCGCATCGGGGTCACGCACGGCACCAACGGCGTCCTGCGCCTTGCTCGCGGCGTTGGCGGCGGCGGTCACGGCGGCGACCCAGGTGGCGTCAGACTTGGCCTTGGCGAGGTAGGCGTTGGCGTCCTTGCCCGCGATGGACGCAGCGAAGGCGACCACGCTGCGGTTGTGTTCCGCCTGCTGCACGTCGGGGTTCGGTGTGGCCGGGCCTTCGATCAGCTTCGTGGCCCACTTGATGCCGGCGAGCAGGTGCTCGTGAAACTTCGCGTCCTTCCACGTCGCGTCGTTGTGGCCAAGGTTGGTGTAGAAGAGCCGGCCGCTGCCGTATTCGCGCACCCAGCAGACGGGCACGAGATAGGGGCGCTTGGGCGAGGACTTCACCATGTCCAGGCTGTAGAGAACGCGCACGGCCTTCTGGTCGTAGTCGGTGTATTGGTAGATCTCGTCCTTCCACTGAAACTCGCTGCCCAGCATGGCGACCACCGGATGGCCGGGCTCATGGTTCACGAACGTGGCAAGCGTGCCGCTGCCCCACGGATGCCCGGCGAAGCTGCCGTTGATGAGGCTCGTGTAACCCTTGAAGTCCTTGAAGGTGTCCGTCGCGCTGTGCGTGCCGATGAAGCCCTTGCCCTGCTTCACAAAGTCCAGCAGCGCCTCGCGCGGCTCGCCCGCCGGCAGCAGCGATCCGGTGGTGTAGAAGAACAGCGCGTCATACTTCGCCAGGTTCTCCTTCGTCAGCACCGCGATGGCGTCCTGGGAGAAGTCCGTCGTGAAGATGCCGGACTTCTCGCCCAGCTCCTTCATCTGCTGCTCGACGAGGCAAAGCTGGTCGGGCATGGGGCGCGTCACCGGGCCATGGCGGAAACCCTTGGACTGGGTGATGACGAGGATCTTCTTGGCCGCCGCCTCGGCGCTAGCGGTGGCGAGGAGGAGGGCAACGGCGAAGGGAAGGAGACGGGACAGTTTCATGGCGGGGCGTTGGTTATCAGTGACGAGGGGTAAGGACTGGACGGCGGGGAGTGGAATTCAAGGCGACAAAGCTGAATGACCAATGACCAGTTCCCAAGGTCCAATCAATGACCAAGCCCCAAGGCCCATCAGTGACACGGCGCGGTCGCAATGCTCCATTGGGCATTCATTGGTCATTGCGTCATTGGCCATTGGTCATTCCCGTCACACCGGCACCGGCACGGACTCAATGATGTGGTCAATGACCGAACGTGCCGTGACCGTGACCGAGCGCGTGCCGCGCCGCGTGATGAGCCGGTGGGGCAGAACGAGCCGTGCGGCCTGCTTGATGTCGTCCGGCAGGACATAATCCCGGCCTGCGAGCAGCGCGAGCGACTGGCCGAAGCGCTGCACATCGAGGCTGCCGCGCGGGCTGGCCCCGTATTCCAGTGAGTCCGCCTGGCGCGTGGCGTGGACGATGTCCACCAGATAGCCCAGGAGCGATTCCTCAATGCCCACGTTGCGCACTGCGGCGTGGACTTGCGCGAGCGTGGCCGGCGTCATCACCGGCTCCAGCTTGGTGAGCGGGTCGTCGTGCTGCTGCATCTGGAGGAGCTTCATCTCCATCGCCCGGTCCAGATAGCCGATGCTCAGGCGCACCATGAAGCGGTCCATCTGAGCAAAGGGCAGCGGGTAGGTGCCTTCCAATTCGACGGGGTTCTGCGTGGCCAGCACGAAGAACGGCCATTCCAGCGGGTGCCGCTGGCCGTCCACCGTGACCCCCTGCTCTTCCATCGCTTCCAGCAGCGCGGACTGCGTGCGCGGCGTGGCGCGGTTGATCTCATCCGCCAGCAGGATGTTGGTGAAGACTGGCCCACGCCGGAAGGTGAATTCCTGCCGCTCCGGCGCGAAGATGGTCACCCCGGTGATGTCCGACGGCAGCAGGTCCGCCGTGAACTGCACGCGCTTGAAGTCCGCCGCGAGTGAGCGGGCGAGCGCCTTGGCCAGCAAGGTCTTGCCCAGCCCGGGCACGTCCTCGATGAGCACATGCCCGCCAGAAACCAGCGCCAGCACGGCATGCGATACCACCTGCTCCTTGCCGATGAACACGCGTGAGACATTTTCCACCAGACGCCGGACGTGCGCCGAAGCGGAGTGGTCCGTCGCGGGCGGCGGAGCGGGATTCGGCGTGGGGCGGTCTTTAAGCAACATGGCTTCAGGTGGAACGCGGCTGCGGGCGAAGTGTTCCGGCGAAGCAGGGGAAATGCAATGACGGTGTGCCCAAAAGGGTCAACCTAAGCCATGGGGCGCGGCCCTCTGGGCCGCAGCGGCTGGCAGCAGGGAATGACGTAGGAATGTCCGAAGCACTTTCAGCAAGGTGGCCGCTGCGGCCCGGAGGGCCGCGCTCCGGGCAAGGGGCGGATGCGCCGTCAGCCTCCCGGTTGGCTGTTACCGATTCACCCTGCCCTGCCTTGACCGCTCAGGGAATCGGCTCGAGCGTCTCAACACGCCACTTCTGGCTGCCCATGGCGGTCGTGCCCTCGCGCACGGCCTTGACCTGCTGGGGAGTGACGTGGCTGGCGCCATTGCCCCAGTCCTTGTTGCCCCGGATGTAGGTGAGGACGGCAGCGATGTCGTAGTCGTTATACACGTCCCGGAAGGCCAGCATCGCCGGGTTGTCATAGACGACGTCCTTGACCTTGATCGGTCCCTCGACGGCATTCAGAACGATACGGATCAGACGGTCCGGCTTCTCACGCACCACCCACTCGGAACCGGCCAGCGGCGGAAAGTTCAGGGGCACCGAACCAAGCCCAGTCGCCTGGTGGCAGCCAACACAACCGCCAGCGTAAACCGCAGCACCGCGCTTGTAGAGCACGACCTCGGGGGCTTCATTTACGCCCGGTGGAAGCGTCTTCATCCCCGCCTGAAACACATCCGCGCGGAAGGCACCGCCCGTGTTCTCGACGTGGAGGAAGCAGCCAAACAGCAGGACGATCAGCAGCACGAACGGCCATGAACTGCCCTTGCCGTCGGCGGACACCGTCGGTTCGGACTCGACGCTCGGGGGCGCGGGCTTGTGCTTGTTCTTGCTCATGGCTTGGCGGGAGCAGCCGGACTGATCGGCGGCGTGGCGGCGGGTGCCTCCGGGAGGCTGACGTCATTCCGCTGGTTCAGCAGATAGGCGACGAGGGCACGCGCGTCGGGCTTGGGAAATACCGGGGCGTCCTTCCCGGGCAGGAGGAGCGGCTCGCCAGCGAAGCGGACTTCGGGCTTCTGCTTTTCAAAGAGGTAGCCAGCCGAGGGGCAGGTCGAGTCCTTGGCCACGAGGCGCGGATTGTAGAGGTGGACGAGCAGATGGTGCTCCAGTTCGGCAGCCGCATTCGTGGTCGCGGCCTTCCATGGCGCGGCGAATTTCTCCGGCGCACGGGTGCCGAGGCTGGCGAGATCCGGCCCGATGCGGACGTTGCCCAGCAGCACGGGCGAGTCGTTGATGAAATCGCGGGACACGCTGCGGCGGGCACCCCAGCCGCGCTCGATGTCAGCTCCGAGGTTGTAGATGACCAGTTCGGCCTTCGCCCCGGCGTCGGTCAGGAGCTTCACCGTGCGTTCGGCCTCGTCGGGGCCGATCTTGACCGCAATCTCAGCCGGCAGCTTTCCCGCCAGTTCATTGACGGTCGGGCCGGAACCCGGGCGGACGATGCCAGCCTTGTCGTCGGCGTGCTTGAGGAGCGCGAGGTCCTTCGCAAACTGGACGACCTTGGGCGCGACGTTCGTGTCCCCGGCGAGCGCAGGCGGCAGCGTGACCGGAGCGATGGGCGAATTCGGGAGGGCCTTCGCGAGTGCGATGAGCAGGTCGAGGTTGACGATGTTCGTCTTGCCGCTGCCCGGCGGTTCCAGATTGAAGGTGCTGGCATTGGTGCCCACCTCGGTGAGGCGTGCGCCGAAGAGGAGTTCCGACTGGCGCAACTGCCGGGTGTGGCACTGATAGCAGCCGAGCGAGCGGTAAACTTCCGCCCCCTGGGCCGCGAGGCCGGGCCGGGCCGCCGGAAAGACATCCGAACTGTTGGGCACCGGGGCCGGAGCCAGCGCCCCGAGCTGCAACTGCGGGGCCATGACCAGCGCCGCCCACGAGCAGGCGAGCGAGAACATAGCGCCCGCACCAATGATCGGTCCGTATTTCATCGGGCACCTCCACAGCAGGCAGCGCAGGCACGGCGCAAGGCCAGGCCAAAGTTCGCCATAAAGGCCAAAGCCGCGAGTGCGAGCGCACCGTAGCCGACCGTGACCAGCTTCAGATGGCCGGCCACCCCGACCACGCCGTCCTTAAGGAAATCTTTGGTGGCGCTGGCATTCACCGGCCCCTGCGCAAACAGGCCAGCCGCACTGAAACCAATGCCTACCGCCAGCACGCCCAGCAGCGCCGCCCAGAAGGTGAGGTCCGCCAGCCCTTCGGAGGGCAGTTCATCCTCCCCGGTGGTAAGCCGGGCGACGATGTAGTGCAGCGCGCCGAGCGCCGAAAGGCCGAACACGCCGAGCACCACGATGTCCGTGCGGGCGGAGGCGAAGAAGGTGAACTGTGTGGAGTGTCCGCTCAGGAACGCCGTGCGGAGCGTCACACCGAGCAGCAGCAACGCCGCCACCAGCAGGAAGCGGAAGGTGGCGTTCTCCTTCCACGACTCGGCAATCTTCCCCTCGGCGGTCTGCCAGAGGCTGACCAGCAGGACGAGGACCGGCACCGCGACCAGCAGATTGGCCGACCCGCTGACCGATGGAATCCACGCCGGCACCGCCGCGAGCTGCGAGAGGCCGCACCATCCGCCGATGAGCAGCAGCAGCCAGAAGCCGATGCGCGCGAGGCTCGGATTGGCGAGCGGACGACCGACGGTCTTGGGCACAAAGTAGAAAAGCACCGCGAGGGCCATCCCGGTCAGGACAATCTGAAGCAGGTTGTTCGCGAACCACCCGGCCACAATGGCCTGCACCACGCCGGGCACCTGCCAGCCCAGCAGCAGGCCCTGCGCCGTCGAGAGAATCCACGGGAACCACAGCAGCGCGGCGAGCACGAACCACAGCGAGACGTAGAGTTCGCGCTCGGTGCGTTGATGCAGCGTCACCAGCGCCCAGGCCCCGAAGCAGGCGTAGCTGGCGAAGAGCGGCAGCGCGGCATAGAGCGGGAATTCGAGCAGATCAAAGCCGGTCGCGTCTCCTGCCAGGATGCCAAGCACACCCACCGTCACGGCGATGTTCCAGAACTTGGCGGCGATGGTAAGTCCGATGGGGGCGACAAGTTCCACCCGGCCCAGACGTGCGATCAACCAGAGGGCCAGGGCGAAGGCGGTCTGCAACGCGAAGCCGTAGGTCAGCGCATTGACGGCGGCCGGACGGAGCCGCCCATAGGTCACCCACGCGCAGCCTTCCATGAAGGTCGGGTGGTAGAGCTGGATGCTGGCGAGGAGCGCGACGACCGCGCCGAAAACCAGCCAGGCCGCACCGCTGAAAGCGAGGAACAGGACCGGCAGCCGGCACGACGCCTCGACCGCCACTACGGAGGGCGCGGGGGCGCAGGCGGTCTGGCTGCTGGGTTGCGTGATGGTCATTTAGGCGGTGGCGGCGGGGAGATTGAGAGTAGGATTAGGAGTAAGATTAAGAAGGTAAGGTCGCATTGCTCACACTCTTACTCTTGCTCATAATCTTAATCCTAATCCGTTTTTCTCACTCAAACGCGCTCGGCTTCTCCGGCGCCTTCGGCGGCGGAGCGGTGATCTTCTCGACGCGCGCCACAAAAGCGGTGCGGCCGGTGACTTCCTGATAGTCCTTCAAGGTCAGTTCCATCGCCGTGGTGACGGGGATGCGATAGACGCCCTTGGCCTTGTCGAGCACGGCGGTGCTGTTCATCTCCTGCGCCGTGGTCTGGCGGAGTTCCGCCTGCGCCTTGGCGCGCTCCTGGGCACGGGCCGTGCGGGCCGCTTTCGCCCCGGTCGCGGTGTAGTGCTTGAGCATGGCGTTCAGGCCGACGCCCAGCAGGATGACGACCAGCGCGCCGACGAAGTAGGCGGCCTTGGTGCGGCAGGCGGGACTGCAGCAGGACTCTTTGGATTCTTGGCAGCTCATCGTGGGTGCGGGTTAGTGGGCGGCCTTGCTGGAAGCGGGTTCGACATACACGCCCATGGACTCGGCCACGCGCGGATCGCGCTGCGGATAGGGCGGGTGGGCATTGAAGGCGCGGCTGAACATGAAGATCATCACCGCGAGGATGCCGCCCAGCGAGAGCACGTCGAAGATGCCGATATGCAGCCCGTCGGGATACAGGGTCGGGCCGATGTTGAACTGAAGGTCCATGTAGTGGCAGAACCAGGCCCAGCCCGCCATGGTGCTCATGAACCCGAGGTTCAGCTTGCGGTGGATGGGCAGCAGGAGAATAAACGGCATCCAGAAATGGCCGAAGATGGTCAACTGACCGACCCACCACCAGCTTCCCTTTTCGCGCGCCACATACCAGAAGGTTTCCTCCGGCACGGCCGCGTTCCAGATCAGGAAATACTGGCTGAAGTGGACGTAGGCGTAGAAGACGGTGAACGCCAGGAACAGCTTGCCAGCGTCGTGGAAGGTCACTTCCCGCGCGACGTCCTTCAAGTCACCGCGGTTGCGGAAGTAGAGCAGCAGCCAGTAGGTGGTGATGACGGTCACCCACACGCTGCCGGCGAAGTAAATCACGCCATACATGGTGGAGAAGAACTGGTGGGACAGCGCCTTCATCCAGTAGATCGCCGCGCCGGTCAGGCTGAAGGCGAAGACGAAGATGCCGCCGGCCGCATACCGACGCATCGTGCGGGTGTGGCTGGCCGCGCCGTCCTTGTCCTGCGCGAGCGAAGCGCTGCGCAGCCCGTTGGCGATAAAATACCAGGCCACAAACAGCAGACCGGAAACGACGTAAAAGGCGGTCTTGGTAAAGAGCGGGAATTTCGCATGCAACGCATGGTCAGGATGCGCCTGCATTTCCGCGCTCATCCACGGGAAGATCTCCGGCGCAAGCGCACCAATCGGAATCCAGAGGATGGCCATCGTGGGGCAGAGCAGGCACGCGATGTGTTCGAGGAACCGGCGGATGGGCAGCATCCACTGCGCGTCGAAGAGGTGGTTCAGGATGACGAGGAACAGCGCGCCCAGGCAGAAGCTCAGGCAGAACATGTAAGCCGTGAGGTAGGCGTAGCCAAACTGCTTGACCATTGTGGGATGACCGGCGGGACCATGCGTGTGACCGTGGTGGTCATCCGCCTTGGCCTCAACCTTGGCTTCCGTCTTGGCGTGCTCGGCGGCGAAGGCGCCGTTGCCCAGCAGGGCGGCGGCGAACAGCGCGACCACGACGGCGGCGACGCTGCGGCGCAGGCCGGAGAAGAAATAAAGTGCGTGCGAGGTCATGGCGTTACTTCAGCGTGGCGCGTTCGGCGGCGGGCACTTCCTCCAAGGTCGCATAGCGGGCGCGCTGGAGGGCGCGGACGTAGGCGACGATGGCCCAGCGGTCGTTGATTTCGATGTTCGCGGCGTAGCCCTGCATGTTCGGGGCCTTGCCTTCGCTGATGATGCGGAACACCTGGCCATCGGGAATGACGATGGCGTTCTTTTCAAGCAGGTTGGCCACCACCGGCATCGCACCGATCTTCTTGGTGATGCCGTTGCCGTCGCCGGTCGCGCCGTGGCACGGGAGGCAGGAGATGTTGTAGCGCTCACGGCCCCGCGCCAGCAGCGCGGCGTTCACCGGCACCGGGATGCTGGCGACGAAGTTGGTCGTGCCCACGATGACACCTGTGTTGACCACGTTGCCCTGCCAGGTGTCGTTGTTCACGAAGCCGATCTGCTGGGCGACCGTGCCCGCGACGTGCGGCTGGGAACTGCGGCCGTCCGGCAGGTAGCTGTTGGGCACCTGTGGGCGGAGCTTGGCCTGGCGCACCATGTCGTTGAAGATTTCCAAGGGCGGCTTGCGGAAGTCCGTGCCGCGCCGTCCGGCAATGCCGAAAACGGTCAGCGACAGCAGCAGGAAGCCAAGCACGAAGGCGAAGAAGTAACGCATGTCAGTCCTCCACCATCTCAATGTGCTTGCTGCCGGCGGACGCGAGCAGCTTGCGGGTTTCCTGGTCGTTGAACTTCGGATCGGCCGTCTCAATGACGACGATGAACTTGTCGTGCGTCGCACCCGCGCAGAACTTGCGGTTCTTCAGGAGCGGATGGTGCAGGCGCGGGAGGCGGTTCAGCAGGAACATGCCAATCAGCGAGCCGAAGGAGGCGAGGAGAATCGTCAGCTCGTAGCTCACCGGGAAGCTGAAGAACGGGCTGAACATCGGTTTGCCACCGATGACGATCTTGTAGTCGTAGGCGTTCATCCACCAGATCATCACCATGCCGGTGGTGTAGCCGGTCGCGCCACCGACGAAGGTGAACCAGCCGACCTTGGAATTCGGAAGGCCCATCGCAGCGTCCATCCCATGCACGGGGAACGGCGTGTGGACATCCCATTTGGAGTAGCCGGCGTCGCGCACCTTCTCCGCCGCGTGCATCGCGTCGGCAGGGGTGTCGAATACCGCCATGAGGCCGTAAGCGTTCATCAGTGGTGTCCTCCGTGTTTGGAGCCGCCCAGCGGGTGATGCGGGTCAGCCTGGGGCGTGACGCCCTTCACTTCGGAAATGGCAATCATGGGCAGGTAGCGCATGAACAAAAGGAACAGGGTGCAGAACAGACCGAAGCTGCCGATGAACGTGCAAACGTCCACCCAGGTGGGCCGGAAGTAGCCCCAGCTCGACGGCAGGTAATCGCGGTGCAGCGAGGTCACGATGATGACGAAGCGCTCGAACCACATGCCGATGTTTACGAAGATGCTCACGATGAACACAAAGACCATGTTCTCACGCAGCTTCTTAAACCAGAAGAGGTGCGGGCAGATCACGTTGCACGAGATCATCCACCAGTAACTCCACCAGTAGGGGCCGAACGCGCGGTTTTTGAAGGCCGCCAGCTCGTAGGGGTTGCCGCCATACCACGCGATGAAGAACTCCATCCCGTAGGCGTAGCCGACGATGGAACCGGTCGCGAGGATGACTTTGCACATCAGCTCGACGTGACGGACGGTGACGATGTCCTCCAGCTTGCAGAGCGTGCGCAGCGGGATGAGCAGCGAGAGCACCATGCCGAAACCGGAGAACACGGCACCGGCGACGAAGTAAGGCGGGAAGATGGTCGTGTGCCAGCCGGGGAGCTGCGACACAGCGAAGTCGAAGGAAACGATTGAGTGAACGGAAAGCACCAGCGGCGTGCTCAGGCCGGCGAGGAGCAGGTAGGCCTTCTCGTAGTTGCTCCAGTGCCGGTTCGAGCCCGTCCAGCCAAAGGCAAACAGACCGTAGAGGAACTTCTTCACCTTGCCGGTCGCACGATCACGCATGGTGGCGAGGTCGGGAATGAGGCCGGTATACCAGAAGAGCAGCGAGACCGTGCCGTAGGTCGAGACGGCGAACACGTCCCAGAGCAGCGGCGAGCGGAACTGCGGCCAGATGTCGTAGTTGTTCGGGATGGGGGGCAGCCACCAGAGCGCATACCAGATGCGGCCAACGTGAATGAGCGGGAAGATGCCGGCGCAAGCCACCGCGAAGAGCGTCATGGCCTCAGCCGCGCGGTTCACCGACGTGCGCCACTTCTGCCGCAGGAGGAACAGAATCGCGGAAATCAGGGTGCCGGCGTGACCGATGCCGATCCAGAAGACGAAGTTCGTGATGTCCCACGCCCAGGCGACCGGCTGGTTCAGACCCCAGACCCCGACGCCGGTGGCAATGAGGTAGCCGATGCAGCAGAACATCATCAGCATCAAGGTGCTGCTGATGATGAGGGCGGGCAGCCACCATTTCGGGGCGGCACCCTCACAGATGCCGGCGATGTGATCGGAAATCCAGCCGATGCTGCGGTTGTGCAGCACCAGCGGCTGGCGCTCGAGTTCCGCCGGGGGCGGAGCGATCTTGACCGTGGTTGGGGAATGTTCAGCGGCGGCGCTCATTAGTGCTTGGCCCCTTTCTTGGCACCTTCAGCTCCGGACTCCTGCATGAAGTGCGGGTCCGAGATGTCCCGGTATTCCTCGATGGTCCAGATCTTCGCGTCGGGCATGGCGGGGTTCAGGTTGCGGATGCGGGCGAGATAGGTCGTGCGCGGACGGTTGTCCAAGAAGCCGAGCACCGTGTAGTTGCGGTCCTGCGTCTTGAGCTTGGACACCGCGCTGTTCGGGTCGAGGGTGTTGCCGAAGGTGATGGCCTCCGCCGGGCAGGCCTGCTGGCAGGCGGTCTTGATCGCGCCGTCCTTCACGGTCACGTCGTTGCTGGCCCCGGCTTTGACCTTCTGGTTGATCTTCGCGCCTTCGATGCGCTGCTGGCAGAAGGTGCATTTCTCCATCACGCCGCGCATGCGGACGGTGACGTCGGGATTCCGGGCCATGGTGACGAGGTCAATCTCGTCGCCGGGGCGCTGACCAGCGGGGCCCTTGTAGAGACCGATGTCCAGCTTGAAGAAGCTGTCGGCCATCTTGCCGCCGCCGATCGGACGCTTGTTGTAATCGAAGAAGTTGAACCGGCGGACCTTCCAGGCGCAGTTGTTCGCGCAATACCGCGTGCCGACGCAGCGGTTGTAGGCCATCACGTTCAGGCCTTCGTCGTCGTGGGCCGTGGCGTTGACCGGGCAGACGCTTTCGCACGGCGCGTTCTCGCAGTGCTGGCACATCATCGGCTGGGTCACGACCTGCGGGTCGTCAATCCACTTCTTGGTGGCCTGCAGTTCGTCGCGCTCGACGAGGTTGACCGTGTTCGGGTTGCCCTGGCCGCCGGTGGCGTTGCTGAGGAAGGCCTCGATGGTCCCGCCTTGCTTCTTCTTCTCGGGGTTGCCCGAGTAGTAGCGGTCAATGCGCATCCAGTGCATCTCGCGGCCCTTGGCCACCTGGTCTTTGCCGACGATGGGGATGTTGTTCTCGCTCTGGCAGGCGATGACGCACGCGGAGCAGCCGGTGCAGGCATTGAGATCCACGACCATGCCCCACTGATGCAGCTTGCTGCCCAGTTCGGGATGGGTCTTGTAGGGATGCTCGTAAATGTTCTTGATCGTCCCGTCCGGGTTCTTGATCAGGAAATCGGTGTGCCCGTCCAGATCCATGTTCTTCGCGAAGCCGGGCTGCTTGAGGAACTGGTCCACGTTCGCCTCGCGCACGACCGGGCGGCCATGCAGCGTCCAGTGGTCCTGCGTGCAAATGAACGGGTGCGTGCGGCCGGTGGTCTTCACCGCCGCGCCGGTCACGAAGCCCACGCCCCCGAGGCGGAGCGGATAGGCGTTGAAGCCGACACTCTTGTCCTCGAAACTCGCCACACGGCCCCACTTGCGACCGTAGCCGAGCGCCATGCCGAGCGTGAAATCCGCCATGCCAGGCTGGACCCAGATGCCGCCCTCGACGGTGCGACCATTGGCCGACACGGAGATCACGTCGCCGTTCTTCAGGCCGAGCTGCGTCGCCGTCTCGCGGCTGATGAGCACGGCATTGTCCCAGACAATCTTGGTGATCGGATCGGGCAGTTCCTGCAGCCAGCCGTTGTTCGTGTAACGACCGTCATCCACGCTGTAGTCGCGGTGGAAAACGACTTCCAGCTTGTCCTTGGAAGGCGCCGGGGCGGCGGTTGCCGCCGCAACAGAACCCGCTGCCGCCGTCCAGTTGAACGCAGCGGAAACCGCGACCGACTTCGTGCCGGCAAGCAGGCCGTCGTGCAGGAATTTCTTCCACTTCTCCTCGTCGAGCGCGCCGCCGCTAAGGGTGGCAAAGGTCTCGCGGGTCAAATCGTAGGCGCTGGCAGTCGGGTTGCCGAGCAGGAGCCCGAGCACTTCGCTCTCAGTCAGACCGGCAAACAGTGGCGCGATGAGCGGCTGGATGGCAACGACCGTGCCGTCACTGGTGCGGGCATCACCCCAGGACTCGAGGTAGTGCGCCGCCGGCAGTTGCCAGGTGGCGTCCTTGGCCGTCTCGTCCTCATGGTAGCCGAGGCGGATGATGGTCTTGGCGGACTTGGTGATCTGCGCCCAGGCCTCGGCGGCCGTATAAGCCGGATTGGCCCCGAGAACAATCACCGTTTCCGCACCGATCACCGCATCCGCGTTGGAACCTGCGGCCGGAGCCGCATGCAGCTCGATGGTCTTGCCGAACGCACCCAGCGCTTCGTTCATCGCATGTGCGAGCACATGGACGGCGAGCGGCTGGCGCTGGCCGGCGACGACGAGAGCCGCGCCCTTGTGAGCCACGAGATCTTTCGCGCACTCGGCAATCCAAGTGGCATCGACCTTGACACCCGCCGCAAGGGCGGCGGTGTTCAACGAGCCGGAGCTGCCGGAAACCTTCAGCACTTCCGCCGCGAGCTGCGCTGCGACCGCTGCGATCTGGCTGGGAGCCACGCGGAGGCGATGATCGGCACTGCCGCCGGTGAGCGTCATCAACGACTCGACCGCGTAGAGGCGGCTGATGAGTTCGAAACCCTTCTCCGTGTCCGGCTTGGAGATCTTGCGCCCCTTCGCGTAGTCACGCGTGTAGCGATACATCTCGTCCTCGCCACCGAGGAAATCGCAGTCGAGCGAGACGATGCGCTTGGCCTGGCCAAACTTGAAATAAGGCGTGACCGCCCGACCCGTCACGAGGCTGGCCGCCTGCGTGTGGATCGTGGCATCCAGCGCGTCATAGGTCGCCCAGACAGCGCTGGGGAGCTTGGCGGCAATTGCCGCGCGGAGGCGGGCGCGGGTCGGGGAGCTGTTGCTCTCCGCGAGGATCGCAAGGCCACGACCACCGCTGGCCGCCGCGCTCTTGGCGAGCTGCGAGAGGGCGTCCAAGGCGTCCACGCGCTTGGCGATGCTGCCCTTGTTGCGGAAGTGCTGGGCGCGGTCCGGGTCGTAAAGGGCGAGCACGGACGCCTGGGCGAACTGGTCGGTGCCGGCCTGGTCGGGATGCAGCGGGTTCGGCTCTACCTTGGTCGGACGGCCATCGCTGGACTTGGCCAGCAGGGGAATCGCGCCCGTGCGGGTGGGCATCGCGGTCGCGAAATGCTGCGGGACACCGTGAATGTAGCCTTCCGGCTGCTTGCCAAAGGGATAGATGTGCTCCGTCGGCCGGCGGCAGCCCGTGAGGCCGAAGCCTGCCAGCATGAAGGAGGCGGACATCAGCTTCATGAAGTCGCGGCGCGACTCGGCGGTGGTCAGCTCGCTGGCCCCGGCGGGAAACTCCCGCTCCGCCCACTCGCGGAGTTCAGGAGCATCCGCGAGCGCTTCAGGGCTGCGGAAGTATTGGGGGCCGGTTTCCGGCTCCGGGCAGACAGGGGGGATGAATTTCATCGGTGGCAGACGGAGCAGCTCTCGCCGGGATGCACGTTCCAATCCTTGACCAGCTTCGCACCCTCCTTTTTGGCAAAGCCCTCAGGGGCCTGCCAGTCGAGGTTGAATACCTGGTCGTTGGGACGAATCTTGGCCGCCGGGTCACGGTGGCATTCGAGACAAAAAGCCATGCCCAGTGACTTGCTGTGGCGCACCTCGTCCATCTTGTTCACCGGGCCGTGGCAATGCACGCAGGAGACGCCGCGGTTGACGTGGACGGAATGGTTAAAATAGACGAAATCCGGGGTCTTGTGGATCTGCACCCACGGAATCGGCTTGCCGGTCGCCGCTGACTCGCGGACGAGCGCGAGCTTGGGGTCGTCCTTCAGCACCTGATTGTGGCAGTTCATGCAGGTGCTGGCCGCCGGAACATTCGAATACCAGGACTTCTCCACGCCGTTGTGGCAGTAGCGGCAGTCAATCGCGAGCTGATCCGCATGGATCGCATGGCTGAAGGCCACGGGCTGGACGGGCGTGTAGCCGACGCGCGCATACTTCGGCGTCATGTAGTAGGTGAGCCCGGCCGTGACCACGCCACCGACGAGCAACCCGCCCGCGATGACCATCGCGGGCAGCTTGTTCGTCCACTTCGGAAAGATGTCTGACATGGTGAGTTGGTAATTGTCAGGAGCCGGCACCAGTTTGTGAATTATTTCACATCACCGCCGACTATTTTTTGCTACGCGCGAAACTACTCAGGTTAAGCCGGACACGGAAACGGTCGCGACTGCCAAGGTGGTTTAATTCAGCCGCCACCAGACTGCAAGTCCCGCCACCGTCACCGGACCACATTTCGGTTTTGTTTATGCCTGCGATAAGCGGAACCAGCCGCGCTGATGTTCCGTTCGCCCGCAAGCGAAAGCCCGTTTCTAAAGATTCCCCGCCAACCGTCAACCGCGAAGTATCCACGGACGAAGAAAAAGGCGCTGCTCGACACTGCCCCCGATGAACGAAATCCCCCGGAGCGCGGCTGCGTCGCGGAGACCTGCCGCAGCGGCCGCACCTGGCCGGAGGCGCTGAGTAGTTCCAACCACGCTCGCTGCTCGGACGTTGCTGCGGCTGATCCCGCGCCGAGCGGGACACCGCCCCGCTCCGGGCAGTGCCAAGATGTGCCCGATCCCGCCCACACGGATGAATAAGCCTTTTCCATCCGTGTCACCCGCGCGATCCGCAGTTTCAATTCGGAGTTCGGTTCGGGCCCAAGATCAGCCTGCCTGTCACTTCGCCGCCTTTTTTCCCGCCTTGCCTGCGGGCCGGTAAGGCTCGGCCCAGTTTTTGGCCACGAGCGCTTTCAGTTCCTTCACCGTGGCCGCGTGCTTGGGGTCGCCGGCCAGATCGTGCAGTTCCTGCGGATCGTTCTGAATGTCGAAGAGTTGCGCGCCCTGCTGGCCGCCGTCCCATTCCGTGTAGCGCCACTGTTCGGTGCGCACGCTGTGGCCGGAGAAAGTGCCGCGCCAGGTCTGGGTGAAAGCGGGCTTGGTCCAGGTGGCGGCGGGGTTGTCCAGCAACGGCCGGAGGCTCGCGCCCGCCAAGTTCTTCGGCGGCGTGAGTCCCGCGAGGTCGGCGAGCGTGGGGTAGAGATCCACCAGTTCAACGGTGCGCTGGCTCACGCCGCCGTTGCCCTTCGCCCCGGGCGCGTAGATGGCCAGCGGCACGCGGGCGGAGCCTTCCCAGAGGCTCTGCTTCATCCACAGGCCGTGCTCGCCCTCGTGATAGCCGTGGTCGCTCCAGAAGACGACAATGGTGTTCTGCGCGAGCTTGAGACGCTCGAGCGCGTCGAGCAACCGGCCCACCTGCGCGTCCACGAACGAGATGGTCGCGTAATACGCCTGCTTGGCCTCGCGGGATTGCGTCTCCGTGGTGCCGAACCACGGCCATGGCGCGACGGACGCGAGCGACGGCGCAGGGGCGGCCTTGGCCTCCGCAAACGGCCCGGCCGGCATGGTGATCTTCTCCATCGGATAGAGATCGAAGTATTTCTTCGGCGCGATGTAGGGGCAGTGCGGACGGTAAAACCCGGCGGCGATGAAGAAGGGCTTGTCCCGGTTCGCCTCCAGCAGCTTGATGACCTCGCTGGCGACCTTGCCATCGGTCTGCTCCTCGTCGGTGCCCTCGGCCTTCAGGAAGGCGAGCGCGCTGCCGAGGCCGCGTTTGGGCGTATAGTTGGTGAGCTTGTCCTCCTCGTCCTTGTCACGGCCGCGAGGATTGAGGGCGACGTTCCACGACGGGGCGTCATCGAGACCGGGCGTGCCGATCTGGCCAGGGTTGCCGTAGTGGTAAATCTTCCCAACCCGGGCGGCAAAGTAACCCTGCTTCATGAACATCTGCGGCAGTGTCACCACGTCCGGCAGATGCGTGCGGAAGTGATACTGGAGGTCGAAGACGCGCGTGGTGTCCGGGCGCAGACCGGTCATCAGCGACGAGCGGCTGGGCGAACACAGCGGAAACTGGCAATACGCGCGGTCGAAGCGCACACCCATCCGCGCGAGCCGGTCAATGTTCGGCGACTTCACGACCGGATGCCCGTAGCAGCCAAGGCTGTTGCTCATGTCGTCCACGGAGATGAAGAGGACGTTGGGCTTCGCAGGGGCGGCGGAAGAGTAGTCAGTGATTAGTGAGAAAGTGATCAGTCCGAGCAGCAAAACGATGCGTCGGCGAAGCGAAAGGAGGACGTGGCGTGTCATGGGAGGGAAGACGGTGGAGCGGTGAAAAGGTTATGGGCGATCAAAATCTTGAGCGCAGTTCGAGTCGGCAAAGGCCTGCGCACTATTGCACGCCTGTCGGAGCGTGATCGCAAAGTCAGGTCGTTCGCACTGCATACACTCGAATCCAGAATCCGGTCTGACCAAAGTTCGACAGGTAGATGTGACACCGGTGGACTCGGTTGCGCTGCCGAAGTAACCGCATCGTATAGCCGTTGTAGAGCTGTCCGCCCAGATAGTGGTGTCCGAAGCGCGCCAGCACGGAGCGATAGCTGCCTTGAGTTGGTGAAACGCCGATCTCAATGTCGTGCGTCGCAACTCCCTGCCCGCGTGGCTCAATGCGCCAGCTTACGGAGCCGCTGCCATCGGCAGTGGTGTGCTCCGCGTAAAGCACCGCCGCGTCGTGAACCAGCAAGCTGGTGAGCACCATGTCAGCGAAGCCGACTGCATTCTCCTCGCCGCCGGAGAGTTCTGGCAGTTGCGTAACTTCAGGGACATCGAGCTGCTCCATGCTCAAGAATTGGCCAGTCGCGAATTCCGCCCATGTGAGGAGTTGAACTCAGTTGTGAAGCCTGATCCGCCTCCTCACGTCGGCGGCTACGAGGCGCACGCGCCGCTCAGAAATCCGTGTTCGCTTCCTTGATATCCAGCTCCTTGATCCAAGTGTTGCGATAGCGCACGTCGTGGCCTTCGCACTGGAGCTTGAGGCCCTGCGGCGTGTCGGTGATGCCCTGGCCTTTGTCGTTGCCGCCGTCCACGCCGGAATTCGCCCCGCCCCAGACCTGGTTGATCTCCACGTTCTTGTGGACCTTCTGGCCGTTGAAATACATGGAGACCATCGCCTTCTCCACCCGTTTGCCATCCTTGAAGCGCGCCGCCCTGAAAACGATGTCGTAGCTGTTCCACTTCCCGAGGCCGGCGAAGGCGTGATACGGCGACTCGGTCTCGTTGATCACCGCGCCCATGCCGTGCTTGGTCTTGTCGCCTTCCATGATCTGGATTTCGTAGCGGTTCTGGAGATACACACCGCTGTTGCCGCGCGGGTTCATGACCAGGAACTCGATGTGCAGGCGGAAGTCGCGATAAGGCTTCTTGGTGACGATGTCCGCCGTGCCATATTTGCCGCCGGCGGCCACGGGATCGTCGGTCATCACCACGGTTTTGCCCTTGTCCACCGGGTCCTCCACGATCTTCCACTTGATAGGCAGCGCGGAGGCAAAACGCGGCCCCTGCCAGTAAGTCCACTTCTCATCCAGCATGGTGCGCGAGCCATCAATGATGACCTCCGCGCCCGCGATGGGCTTGGCCCCGACGCCGATGGCCTGATCGGCGGCACGGGCGGAGAGGACGCTGAAAACGACGAGGGCAAGCGGCAGGAGAATACGTTTCATGGGCGCAAAGACGGTTGACTTGCAGCGAGCATGGCCATGCCCGGCGGGGAAATCAAACCTGAGTTTACGGCCCGGCGCGCGGCATTCATACCGCTTCACCGTCCGAACGCGGTTGGACACGGGCTCGCCACCGGGCGGCGCACGTTGAAGCGGCATCAATGCCGCGCTCCGCCGCCTACTTCGTCAGTTCCTTGAGCCGTATATTCCGATACCGGACTTCCATGGCGGTTTCCTTGGCCCCGACGCCGTGGACTTGCAGGGCGATGAAGCCTTTGGGCGTCATGCCGTCCTTCAGGTCCGCCGCCGCCACGCCATTGATCCAGGTCTTGATGGAGTCGCCCCGGCACTCGACCCGGAACTTGTTCCATTCCTTCTGCTTGAAGGCCTTGCCCGCCTCGGGCTGGTTCTTAAGGTCGTAGAGCCAGCCGCGCCGGCCCTCGTCGTAGATGCCGGCGCTCCAAGCGCGGGCGGAGGCGTCAATCTCGACCTGGTAGCCGTGGACCCGGCCGGTGGGGACCTTGATGGTCTTGCCCTTCCACTCGTATTCCTTGGGCTCGTCAAAGCAATGGCTGCGGATCTGGACGCCGGCGTTCAGGCCCGGCTGGATGTTGAACTCGACCTCCAGGATGAAATCCCCGTAGTCCTTGGTGGTGCAGAGGAAGGAATTGGGGGTGTTGGGCCGGGAAGTGCCGACAATCTCGTTGTTTTCGATGCGGTAGTCGGCTTTGCCGCCCTTCTGGACCCAGCCATCAAGGTTCTTGCCGTTGAAGAGGTCGGTCCAGCCCTCGGCGTCGGATTTGTCCGCCGCCAGCGCGGGAGACAGGAGGGCGGACAGAGCGAGGGTCAGGGACAGCAGGAGTTTCATGGGTTCAGTCAAAATGCCGGTCTTGCCACAGGGAAATCCGGCTGCCCCCAAGGACGGACCAGGGGGAAACCGGGTTACAAACCGCTCACCGCAGGACCAGCAGGTTCGAGAACCGCTGTGCGCGAAGGCGGAATTCGGTCTTTACCCGGCTGACGACATACCCCTGGGCCTCGAAATGGCCGGGCTTGTTCCAGAGGAGGTAGAGCTCCAAGGCGTTGGGTTCGCGCCGGGTGGCGGCCCGAAAATCGGCCGTGCGGTCGGCCAAAATGCGCTGGGCCACCCCCCAGGCGACCTCCGGGTTGTCGTATTCCCGAGATTTCGAGTAGCTACGCCAGACGGCGGGCATGATCTGGAACCGGCTGACCTCCCCGCTGCCACCCCGCATGAGGTCGGACTTGCTGCGCTGCGGGGTAGTCGCGCCCGACTCGAACATGGCCAGCGAGTTCCGCAGAGGCATGGCCTCGCAGGAACTTAAGCCGAGCCATCCGAGCAGCGCCAAACCGATGATGATGGTTTTCATAGGGGATTCGTCCCGACGACACGCCGGGCCAGACCGTTGGGAATACGAGCATACCCTCCGTCGCCCGGCAATAGGGAATTTTCCCCCTCGGACAGGCTGGGCTCTCCCGGAGCGCGGGGGAAGCAAGGGAGGAGGAGGATTAAGATCAGGATTACGAGCAGGAGGCTGGCCCAAGCCCTCGTGCTCCTGATCTTGATCCTAATCCTGCTCCGGCTGCTGTTTGCCTTGTGGGGCCGGATTCCAGCCTGCCTCACCGGGCATCCTGCCCGCGTTGCCAACCGATCACCAAAAAGGCCCGAGCCAGGATGCGCGGGCAAGATGCCCGCTTAGCCGGGACGATGCAGTTGACGGAGCGCCGGCTTCCCAGCCGGCTTAGCCCAAACGGAGTTCAGAAGCCCTGCGCAGGGCAGGAGATTGGACGCACCCTTCAGTGCCTCGGCTTCGCCTTCGACAACGGCAGCCATCGTTCGTCACAACACGGTAAGCCGGCTGCAAGCCGGCGCTCCGACTGCATCGTCCCGGCTTAGGCAGGCTGGAAGCCTGCCCCCCTGTCTTTCACACGGCGGACTGCACTTTCCGCAAAATCAGACTCGCCAAACCGCTGCTTTTGCCCAAAGTGTGCGCCCGTTTATGACCGTGCCGCTGTTCATCGAACTGCAAAGCACCTTGATCAACCTCGCTTTCGTGGAAAGCGGGTATGTCGAGGACACCACGCTTTACGTGGCCGTCCACGACGAGGTGCATGAGTTCGAGTATGAAGACACCGAGCAGGCCTGCCGGGCGCTGTTGGACTTGAGGACCCTGCTCGCTTCCCGTAACCTCCTCCTCGGCTCGATCAAGTAAGCCTCCCCATGTTCACCGGAACCTATACCGCAATTGTCACCCCTTTCCTGTCGAACGGCCAGCTCGACGAAGCCGCGCTGGAGCGCATCGTCAAGGCCCAGATCAAGGGCGGCGTGGACGGCATCGTGCCCTGCGGCACCACCGGCGAATCCCCCACGCTCAGCTACGAGGAACACATCCAGGTCATCGAGCTGTCCGTGAAGTTCGCCGCCGGCCGGTGCAAGGTCATCGCCGGCACGGGGGCCAACTCCACCAGCGAGGCCATCTACCTGACCAAGGCCGCCGAGGAAGTCGGCGCGGACGCCTCCCTGCAGGTCGCGCCCTACTACAACAAGCCCACGCAGGAAGGCTTGTTCCAGCATTTCAAGGCCATTGCCAGCGAAACTGAGCTGCCCATCATCCTCTACAGCATCCCGGGCCGCTGCGGCGTCGAGATCGGCGTGGACACGGTCAAGCGCCTCGCCGGCACCTGCCCGAACATTGTGGCGATCAAGGAGGCCGGCGGCTCCTGCGACCGCGTCAGCCAACTCCGGCAGGCGCTCAACAAGCACTTCAACATCCTCAGCGGCGACGACTCCCTCACCCTGCCCTTCATGAGCGTCGGGGCCGAAGGCGTCATCAGCGTGGCGAGCAACATCATCCCGCGCGAAGTCAGCCACATGGTGGACTATTTCCGTTCCGGCCGCCCCGAGGCCGCGCTCAAGCTGCACGCCAAGTATTACCCGATCTACAAGGACCTCTTCATCGAGACCAACCCCGTCCCGGTGAAGGCCGCGATGGCCATGCTGGGCCAGATCGAGGAGAACTACCGGCTCCCGCTCGTCCGCATGAACGCCAAGAACCGCGAGACGCTCAAGGCGACGCTGAAGGCCTGTGGCGTGCTGAAGTAAGCGGTGGGTGAAGCAGCTTGGGCTTGCCTGCTTTCGGGGCACCAGCGGGGCTTGCTCCCTTCTCATTAGCACCCGGCTTGAGCCGGGTGGTAAGTTGAACCTTGATTCCGCAGTTGAAAGGGAGGCACCACGGATGGACACCGATAAACACGGATGCAAGCCGCTTTCGTCATCTCATTGGCACCAGGCTTGAACCCGGTGGCCGTTGGTCCAAACGAAGCCCAGCGGTTGCCACGGCAACACGGCAGCAGCAGGCAGGCAGGGCAGCGGAGTGGTTAGCTTTCCACTCCCTCTCCCTTTGCGCGGAGCAAGGGGAGAGGGTTGGGGTGAGGGGTGGCTGCGTCGGCGCCAGCGGCCCACCCCTCATCCGGCCTCGGGCCACCCTCTCTCCTCGCTCCGCGAAGGGAGAAGGCTCAGAACGTGGCATCCCGGTTGCAAGAAACTGAGATGCGCCCCGTTCACAAAAAGTTCGTCTTTTCGCTCGCCACCTCGTCCACGCCGGCCTACAGTGGCGCAACATCCGCACCAGAAAGCGAGCCGTATGGACACGTCCTTCAGTTGTCCGAAATGCAGCCTCCACATCACGGCGGACGAGTGCGTAGTCGGCGAGGAGATTGATTGTCCCGAGTGCGGTGAGAAATTCCGGGTCCCGCCCGCGCCCAAGCCTCGGCCCGTTCCCGTCATGGTGAAGAGCGCCGGCCAACCCGCCAGCCCGGGAGCCCGGCCGGTGGCGGTTCCTGTCGCCCACGCCGCCCACCCCGCCACTTCCGCCGCCAGCCACGCCCCGCCGCAGCCCGCCAACCCGGCCACCACCACCACCACGGCCCACGGGGCGCACCCCACCTCCCCGGAATCGCCCAAGCCAGCCGCGCACGCGGAGCACAAACCTCTGACCGTGCCCCACCACCACGGCCCGGCGGAGTCGCTCGTCAAGAAGACGCATGTGGAGCACAAGGACGAGCCGCCCAAGATCCGGGTCAAGACCATCAAGCGCGGCTCATGCGTGGAAGTGGGCCACGATCTGTTTGATGAGAAGGTCACGGAGTTCCTGAACAAGATCGGGCAGGAGCACATCATCCACATGAGCGCCATCGGCTACGGGGCCATGGACTCCACCGGCCACATGCTGCCGGACTATGGCATCATGATTGTTTACAAGGGGTGAGGCGGCCTGGACTGTCGGCACCCTGCGGGTGAAGATGTCGGCTCTTTCCCTTCGCGTTGAGCGCTGACCGCCCCGCAATCGGACGATCAGATTTCCACCTTGGTTTTGCTTCTCGGCCCTTGAGCCGGAAGCTGTCTTGCTGCTAGAGCACTTTCTGTTTAAGTTGTCGCATAGCCGGCATGGCGAAGAAAATTG
>CAZCBE010000006.1:0-121716 GCA_964496695.1 uncultured Klebsiella sp.
GGCGGGGACATGACCTATTCGAGTTACCACGACGGCATACGCTATGAATTCCACATTTCGCACGCCGAATTTCGTGCCGCACCAACATGGAAGTCTTGGAGCGATTCTCCCCCGCTTGCGCCCGGGAAAGCTGAGAGGCTCGCGAGAGAAGTGCTGACACAAACTATCCCTGACTCAAAGAAATGGTGGGTGGACAGCATCGACCTTCAGCAGGTTGGCTTCTCTCCGAATAAGGAATGGATTTATGTTGTGAAGTTCATCTGGCACAACGGGGTGTTGTCTGGGGCGCCAGCAGAAATGGGCATTCCAGTGCTGATGAGCGGGAAAGCGATCACCCCGACGGTCAGCACCAACAAGTGACGTCGAGGGTTTCTCACGCGGGCGATTCACCGGCAGCCGGGGTTTGGGGGCACATCCGCGCGGTGCCCCTGTCTCGCCTCACCGGGCAAGCGCGGACGCTTGCGGCACGGCCGGCCGGAGGCCCGCGCTACGTAGCGCCGGCGTCCCCGCCGGCTCGGGTTTGAGGGGCAGTGTCAAGCTGCGCCCGCGATTTGGCATCCTGGTGAATTGAAGGTGACATTCCGCACACGATGGTTTTCATTCGCGAAGGTTCACGCCATGTCCAAGTCCGCCCTCATCGCGCTGGTAGCTGGCCTCGGGTTGGGCATTCTGATTGACCGGAACTGGCTGGTCTCGCTGGCCCCGGGGTCGGCGGCCCATTCTCGCGGCCCCGCCGTGTCCACCAACACGTCGAACCTCCCGGCCATCGCGCGACGTCCCAATCCCAAGCCCAAGGACAAGGAACCCGGCGAACCCGTGCCGGACACCTCGCCGGAGCTGAAGCCCCTTTCGCTCGCCGAGTTCACCGCCGGGCTCGCGACCGCCCGGAAGCAGAAGAACTTCAACGAACGGCAGCAGGCGCTCAGCGAACTCGCCGAGCGCGTGGCGGGCCCGGACGTCCCCCTGGCCTTGGCCCAGCTCGAATCGCTTTCGCCCAATGAGCGCTCCAGCATGCTGGACACGCTGCTGAGCAAGTGGGCGGAGAGCGACCCGCGCGCCGCCATCGCCTACGCCGCCCGGCTGCCGCGGGTGGGCGAACGGAACGAACTGCTCGTCAGCCTCGCCCGGGTGTGGGCCGGGCAGGAGCCGCAGGCCGCGCTGGAATGGGCGAAGTCCATCCCGGCGGGACCGGCCCGCAACGGGGTGCTCGGCTCGGTGCTGAGCGAGTGGGGCAATCACGATCCGGTCGCCGCCCTCGCGCAGGCAAAGGACCTCCCGCCCGCTGCGCGCAATGACGTTTACAGCGGCCTCTTCTCCAGCCTCGCCAGCCAGGACCCGGCGGCGGCTTTGCGCGCCCTGGAAACGGTTCCCACCGGTCCCCAACGGCGCAATATCCTCGATCAGATCGCCCAAAGCTGGGCGCTGCAAGACCCCGTCGCCGCCGCCGCCTGGGCCAAAGGGCTCGCGGAACCCGCCGAGCGCAGCGCCGCCGTTCAGAGCATCGCCCAGCATCTCGCGGCCACCGATCCCAAGGCGGCGGTGGAACTCGCGCTGACGTTGCCCGCCGGCGGTTCGCAGAACCAGGCTCTGGCCACCATCGCCAGCGCCTGGGCGGGCCGCGATCTGCCGGGCGCACTGGAGTGGGTCAAGCAGCTCCCGGCCGGCGTGCGCCAGCAGGCCATGCAGCAGGTCGGCTGGCAGTGGGCGCAGCAGGCCCCGCAGGAGGCGGTGGACTACGCCCTCAAGCTGCCGCCTGGCAATGAGCGGAACCAGTTGCTCGCGCAGGCCGGCGGCCAGCAGGCGCAGCGCGATCCCGCCGGGGCCTTTCAGTGGGCCCAGAGCCTTCCTGCCGGCCAGGATCGGGAGCAGTTGCTGCAGACCGTGCTGATGACCTGGGCCCATCAGGACCCCGCCGCTGCGGCCGCCGCCGCCGGACAAATCCCCGCCGGCCGGAACCAGCAGAACGTCCTGCGCCAGATCGCCAGCCAGTGGGCTGCGCAGGATCTGGACGCCGCGCTGGCCTGGGCCAGACAGCTCCCGGCCGCCTCGCAGAGCGCGGCCTTCCAGTCGGTCGCCGGCCAATGGGCGCAGCGCGATCCCGTGGCCGCCGCCAGTTTTGCGGAGCAACTGCCGGCGAATTCTCAGCAGGCGGGGCTCTTCAGCCAGATCGCCAGCCAATGGGCGCAGAACGATCCCGCCGCCGCCCTGGGCTGGGCCGCAAAACTTCCCACCGGCGGCAACCAGCAGAACGCCGTCTCCGCCGTCTTCAGTTCCTGGGCCGAGAACGACCCTGCGGCCGCCGCCCAAAGTGCCGCCACGCTCACCGGCCCGCTGCGCTCCCAGGCGATGGAGAACGTCGCGAGTTCGTGGGGTGAGAACGACCCGCAGGCCGCCGCCGCGTGGCTCCTCAACCAGCCCAAGGACAAGGCACGCACCGAGGCGCTTGGCTCGCTGGTGGGGAACTGGGCCGGCAATGATGCGGCCGGGGCGGTGGCCTTCCTCGGCAAATTCCCCGCCGGCCGCGAACGGGACGGGCTCGTGGAGAACCTGGTCGGCAATCTTCGCGATGACCCGGCCCAGGCGGTGAGTCTGGCGCAGTCCATCCAGGATGGGGTCATGCGCAAGAACGCCTTGGAACAGGCCGCCCGCAACTGGCTCGAAGCGGACCCCGAGGCCGGCCGCAAGTGGATCGAGTCCGGCCCCTTCACCGCTCCGCAGCGCGAGCGTCTGCTGAAGCACCAGTGAGGCGTCGCCTGTAAATCTTTTGTCCGCCACGGCCATAATTTTTGCGTGCCTTTTCAGCGTCGCCGCAGATAATCCGCGCCGAATATGACCATTTGGATCTTGGCGGTGCTCCTGTTTGGGATCGTCGGCGCGCTGGGCCGGCAGGTCGGCGGCATCCGCATGGGGATTTCCCTGGCCGGCGTCATCGTGGCGCTCTTCGTGGCCGGACCGCTCGCGCCGCTGGTGCGCAAGGCCCTGAGCGCCGTCGGTGTGGCCAGCCCCATCACCGTCTGGATGCTCGCCGCGCCGCTGGCCTTTCTCGCGGTGATGCTCGTCTTCAACAGCATCGCGATGGCGGTCTATCTCAAGCTCAGCGGCTTCTATCTGCACCGCGCCCCGGACGACGTGCGCATGCGCTGGCAGCGCCTGGACGCCGGCATGGGCCTCAGCGCCGGGTTGCTCGCCTCGGTCATCTATCTCATCGCGGCCTCCGCCTACATCTATCACCTCGGCTACGTGACCACCCAGCTCGAGTCGCCCAATGAGAATCCCGTCTGGGTCAAGGTCGTGAACAAGCTGCGCGAGGACCTGGCCAGCACGCAGTTTGACCGCGTGGCCGCCGGCGTCACCACCGCGTCCCCGGAGCTTTACCAGGCGGCGGACGTGCTCGGGCTGCTCTACCACAACCGCGAGCTGCAGGCGCGGCTGCCGGAGTATCCCCTCTTCATGTCCCTCACCGAGGTGCCCGACCTGCAGACCGCCTTCACGAACGAAGCCTTCGCCGTGCTGCTGCCCGCCAAGACGAACATCTCCTTCATCATGAAGGACCCGGCGTTCGAGCAGATCCTCAACCATCCGGAAATCCAGCGCGTCAGCAAGGAACTCGACCTCGCCGACCTCCTGACCTACCTCAAGACCGGCGCCTCCCCGAAATACGCCACCGAGCCGTTCGTGGGCCGGTGGCAGCTCGATATCAAGGGCACCGTCCTCCAATTCGCGCGCGCCACCCCCGGCACCACCGCGCTGAACCAGAGCCGCCTGAGCTACCTGCTGCGGCTGCGCATGTCCGACTACGTCATCCTGAGCACGCCCGACGAGAAGCTCTTCGTGAAGGGCAAGGAGAAGCCCATCGCTGCCTTCGGCGCCATGCTGGCCAACCGCTTCGTGGTCCAGCCGTTGCCCACCACCACGCCCACCAACGCCCCGCCGACCCTGTTCACCGGCACGTGGAAAAAGGAGGGGGACAAGTATCAGGTCAGCATCAACACCGATCAGGGAGCCAAGACGGCCGAGGTGAGCCTGCTGGAGGGCGGCAAGAAACTGGCCGTCCCCATGGGCAACAACACGCTGGTCTTCGTCAAGTGAGCTGAGCCGGCAGGGAGTTCCGTCATTAAGCGGCGTCCAACCATCCGTGCGCGTCCTGCGGTCCGTGGTGTTGGTCCCGCTCCGTCTCCATCGCCGCTCCGGATTTCCCAGTCCTACTCCTAATCTTAATCCTACTCTTCCCAAGGCTCCCGGTTCATGTGGACGGAGCACAAGTGTTCGCCCACCTCTGTGCGTCCGTCCCGTCTCTGCGGTGAAAAGCGGGACGTGCGCAGCGGTTCATGGGAGGCGTCCCCTCAATGGCCCCGTTTGGCAACGCCCTCCCATTCGTGTCAATGGGTGTTCATTCGTGGTTTCCCCTTCGCCTCAATGCACCGGCAGCCAGATGCCGAAGGTCGTCCCTTTCCCCGGCTTGGAATGCACCTGCACCTCCCCCCGGTGCGTCTCGATCACCCGCGCCACGATCGCCAGCCCCAGCCCCGTGCCCTTCGCCTTTGTCGTCGCCAGCAGCGAGCTGAACGCCTTCTTTTGCTGCTCCTCGCTCATCCCCGCGCCCGTGTCCGAGAACTCGATGTGCACATGCGTCGGCTCCTTGCGCGTGCGCGGCTGGCGCAGGCCGCGCGTGGTGATCGTCAGCCGGCCGCCCTCCGGCATGGCCTCCACCGCGTTGAGGGTGAGGTTCAGAAACGCCTGCTCCAGTTGCGTCGCGTCCGCCATCACGGGCGGGAGCTGCGGGTCCAGCTCGCGCACCACCTGCACGCGCTGCTGCCGCAGCTTGTGCCGCGTGAGCAGGCTCAGGTCGTCCAGAAGCTGGTTCACGTTCACCGGCGCCAGCCGCGGCTCCGTGCTGCGCGCGAAGTCCAGCACCTGCTCCACCACCCGGTTCAGGTGGTCCATCTTCTCGCCCATGATCTTGGAGTCCTGCCCGCGCGGGTCCCCGGCCGGGAACTGCAGATCCATCGAGTGGAAGAGCATCTTCATCACCGTGAGCGGATTGCGGATCTCATGCGCCACCTCGGCCGCGAGCAGCCCCAGCGCCGAGAGCCGCTCGTTCTGCCGGAGCTGTTCCTCCACGTCCACGATGCGCTCATAGAGCCGCGCCTTCTCGATGGCGATGCCGGACAATTCCGCCAGCGCCGCCAGGATGCGCACCTCCTCGTTCGAGAAAATGTGCAGCTCGCCCTTGTAAACATTCAGCACCCCGAGCGCCTGCCCGCCGAACAGCAGCGGCACGCTCAGCACCGCGACCAGCCCCTCCTGCCGCGCCATCGAGACATTCTGGTAACGTCCCGAGGTCTGCACGTTCATGTCCTGGATGGGCCGGCGGCGGCGCACCACGTTGCCCACCAGGCTCTCCGCCAGGTTCAGGCGCGGCTTGTTCAGGTAGGCCGGCCCGGCCCCATGGCTCGCGCGGAGTTCCAGCCACTCGCGCTTGTCATCCAGCAGCAGCAGCGACGCCATCTTCGCATCCATGAGCTGGCACGCCTCCCGGGTGATGACGCTCAGGGCATCGTCCAGGTTCAGCGTCGAGTTGATCGTCTGGCTCACGCTGGCCAGCGACTCAAACAACCGGGCCTTGAGCCGGAGCTGCTCGTAAAGCCACGTGTTCTGGATCACCCGTGCCGCCTGCAGCGCCAGGTCCTCCAGCAGCGACTGGTCTTCCACCGAGAAGGCGTCGGTCCGGTCGGAATCCACGTTCAGCACGCCGCGCACGTCGCTGTTGAGGAGCAGCGGCACCGCCAGTTCGGAGCGCACCTCCAGCCGCAGCCGCACGTAGCGGCGGTCGCGCGTCACGTCGCCCACGCGCGCGGGCTTGCCCGTGCGCGCTACCCAGCCCGTGATGCCCACGCCGATTGGCAGCCGACAGTCTTCCAGATCCGGCGGCAGGCCGTAGGCCGCCTGGATTTCGAGGAACCGCGACGTCGGATTCACCAGCACCACCGACCCGCTCGACGCGCGCATCAGCCGCACCGCCTCGCGCAGGATGAGCTGCAGCGCCTCCTGCGGGTCCAGCGTGGAGTGGATGACATGGCCCACCTGGTTGAGCAGCTCCAGCCGCTCACACCGGGCCTTCAGTTGTTCCAGTTCGTCACTCATGGGAAGACTGCGCAGCGAGCAGGCATGCAGGTGGTGGTTGTTTCGCGCCGCGTGTTGCGTGTTGCGTGTTGCGTGATTCGCTCCGAGCGCCTCCGAACGAAATCACGCAACACGCAACACGCAGCACGCAAGCGCTCCCTCCGCGCCGCCCAGCCTCCCCCCATTCGTGTCTCTTCGTGTTCATTCGTGGTTTCCTTATCTCAGCCGCCGCGTCAGCGCGATCCCCACCGCGGCAAAAATCACATTTGGCGCCCACCCCGCCAGCCATCCCGGCACATGCCCGCCCGTCCCCAGCACCAGCGACAGCCGCGACAGCACGAAGAACGTGAACCCGATCCCGACGCTCGCCGCCACGCCGATTGCCACATTCCGCCGGCCCGGCGCCGCCCCGAACGGCAGCGCCAGCAGCACCACCACGAAGCAGGTGAACGGCGCCGCCAGCCGCCCGTGGAACTGCGTGTTCAGCTCGTCCGCCTTGCTCCCCGTGAGCTGCGGATGCAGCCGCTGGTAGTCGAGAATCTCCGCCAGGCTGAAGCGCAGCTTCTTCGCCATCTTCTCGAGGCTGAACGTGTTGATCTTGATCTCGCTCTTGATCAGCCGCGGCGATTCGTCCAGCTCCGGGAACACCACCAGGTTCGTCCGCGTGCGGAAGGGGTCAATGCGCGGCGGCACAAACGCCCACACCTCCGCCTCCGTGAAATGCCACACCCCGTTTGTGTAGCCGCCCCGGTTGGCGAAGACGATCCGCCGGATGTTGTCCCGCCCCGTCCACGTCACGTTCACCCGCAGCATCTCATGCGTCAGCATCCCAAACGCCCCGATCTTCCACTCATGCCCCGCCACATCGTTGTTGAAGTTCACGTTCAGCCGCCACTGCAGCTCCGTCTGCTGCTCCAGCTTCGTCCGATACCGGTTCAGCACCTCCTCTGTCGCCTCCTGCGCGCGCGGCCCCACGATCTCGCTCGCCACAAACAGCCCCGCGCTGAACACGATGCCCACCCCCAGATACGGGGCCGCCAGCCGCCACAAACTCACGCCTGCCGCCCGGATCGCCACCAGTTCGTGATGCTTGTTGTGCTGTGCCAGCGCGTAAAGCATCGCCAGCAGCAGCCCCATCGGCAGCACCGTGGGCAGCAGCTCCGGCAACTTGAACACGTAATACTCCGCGATGTCCCACCCGTTGAGCCCGCGCCCTTGCAGCATCGGCAGCTCGTTCATCAAGTCCGCCGACACGAAGAAAATGAGAAACCCGCCCAGGCAGTAAAGCAGGGGGACCATTAACTCGCGCAGCAGATAGCGGTCGAGCAGACGCATCGGCCCCGAGCGTAACGGCAGCCCGCCGCCACTGGCAAGCAACCCGCCCGCCACCTCCCCCTTAGCTCGACATTCCCATGTCGCGTCCCCCGGAGCGCCGGTCTCCGACCCGGCGCGCTCCAAGTTGCGCGTCCGTCCCGACTTCATTTGCGTCCCCATTCGTGTTCCTTCGTGTCCATTCGTGGTTTCCCCCTTGGCTTCGTTTCGTTAAAACCATTTTCCATCTGTGGTCGTCCTGAATCTGCGGGAGATCCAGTCCCTGCTCTGCAATCTGCCTTCGGGTCCCCATTCGCGTTCATTCGCGTAATTCGCGGGCCAGCTCCCCCTTCTGAAATTTGAAATCTCCAATCAGAAGACACCGCCTCCCATCCCCCGTTGGCTTCGTTTCGCAAATTTCCCACCCGCGACTTCCGCGTCATCCGCGGTCTCCTTCGGAATTCGTGTTCCTTCGTGTCCATTCGTGGTTTCCATACCCCACCCGCCCGCCCACCGCATTTGCGCCACGCCAATGCCTGCCAAAATCCGCATTGACGTTTCTCTCGCCCGATTCGACTTTTTCCCCACGCCATCCAACCCCACCTGCCCATGACCACCTCCGTCTGGTTCGCCCTCCTCGCCCTCCTCGTCGCCGCGTCCGCCCCCGCCCAAGACGTCGGCCGGGGCAAAAACTGGAGCGGCAAGGATCTGCAAAACCGTGACCTTCGCCAGGAAGACCTCGACGGCGCGAATCTCCAAGGGGCCAACCTCACTGCCGCCAACCTGACCGACGCCCTCCTCCGCAAGACCAACCTCCAGGAAGCCAACCTCAGCCGCGCCCGCCTCGGCGGGGCTGACCTCACCGGAGCCGACCTCCGCCTGGCCAATCTCGAACTTGCGGGCATCCAGGGTGCGAACCTCTCCCACGCGAATCTCGCCGGCCTCGACCTCAAAGGCCTCAGCCTCCAAGGCTGCAACCTCCGCGGCGCGAACCTCCAAGGCGTGAAAGGCCTCGCCGACATCACCCGCGCCGACTTCCGCGACGCCGACCTGCGCGGAGCCTACCTGCTGGGCACCAAGGACTACGGCGGGAACACCGCCGTCTTCCGCGGCGCGAAGTATGACCCGCGCACCCGCTGGCCCAAAGGCTTCGACCCCGAAGCCGCCGGCGCCAAGCTCGTCGAACTCGCCGCCGCCCCGGCCGACCAACCACCCGCCGGTGCGCCCCCCAAACCAGCCACCGTCACTGCCCAGCCCCCCGCCACACCGCCCGCACCGGCTCCCGTCGCCGCCAAGCCCCTCGACCCCAATAAGCCCGCCGGTGCCCCGCCCGAAGCCGAAGTCAAAAAGCAGCTCGAAAAGTTCTGGGCCCGCGAACGGGTGAAAAACACCTTCACCTACCAGGCCCTCCGCTTCGGCAAGCCCCGCAAAGGCGAGTATCGCACCGACGGCGTCCCCGCGAACTCCGACACCACCGTCTTCCCCCTCAGCGTCACCTGCGAGCACGCCTGGGAATACCAGGACGGCACCTCGAAATCCGAGGTCAAGAGCCAGACCTTCGTCTTCTTCCAGACCGAGTTCGGCGACTGGACCTACCGCTTCAAAGGGAACAATTAAACCCGGCGCGCGTGGCGGTCTTCCTTGAAATCTCACATGTTGGACTTGTCATTCCCTCCATGCTCCCTGCTTGCTTCTCCGCAACGTCGCCTTCCGGTCGCCATTCGCGACCCCCGGTGGCCGGCTCGCCGAGCCAAGGTCACCAACCAGCATCTGGGCACCATGACACCTTCCATCACCCCTGAGGCAGTGGTCCAGCGCCAGCGTGACGCCTACAACTCCCGCGAGGTGGTTGCATGGATGGCCACGCATGCCCCCGACGCGCAGCAGTTCGAGTATCCGGCCACATTGCTGGCCAATGGTGCGGCCCAGTTGTGCGAGCGCATCACGGCCCGTTTCAGCGAGCCAAACCTCCACGCGCGGCTGCTCCGGCGCATCGTGTTTGGACCCGTCGTGATTGACCATGAAGAGGTGACGCGGACGTTTCCCGAAGGCACGGGCACGCTGGAGTTGGTCGCGATTTACGAGGTCCGTGACGGCCGGATTGCCACCGCCCGCTTCATCTCCGGCACGAAGACTCTCGACTCCCAGCCATGATGACCCTGCACGCCAGTCATCGGCAGCCGAGAATATCGGCAGGCCATCCCCTGGCGTGCCGCAGCACCGACGGAGACGGATTGGCCGGGTCCGCAAAGCTCGGGTCATCAAGCAATTCCGCGCTCTCTCTGTGAACGAACGCGCCTATCAGCCCACCGACCTGCCCGGCGTCATGGAGGTTTACACCGCTTCCATTCGCACGTTGGCTGCTTCCTGCTACTCACCCGAGCAGCTTGCCGCGTGGGCTCCCGTCCCGCCCGATGCCGGCCGCTGGCGGGAGCGCCTGGCCCCGCTTCACACCATCGTCGCCGAGTGGGACGGTGCGCTCGCGGGCTTCGCTTCCTACACCCACGCCGGCTACCTCGACTTTCTCTTCACCCATCCCGCCTTCGCCCGGCGCGGAGTGGCCAGCCGGCTCTATCAGCGCGTCGAGTCCGCCCTGCGGGCCGTGGGCGCGCCGATCATCACCGCCCACGTCAGTCTTGCCGCCCGCCCATTCTTCGACCGCCAAGGCTTTCGGCTCGACGCCGAGGAATGCGTCGAGTGCCGTGGCGCGCACCTCCGCCGTTTTGCCATGCACAAGCCCCTTCGAAATGCGTGATCCCAATTTCCCATGCCTGCCTGCGGTATAGCTGATGACGAACCGCGACGCCCATATTCTCCCTCTCCATTCCTCGGTGGAGGGGTGAGGGGTGGGGTGAGAAATCCCGGAGCGAAAGCTTCGTGCTGTGAACCCCTGAACCCCGTGCCGGTGGCTTGCAGCCACCGCGTTGCGGGTGGAGTGCTCGAAGCTGGTTGGTGCTGCTGCGGCCCACGGTCGGCGGCTGCAAGCCGCCGGCACGAGTTCAGGGGCTGCCGACTTGTATTGAAAATTGGTTTGAAACGCCTGGCCCGACACCGCATCTCATCACCACTCATCTATCACCCATGTTTGACCATATCGGAATTTTCGTGTCCGACCCTCGCCGGAGCATCCCCTTTTACGAGCACTGCCTCGCGCCCCTCGGCATTACCGTGGTCGAGCGACAGCCGGAGTGGGAGGCGGTCATCCTGTCCGGGGCGGCCAAGTTCCCTTTTCTTTGGATCGGGCCAGCGCGCGGCGACTATCACGGCACCGCGCTCTCGCCCGCGCTGCACCGCCCGCTCCACCTGGCCTTCACCGCCCCCAGCGTTCAAGCGGTCAACGAGTTCCACGCCGCCGGTCTGGCGCACGGCGGCCGGGACAACGGCGTGCCCGAGGAATGTGGGGATGGATACTACGCCGCCTACTTGATTGATCCCGACGGCAACAACATCGAGGCTGGCATCCGACACTGAGCCTCAACCCTGCGCCTCAAACGGCCGCGTATGCACGGGGTCGGCAAGTCCCGCCCTTTCAGGGCAGGTCGGCTTCACTGGCCAGGCTAACCGGGCGAGCTTTCAGCCCTGATTGGCAGTCCACGCTGCTTCGCTCGCGGGATTCCCGAAGGGCATTACCACCCCGAACTCCGAAGTAGCGGCGGCGCAGCCGCCGGGTAGCACAGGCTACCAGCCTGTGCCGAGCGGCTACCAGCCGCCCGGAATGACGACGGCGTGCGCATTGGTTCGGAGCCTCAAGTAAATACGGGGCCGTCTCGCCGTTCCGTCCGGCCAGTGGCCGGACGGCACAGGCTGGTAGCCTGTGCTACCCATGCCCACTTCGGCGCTCGGGACTGCTAAGCCGATGTGGTTGGCCGCGTAGCATTCCTCTTCAAAGCAGAAGTGCAGAGGAATTGGTGTTGAGCATCCTGAAGCCGCCCGGTTTCATTTGCCGTCATGAAGAAATCAATCCCACCAGCCAGCCCTGAGGCCTACGTCAGCGGTCTCACCGGGTGGCAGCGTGAGACGGTGCAGGGGCTGCGAGCGGCCGTCGTCGCCAGTGCCAAGCTGGACGAAGTCATCAAATGGGGGCACTTGGTTTACCTGTCCGACGGGCCGGTGCTGCTCATCCGCGCGGAAGACCAGCGGGTGCTCCTGGGCTTCTGGCGTGGCCAGCGCCTGCGCGAGCTCGAAGCGCGCCTGAAGCCGGGCGGCAAATACGAGATGGCCACCCTCGTGCTGCGCGAGAATGATGCGATTGGTGCCAGCATCGTCCGCCGCCTGGTCAGGGCGGCGGTCAAGTTCAACGAGACCCTTGGCGACCCCACGGACATCTAGCGCTCCCAGACAAGCAATGGGTAAGCCCTTTTCCATCTGGGCTGACGCATCAAAAGCTTGAGGAAATCCTTTCGGCAGAAGCGGATGGCAAATTTCGTTGGTGGCGGTGCTCAACGGCCAAGCCGTTAAGACTTTGACTGACGAATGAGAACGAGGCGGGGAGGACGGTTCGACGCCCCGCTTTTATTCGTCAGTCCCCATTCGCCAGTCCGTTCTTCTTTTTGATGCGTCAGCCCTGTTGTTCCATCCGCGCTATCCGCAGTTCAATTTCGGTGTTTGAGTCGAGCTGTTTTCGTTGACTGAACCCAGCCCCCGCACTCCATTTACATCCAGGCTCAATCACGGGCCGCTGAGTTTGCGCTGTCAGCCTGATCATGCCCTCCGTTGCTCAAATCCTGATCGCCGAGTCGCCCGCTTCCCCGATGACCAGCCGGTCCGAAGTGCGGGCGGTGCCCGGCAAGGGCATCGAGGGCGACCGCTACTTTGCCGGCAGCGGCACCTTCTCTCCGCATCCACAGAAGCCGGACTACGAGATCACGCTTATCGAGCAAGAGAAGATCGCGGCCTTTGCCCGCGCGACCGGTCTGCCGTTTACCGCCGCTCACGCGCGGCGAAACCTGGTGACCGAAGGCGTGGATTTGAACGCGCTGGCCGGCCGGGAGTTTCTCGTTGGCGAAGTCCGCCTGCGCGGCATCCGGCTCTGCGAACCGTGCAGCTATCTGGCCCGGACGACGTTTCCTGAGACGTTCAAAGGGCTGGTTCACCAGGGCGGCTTGCGGGCGCAGATTGTCACAGAGGGAACGATTCGCACTGGCGACGCAGTGGTCGTCTTATAAAGCAGGAGGCGCTGGTCTGAACCCGCGCTTTGGCGGGTTCGCTGGTCGCGTATGCCATCAGTAACCGTCCATCTCCGCCCGAACGGTTCCATCGGCGCCGATGTGGATGAAGAGGGAGCCGGCGTCCCCCCACATCAGCAGCGTCTCCGCTTCCTTGGAGTCGTAGTCGAATGGCTCTGCCATGTTTAAGAACGGCCAAGCACTGCTCGGGGAAGGTTCGATTGACCCCAGCGCACATAGGAACTTTCCCCGGCCTTTGTCCTCCTGGATGCCACTCGGGATGCCGCCAATCTTGGTTCCTTCCCAGACGGTGACATTCCAAGGTTGGTTGACCTTGCCTTCGAGTTCGTCGTCCGCCGCCACGTCGGAATAGTCAACGGTCCGGTGGATGGCTCCATGGCAGGGCAGAAACTCAAACCGAGTCCTCGGCATCTCTTCAGGGCTGACAAGCGGTTGCTCGACCACGATGGCCCATTCGAGGTGGATGGGCGGACGAACTCCATCGTCCGCCAGAAATAGCAGCAGCACGTCACCTGGCAGCTTGCCTGCCAGATCAGCCGAGTCGGTGAAATTGAACTGCCCGACGAATGGCATCGGTCGGCCGTCTTCCCGCCGGGGCCAGGGTTTTCCAGATGGCCAGTATGGCAGGCCTCCCACCTTCGTGACTTCACGGCGGATTGGTTCGCCTTTGGCAAAGACGAACACGTCAGTCGGGATGGTTTCCCATTTCCTTCCCCCGAGCAGCTTGCGCCGTAGCTGTTCGACAATTGCGACCGTGTTCGGGCTGGTCAGGCGATCACCGCCCGCTTCTTCCAAGGCGGCGATGGGAAACATCGCAACCCAGCGCTCCAAATCCACCCGCTCGTGTGTGGAGTTCATGGTTTTGCGCCTGCTAACCCCGGCGGCTTGCTCGTGATGTCAAACACGCAGTGGTTCACGTCCTTCATCTGCCGGAGCGAGCCGCAGGCTGGCTTGGCGCACGGCGCGGGAAGGTTTTGGCCAGCCGAATGAGCTGCGCCACCTTGTGGATTTTTCCCGCAAACGGCTCGCGGGCGAGCTTCTGACGCAGTTCCGCTTTCATGCGATTGGCAGCTCCAGTCTATGCCGATAATGCACGTCGGCCAAATACGTTTTATCCACGTCGGCTTGTTGCAGCAGTTGCTCGAGGCGCGCCTTGTCCTTCGCACGTCCCACGCTGGCGGCGATGGCCACGATGTGTTCAGCACGGAAAACTTTGGCTGGCACACCTTCGTAATCCAGCCGCTCCGCCGCGCGCAAGGCTTCCTCGGTCAATCCGCTGACGGCAAGAAATCGAACCGGGAAACCACGGAGCAAAAGGTGTTCGCGTTCTTCCTGCCAGCCTTGCGCCCGCAAATGCACATAGATGGCGGGGATGCCGGCAGTCAACCCGTTGTCCTTCGGAAGGAAGAAAATGTCCGCGTCGTAAGTGGTGAACGGCTCGACGTAGTAGATCGCCGCGAGCGCTCCGCCCAGCGCCCAGTCTTCAATCAACCCCTCCGCAACCAATCCGTTGGCCGCGCGGAAGACGTCGGCCAACGGCAGCGTGTCGGCGGGCGGATTCATTCAGGATCACTCCCACTCAATCGTCCCCGGCGGCTTGCTGGTGATGTCGAAGACGCAGCGGTTCACGCCCTTCACCTCGTTGATGATGCGCGTGGCCAGCTTCTCCAGGATCTCATACGGCAGCTTCACCCAGTCGGCGGTCATGCCGTCCTGGCTCTCCACCGCGCGCACGCAGATGGTGAAGTCGTAGGTGCGCTCGTCGCCCATCACGCCCACGCTCTTGCACGGGAGCAGCACGGCGAAGCTCTGCCAGATTTTGTAATAAAGCCCGCTGCTCTTCATCTCCTCCACCACGATGGCGTCCGCCTCGCGCACGATGCGCAGCTTGTCCGCCGTCAGGTCGCCCAGCACGCGCACGGCCAGACCGGGGCCGGGGAAGGGCTGGCGATAGACGATCTCCTTGGGCAGGCCGAGTTCCAGGCCCAGCACGCGCACCTCGTCCTTGAACAGGCAGCGCAGCGGCTCGACCAGCTTGAACTTCATGTTCTTCGGCAGGCCGCCGACGTTGTGGTGGCTCTTGATGAGCGCGGCCGGGTTGCCCGCGATGGGCACGGACTCGATCACGTCGGGATACAGCGTGCCCTGCGCGAGGAACTTCGCCTTGCCGGCCTTTTTCGTCGCCGCCTGGAACACGTCAATGAACGCCTTGCCGATGACCTTGCGCTTCTTCTCGGGGTCCGTGACGCCCTTGAGCTTGGTGAGGAAGAGCTTGGTGGCGTCCTCGTATTGCAGCTTCATCTTGAAGTTGCGTCCGAAGACTTCCTGCACCACCTCGGCCTCCTTGGAGCGCAGCAGGCCGTTGTTCACGAAGATGCAGGTGAGCTGGTCGCCGATGGCCTTGTGCAGCAGCGCCGCCGCCACGCTGGAATCCACGCCCCCGCTCAGGCCCAGCACGACGCGCTCGTCGCCGACCTGCGCGCGGATGTCCGCCACGGCCTTCTCCAGGTAGTTGCGCATCGTCCAGTTCTTGCCGCAGCCGCAGATGGCATGGACGAAGTTGCTGTAAACCTCGCGTCCGCGCGGCGTGTGGACGACCTCGGGGTGAAATTGCAGGCCGAAGATGCGGCGCTCGCGGTGCTCGATGACCGCATAGTCGCTGTTCTCCGTGGTGGCGACGACGGCGAAGTCCTTCGGCATCCGGGTGAGCTTGTCGCCGTGCGAGTTCCAGACCTGAAGCGTGGCCGGGAGGTTCTCGAAGAGCGCGCAGCTCGCGTCGTGGACCGTGAGGGTGCCCTTGCCGTATTCGCGCTTCTGCCCTTTCTCGACCTTGCCGCCGTTGAAGTGCGCGAGGAGCTGCACGCCGTAGCAGATGCCCAGGATGGGCACGCCGAGCTTGAAGATCGCCTTGTCCGGCAGCGGCGCGTCCTCCGCATACACGCTGGACGGACCGCCGGACAGGATGAGCCCGCGCGGGGCCATGGCGGCGATTTCATCCGCCGGGGTGTCGTAGCGGATGATGGTGGAATACACGTTGCACTCGCGGATGCGGCGCGCGATGACCTGCGTGTATTGGGACCCAAAGTCGAGAATGACGATTTGCTCGCTCATGCGAAAGCGGGAGTGTTTGCCTGCGTGGAGAAAACTTGGCGAGGAAAAAGAGTGATTGGTAATTGGTAAAATATGGGCGGCGGGACAGGAACGCTCCATCCGTCCGACGCTGACTAATCACTCAGCACTAATCACTGCCTACTTCTTCGCCTCCGGCGGCGGGTTGATCGGCACATACATGAAGGACCCGTCCGCTGCCTTGTATTCCAGCCGCATGCCCTTGGGCGCCTCGGGGATGGCTGCGATGTATTTCATGGTGACCAGCTCTTCTAGGTCCTTCGGCGGACGGCTCTCGCCGGCCTCGAACTTCTGGAGGGCGTCCACGAGCTTGGCCTGGTCGAGCCGGCTGATGTTCGCCTTCTGCGCCTTGCCGATGGCGGCGATGTAGTCCAGCGGCGCGGCCACGGGATTCTCGCCCAGCTTGGAGGGTTCCTTCTTCGGCTCCGCCGGCTTCGAGTCGGAGCCGTTGCAGGCCACCAGCAGGACAGTCAGGGCGAATGCGGGAAGGAGTTGAAGTTTCATGTCCGCAGCCTACCAGCACGGCGCGGTTAGCCAAGCCGATTCAAGGCAGGACTCCGGAGCGCTGGCGTTTGATGAATCGAGCGCCTGGGGAAGAGCACGATCAGGATCAGGATTACGAGCAGGATGACCTGAGCCGCCGCGCCTCCTGCTCGTGATCCTGATCCTAATCGTGTTCCCGCTGCCTTTCCAAATTCACGCCGACTGCCACTGCGCCACCGTGTCCTCGAGGAAACCCTCGATCTGCTCGACGGTGGTGTCGAACTGGTAGGAGGTCAGCACTTCGTTCTGGCCGATCTGTGCCAGTTGGTTCGCCAGGTTGGGCGTCTGGATGAGTTCGAGCATCCGGTTGGCCAGCAGTCCGGGGTCGCCAGAAGGATAGGTCAGGCAGCTCTCGCGGGAGCGGAACAGCTCCTCCACGCCGTGGTCCTGGTTCACGATGACCGGCAGGCCGCAGGCCATCGCCTCCAGCGGCGCGCCCACGAACGACTCCTCCCGCTCCACCGGGTAAAGGAACGCGTCGTGCGCCTTGTAGATGAGCGGCAGCTCGCGCTGCAGCCCCCCGGCGCGGAACTCCACGGCGGAATCGCATTGCAGCGCCCGCGTGCGCAGCTTGGCCAGCACCTCGGAGCTGCCCCGCCCATAGACCGTCAGCGTCGCCTTGCCGCCCTGCGCCCGCACCAGCTTCAGCGCGTCAATCGCCGTGGCCACGCCGCAGTGCGGGGTGATGCGCGTGACGATGAGGAATTTCCGCACCGGCATGGACGCGGGCTTCACTTCCCCGTGGAACAGCCGCGTGTCCACCCCGGGATGAATGACCGCGCCGTGCCCGACCCGGTAGCCCGCCTGGGCCGTGGCCGTCTGCAGCGCGGTGCTGCTGAAGTAGAGCCGTCGGAACTGGAAGGTCGCGATGGAATTGGGCTTGAACGCGGTGTGCTCGTCCCGGTCGAAGATGGCCGGCAGACGGTTCACCCCCGCCTCGATGAACGTGGGGGTGGCGACATCCCACTTGGCGCGCTGGCCGGCCACCTCCAGCCCGGTGCGCTGGAGCTTGTGTATCGTCGGCACCCGCTCGCGGTGCCACCAGGCCAGCCAGGGGTCCTCGCACAGTTCCTCGGCCAGCCAGGTGTCCGCCACGTCGAAGGCGGTGGGGATGTTGGTCCGCCGCAGGGTGAGCAGCAGTGACTTGGACAGCCCGCGCAGGCTCCAGACATGGATCACCTCGGGCTCGAATTCCGCGATGGCCTCGCGCAGGACGGCGTGGTTGTGCGTCTCGAGTTCCCGGAGGTCGCCCACGCCGCTGACCGCCGCCTCGCCGAACGCTCCATTCAGCCGGAGCCGTCGCACCACCAGCCCATCCCGCTGTTCCGAGGCCAGCCCGTGCGTCGAGGTCAGGACGCGCAGCGTGTGGCCCCACTCCCGCAGCGCGTCCACCACGTTCTGGCACCGGAAATCATCGGTGTCCGCCAGATGCGGCGGAAAGAGGTTGGTGACGACGAGAATCTTCACTGACTGTCAGAATAGTCGGCGGGCTCCAGCTTGGCGAGGCGTTCCTTCAGCCTGGAGCGCGCTGTGTCGCGGAGACCAGCCGCCGCGCCGCTTTGCTGAATGCGCCGGGATATGTCCGTCGGCCCGCCGTTCGAACAATGCTGCGGCTGATCCCGCTCCGAGCCGGACACAGCCTCGCTCCTCGTCGCCGGGCTTTCCGCAGCCCGGCTCTTACTTTCCCTTCACATCGAAGCAGAAGAGCAGCTCCTGGTCCCGCAGGTAGAGCTTGCCGTCGCTGACCACGGGATGGGTCCAGACCTTGCCCTTGGGGTTGCGCTGCTCGGTCTGCGGCGTGAGCTTGAAGCGCCCCTTCTCGTTCCAGCCCTTGTCAGAAACTTCGATGAGCGCGACCGTGCCGCTGTTCTCTTCGAGGCAGTAGAACATTCCGTCCGCACAGTGGATGGCGCCTTTGCCGAGGTTCTTCGCGGACCACACCACGTCGCCCGTTTTGAAGTCCTGGCAGGTCCAGCCGCCCTTGTCCGAGAAGCCATAGAGCTTGTCGCCGACGAGGATGACGCCGCCGTGGTGGTTCACCATGTTGGTGTTCTCCCAGACGTTCTCGGTCGTGCCGTCCGCGCCCAGCTTCACCAGCTTGCACCCGACGCCGTAGCCGGAGGCGATGTAAACGTGGCCATCCTTGTAAATGGCCGTGGGAATGACGGCGGTCTTGCCCGACCAGATGGACTTCCAGACCACCTTGCCGTCCTTCGCGCTCACGCCCGCGACGTGCTGCTGGGTGAGCTGGATGTATTGGCGGACACCGTTGTGGACCGCCACAATGGGCGAGGCGTATTGCGCGCCGTCCGTCCAGTCGGCCGTCTGCCAAAGTTTCTTGCCGGTGGCCCGGTCCAGGGCGAGCAGCGTGCCCTGCTTGCCGCCCGGCGTGCAGATGACCTTGCCCTCGTCCACCAGCACGGACTCGCAATAGCCCCAGCCCGGAATGCCGCCGCCAAAGTCACGCATGGTGGCCTTCCAGCCCTCCTTGCCGTCCGCCGCCTTGGCTGCGACCAGCGTGCCGGTGCCGCTCATGGCGAAGACCAGGTCGCCGTCCACCGTGGGCGTGCCGCGCGGGCCGTCACCCCAGCCGTTCTTGAGAATCGGACCGACGGGCGTGGCCCACAGTTCCTTGCCCGACTTCACGTCCACAGCGATGAGCAGTTCGGTGTCGCCGCGCAGGCCCATGGTGAAGAGCTTGCCGCCCACGATGGCGTAGCCGGAGTAGCCGAGGCCCACGTCCTTGTTCATCCAAACCAGCTTGGGGCCGTCCGCGGGCCACTGCTTGAGCAGGCCGGTCTCCTTGGCGATGTCGCTGCGATCCGCCCCGCGCCATTGCGGCCAGTCGGCGGCGGCGGTCACGAGCGCGGAGGCGAGCAGGGCAGGGAAGAGCAGTCGGTTCATATGCAAAATCAGACGGTTGGTCGCTGTCGGGGTTACTGACGGGGGAGGCGCGGAAAACTTCACCATCCGGCGGGGCAGGGGACGAAGGGCGCATTCACGCACTGCCCCAGTATCGCCCCGTCGGGGCAAGCGAGGACGCTTGCGGCACGGCCGGCCGGAGGCCGGCGCTACATAGCGGCTTCCGACTCGGCAGCCTTGGGCTGGAGGCCGGAATCCCTTTGGGATTCAAACCACGAATTCCGTTCGGCTCACGCCGCCGGGACCGCCGCCGCGCGCTTGGCCATGATGGCCTCCACGATCTTCTTCGCGAGGTCGGGCTTCTCGGCCAGCGCCTTCTTGGCCGCTTCCTTGCCCTGGCCGATGAGGTCACCGGCGAACTGGAGCCACGCGCCCTTCTTCTCCACCACGCCGTGCTCGATGCCCACGTCCAGGATGCTGCCTTCCTTGTCAATGCCGTGGTTGTAGATGATGTCGAACTCGGCCTCGGCGAAGGGCGGGGCCACCTTGTTCTTCACCACCTTCACGCGCACATGGTTGCCCGTGGCGTTGCCGGCGGCGTCCTTGAGCGTGTCCTTGCGGCGGATGTCCATGCGCACGCTGGCGTAGAATTTCAGTGCCTTGCCGCCGGGCGTCGTCTCCGGGTTGCCGAACATCACGCCGACCTTCTCGCGGAGCTGGTTGGTGAAGATGCAGGTGGTCTTGCCCTTGTTGAGGATGGCGGTGAGCTTGCGCAGCGCCTGGCTCATGAGGCGGGCCTGCATGCCCATCGTGGCCATGCCCATCTCGCCTTCAAGTTCCGCCTTGGGCACGAGCGCGGCGACGGAGTCAATCACGATGACGTCGAGCGCGTTCGAGCGGGCGAGGGTCTCGCAGATGGTGAGCGCCTCTTCGCCGGAGTCGGGCTGGGAGACGAGCAGATCGTCGAGGTTCACGCCGAGCTTCTTGGCGTAGCCGGGGTCCAGCGCGTGCTCGGCGTCAATGAAGGCCGCCAGCCCGCCGGTCTTCTGGGCATTGGCAATCACATGGAGCATCAACGTGGTCTTGCCGGAGGATTCCGGACCGAAGATCTCAATCACGCGCCCGCGCGGCACGCCGCCGACGCCGAGCGCGAGGTCCAGGGCGAGGGAATTGGTGGGGATGACCTCGATCTGGCGCAGCGCGGTTGCGACGCCCAGGCGCATGATCGCGCCCTCGCCGTAGCTCTTGGTGATGCTGGAAATCGCGCTCTCCAGGTCGCGCTGCTTGGTGGCGGAGACGGCTTTCGCGGCTTCCACGGCCTTCGTGTCGGCCTTGGCTTCCGCTTTCGTTTCAGCCTTCGTTTCGGCTTTGGCTTCGGACTTGGCTTCGGGGGTTTTGGCTTCGGGTTTCGGGGGCATAGGTGGCGGTAAACTGAGCGTTAAAATGGGTCGTTCCAGTGGCGGAGTTTTTAGAGGGGGGCACCGGGTTCGTCAATGGCGGTGTCGGAAATCTGAAGCGACGCCAGACAGCACGGTCCGGCGCACCGTTATGGCGTGCGGTGACAAGTCACCGCACTCCATAGCCATCGCCGGCGATTTGGGCGGCGCTGTTCGGTGCCACGCCGAGGGCGAGCGTGAGCTGCTCCGCATTCACCAATGCCTCGGCGGCAAAACCCAGGTCGCGCAGCGTCGCGGCGAAATCCGCGGCGAAGCCATGCGTGGTGAAGACCCGGCGGGGCTGCACCTGGCGGACGAACTCGATGAGTTCATGGAAGTCCGCGTGATCGCTCAAAGGAAACGCCGCATCCACGCCAGAGCGATACTTGCAACTGCTCTCCATCGCCCAGCCGGTGGCCACGGCGAGCCGGCATGGCCCGAGCGCGGCGCGTTGCGGCGACTGCGCAAAGGTCGGCGGGCAGATGAGCACCCTTCCGGGCTCGGCCGCATCGAGCGCCGTGTAAGCCCCGAGCCGCACGCCGCACTGCTCATAGATGCGCGCCAGCGGCAGCACGGCTTCATGCACCGCAACCGGCAGGCCGCTGTCGGCCAGCAGGCACATGAGTTCCTGCGCCTTGCCGAGGGTCCAGCCCAGCAGCACGGGCGTTTCGCCGGCCGCCAGCGCCGCGCGGCAGAACCGCAGCACGTCTTCCGCGATGGCAGGCGTCGGTGGGAAGACATATTCCGGGCGGCCGAAGGTCGTTTCCATCACGAGCGAGTCGCAGCCCCGGGCCGCCGCAAACTCGCACGGTTCACAGGCCGGACTGGGACGCAGCCGGAAGTCCCCCGTGTAGAGCAGCGTGCCGCCGCGCCACTCGACGAGCGCCATCGCGCTGCCCAAGATATGCCCGGCCGGCAGCAGCGTGAGCGCGAAGCCGCCCTGCGGCCCGGAAAACTCCACCCGCTCATGGAAGCGGAGCACCCGCTCCTCCCGCTGGCCGCGGAGCCGTTGCCGCAACAGGCGGGCCGTCGGCTCCGTGAGAATCACGCGCTTGTGCCGCGCGATGTGGTCCGAGTGCGCGTGGGTGACTACGGCCCACTCGTCCGCGCGCCGCGAGTCGTGGGCGTCGAGCCACAGCGACAGCTCGGGGAAATGCACGGCGCCCTTCTCAAAGTGGAAAGGTCGCGCGGGCGAAGACATCGGCGGCGATGCTCGCCTGCGGAGCGGGAAGGTTCAATCGAACTTCCAATCCCAGACTGACGGAGCAGGAAGTTTGACGCGAATTGCGCCAATCAACACGAATTCTGGGCCGGCTTAACCAGGGCGATGCCCCATTGGCCGCCGCCTGGGACACTCAAACGTGAGCGCCATTGGGAGGGGCAGCTCTCCGCGTTGATATGAAGGGCACCTGCCACCTCGTTCCGGCTCAATTCGCGTTAATTGGCGAAATTCGCGTCAAAATCTTCGCCTCAGTTCGGGCCTGGGGTGGCGCTCCACTACGCCGCCTGCGCGTCCGGCTTGCTCAGCCCGCCGCCGACGAGCTGCGCGCCTTCGCGGCGGCAGAGCGAGACGAATTGCTCCTCCGCCAGGTTGAGCCGTCGGCCGCGGCGATGCAGCACACCCCAGTTGCGGACCAGCTTGCGGCGGCCCAGCGGCAGCGCCGTCAGCCGCCCGGCGGCGATTTCATCACGGGCCACCCACGGCGCGAGGATGCTCACGCCGAGACCGCGCGCGACCATTTCACAGATGGCGCTCATGCTGCCGACCTCCATCATGGTGAGCAGCGTCATCTCCTCGTGGCGGAAATAGCCTTCCACCACGCGCGAGGTGTAGCTCGAACGGCTGTAGAGTATATAGGGCTGGGTGGGAATCTCCTCGCGCACCACCTGGCGGCCGGTGGCCCACGGGTGCCGCGCGCTGACGAGGAACATCAGCTCATCACTGAAGAGCGGGACGAACTCGACGCCCGCCTCCGGGCCCGGTTCGAGGCTCAGCACGAGATCCGCGTGACCGTTGTGGAGCAGTTCGATGGCCTCGCTCACGTCCGCCGAGGATACGGTGACCTGGCATTGCGGGAATTGCTCCTTGTGCTGCGTGAGCACGGTGGGGAGCAGTGCTTCGCACGCCGCCTCGCTGGTCGCCAGGCGCAAATGCGACCGGCCCCATTTGCCGAGGCGTTCCAGGGCCGTCCGGGCCTGGGTCATTTCTTCAAGGATGCCTTTGGCGTGATGGAGGAGCTGTTCTCCGGCGGGCGTGAGGGCCACGGATTTGCCCACCCTGTCAAAAAGGCGACAGCCCACATCCTCTTCCAGCGCCTTGATGGCATGGCTGATGGCGGACTGGGTGAGGAACAATTCCTTGCCCGTTCGTGTGAAACTGCCCGTGTTTGCCAGAGTCACGAAGGCTCTAAGCTGTCGGCTGTCTAGGGGTTCGCTCATGTAAGAATTTGTTTCATCCGCTGCCGTATTATCTCTCAGCAACCCTCGGGCCAGCCAAAGTGCCGGTTGGCATTGCAGCCGCTAAGGCGGACTGCGAGTGAACCACACTCGACCGGAAATACTGCTGAACATGAACAAGACCAATCAACCACTCCTCGCTCCCTCCTCCTCCCGTCGCCGCTTCCTCACCCGCGTCGGCCAGACCCTCGGCACCGGCGCGCTGCTGGGCGGCCTGCCGCGCGGCTGGGTCGGCAGCGTATATGCGAGTGATGCGCCCGAGACCAGCCAGCTCCGCTGCGGCATGATTGCGCTGACGGACTGCTCACCGTTCGTCATCGGCGCGGAGAAAGGCTTCTTCAAGAAATACGGCGTGGATGTGACCGTGGCCAAGGGCGCGAACTGGGCGGCCATCCGCGACTCGCTCTCCTCCGGCGACAACCAGCTCACGCATATGCTCGTGGGCATGCCCATCGCCAGCACGATGGGCCTGCTCGGCTCGCCGAAGAAGCCGATGATTATTCCGTGGCTCGTGAATCGCAACGGCCAGGCCATCACGCTCAAGGCCGAACTCAAGGGCAAGGTCGGTGCGGACCCGAAGGCGCTGAAGCCGTTCGTCGAGAAGGCCAAGAAGCTCGGCGAGCCGATGGCCTTCGCCATGACTTTCCCGCCCGGCACGCACGCCATGTGGATGCGTTACTACCTCGCTGCCGGCGGCATCCACCCGGACAAGGACGTCTCCCTCATCACCGTGCCGCCGCCGCAGATGGTGGCGAACATGAAGATCGGCAAGATGGACGGCTTTTGCGTCGGCGAGCCGTGGAATGCCCGCGCCATCGCGGACAAGATCGGCTACACGAGCGTCACCACGCAGGACATGTGGAAAGACCATGTCGAGAAGGTCTGCGCCTTCACGCTGGAGTTCGCCGAGAAGAATCCCAAGACGGTCAAGGCCGTGCTCAAGGGCCTGCACGAGGCCAGCGTGTGGCTGGATGACATGAAGAACCGCCCGGAGCAGTGCGACATTGTCAGCAAACCCAACTACATCAACTGCGACAAGGACATCATCCTGGGCCGCCTGTTGGGCAAGCACGACTACGGCGATGGACGTCCCCCGATCACGGACGAGTTTCCCATGCACTTCAGCAAGCGGAACTGCAACTACCCGCAGCCCAAGTATGCCAAGTGGTGGCTCACGCAGTTCCGCCGCTGGGGCATGGTCACGGGCAAGCCGGACTATGACGGCGTCGCCAAGCAGGTCATGCGCGGCGACATCTACACCGAGGCCATGAAGGAGATCGGCGTCACGGACCGGGCGCAGGACGACTCCGGCTGGGAGATGTTTGACGGCTTCAAGTTCGACCCGAAGGGCGACTTGGAGGCTTACGCCAAGGCCTTCCCCGTGAACGCTGTGAAAGGCTGACCAACCACATGCCGTGGGCTGCGTGCGCAGCCCACGGCGCACCAACCTCAATGCTCATCCGCCATGCGCCACTCCCTCTGGATGCAAGCCCTGCGTCAGGCTTCGGTCTGGCGGCGGGCCGCCTTGGTGGGCCTGCCCATCGGTGTGCTGCAGGCCGTCATCAACCAGGGCGATGTGTGGTTCCGGCACGAGCAGACGCTGGGCACGGTCGTCAAGACCCTCATCTCGCCGCTGGTGACCTTCTCCGTGGCGCTTATCTCGGCCGCCGGGGTGTGGGTGGAGCAGCAGCGGCGCTCGCCCACGGAGACGAACCCCTCGGAATCATGAACCCCGTCACCAGCCGCCGCGCCCTGTGGGGACAGGCCTTTCGCCAGCGGTCGGTCTGGATGCGCGCGCTGCGGCTGGGCCTGTCCGTGGGCTTCCTGCAGGCGGTGGTCAACCAGGGCGACCATTGGATCAACGGCCCGATGGACGGGACAGTGCTCCTCAAGAGCATCGTCTCGCCGCTGATCGGATTCACGCTCGTGCTCGTGTCCGCCGCCGAAACCTGGGTGCAACGCAGTGAAGAACAGCCAACCGCATAACCATTTACCCTCCTCGGAACTACCCTCATGAAAGCATTCAAATTCGACTGGCTCATCCTCCCGCTCATCGGCGTCGCCGTGGTGCTGCTCCTGTGGCAGATCTCCAGCAAGACGTGGGCAAAGGAGCTGCCCTCGCCCTCGAAGACCTGGGAATCCAGCAAGGACTACGTGCTGAAGCCGTTCGAGAAGCGTGGCGAGATGGACCAGGGCATCCTGCGCTTCACCTGGTATTCGCTGATCCTCGTGGCCAAGGGCTACGCCATTGCGCTCATCGTCGGCACGCCGATTGGCTTCTGCCTCGGCCTGTCGAAGGCGTTCACCAAGACCTTTGATCCGATCATCCAGGTGTTGCGCCCGGTCTCGCCGCTCGCCTGGCTCCCGCTGGGGCTGGTGTTGTTCCTCGGCGCGGGCAAGCAGGCCAGCGAACTGGGCGCGCTCTTCACCATCGCGATCTGCGCAATGTGGCCCACGGTGCTGAATACAGCGGTGGGCGTGCGCGCCGTGCCGCAGGATTACCTGAACGTGGCCAAGGTGCTGAAACTCTCGCGCTGGAAGACCCTCACCAAGGTGCTCATCCCCGCGACGCTGCCCTATATGTTCACCGGTTTCCGCCTCAGCCTCGGCATTGCGTGGCTGGTGATCGTGGCCGCTGAGATGCTCACGGGCCGGCCCGGCGTGGGCGGCTTCCTCTGGCAGGAATACAACGCGCTGCTCTACGAGCACATCATCCTCTGCATCATCACGATTGGCGTCGTGGGCTTTATCCTCGACCGCCTGATGAGCCTCGTGGAGTCGCGCTTCAAGACGGCTTGAATCCCATGAAGAAAGACCAAGCCACCCCTCGCGCCCCGAAAGCCTCGCGCCCGTCGGCGAAGAAGTCCGCCACCGCGCTGAGCCAGGTCGTGCGGGTGTTGAAGAAGCCCGCGGTTCCCAAGGCGTCAGATGGAGCTTCCCCCGCCTCGGTCGCCCTCAAGCTGCGCGCCCCCGCCGCCAAGGAAGTCTTCGTGGCCGGTTCGTTCAACGGCTGGCAGGTCGGCGCCACGCCGTTGCGCCCGGCGCAGGGCGGCGAGTGGCAGGGCGAGCTGACCCTTACGCCGGGACGCTACGAATACCTGTTTGTCGTGGATGGCACCTGGCTGCCGGACCCGTGCGCAAACGAAGCCGCGCCCAACCCCTTTGGCGGATGGAACTCGGTCTTGTCAGTCAGTTGAGCCGCCATTTGAACCATGAATTCGGAACCGCTTCACGCAAAGGCACAGAGTGAGCATAGGAGGGACGGGATTTCTTCCCGCATACCGGACACCCATCCCACCGTCCGATTCCCACATCACCCGCGCGCTACGAGGCCTTTGCGTGAAGCCCCTTTCAGCCCATGCCCTATCTTGAACTAAAATCAGTGGCCAAAGGCTTCGGCGCGAACGGCGCGCGGGCCGAGGTGCTGCACGACATCAACCTCACCGTGGAGAAGGGTGAGTTCGTCGCCATCGTCGGCTACTCCGGCGCGGGCAAGACCACGCTCATTTCGCTCATCGCCGGCCTGCAGCGCCCCGACACTGGCACGGTGATGCTCAATGATCTGGAGATCACCTCGCCCGGGCCGGACCGCGGCATCGTCTTCCAGAACTACTCGCTGCTCCCGTGGCTGACGGTCTATGAGAACATCCTGCTCGCCGTGGAGCAGGTCTTCCCCAACTACTCGCCCGACGCGAAACGCCAGCACACCGAGAAGTTCATCGCCATGGTGAACCTCACCCCGGCGCGCGAGAAGCGGCCCAGCGAGCTGTCCGGCGGCATGCGCCAGCGCGTGAGCGTGGCCCGTGCGCTGGCCATGGACCCGCAGATTCTCCTGCTCGACGAGCCGCTTTCCGCCCTCGACGCCCTGACCCGTGCGACCTTGCAGGACGAGATCTCCCGCATCTGGGGCGAGAGCCGCAAGACGGTCGTGCTCATCACCAACGACGTGGACGAGGGCATCTATCTTGCCGACCGCATCATCCCGCTCAGCGCGGGGCCGCGGGCCACCCTCGGGCCCTCCTTCACCGTGGACATTCCGCGTCCGCGCGACCGCAAGGAGCTGAACCACGTTCCCCGCTTCAAGCAGCTCCGCCGGGAAGTCATGGACTGGCTCATCGCCTCCGGCGGCAAGAAAAAATCGGTCACGCTCACCAAGAACTTGGTGCTGCCCGACATCATGCCCGAAGACCTGAGCGTGCCGCGGCCGCTCGGCGGACGCACCAAGCCCATCCGCCGGAGCGAGATCAAGGCCGAGGTCGTGGAAATCAACTGACTTATCCAACCACCCAATACCCGTGAGCGCCCACGTAGAACTTTCCAAGCTGACCAAGATTTACTCCACGCCCAAGGGGCCGGCGATCATCGTCAAGGATTTCAACCTGAAGATCGCCAAGGGCGAGTTCATCACGCTCATCGGCCACTCGGGCTGCGGCAAGTCCACCGTGCTCTCCATGCTCGCGGGCCTGAATGAAATCACCGAGGGCGCGATCATTCTCGCCGGCAAGGAACTGGCCGGGGCCGGTCCCGACCGGGGCATCGTCTTCCAATCCCCCTGCCTGCTGCCGTGGATGACGGCGATGGAGAACGTCCTGCTCGGTGTGGACCAGGTCTTTTACACGGCCAGTGCTGAGGAGCGGCACCAGATTGCGGAGTATTATCTCACGCTGGTGGGCCTGGGTGAATCCCTGCACAAGAAGCCGGCGGAACTCTCCCAGGGCATGCGGCAGCGCGTGGGCATCGCCCGCGCCTTCGCGCTCTCGCCCAAGATGCTCCTGCTGGATGAGCCCTTTGGCATGCTCGATTCGCTCACGCGCTGGGAACTCCAGCAGGTGCTGATCGAACTGTGGCGCAAGGACAAGAAGACCGCCCTCATGGTCACCCACGACGTGGACGAGGCGCTCTTCCTCTCGGATCGCATCGTGTGCATGACCGACGGCCCGGAGGCCGAGGTCGGCGACATCATTGAGGTGACCTTCCCGCGGCCGCGTGTCCGCCAGGCCGTGATGGAGCACCCGGACTATTACAAGCTCCGCGAGCGGCTCATCGAATTCCTCGAAGTCCACGCGCACAAGAACAAGCACAAGCACGCCGCCCCTTCCGCGCCGGCTGCGCCGCCCGCCCAACCGCTGGCGAACCCCGCGCCCGCGTCCTCCCCCGCCCCGGAATCCAAGCACGACTCCCTGATGGCCACCGTTTGATCCCATGACCAAGCTCCAGATGACCGAGACGATCCTCGCCGCGAAGCGCGCGAAGAAGAAGACCTGGGCCGGCCTCGCCAAGGCCGCCGGGCTGTCCGAGGTCTATGTGACCTCCGCGTGCCTCGGCGAGAACGCCCTGAGCCCGGCCGAAGCGAAGAAGGTCGCGAAATACTTCGGCCTCAAGGCCGGGGTGGCTGCCGCCCTGACCGAGTTCGCGAACAAGGGCGAGGCCGCGCCGACGGTGCCCAAGGAACCGCTCCAGTATCGCTTCCAGGAAATCATCTACGTCTATGGCCGCACGATGAAGGAACTCATCGAGGAGAAATTCGGCGCGGGCATCATGAGCGCGATTGACTTCACCATGGACATCCAGCGCGTGCCGGACCCCAAGGGCGACCGCGTGCTGATGACGTTGAACGGCAAATTCCTGCCCTACAAACGCTGGTGACACTTTCGGGCACGAACCCGCCCGATGCTCCGCAACCCAACTGAACTAGAAAAACCGAAGGCATGAACCTGACTCAGAAATCCCTCGCGGCCGGCGCGCTCCTGCTCGCCGCCTCTTCCACCCTTCAAGCCCAATACGCGCCGCCGCCGCCGACGCAGCCGTTCCCCGGCTTCCTCAACCAATACCTGCGGACCGAAGACCCCTACTGGGCGAACTGGGATTTCGGCGCGCAGCTTCGCCTGCGCTACGAGATTCGGGACAACGGCGGTGCGACCTTCACCGGCCCCGCTGCGGACTTCCGTCGCAACCTCGCCCCCGGCACGGACAACGACAACTCCCTCTTCATGACCAAGCTGCTCGTGCGCGCGGGCTACACCGACAAATGGTGGAGCGCCTTCATCCAAGGCCGCCAGAGCACCACCACCGGCGACGAACGCAATCCGAACATTGAGTCCGACGGCCCGCTGGACCTGCATCAGGCCTTTGTGACCGTGGGCAACCACAAGGAATTTCCGGTCTCCCTCAAGGTGGGCCGCCAGGAGATGGCCTATGGTGACGAGCGGCTCGTGGGCGCGTTCGCCTGGAACAACGTGGGCCGCGTCTTCGACGCCACCAAGGCCCGCTGGCAGACCGAGCACTTCACCGCCGAGGCGTTTAGCGGTCGCGTCATCATCCCGGACGACAACAACTTCAACAAGGCCAACGACTACGACTGGTTCAGCGGCCTCTACGTCACGACCAAGGCGGTCCCGAAGCAGACCACGGAAGTCTATGCCTTCTCGCGCAACGCCTCGCGCGGCTCCCCCACCGCCTTGGGCGTGGGCCTGGCCGCGCCGCTCAACGGCCCCGCGCCCCGGGACATCTACACGTTCGGCCTGCGCGGCAAGTCCAACCCGGGTGAACTGGGCAACTGGGACTACACCTACGAGTTCATGGCCCAGTTCGGCCACTTCAACGACCCGCTGCGGGCCGCCTCCGGCCAGGCCAGCCTGGAGCATGAGGCGTTTGCGATGGTGATCAACGGCGGCTACACGTTCACCGACGCCCCCTGGACTCCGCGGCTGGGCTTGGAATACAGCTATGCCAGCGGCGACAGCAACCCGAACGACAACAAGCACGAGACGTTTGAGAACTTGTTCCCGACGAACCACAAGTTCTATGGTTACATGGACTTCTTCTCGCTGCAGAACCTGCACGACGTGCGCCTCATGCTCACAGCCAAGCCTACACCGCGCCTGAGCCTCGCCCTCGAAGGCCACCTCTTCTGGCTCGCCGACGACCGCGACAACCTCTACGCCGTTAACGGTGCCCGGCGCGGTGCCATTGCCCCGACGCCGGCCGGCGGTTACGGCCTGAACTCGGGTTACAGCAAGTTCGTCGGTGGGGAGATTGACCTCATTGCCGGGTATGCGCTGACCAAGTTCGCCTCTCTCGAGGCCGGGTTTGGCCACTTTTTCACTGGCGGCTACGTGAACTCCACTTTCGCCCCGGTGGGTGGTGCGCAAAGCGCAAACTGGGTCTACCTCCAGACGATGCTCAATTTCTGAGCCGTGAAACAGGTCCGCGGGACGCGACTCCCGCCCGCCTTTGCGCAGCCTGTCCAATTGCGGACAGGCTTGCGCATTAAAGGGGTGGGCTTGGACCGGAGCGGCGCGCGCACTCTGAAGCCGGTCATCACCCAGTTTGGCGCTTGAGGCAGGACTTCCCCCCTTGGCGAAGCCATTCATGATCAGACTGAAAATAATTCATCCAAGGCTTCGGCCATGCCGGACCCATTGGCATCAAGCCTGCATCAACCTCCGAACGTGATGGCTAGCGCAGATGCTCCCACCGCCTCCGAGGGCGAACGGACGCTCGTGGACCGGCTGCTCGACGAGCAGCGGCAGCTCACGGCGGTCGAGGCCTTCGCGCGGTCGCACGAGCGGCATGGACTCACGGAGCCGCACTACCGCAAGCTGCTCCCCGCCTCGGCCCCGCGCCCCGGCGAGCAATACGCCTTCGAGGTGGACCTGGACAAATGCTCCGGCTGCAAGGCCTGCGTCACTGCGTGCCACTCGCTCAACGGTCTCGACGAAGGTGAGGCTTGGCGCGAAGTCGGCGTGCTTTACGGGGAAATCTTGGTGCCGGTAGGGCGAGACTCCGTCGAGCCCCATTTCGAGCGCAGCGAGGCGAGCGGAGCGAGCATCTCAGGAGAAGCTCGCTTCGCTCGCACCACCGCCGGTGGTTTCGACGGCTCGACGGAGTCTCGCCCTGCCGGTCTTGGCAACCGCGTCGTGCCGCTTGAGCAGATCGTTACCACCGCGTGCCATCACTGCGTCGAGCCGGGCTGTCTCGAAGGCTGCCCGGTGCTGGCCTACGACAAGGATCCCGTCACCGGCATCGTCCGCCATCTGGACGACCAATGCATCGGCTGCAGCTATTGCATCCTGAAATGCCCCTACGACGTGCCGAAGTATTCGGCCACGCGCGGCATCGTGCGCAAGTGCGACATGTGTCACGGCCGCCTCGCCGCCGGCGAGGCCCCCGCGTGCGTGCAGGCGTGTCCGAATGAGGCCATCCGAATCTCCGTGGTCAGCCAGACCATGATTGCGGAAGAGGTGAAGGGTTTAAGGGTTGAAGAGTTAAAGAGGGAGGAAACGGCGTCCGCCGCCGCTTCAACCTTTCAACCCTTCAACTCTTTAACTCTTAATGCGTGGCTCCCCGACTCCCCCTCCGCCACCATCACCCTCCCCACCACCCGCTACGTCTCCAAGAAGCCCGCCGCTGATCTGCGCGCTTCCGACCACAGCCTGCCGAAACCGCAGCATCCGCACTGGCCGCTGATTCTGATGCTGGTGCTTACCCAGGCCGGCATCGGCGGGCTGCTGGTGGATCTCGCCACCCGGCCGACGAACACGGTTGAAGCAGCCCTCTGGAGTGAAGCATCGGCACGCGAAACCATCGCCCGGATCGTGACTTCCGCAGTGGCCGCCCCGTTGCCGCTCGTCTCCCTCGCGTTGCTCTTCGCGGGCCTCACGGCCAGCGTCTTCCACCTCGGCCAACCGCTGAAGGCGTGGCGGGTCTGGCTCGGCTGGCGCACAAGCTGGCTGAGCCGCGAAGCCATGGCTCTGAACGCCTTCGCCGGAGCCGCCGTCCTCAGCGTCGCCTCCCGCTGGCTCCCCCCGCTGACTAATTACTACTCACTAATTACTTCTTCCGTCTTCGCCATCGCCATTGCATCCGTCTTCGCCCAGACGATGGTCTATGCCGACACCCACCGCGCCTTCTGGAGCCTGCGCCACACCGCGCCGCGCTTCTTCGGCACGGCGCTCGTGCTGGGCCTCGCGCTGGCGCTGACCTTTCAACCTGCCGCCCCGCTGGCGGTTGCGCTGCTGGTCGCCACGTTGCTCAAGCTCGCCTGCGAACTCGCCGTGCTGAAATACGCCGACACTGACTCGGATCGCTGGACGCAGCTCCGCCGCACTGCGGTGCTCCAGACCGGCCCGCTCCGGGCCGTGCTCGGCGTGCGCCTGCTCGCGGCGCTGGTGGGCGGCGGATTCGTGCCCTTTCTGTTCGCCGCCGGTGCAGGTTCCACGGGCCTCGCGATGGCCGCGCTTGGCTTGTGCCTGCTGGGTGAACTCGCCGAGCGCTACCTGTTCTTCACCTCCGTGGCCCCGGACAAGATGCCCGTATGAAGGACTCCCAGCATTCAGTAACCAGTGTTCAGTCCAAACCGGCCGTCGCCCCGGTGCCGGCTGAACACTGGCCACTGGACGCTGAAAACTCCTGGCTCCGCCAGTGGTCCGGCCCGCTCACGGCAGACCTCGTGCGCACACCCGGCGAGTTCGGCCTCGGCCAGGTGCCCGCGCGGCTCAAGCCTGACGCAACCACGACGGTGGTCTGCGGCTTCTGCTCGACCGGCTGCGGGTTGAACATCCACCTCAAGGACGGCCAGGCGGTCAACCTCTCGGCCACGTCCGACTATCCCGTGAACCTCGGCATGGCCTGTCCGAAAGGCTGGGAGGCGCTCACGCCGCTCGCCGCGCCGGACCGCGCCACCACGCCGCTGCTGCGCAACCCCGCCACCGGCAAGCTGGAGCCGACCGACTGGGACCACGCGATGCAGGTCTTCACGCTGAAGTTCAAGGCGATCATGGACCAGCACGGGCCGGAGAGTGTGGCGTTTCTCAGCACCGGGCAGATTTGCACCGAGGAGATGGCCTTCCTCGGCGCGCTGTGGAAATTCGGCATGGGCGCGCTGCATTGCGATTCCAACACGCGCCAGTGCATGGCCACGAGCGCGGTGGCCTACAAGCAGAGCTTCGGTTTCGACGCGCCGCCCTTCACCTACGCGGACTTCGAGGAGTCGGACGTGCTGGTCTTCGTGGGCGCGAACCCGTGCGCGGCGCATCCGATCATGTGGCAGCGCGTGCTGCGCAACCGTCGCTCGCCGGAGATCATCGTGCTCGACCCGCGCAAGACCGAGACCGCGATGGCCGCCACGCAGCACCTGCCGCTCGCGCCCAAGTCCGACCTCGCGCTGCTCTACGGCGTGGCGCACCTGCTCATTCAGAACGGCTGGGTGGACCAGGAATTTCTCGCCGCGCACACGAGCGGCTACGCGGAGTTCGCGGAGTTTGTGCGGAAGTTCACGCCGGACACGGTCGCGGCGCAGAGCGGCCTGACGGTGGGGCAGATCTATCGGCTCGCGGAGAGCGTGAAGCCCGGCAAGCGCGTCTCGTTCTGGTGGACCATGGGCGTGAATCAAGGTCACGAGTCCACGCGCACCGCGCAGGCGGTCATCAATCTCGCGCTGCTCGGCGGGCACATCGGCAAACCCGGCACCGGCGCGAACAGCATCACCGGCCAGTGCAACGCGATGGGCTCGCGGCTCTTCGCCAACGTCACCAGCCTGCTCGGTGGCCATGACTTCGCGAAGCCCGAGCATCGCAAGAAAATCGCCGCGACGCTGAACATCCCGGAGTCGGTGATCCCCACCAAGCCCTCGCTGGCCTACGACCAGATTCTCCAAGGCATCGCGGATGGGAAGATCAAGGGGCTGTGGGTGATTGCGACCAATCCCTCGCATTCGTGGATTGGCAAGGGTGGAAACGGGGGAGAGTTGAAGGGTTCAAAAGTAGAAGAGTTAAAGAGGGGGGACATGCGACCATCCACCCACCCTTCAACCCTTCAACCCTTCAACCCTTCAACTGAATTCGACTCCCTGCTTTCAAAATTGGACTTCCTCGTCGTGCAGGACATGTATCACACGACGGACACCGCGTTGCGCGCCGACCTTGTGCTGCCCGCCGCCGGGTGGGGTGAGAAAGAGGGCACGTTCATCAACAGCGAGCGGCGCTACGGCCTGGTGAAGAAGGTGTCACGCGCGCCCGGTGAGGCGCTGGCGGATTTTCATATCTTTCGGCTCGTCGCGCACTATTGGGGTTGTGGTGAGCTTTTCCGCGAATGGACCTCACCAGAGGCCGTCTTCCAGATTCTCAAGCGCTGCTCCGCCGGCCAGCCCTGCGACATCACGGGGATTGAAGACTATCGGCATGTGGACCGGGAGGGGGGGATACAATGGCCGTTGGTGGCGGATGGTGACGAGTTGAAGGGTTCAAGAGTTGAAGAGTTGAAAAGTGGTGACGCGGCATCGGGCGCCTCTTCAACCCTTCAACCCTTCAACACTTCAACTTTGCAACCAGCCCGCGAGCGGCGCTTGTTCGCGGACGGCCGCTTCTACCACGCGGATGGGAAGGCGAAGTTCCTGTTCGACCTGCCGCGTCAGGCACCGGATCAGCCGGATGCGGAGTTTCCGTTCGTGCTGCTCACGGGCCGTGGCACCAGCGCGCAGTGGCACACGCTCACGCGCACCGGGAAGTCCGACATCCTGCGCCGGCTCTCGCCGTCGGACCTGCTGCTGGAGATCAACCCCGACGATGCGCGGCGGCTCCGGCTGCGGGCGGGGGACAAGGCCCGCGTGGCTTCGCGGCGTGGCGAACTGACGGCCTGTGTGCAGATCACCGCGACGGTCCGGCCCGGCCAGGTCTATCTGCCGATGCACGACTTCGCCACCAACCGGCTCACCTTCCCGGCGTTTGATCCGCACTCGCGGCAGCCGAGCTACAAGTTCTGTGCGGTGAGCGTGCAACGCACGGACAAGGAGGCGCGCCGATGAACCATGTCCCCGGAGCGCGGCGTTCACGCCGCTTCAACATCCGAGCTGCAAGTTGCATTCGGATGCACACTGGCTTTCGTGAGCTGAAGCGGCCTGAAGGCCGCGCGCCACGGCGATCCGGAGCCTCGCCAGCATGAACGCGCGCACCTTCAATGCCGAGCAACTCGCCCGCTTCTCCCCTGAGAAGGCGACGGTCACGGAGCTTTCCCTCACGGACTTCACCAGCATCGCCGTGTGGGGCGTGCGGCCCGGGCAGGAGGTTCCGGCGCACACGCATCCCGATGGGCAGGACACCTGGGTGATGGTGCGGGGCGAACTCACCTATTACCTGGGCAAAGGTGAACGCCGCACGATTCGCGCTGGCGATGTGGATGTCGCTGACAAGAACCAAGTCCACGGCGCGCGCAACGAATCCGCTGCCGACGCCATTTTCCTCTCCATCTACTCGGCCCCAAAGCTGGGCTGGGAGAAAGCCGAACCATGACCGAAACCGCGACGCTCAATCCCGCCGCCTCCCCCACGACCGGCTCGTTCACCGCCGAGCAGAAGGAGTTTCTCTCCGGCTTCATGGCCGGCGTGGCGCAGCGCGGGCTGCACCCCTACGTCGGCACGACCTCCACCGGCCAGCTCACCGGCGATCCCGCCCAAGGCGGCGCGAATCTCGCCGAGGAGACCGTCTATGGCACGCCGCTGGGCGACGTGACCAAGCAGGAGCGCTGGAAGCACGAGGAGCATCCGCTCGACGGCTGGGACCGCATCCTGGCGCACGCCGAGGCGGGGAAGATGCCGGACGAGGAGCACACGTTCCGCTTCCGCAACTTCGGCATGTTCTATGTCGCGCCGGCGCAGAACAGCTTCATGCTGCGCTGCCGCATTCCGGCGGGCGAACTCACGGCGCCGCAACTGCACGGCCTTGCCGACATCGCGGACGATTACGGCAACGGCAAGTCCGCCGTGACCACGCGCTCGAACTTGCAGATTCGCGAGATCCTGCCCGCGAATCTGGTGAACGTGCTCACGAAGCTGCAATCGCTCGGCCTGACGGCGAAGGGCAGCGGCGTGGACAACATCCGCAACGTCACCGCGTCGCCCACGGCCGGCTTCGACCCACGCGAGCTGCTGGACACGCGGCCCTTCGCGCATGCGCTGCACCATTACATCCTGAACCACCGCGAGTTCTACAACCTGCCGCGCAAGTTCAACGTGGCCTTCGAGGGCGGCGGCGCGGTGGACACGGTGGCGGACACGAATGACATCGGGTTCATGGCTTGCCGCGTAGGAGACGACGTGAGGAGTCTCACTACAAATCCTGCGGCAGAAAGTCAGAGACTCGTCACCTCGTCTCCTACCCCCGGAGTCTATTTCCGCGTGGAACTCTGCGGCATCACAGGACACAGGCAGCTTGCGAAGGACTGCGGCATTCTCGTGAAGCCCACCGAGGCGCTCGCGGTGTGCGCGGCGATGGTCCGCGTGTTCCTCGAAAACGGCGACCGCACCGACCGCAAGAAAGCGCGACTCAAGTATCTCATTGATAAGTGGGGCGTGGAGAAGTTCCTCGCCGAGACGCAGAAGAAGCTGGCGTTCCCGCTCGTGCAGTTCCCGCTGGAGCAGTGCATCAAGCGGCCCGCCGCCGTGAAGCACGGACACATCGGCGTCTATCGGCAGTCGCAGAAGGGGAAGAACTTCATCGGCGTGGTGGTGCCTGTCGGCGTGCTCTCGACCAAGCAGATGCGCCGCCTCGCGGATCTCGCGGCGAACTATGGCTCCGGTGCGCTCCGCCTCACGCCGTGGCAGAACCTGCTCATCCCCGACATCCCGGACGGCTTTGTCGAGACGGTGAAGCGCCAGCTCGTGCGGATCGGTCTGCATCACGAGGCGACGAACATCCTCGGCGGACTCGTCGCCTGCACGGGCAACAAGGGTTGCAAGTGGTCCAGCACTGATACCAAGGGCCAGGCCGTTGCGCTGGGCGATCATCTGAACAAGCGCCTGCAGCTCGATCATCCGATCAACATCCATCTCACCGGCTGCCCGAACTCCTGCGCGCAGCACTACGTCGGCGACATCGGATTGCAGGGCGTAAAGGTGGGCACCGCGAGCAGCGAGGGCTACCATGTGGTCTTCGGTGGCGGCACCGGCGCGGATGCGGCCATCGGCAAGCAGGTCTTCACGGGCATCCCGTTCAGCGACTTGCCCACGTTGCTGGAGCGTGTGCTGAAGACGTATCAAGCCAAGCGCCAGCCCGGCGAAACCTTCGCGGCTTTCACCCGACGGCATGAGGTGAAACAACTTCAGGAAATGTTCTCCGAATGAACCAGCAGAATTTCGTTCCCGTTCTACCCGACAACGCGCCGTTCACGCCCGAACAGCGTGCGTATCTCAATGGTTTCCTCGCCGGATTGTTTTCCCGTGCGCCGCAGCCGGGAATTGCCAATGGACAATCGCCAATGGCCGACGCCAAGCCGCTGACGCCGCTTACCATTCTCTTCGGCTCGCAGACGGGCAATGCGGAGAACTTGTCCAAGCGCATCGCCAAGGAGGCGGGCAAGCGCGGGTTCGCGCCGACGGTGCAGGACCTGGGCAAGTATGCCACGGCACAGCTCGCGTCGGAGCAGACGCTGCTAGTTGTGACGAGCACCTTCGGCGATGGCGAGCCGCCGGACAGCGCCAAGGCGTTCTGGGAGTTTCTCAGCAGCGACTCCGCGCCGAAGCTGGCGCAGACGAAGTTCTCGGTGCTCGCGCTCGGCGACACGAACTACGCGAAGTTCTGCGCGTTCGGGAAGAGCGTGGACGAGCGGCTGGAGAAGCTCGGGGCGGCGCGCGCGCATCCGCGCACGGACTGCGATGTGGAGTATGAGGAGCCGTTTGCGAAGTGGCTGGATGGGGCGCTCGGAGCGCTGTCGGCGAAGGCGGCGGAGGGGGAGAAGAAGTTGTTAGTGATTAGTAATCAGTCCGAAGCGGGTGCAACCCCGGCGGAGGCTCCGGCACTATTTACTAATCACTCAGCCCCTGCTTTTTCGAAATCGCACCCTTTCCCCGCGCCGTTGCTGGCGAATGTGAAGCTGAACGGCGAGGGCTCGGCGAAGGACACGCGGCACTTCGAGTTCTCGCTCGAAGGTTCCGGCCTGGCTTACGAAGCGGGCGATGCGCTCGGAGTGCGCGCCACGAACTGCGCCGAGCTGGCCGAGGAACTGATCCGCGCGCTCGGCTGCTCAGGCGAGGAACCCGTGCCCGACCGCGACGGCAAGGAAACACTGCTGCGCGAGGCATTGATCCATCACTACGAGATCACGCGCATCCCGCAACCGCTGCTTAAGGCGGTGGCCGAGCGGAGCGGCGACGCGGACTTGCAGAAGCTCACTGCGCCGGGTGCGAACGGCGAACTGACCAAGTTCCTCTGGGGCCGCGAGATCATTGACCTGCTGCACGCGCATCCGGCGGCGAAGTTCGCGCCGACGGAGTTCATCGCGCTGCTCAAGAAGCTCCAGCCGCGCCTCTACTCGATCTCCTCCAGTCCGAAAGCCCATCCCGGCCAGGTGCATCTCTGCGTGGGCATCGTGCGTTACGACTCGCTGGGCCGCGCGCGCAAGGGCGTGTGCTCGACGTTCCTCGCCGAGCGCGTGCCGACTGGTGGCGTGGTGCCGGTCTTCGTGCATCACAACAAAAACTTCCGTCCGCCCGCAAACCCCGACGCGCCGATGATCATGGTCGGCCCCGGCACAGGCATCGCGCCTTTCCGCGCCTTTCTGGAGGAGCGCAAGGCTTCGGGTGCGAAGGGGAAGAACTGGCTCTTCTTCGGCGACCAACGGGCGGCCACGGACTACCTTTTCCGCGAAGAGATCGAGACGATGCAGCGTGAAGGCACGTTGACGAGGCTCGATCTCGCGTTCAGCCGCGATCAGGCGGAGAAGATTTACGTGCAGAACCGGATGACCGAGCACGCGCAGGAACTCTACGCATGGTTGGAAGAGGGCGGTGGCTTCTACGTCTGCGGCGACGCCTCGCGCATGGCGAAGGATGTGGATGCCGCGCTGCACCAGGTCATCCAGACCGCCGGCGGCAAGACGGCGGAGCAGGCCATCGAATACGTGCAGGCGCTGAAGAAGAGCAAGCGCTACCAGCGGGATGTGTATTGAGAGCCGGGGCGGCGGACGGGGATTCACGTTTTCAAAACTGCCTTCCGGCGGCAGGCTGACGGCGTGCGAACTGTCTGGCTTTACCTGAAATCCCGCCGCTGGCTGCTGCGGCTGCTGCTGCTCGGGGTTTCGACCGCCGTCTCCTTGCTGCTGCTGGAGGGGGCCGTGCGGGTGCTGCTGCCCTATTATCACCCGCGCGCGCAGTTGGTTTTCCAAACACTGCCCAACGGTGTGCGGACCGGCCCGCCGGGAGCGACCCGGCGGCTCTACAATTCCAAGAGCGACTTCGACGTGACGGTGACGTTCAACCAGCTCGGCCTCGCCGACCGCAAGGATCTCCGGACGGCCAAAACGAATGCGCTCTACGCCATCGGCGACTCCTTCACGATGGGCTGGGGCGTGACGGAGGACGAGCGGTTCAGCAACCTGCTGGAGCGCCGCCTGGGCGAGCCGGTGTATAATGTCGCCATCCCCACGGACCTGCGCGGATACCAGCAACTGCTGGGCTACGCCGAGGAGCACGGGCCGCCCATCCACCGGCTGGTGCTGGGCCTCTGCATGGAGAATGACCTGCACGACTATCGTGCCAACCGTCCGCCGCGCGCGCCCCGCCAGCTGCCTCCGCTCACGGCCCGCGTGCGCCCGTGGCTGCGGAGCCATAGTGCGCTCTTCCTGGCCGCGGCGCACGGTTCGCAAAAGGTGCTGTTCCTCCGCCGGACGCTGGAGCGCTTCGGCCTGGCTGCGGACGGCGAAATGCCCACCCGGCTGACCACCTTCGATGAGGCCGTCCTGGTCTCCTGCCGCGATGAAGTCCAGCGGCTCGCCGCCGGGCGCGAACTCGTGGTGCTGTTGATTCCCGACCGCGGCCTCTGGCTGGCCGGGGATCAGGAGACGCGGCGGCGCATCCACACCCGGCTCGCCGAACTGCTCCGCGAAACCGGGCTGCGCGTCGTGGACCCGCTGCCGCGCTTCGAGCGCGAGGGCACGCCCCTGCAGTTCTATTTCCAGGCGGACGCGCACTGGAACGCGCGCGGGCACCAGCTCGCGGCCGAGGAACTCCTGGCCGCCCTGAAGCTGCCGGCGGCCACGAACGCCCCGTAGCGTCACCGCCCAAACCGGCCCAGAAACGCCGCCGCATCGAAGCCGTCGGGCTTGATGTCGAAGTCCGGGTTCAGCGGCGGCTCGTAGCCCGCGTCCACCCCGGTCATCTCCCGCAGCCCGCCGGCGGCGGCGCGGCGGTAAAGCCCCTTGGGATCGCGCTGCTGGCAGACTGCCAGCGGGGTGTCGGCGAACACCTCGATGAACTGGCCCGGTGCGAAGGTCCGGCGCAGCGCATCCCGCTGCGTGCGGAAGGGCGAGATGCAGGCCACCACCACGGTGAAGGATTGCGCCACCAGCACGCGCGCGATCTCGCCGATGCGGCGGACGTTTTCGTGCCGGGCTTCCTCGGAATAGCCGAGGTCCGCATTGACCGTGCGCCGGAGGTCGTCGCCGTCCAGCACCACGACCGGGAGGTTCCGCGACTGCAGCGCCGTCTGGATGCGCTGGGCCAAGGTGGTCTTGCCGGCGGCGGGCAAACCCGTGATCCAGATCACGGCGGGCAGCTCAAGGGTGGCGGAGGGTGCGCTCAACGGCGTAAAGCAGGCGGCAACCGGAGCGGAAAGGCAAGCCGAAGCACTGGTGCGGGCGGGCACAATCACCTTGAAGCCGTTCTGGGCCCTCCTAATGATGGCCCAGCGTGTTCGCCAAGCTCAAAGCCACCTTCAAAGGCTGGCAGCACTCGCGACTGGCTCCGGCCCGCGTGGTGTATCAGGTCTCCCGGCTGGGCTGGTTCGGCTGCCGGCTGCTCGTGGATGCCCGGCTGCGGACTGAGACGCTCGGTCAATGGCGGCACCGCGCCGCCTATCTTCAGCCGGCCACGGAGACCTACCGCAACCGTTATCCCGGACTGTTCAGGCAGTGCCGGCTGCGGTTCGCAGAACACCCTGGTCCCCGGATCCTCTCCTTTGGCTGCTCGACCGGGGAGGAAGTCCTCTCCCTGGCCGAACACCTGCCGCAGGCGGTCATTGTCGGGGTGGACATCAATGACTGGTGCCTCGCCGAGTGCCGGCGCAATGATCCCGACCGGCGGCACACATACCTCCACCGGCTGTCCGCGGAGTTTGAACGGGAGCCGGCTTTCGATGCCATCTTCTGCATGGCCGTCCTGCAGCACACGCTGAACCGCGCCAGCGCCGACAATGCCATCGCTCGGGGAATCACCTTCGAGGAATTCGCGCGCGAAGTGGCCGTGCTGGATGCCAAGCTGAAACCCGGCGGACTGCTCTTTCTGGATCAGGTGGATTTCCGCTTTGGGGACACGGCCTGTGCCAGCCGCTACACCCCGCTGGACTTTCCCAAAAATCGCGTCCCGCGCGTGCGGCCCATCTACGGGCCGGATCACCGCAAGCTGGCCGATGTGCAGGACACGCCGCGGGTGTTCATCAAACAGGGCTGAAGCAGCCCCGCCCCGTGCCGGCCTGGCCTCCACGGGCCAACTGGTGAAGCCAGGCCTAGGCGCGTCTTGACCCTGCCCCCGCCCTCGCCGGGCAAGCGAGGACGCTTGCGGCACGGCCGGCCGGAGGCCGGCGCTATGTAGCGCCCGCGTCCCGCGGGCCGTGTCGCCGGCGTCCGCGCCGGCTCGGTTTCGGGGGGAGTGTCGAGTTGCGCCCGCCAGGCCCAGGCCGGGAGATTTCGTCTTGTTCCAGCCGGCGGACCGCAGGTAGGGTTTCGCACTCGTGGCTCCGACACTGGACACTCTTCCGCCGCACCGACACCGCGTCTATGGCTTGACCATCGCGGCGTGGATTCCTTTTCCGCAGTTGCCAACGGCACCGGCAGACGCCCCCGTGGACGCTGTGTTCCGCCTCGGCGAGGTGCCGGCGGAGCTGCCGGATTTCAAAAGCCGGGGCGCCCGCTTTCGGGTGGCGCCGGGCAAATTGCTGGTCTGGATCAATGGCGTGGCGCGCTACCTCGTGTTGGATGGCCGGGAGATCGTCATCCAGCCGGCCCCGGGCGCGGAGGAGAACGACCTGCGCGAACTGCTGCTCTGCTCGCCCATGGGGGCGCTGCTGCATCAGCGCGGCGTGCTGCCGCTGCACGCCAGCGTGATCGCCACGCCGCGCGGCGCGGTCGCGTTCATGGCCCATTCCGGGCATGGCAAGTCCACCCTCGCCGCGCACTTCCACCAGCGCGGCTTCAAGATTCTGGCCGACGACATCGCGGCGGTATCGTTTGATGCGGCGGGGAGGCCGATGGTCGCGCCGGGCTACCCGCAGTTCAAACTCTGGCCGGACTCGGTGGCCGAACTGGGCCACAGCACCACTGGCCTGCGCCAGTTCCGGACGAACGTGGAAAAGTTCTTCCTCACCTTCCCGGAGGCTTTTCACTCCGAGCCGCTGCCGCTCGCGCAACTGTATGTGGTGGAGGGGCGGAATGACGCTCCCGGGGTGACGCTGGAGCCCTTGAGCGTGCCGGACAAGCTGCGCTATTTGCTCACCCATACTTACCGGGCCCAGTATGTGCCGGGACTGGGCCGGGAGCAGAGCCACTTCCAGACCGTCGGCCGCCTGGCGGCCACGGTGTCCGCCAAACGGGTGCGGCGTCCCACCGATGGCACCTTCCGCCTCGAACAACTGGCCGACGCCCTCACGGCCGATTTCGCGCCATGAAAGGCATCGTCTGGGTGGCGAGCTACCCCAAGTCCGGCAACACCTGGTTCCGGATCTTTCTGGCCAATTTGCTGGCCGACCAGCCGGCGCCGGTGGACATCAACCAGCTCGGAACCGAAAATTTTGCCTCACGCACCACCTATGACCGGGCGCTGGGCTGGGAGACTTCCGACCTGACGCTGGAAGAGGCATCCCAAGGCCGCCTCGATGTGCAGGAGGCGCTCGCGCGGGAGGAGGACGTGTTCTTCAAGGTCCACGAGTCCTTTCGTGATCCGGTCACCCGCGCGCCGCTGTTCTCCCGGACGGCGACCCGCGCCGCGCTCTACTTCCTCCGCAACCCGCTCGATGTGGCGGTCTCCTTCAGCCACCACCGGGGCAAGGACCTGGACAACACCATCGCGCGGATGAACAAGCCGGACGCCATCATGGCCCCGGGCAACGACGGCCTCGGGTCGCAGTTGCCGCAGCCCATGGGCGACTGGAGCTGGCATGTGCGGAGCTGGGCCGACGAGCCGGGGCTGCCGGTGATGGTCCTGCGCTACGAGGACATGCTGGCGCGCCCGCAGGAGGTGTTTCAGGCGGCCTGTGCGTTCGCCGGGCTGCCCAGCGAGCCGGCCCGCGTGGCCCGCGCGCTGACGCATGCCCGGTTTGAGAATGTCCGCGCGCAGGAGCAGGCCGGCGGCTTCCGCGAGGCGATGGACCGCCGCCCCTTTTTCCGGCAAGGCAAGGCCGGCGGCTGGCGTGAAACCTTGTCCCCGGCGCAGGTTGCCGCTATTGTCTCCCAGCATGGCGATGTCATGCGGCGCTTCGGATATCTGAACGCCGATGGTTCGCCGGCATAAGTTTTCACACCACGAATGAACGCGAATGAACACGAAGATGGCCATGCAGGTCAGGAGCGTCATTCTCCCAGGTTGAATTCTTGTGCATTCGTGTCCATTCGTGGTTCCTGATTTTCGCCTATGACCAAGACCGCCCTCACCCTCCAGTCCGTTGTCGCTCAGTCGCCTGATCTGGTCGGGACGAACATCGAGGACCACACCGCGCTCCTGAGCATCACCAACGGCGCCTACTACAGCCTGGATTCCGTGGCCAGCCGGGTCTGGCAGCTCATTGAGCAGCCGCGCCCGGTGACGGCGGTCGTGGACCAGTTGCTCACGGAATACACCGTGGAGCGGGCCACCTGCGAGGCGCAGACGCTCGCCTTCCTCCAGCAGCTCGCGGACGCCGATCTGCTGGCCAAGCAGTGATGTCCCGGCTCGCCAAGTTTTTCCGTCACGACTGGGCCGGACGCGGCCTGCTGCTGGAGGCGCTGGCCTGGCTGATCTGGGCCAAATTGCTCCTGCTGACCGTCCCCTTCCGCTGGGTGGCGCCACGCTTGGGCAAGCCGATGACGGAAAGCGCCGCCAGCCTGACCGAGCCGGAGCGCCAGCTCGCCTCCCGAATTTCCTGGGCCGTGCAATCCGTGGCCGCAAACGTGCCGCTGGGGTTCGTCTGCCTGCCGCAGGCCATGGCGGCCAAGTGGATGCTCCGCCGCCGCCACCTGGCCAGCACGCTTTACCTCGGGGTCGCCCGGCCGGACGAGGCGAAGTTCACCGCGCATGCCTGGCTCCGCGCGGGCGACAAAATCCTGACGGGCCGCGCGGAGAGCCGCACGCATACCACCCTGGCTTCCTTCGCGGAGGAAGGGCCGTGAGCGACTCGATGTGCTGCTCCCTACCCCTGCACCTGCGGCGGGAAGGGCGGGCCGTCCTCAGCCTGCCGCCGACCACCCGGAGGCCACTAGATCTCGGCGGCGCGGTGAGGACACCGCGCCCTACCAGCACTGGTTCAAGGGCTGAAATCATGACGTTGGGCGGGGTTCTCTCCCTGCATCGGATGAGAGGAGGGGGAGCCGAACCTGCGTCGTGCTCCTCATCGGCTATGCCACCGATTGTCATCGGGAATTGGTATGATTCCCCGTTCCGTCTTCCGCCTTCCGCGTTCCCATGAGCGCCCTCTGCGGCTTTCTCAATCTCGACGCCGCCCCGGCTGACCCGCAGCTCGTCGCGGCGCAGGTGGCGCAGTTGCAACCGCGCGGGCCGGACGGTTCCGGCACGTTCACGGAGGGTCCCTGCGCGCTCGGCCATCTGCTCCTGCGCATCACGCCGGAGTCGGACGGGGAAACGTCGCCATTCCGCAGCCCGGACGGCCAGCTCGTGATCGCGTTTGACGGCCGGCTGGACCACCGCGAGGACCTCCTGGCCGCACTCGCCGTCCCGTCCTCGGAGCACCGTCTGCCCGATCCCGCGCTCATCCTGCGGGCGTATGCGCAGTGGGGGGCTGACTGCGTGACCCGGCTCGATGGCGAGTTCGCTTTCGCCCTGTGGGACCGGCGGCAGCAGGAGCTGTTCTGCGCGAGCGACGCCTTCGGCAGCCGTCCGTTTTACTTTTACCGGGACGCGCGGCGGCTGGTGTTTGCCAGCGCCATCCGGGGCGTGCTGGCGGTGCCCGGGGTGCCGCGTGAACTGGACGAGCTGTCCCTGGCCTGTTCGCTCGGGGGTGCGCCCCGCCCGCCCGGCCAGACGCTCTACGCCGGCATTTCCTTTCTGCCCGGTGGCCGCACGCTGACCGTGCCCCGCGGGGGACAGCCGGTCATGCGGACCTGGTGGCAGTTGGCGATGGAGCCGGAGATTCAACTGCGTTCTACCGAAGACTATGCCGAGGCCTTGCGCGAGCTGCTGGAGCGCGCCACGCGCTCAGCCTTGCGCACCCGGCATCCGGTGGGCGCCATGGTCAGCGGCGGGCTGGACTCCACCGGCGTGGCCTGCCTGGCTGCGCGCGACCTGGCTGCGCGCGGCCAGCGGCTCGTCACCGTGTCCACGGTGCTGCCGGAGGAGTTCCAAGGCGTGGAATGGGAGAAGGAGGAAAGCACGTTCATCCGCAGCGCCCTGGAGCGCTACCCGAACATGGACCCGCATTGGGCGCGGGGCCTGGCCTTCCCGGTCATCACCTTCGATGACGCCGCCTACCAGCTTCACGACGAGCCCGACGGCGATCCCAAATCCTTCCGCACGGCGGAGCTGTTCCGGCTCGCGGAGCAGGCGGGGGCGCGCGTGCTGCTCGGCGGCATGGGGGGCGACATGGCCGCGTCGTTCAAGGGCACCGGTTATCTGCAGCAGCTCGCTGTGGGCGGCCGCTGGGGGGAAATGGCCCGCCACCTCCAGTTGCTGGCGCGCGTCCGGGGCGAGACCGTGCGGGGCATCTTCCGGCGGGAAGTGCTCCGGCCGCTGGCTCCCGAATGGCTGCGCCGTTGGAACGACACGTTTCGCCACGAGGCCGTGGCAGCACGGGACGAACTGGCCATCCACCCCGAGTTCGCCGCGCGGATGCAGATGGCAGAACGCCGCCGGGCCGCCGGGCGGGACCGCGAGCGGCCGGCGGATTTCCGACGGCTGCAGGTTCCGCTCGCGAACGCCGGCCTGCTCGGGGGCGGCTCGGGCTGGGCCAGACGCCACGCCCCGCACATGGAAAGCCCGCAGCCCCTCATGAATCGCCGGCTTTGGGAATGGTGCCACCGGGTGCCGCTGGGGGAGTTCACGCGGGATGGCCGGTCGCGCGGGCTCTACCGTCGTGCGCTGCGCGACGTGCTGCCGGAGAGCATCCTGCGCCGTCACTCCAAGGGCTGGTTCGCGCCGGACTACGTCCAGCGTCTGGCCGCCTGCCGCCCGGCGATGGAACGTTTCCTTGCGGAGCACCCCGGACAGGACGCGGTTTGGAACTACGTGAGCCGCCCCCAGGTGGAAGCAACCCTGCAGCGGCTGGCAGCCGCCGGCACGCGGGCCAAGTGGGACAACCGCTACCAAGGCATCCTCTGCCAGGGCCTCCGGCTGGCGCACTTCATCACTTGGATGCGGGGGCGGTAAAGCCGAGCCGGCGCGGAGGCGGCCACGTAGCGCCGGCCTCCGGCCGGCCGTGCCGCAAGCGTCCGCGCTTGCCCCAGAGCACGGCCACCTTGCTAACGAGGCTCCGGGATTTCCCTGGTCCTTCCCGGCTGCCAGCCGCTGCGGCCCGGAGGGCCGCGCCCCGGAGGCAGTGCGCAGAGGTGCTCGTCACTACCAGTTGGAGAAAAAAAAGACTTGCCCGTTCCATTAAAATATGAGCATTCTCTCACCGGATTCGAAACCGACTTTTATGAACATGACTACCGCCACTGCTTCCGTCGAAAATAACGTGTCCAAGCAGGTTTGGACCGCCCCGACTTTGACGACGCTTTCACTCCCGTTGGGAACGCTGTCCAATGCTGCCAGCGGTGCGGACGCCAACGACACGATGAATACCAATAACTCATTGAGCTGAGTTCTAGGCTGAGTCACGTCCGTTTTGCCAAAAGTTCTCCCAAAGAGAACTTTTGGCTTTTTTGTTGTGGTGTCTAACGGGATGTCGGTTGGCTTCATCGAAGCCAGCCTAGCGCTCGCTTCATGTATAATCTGCGCGGTTACGGTGAAATGATCGCGGATGAAGGCCGGGCCGCGGCCTTTGAGCAGTCCATCCGTGCTGCCGTCAAGCCGGAGTCCGTGGTGCTTGAGCTGGGCACCGCCACCGGGCTGATGGCTCTTTGGGCCGCGCAAGCGGGCGCGCGCCACGTCCATGCCGTAGAGCCGGACGAATCCATCGTCCTAGCCCGGCAAAGCGCTCAGGACAATGGCTTCGGCAATCGCATCACCTTTCACCAAAAGCTGTCCACCCAGCTCACGCTGCCGGAGCGGGCGGACGTGCTGATAGAGGACATGCGCGGCACCATGCCGTGCTTCTGCACCCGGCTGCCGGACATCATGGACGCGCGGGCGCGGCTGCTTACGACTGACGCGACTTTGATCTGCCAGCGGGACACGCTCTTTGTCACCGTGGCCGAGGCCGAAAAGCCTTCTCGTCAGGTGCATGCCGTGTGGGACGGAAGCCGCTGGGGGCTGAATTTGCAGGCGGTGCGACGGCTGGCACCCAATTGCTTGGACAAACACCGGTGCGCCCCCGAGGAACTGCTCGCAGAACCGCGCGCCTGGTCGGAGATCCATTACCCGACCATCAATTCGCCCCACGTGCGCGGCACGACGGAACTCACGGTCCTCCGTTCTGCCACCGCGCACGGGCTGGCCCTGTGGTTCGATGTGGAGCTGTTTGGCGGCTTCCGCTTTTCCAACGCACCGACGGAACCGAAGCACACTTACGGCAACGCCTTCCTGCCCTGGCCCGCCCCCACGCCGCTCCAGGCCGGCGACCGGGTGGTGGTGAAGCTGGACGCGGTCTTCACCGGTGCCGAATACGAGTGGAACTGGGCGAGCACCGTCTGGCGCGATGGCGCGGCAGAGCCGGTGGCCCGGTTCAGCCAGTCCACGTTTCAAGGCCGGCCGGTTTCCGCGCAGGCACTGGCCCTCCGCACCGGCGGTTTCCGCCCGCGCCGCAATGAGGCCGCCGAGGTGCAGCGTTTCCTGCTCGAACGCATGGACGGCCAGGCCACCAACGATCAACTGGCCGCCGCCCTGCGCGGGCAATTTCCCCACGCCTTCCCCTCCGACACCGCCGCGCTCGCCCGCGTGGTGGACACAGTGAAGATATACGGTGGCACGACCTGAACGCGCTCACCACCCCAGCCACGCGCGCAGGCCGCCGCTGGTGAACAGCACCGCCGGGTAGCACGCGAGGAAGGCCCACAGGAACGGGGCGAGGCCCATGAAGTGGCCGATGCCCAGGTGCAGGAGGAAGACCCCGCCCACAAACACCGCCGCCACCGGCCCGCCCACGAGCCAGGCCAATGGAAAGCCGATCTCCAACACCAGCGTGCTCCAGGTGACGAGCCGGTTCGCGCCCGGGTGCGCCGCCAGCCACGCCGCCAGCCGGCGGTCTCCCATGAGGTCCTGCCGCAGCAGCCAGCCGATGGCCTCCCCGGAGCGCCAGGCAGGCGTGGTGAGCTTGAGCACGCCGCTGGTGCCGTAGGCCAGCGCGCATTGGCCGGCGATGAACCACAGGACCGCCTGCGCCACGGGCGCGCTCGCTGGCGCGAGTTCCCGCAGCACGAGCGCGCCCAGCACGGCGAGCCGCATCCGGTCCGCCCCGAGCACGCCGAGGCCGAATTGCCGCACATTCGTCAGGCCGGCGGCGACCACGCCCAGCCACAACGCGAGCGGACGAACCACCGGATGGGCCGGGAACAGCACCAGCGCCAGCCCGGCCAGCAGCCGTGCGACTTGGAGGCCGGTGAACCCGGACGCGCTGAGCAGGCGGTCCAGCCCCGGTGTCACCGGGCCTTCGCCCCGCAGCCGGGAGCGCTGCCGCAGCAGCGGCCAGCCCAGCACCGTGGCGTCCACCCAGGCGTTGCGGGCCACCAGCCATTCGGCGGCGGAGATTGCGAGGCTCACCCCGGCGAGCCGCGTGACCAGTTCCACGCACGCGAAAGGGTCCCGCAACCAGGCAACGTCCGTCACGCGGTCTCCTTTCCCGCCACCAGCGGCAGAAACTCGGAAGTGTGGAGGCGGGTCTCGGGCGCGTCGGCCGGGGTCAGCAGTTGTTCGCGCAGTTCAAACTGTCGCGCGACGGTTCCCGGCGCGCTCGCTGCCATCGCCACGCATTGCCACAACGCCCGCCAGGCCACGGTGGTCACGACGCGTTCCGGCGGCAGCGCGGTGCGCAGGCGCTCGGCCAGCATTTCGGCGAACGAGATGCGGGCGTCCGCCGCGAACAGTTCCGGGTTGAACAGGGCGCGCCAAGGCCGCTGGCTGCGTGCGTTCGGCAGTGCCTGCCAGTCGCCAATGTTCCCGGCGGCATCCCGGTCGCGATAATACAGCCGCAGATTGGTCGGGAGGCTCGTGTAAAGCCGCCAGCTTGGCACGATGCGGAAGACATCCCAGCGCGCGAGGACGGGAGCCAGCCGGGTGAAGCAAAGCTGATAGCCCACGGTGACGACGAACCAGGCCGCCAGCAGCAGGAGGACAAGCCACTCCATGACGGTCAAGTTCATGCTGCTGCGCGGAGACGCCGCCGCACCCACAACACGGGCCAGAGCACGTAGTAGAGGGCGAACCACCGGTCCGGGAGGGGCAGCGTCTGCCAGTCCGCCGGGTTCACCACGCGCGGGCGCAGGGCGCGCAGGCGCACGCGCCAGCTTGGTTGCAGCCGCCACGCGTAGCCGGCCATCCACCAGTGCGCGGCCCCGGTCTTGATTTCATCCGGCGTCAGTTCCATGTGGCGGCAGGCGTCGTCCACGAGCTGTGCCAGCACCGGAGCTTGCGGCGGGGCGGGCAGGCCGGCGGGCAGCGGCACGGCGAGGAGTTCGCGCGCGAGCAGGACGCTTTGCCAGAAGACACGCTCCAGCCGGGTCGCCTCCGCCCGCGCGAGCAGGCGCGGCCAGTCGAGCTTCCCGCCCTGCATCAGAAGCGCGATGTCCAGCAGCCAGAAGAGCCGGAACCAGCCGTGGTCCGCGCCGTGCAGGAGCAGGTGCAGCGCGGCCGTCTCCGCCGGCAGCACGGCGAGGCGGCGGCCGGCGAGCGTGGCCTCGCCCGGGGCCTCGCCCACGGTGCTGCGATGAAAGTGCTCGTGGTTTACCAGCCGCCACATGATCTCCAGCCGCAGCGCGCCGTCCGCGCTGAAATACTCGAACTCATGCCGCACGCTGAAATACTTCTGCTGCTGCAGCGGCGTGAGCGGAAAGTCGGGCTGGGTGCGGCGGAAACCCGCGGCTCGCAGGAGGCCGTCCGCCCGTTCGGCGTCCGACTGCCGGATGAGCAGGTCCAGGTCGCCGGAGTGGCGGAGGCCCAGATCGCCATACAAGTCGCGGGCCAGCAGCGGGCCTTTCACGCTGGTGACGGGGATGCCGGCCTGCTCGAGCAATTGCACGAGGCGGGTCAAATCCCCCGCCCGCTGCATGGCGCGTATCGCCGTGTCCCGGGCGCTGCCCGCGAGCCGGAGGCGCACGGGCTCCGGCAGGGTGGCGAGGAGTTCGCGGGGCAGCCGTTGATGCAGAAAGGCGCCCACGCGATGCCGTTCGATTTCGGCCAGGAACTTCTCGGCGTCCAAGCCGGCGGGCCAGGGCAGGGCGGGGGGAGCGGTGCGCAGCGCCACGCGCAGGGCCTGGAGGACCAGGCGTGTCTCGGCGGGCCAGGTCCGGGCGCGGCCGGGGAGTTCGAGTCCCGCCTTCACCCAGCAGCAGGCGGCAACGGCCTGATCAGTTCACCCTGGGACACATTGGCGTGGGTGCCGGGCTCCAGCCGGTCGGGGAACTCATCCGCCGTCCAACCTCCGCGCGGGCGGGTCGGTAGGGGCGGAAGCGTGTCGGTCAGCACGACCGCACCGTAGCCAAGCCGCCGCCGGGCGACAAGGGTGTTTGCCCGTGAAGCAAGGTTGCAGCAGATGATTTGACTGACGAAGGGAACTGACCCGAATTCCGAAGGGAGAACTGCGGCGAACGCGGATGGCGCGGATCGAGAGCGCTCCCGGACCGGGAAGGGAAAAATCCCCTTTCCTCCGTGTCATCCGCGAAAGCCGCGGTTTCACATGTGGAGTGCGGGCTGAAAACGAGCAGGGAAGCAGTTCAACTCTGCCGGCCTCTGTTCGGCAGCGCCCCGCCTTGTTTTGGTGCATCAGCGCTGCCGCTGTCGTCCTGGTTGAAGGGCTGCGGCATTAGCATTGATCTTCGATAAGATGCAGGGAACTACAAGTTGCGCACGGCCAAAAAAACCCTTGTGAAATTTTTCACGTCACTGCAACCTACGCGCCGTTTTCGACCCCGCACCAGGGTTGAAGTGTCGCTGCGTGCGGAGTGGTTCAAACGTGAAAAACGTGTTCAAAGCATTTTTGGCGGCTGTGCTCCTGGCATTCGTGCCTTTGTCCCTGCTCGCGGCGGAAGCGCCGCCCGCGCTGGCCAAGGCGGTGGAACATGCGGCGAAGGATGCCCATGCGGCGGCGGAGCATCACGGCCTGCCGGCTGCCGCGCCGGTCTTCAACATTGGACCGCTCCAGTTCACCAGTTCGACCATCATTACTTGGATTGTGGCCCTTGGACTGATCGTTTTTGCGCAGATGGCCACCCGGAACATCCAACTGGTTCCGAGTGGTCTGCAAAATTTCGCCGAGTGGCTGGTTGAGGGCATGTATGACTTCTTCACCGAGATTTTGGGCAAGGATCTCGTGAAAAAGACGTTCTGGTTTTTCTGCACCATCTTCCTCTTCATTTTGTTTACGAACTGGATCGGCCTGATTCCGGGCGTTGGTTCCGTTGGTTACGGGGCGGCAGATGCGCACGGACACTTCCACGTTACCAAGCCCATTCTGCGCGGCGGCAACGCAGACTTGAACATGACGCTGGCGATGTCGCTGACGTTCTTTGTTTTGTGGACGGTGTGGTCGCTTCAGGCGCTCGGTGCCGGTGGTTTTCTCAAGCACATTTTCAGCGGCGGTGACAATGGCAAGGGCTTCATGGCGATCTTCATGGTCGCCATTTTCTTCTTCGTCGGCGTCATTGAAGTCATCTCCATCGCCTTCCGCCCCGTGTCCCTCAGCTTCCGTCTCTACGGCAACATCTTTGCGGGTGAGAACATCTTGGAGTCCATGATGGTGCTCATTCCTTGGCTGGGCTGGCTGTTGCCGCTCCCGTTTTACTTTCTCGAACTGCTGGTTGGCCTGGTGCAGGCTCTGGTCTTCACGCTGCTGACTTCGGTGTTCACGGCCTTGATGTGTGCTCACCATGACGATGGTCATGGCGAGGAGCACGGCCATGGCGAGCACAAACACGCACACTAAACAATTTCGGCCGCCGGACCGTGGGCAAACCGCGGGGGTGGCTGATGCAACACAAAACACGAAAAGGCAAACCTATGTTACCCATGTTGGCAGAACTGGGAGGAAGCCTCCATATCGGTCTCGCAGCCGTTGGCTCCGCGATTGGTGTGGGAATCATTGGCATGAAGGCCGCCGAAGCGACTGGACGTAATCCGGGCGCTGCTGGTGCCATCCGCAACCAGGCGATCATTTTCGCCGCCCTTGCTGAAGGCGTCGTCTTCTTCGCCATCTTCCTGGCCCCGAAATAACATTGCGGGCGCGGGGCCGCAAGGCTCCGCGCCCCATGCCCTTTCCTCATCGCTATGAATTCGTTCCTCCTTCTCGCAGCGGCGGCCCCCGGCAACCCGGTGGCCGACATCGCGAACCAGTTCGGCGTCACGTGGCAGTTGCTGATCTCGCAGATCATCCTCTTCGTCATCGTCGCGCTCGCGCTCAAGAAGTTCGCCTACGGGCCCATTCTTGACATGCTGGAGCAGCGCCGCACGCGCATCGCCGAGAGCCTCGCCAACGCCGACCGCATCAAGGCCGAGCTGGCCAACGCGCAGGCCAAGGCCCAGGAAGTCATCGGCCAGGCCAGCGCGCAGGCCCAGAAGATCATCGAGGAATCCCGCGCCGCCGCCGCCCGCGTCTCCGAAGTCGAGCGCCAGAAGGCCATCGCGGACGCCGCGAACATCATCGCCAAGGCCAAGGAATCCAACGACGCCGAGCTGGCCCGCATGAAGGGCGAGCTGCGTCAGGAGTTCGGCCGCCTCGTGGTGGCCGCCGCGAGCCGCGCGACTGGTGACATTCTTTCCACCGACCAAAAGGGCCGCGTGGCTGACGAAGCTGTTCGCCAGTTGGCCGCCTAGTTGATACTCTTCGCATCCGCCGATGAAAGTCAGCAAACAAGCCCGCCGCGATGGCAAGACGTTGTTCAACGCCTGCTGCGTCAATGGCATCCTCGACGAGGCCAAGCTGCGCCAGACGGTGACGCTGGTCATCGCGCAGAAGCCGCGCGGCTACGTGAACACGCTCACGCACCTGCAACGGCTGGTGAAGCTGGACATTGACCGCCGCACCGCGCGCGTGGAGAACGCCGTGGAGTCCACGCCCGCCCAGATGGACAGCATCAAGGCGGCGCTGGCGCAGAAATACGGCCCGGGCATGAACGTGACCTTCTGGGTCAACCCCGCGTTGATCGCCGGCGTGAAGGTGAAGGCCGGCAGTGACATTTATGATGGCAGCGTGGCGGGCCGCCTCGCTGCGTTGACCGATTCCCTTTGATTTTCCGACTTAACGAATTGCTATGAGCTCCATCCTGCAAGACATCGAAGCCCAGATTTCCGGTCTCAAGACCAGTGTCTCCCGCCAAAACGTCGGCGTCGTCCGCGAGATCTCCGACGGCGTGGCCAAGGTTGAAGGCCTGACCGACGCGATGCTCAACGAGATGCTCGACTTCGGCGGCGGCGTGATCGGCATCGCGCTGAACCTCGAAGAGACCGAGGTCGGTGTCGTCGTGCTCGGCGACTACCTCGACATCCGCGAAGGCTCCGAAGTCAAGACCACCGGCAAGCTGCTCTCCGTGCCCGTGGGCAAGGGCCTGCTCGGCCGCGTGGTGGACACGCTCGGCCGCCCCGTGGACGGCAAGGGCCCGATCAACGCCAACACCTTCTACCCGGTCGAAAAGATTGCGCCCGGCATCGTGAAGCGCAAATCGGTCAGCCAGCCGCTCCAGACCGGCATCATGGCCATTGATGCGATGATCCCCATCGGTCGTGGCCAGCGCGAGCTGATCATCGGTGACCGTTCGACGGGCAAGACGACCATCGGCGTGGACGCGATGATCAACCAGTCGCGCATCAACAAGGTGGGCCGCGCCTCCGGTGATCCGAAGTTCCGCCCGGTGTTCAGCATTTACGTGGCCGTCGGCCAGAAGCAGTCGAACATCGCGCGCGTCATCGCGGAACTCGACAAGGCCGGTGCGCTCGAAGACACGATCATTGTCGCGGCTGGTGCCGATGCGCCTGCCGCCGCCCAGTATCTCGCGCCGTTCGCCGGTGCGGCGATGGGCGAGTGGTTCATGGACAACGGCATGGATGCGCTGATCATCTATGATGATCTCTCCAAGCAGGCCGTCGCCTACCGCCAGGTGTCCCTCGTGCTGAAGCGTCCCTCCGGTCGCGAGGCGTATCCGGGTGACGTGTTCTACCTGCACTCCCGTCTGCTCGAGCGTTCCGCGCGCGTCAACGAGAAGAACGGCAACGGCTCGCTCACCGCGCTGCCCATCATCGAGACGCAGGCCGGTGACGTGTCCGCCTACATCCCGACGAACGTGATCTCGATCACGGACGGCCAGATTTACCTGGAAACCGACCTGTTCTACCAGGGCATTCGCCCGGCCATCTCGGTCGGTCTCTCCGTGTCGCGCGTCGGTTCCGCCGCGCAGATCAAGGCGATGAAGCAGGTCGCCGGCAAGATCAAGCTGGAGCTGGCGCAGTATCGCGAACTCGCCGCCTTCGCGCAGTTCGGCTCCGACCTCGACGCCAAGACGCAGGCCACGCTCGAACGCGGCAAGCGCATCGTCGAGCTGTTCAAGCAGAACCAATACAACCCGCTGCCGGTTGAGATCCAGTCCGCCGTGCTCTTCGCGATGCAGAACAACCTGCTCGACGACGTGGCCGTGGAAAAGGTGAAGGACTTCCAGAACAAGCTCACCGACTTCCTCACGACGCGCAAAGAGGCGCTGCTCGTGAAGCTCCGCAAGGAACTGGCCATCAACGACGCCCTCGGGGCCGAGTTGAAGGCGGCGGTGACGGAATTCAAGCAGAGCTATCGTTAAGCTCCCCTAACCGGAACGTTTTAGCCCACCATGCCCAGCACACGCGACATCCGCCGGCGCATCAAGTCGGTCAAGAACACCGCCCAGATCACGAAGGCGATGCAGATGGTCGCCTCGGCCAAGATGCGCCGCGCGCAGCAGGCCGCGCTGGCGGGCCGGCCTTACGCCACGCTGATGAACGAAGTGCTCGCGGCGGCCACGGCCGGTGCGGGCGAGTTCACGCATCCGCTGATGGAGAAGCGCGCGGTCGTCAAGAAGCGCGCGCTCATCCTCATCACCACGGACAAGGGCCTGTGCGGCGCGCTCAACACCAACCTCCTGCGCGAGGCCGCGAAGTGGGACAAGGACACGACCGTCTTCATCTGCGCCGGCAAGAAGGGTGCGCAGTGGGCGGGCCGCTTGAAGCGCGAACTCGCCGCCGAGTTCAGCTACAAGGACACGCCGCAGTTCGCCGAGGCGCGGGCCATTTCCAAGTTTGCCCAGGACCTGTTCCTGGAGGGCAAGGTGGACGCGGTGGACGTGCTCTACACCAATTTCATCAACACGCTCGTGCAGAAGCCCGAGGCGCGGCAGTTGCTGCCGATCGGCGAGATCAAGGCGCTGGATGCAGCCGTTGAAGGTGAAGGCACCGGCTCGCAGCTCGCCGAGGCCACGCACGAGTATCTCTTCGAGCCTGTGGCCGCCACGGTGCTCGGGAATTTGCTGCCTCACTACCTGAACTATCAGGTGTTCCAATTTTTACAGGAGGCGAAGGCTTCCGAGCAGTCCGCGCGCATGGTCGCCATGAAGAACGCGACGGACAACGCCAAGCAGATCATCAAAGACCTGACGCTTGAATACAACAAGCTGCGCCAGGCCAACATCACGAAAGAACTTTTGGAAATCACCACCGCCCAGATGGCGATGGGCAATTAATTTATCACGATGAACACCGGCAAAATCGTTCAAATCATCGGCCCGGTCCTGGACATTGAGTTCACGACCCACCTCCCCGCCATCTACAACGCGCTGACCGTGGACTACGACCTCCCCGGCCAGGGCAAGACCAAGCTGACGCTCGAGGTGCAGCAGCATCTCGGCGGCAACTGGGTCCGCGCCGTCGCCATGAGCACCACCGAGGGGCTCAAGCGCGGCATGCTTGTCACCGACACCGGCGCGCCCATCTCCATGCCCGTCGGCAACGCCGTCATGGGCCGCGTCTTCAACGTCACCGGCGACGCCGTGGACGAGCAGGGCCCGGTCAAGGCGGACAAATACAACTCCATCCACCGTGCCGCCCCGCCGCTCGTGGACCAGTCCACCAGCCCGCAGGTGCTCACCACCGGCATCAAGGTCATTGACCTCATCTGCCCGTTCCTCAAGGGCGGCAAGGTCGGCGCGTTCGGCGGCGCCGGCGTCGGCAAGACCGTCGTCATCATGGAGCTGATCAACAACATCGCGAAGCTGCACGGCGGCGTTTCGATGTTCGCGGGCGTCGGCGAGCGCACCCGCGAAGGCAACGATCTCTACAACGAGATGATCGAGGCCAACGTCATCAAGACCCAGAAGGACGCCAAGGGCCACCCGCTCATTGGCGAGAATGGCCTGCCTGTCCTCGCCGAAGGCTCCAAGATCGGTCTCGTGTTCGGCCAGATGAACGAGCCGCCCGGCGCGCGTCTCCGCGTGGCGCTTTCCGCGCTCGCCGTGACGGAATACTTCCGCGATGAGCACAACCAGGACGTGCTGCTCTTCGTGGACAACATCTTCCGCTTCTCGCAGGCCGGCTCCGAAGTGTCCGCGCTCCTCGGCCGCACGCCGAGCGCCGTCGGTTACCAGCCCACGCTGGCCGCCGAAATGGGCAACCTCCAGGAACGCATCACCTCGACGAAGAAGGGTTCCATCACGTCCTTCCAGGCCGTTTACGTGCCTGCCGACGACTTGACCGACCCCGCGCCCGCCACGACCTTCGCACACCTGGATGCGACCATCGTGCTCGAGCGTTCCATCGCGGAACTCGGCATCTTCCCGGCCGTGGACCCGCTCGCCTCGAACTCCCGCGCGCTGACGCCCGAGATCGTCGGCCAGGAACACTACGATGTCGCCCGCGGCGTCCAGAAGGTGCTCCAGCGCTACAAGGATCTGCAGGACATCATCGCGATTCTCGGCATGGACGAGTTGAGCCCCGAGGACAAGACCACCGTCTTCCGCGCCCGCAAGATCCAAAAGTTCCTCAGCCAGCCGTTCACGGTGGCGTATGTCTTTACCGGCCGCGAAGGCAAGCAGGTGCCCGTCGCCGAGACCGTCCGCGCCTTCAAGGAAATCCTCGAGGGCAAGCACGACGCCGTTGGCGAAAACAACTTCTATCTGAAGGGCGGAATTGACGAGATCAAAGAATAGTTGAGTGATGAAGGTTGAGAGTTGAGAGCAATCTCACTCCCGCCGAGCGCGACTCTCAACTCTCAACTCAAACAACTCTCAACTTCCCATGGCCGCGACACTCAAACTCGAAATCGTCACCCCGGAGGCGAAGATCTACTCCGAGGACGTGGACATGGTCACGCTCCCCGGCGTCGAGGGTGAGATGGGCATCTACCCGATGCACATTCCGCTCATGACCCAGATCGCCCACGGCGAGATCATCGCGCGCAAGGGCGGCGTGGACTACTTCCTCGCCACCGGCGAGGGCTTCGTGCAGATCACCGGTGACCGCGTGGCCGTCCTCACGGACATGGCCATCAAGGCGGATGACATTGACGAGGCCAAAGCCGAGGAAGCCCGCAAGAAGGCCGAGGCCCGGCTCTCGGAGAAGCTCACCGACGAGGAGCAGGCCACCGTCCAGGCGGCGCTGCTCCACTCGCTCACGCAGCTCAACGTCAAGCGTCGCAACCGCCGCTAGACGCACTGCTGAGCAAACTTCGCAAAGGGGGCGCAATCAGCGCCCCTTTAGCTTTTCGGCTCCTGTTCCTTCCGTGAACCGGTGTAAAAGAAGGAGCGGGATTAGGATCAGGATCACGAGCAGGAAACACCGAGACGCCGCTGCTCCTGCTCATAATCCTGATCCTAATCCCGCTCTTCCCATTTCATTGGGCGGCATGAGGCTTGAGACGCGCCGCCGGTTCCCGACCGGGGGACAGGAGTGTCCCCTTCACGTCACTTCACTCTGAACTTCCGCAAATCCACCTTCGGCTTGGGCCACTTAAGGTCCCACTCCTCCATGGTCGCGACCACCGTCCGGGCAATTGCGTAGTCGCGGAACCACTTCCGGTCGGCAGGCACGATGTGCCAGGGCGCCCATTTCGTCGAAGTCTTGTTCAGCACCACCTCGTAGGCCGCCATGAAATCGTCCCAGCGCTCGCGCATCGCGAGGTCACCGGGCTCGAACTTCCAGTTCTTCGCCGGGTCGTCGAGCCGCGTCTGCAGGCGCTCGGCCTGTTCCTCGTGGCTGATGTGGAGGAAGAATTTCAGCAGCGTGTAGCCGCTGTCCGTGAGCATGCGCTCGAAGTCGTTGATGTGGTCGTAGCGCGGCTTCCACACCTCGGGCGGCTTGAGGTTCATCACGCGCACCACCAGCACGTCCTCGTAGTGCGAGCGGTTGAAGACGCCGATGCGGCCAAAGCGCGGCACCGCCTGGTGGACGCGCCAGAGATAGTCGTGCGCCAGTTCGAGCGCGCTCGGGGCCTTGAACTCGACCGTCTCCACGCCGGCCGGCTCCACGAACTCGAAGAGCCGCCGCGCGGTGCCGTCCTTGCCGCTCGTGTCCATGCCCTGCAGCACGATGATGAGGCCGCGGTTGGCGTTTGCAAAGAAGAGGTCCTGCAGTTTGCCGAAGCGCTCCAGCAGCCGGTCGGTCTCCATCACCGTCGGGGCCTTCTCCAGGCCGTCGCAGTAGCGCGGGTCGAAATCTCGCAGGCGAACCTTGCCGGAAACGCGAATCGGTTGTGCCATGCGCCGAGTGTGCGCAAAACGGGGGCGGAGGCAATCCTGCTGGTGAACGAGTCGGGCTCAGCGCGCTGGATTTGAACTGGGATTTCTGCCCGCAAAACACGCGAAATGACGCGAAAAGTAAGCCCTTGAACTGGCGTTAAAGGGCGCAGGGATGCAAACCTGAATCCAGCAGTTGGAAACGGACAGGTGCTGGAAACCACTGACCTGCACTAACCTGCACTGATGGGAAAGGACTTTGAGCAGCAGTTGAAAGTGCTGCAAGCCACGTCCCGTATTAGTGCCGGCTGGCGAGGACGCCCGCGCCCGAGCGGATGTCCGAGTGCGACCGGTCGTTTGGCCGTAGCTCGCCACTGTCCCCCGAGTGTGCCCGGTCGGTTTGGGGCGGCGGTTTTCTGGTTGCGCCGTTTACCGGCAGGGGTAGCCTGCGATCATGAAAACCACCCTTCGTCCCACGCACTCCCTTGTCCTTTTGTTGTTCGTCCTTTGCACCGCGCTGGCCATGCCCGCGCTGGCGCAAAAGAAAGCGTCCACCGACCTGTCCGGTTTCCCGCTGTGGTCGGCGAAGAAAAACCCGCTCACCGGGCCGTTCATCCCCGGCCTGAACGCCGCGCTCCTGCTCTCCACCGAGCAGGCGGACAAGCTCTGGGCGGCGCGTGAAGAGACCGTGGCCAACGAGAAGCTTCAGAAGCTCGGCGCATCCATCAAGCAGAACCCGAACGCCTCGGAGGCGGACCGTGAAACGGCGCGCAAGGCGCAAGAGGAGGCGCGCGATCAATTCAAGAACCGCATCGCCACCATTCTCACTTCGGAACAGCTCAAGCTCATCGCAAGCATCAATACGGTCTTTGAGGAAGTGGCCGCTGCGACGCACGAGGCGTATGGCGACCGGTTCGCCCAGTTGAAGGGCGACAAGGCGGGCTGGCAGGAACTCCAGAAAGAGGCGACCGAGAAGGCCCAGAAGGATTTCAAGACCCGGCTCGAAGGGATGCTCAGCAAGGACCAGTGGGCTGCACTGAACAAGGCCGCCGAGGCCGAGGCTGCCGTGGCGAAGAACTCGGTGAAGGTGAAGAAGAACTGAGCCAGTCAAGCCTGCGTGGGGTGGAAGCGCAGCGCCGTCGGTTTGCTGGGCCGACATGGTGAATCGGCCCGGAACCCTCGCGTCGAATTCTCGCCGCATGATTCACCGTTCCCCGCCTGCATTGGTCACGCTGTTGTTCGTGATCGCAGGCATGCACGCGAGCGCCGCTTCGCTGTGGGCGGCGGCTTATCTCTCCCATCCGCCGATGCGCGCGCTGCCTGTCGCCGGCGACCGTCCGCTGGGACAAGGCCCGGCCCGGTTCGTGGACGCGGCCAAGGGCGATGATGCGAATGAGGGCACGCAGGCGCGGCCCTGGAAGTCGGTGGCCCGGGCACTCACGCAGGCGTTGAAGCCGGGCGAGTCGCTCGTGCTGCGCGGCGGCATCTACGGCGAACCGATCACTGTGGGTGCGACCGGGACCGCGGAGCAGCCGGTCACGATCCGCGCCTTCCCCGGCGAACTGGTGGTGCTCGATGGCGGACTGCGGGAGTTTCGCGAGCAGCCGGCCACGGCGTGGGAGCCTTGCCCGGGTGGAGTGGACGGCGAGTTTCGCTCCACGCGGAGTTATCCCGGGCTGGCGAGCACGGAGAAAAACCACGCGCATGTCTGCGGCAACTTCGCCGACTCGATGATCCCGCTGCACGCGTATCGCTTCCGGGGCGACTTGCAGACGACGAACGAGTTTTGGAACGTCGGGCCCAAGATGAACGCCGAGGAGGGCATCTATTGCGGGCCGGGGCTGTGGTATGACCTGACGACGCAGCGCATCCACATCCGGCTGGCGCCCACGCGGCTCGCGGGCCTGGGTGCGGACAGCTATCGCGGCGAGACAGACCCGCGCAAGCTGCCGCTCATCATCGCGGGCGGGCTGGAGCGGGTGCCGCTGCGCATCACCAACGCGCGTCATCTCCGGGTGCAGGACCTCGTGGTGCGCGGCGCGCGGACCTCGTCCGTCGAGGTGACCGGCTCGGCGCACATCGAGCTGGACCGCGTGACGGCATATGGCGGCGCGAACCCGATGCGCGTGTCCGGCACGCGTGGCTTCCGGCTGCTGCACTCGGCCTGTCGCGGGATTTCCGCGCCGTGGTCGTGGCGCGGGAGCCAGAAGTATCGGGGCTTCGAGGGGAATTTGTTCTCCGCCGGGAAGTATGGCGGCGGCAACGAGGACTTCGAGCTGGCTTACAGCGAGTTCACCGACGCGCATGACAGCGTGTGGATCGGCGACGTGAAGAACCTCCGCTTCCATCACAACCTCCTCGACAACGTGAACGACGACGGGCTGTTTCTGACGGCGCACACGGACGAGGCGGGGGTGGTGTGGGGCGGCCCGATCTACATCTATCAGAATGTCCTGAGCCGCTGCCTCTCCAGCCTGGCGTTCGGCATCGGGAGCGGGAAGCAGACGCGGACGGGCGCGGGCGTGTATGTCTTCCGCAACGTCTTCGACCTGCGCGAGCCCGTGGCCTACCACCGGCCGGCCAGCGCGGCGGAGTCCCAGGAGCTTGGCTCCGCTGGCCGCGTGTGGGGCGAGCACGGCAGCCCGGTCTGGGAGCCGCTGTTCTTCTACCACAACACGGTCATTACCCGCGAACCGGGCTTCCGGGACATCTACGGCGCGGGCCTGGCTGGTCACGTGTCGCGCACGCAGCGCCGGGTGTTCAACAACCTGTTCGTGCAGCTTGAAGGCCTGCCCGGGCAATCCTTGCCGCAGGCACTGCCAGCACCGCCGGCCCCCAAAGCCGCCGCGAAGGCCGAGTCGCTCGATCAGCTCCTGCTGGACTCGCCCACTGAGGCGGCGAAGCGCGCCGCGCTGGCAGCGGCCAAACCAGCGGCCAGCGCACCCGTGCCGCCCGTCGGCCCGCTGCCGGACTTTCAGGCGGATGCGAATCTGCACTGGAGCGTGAAGGACGGGGCAGGGGGGAATGACTTCCTCGCTGCGTTTCGCAAGTCACCGGTGTTCAAGGCCAGTCAGGTGCAGTATCCGCCCGGGTGGGGCGCGACGGATCGCTTCGCTGATCCGCTGCTGGCTGCGTTGCCGCCCGACTGGCGCAAGGCTTTGGACGTGCGTCTTCAGGCGGACAGTCCCGCCGTGGATGCGGGCATTACGCTCCCGGCCAACTGGCCTGACCCGATGCGCGCACAGGACAAAGGGCGGCCTGATCTCGGAGCGGTGCCGTTGGGTAATGAATGGTGGAAGGTGGGGCTGCGCGCGAAGTGATGCCCAGTCCCGGTGAGTTGTTCGTGTTAACCGAAGCGGCGTGGTAGGGCGCGTCTGTCCCCAGCGCGCCGCTTGGGCGTCCGAAGGGTTCAGCGGCGCGCTGGGGACAGACGCGCCCTACCAGCACCGGTGAACTGGGACCATCCGGTGCATAGGGAAGGGGAATGACGACGGCAGCGTGGCGCGCGGCGTTCACGCCGCTTCATCGTCCGAACGCACCGGCGTGTAGGATTACCAAAGTGGGAGGCACGTTGAAGCGGCATAAATGCCGCGCGCCACCGACTCGCCACTCAGGCCGCTTCCCACTGCTTCGCGCGCTCCAAGGCCTTGTCCCAGCCGGCGGTGAGGCGCTGGCGCTCGCTGGCTTTCATCGCGGCGGAGAAGCGGCGGTCCACCTGCCATTGCGTGGCGATCTCCTGCTGGTCCTTCCAGAAGCCGACGGCGAGGCCGGCGAGGTAGGCGGCGCCGAGCGCGGTGGTCTCCGAGACGCGCGGGCGCACCACGGGGACGCCGAGGAGATCGGACTGGAACTGCATGAGCAGGTTATTTGTGCTCGCGCCGCCGTCCACGCGGAGTTCCTTCAGCTTGAGCTTCGCGTCGGCCTCCATCGAGTGGAGCACGTCGGCGACCTGGTAGGCGATTCCTTCGAGCGCGGCGCGGGCGATGTGGGCGGAGGTGGTGCCGCGCGTGAGGCCGGCCATCAGGCCACGCGCGTATTGGTCCCAGTGCGGTGCGCCAAGGCCGGCGAAGGCGGGGACGAGATAGACGCCGCCGGTGTCCGTGACCTGCGCGGCGAGCGCCTCGACATCGCGCGACGACTTGATGATGCCCAGGCCGTCGCGCAGCCATTGCACGACCGCGCCCGCGATGAAGATGCTGCCTTCCAGCGCGTATTCCGTGCGGTTGCCAATGCGCCACGCGACCGTCGTGAGCAGGTTGTTCTTCGAGGTCACGGGCTTGGTGCCCGTGTTCATCAGCATGAAGCAGCCGGTGCCGTAGGTGTTCTTCACCATGCCGGGCCGCGTGCAGGCCTGGCCGAAGAGGGCGGCCTGCTGGTCGCCCGCGATGCCCGCGATGGGAATGGCCGCGCCGAAATGGGTGGTCTCGCCATAGACCTCGGAGGACGCGCGGACCTGCGGGAGCACGCTGCGCGGAATGCCGAAGAGCGCGAGCAGCTCGTCGTCCCAATCGCCCTTGTGAATGTTGAAGAGCATCGTGCGCGAGGCGTTGCTGGGATCGGTGACGTGGATGCGGCCGCCGGTGAGCTGCCAGACGAGCCAGGAGTCAACGGTGCCGAAGGCCAGTTCGCCGCGTTTCGCCCGGGCCTTCGCGCCGGGGACGTTGTTCAGCAGCCACTGGAGCTTGGTGCCGGAGAAATAGGCGTCGAGGACGAGGCCGGTCTTGCGGCGGATGAGGGCGGCCTGGCCGGCGCGCTTGAGTTTGTCGCAGACGGCGGCGGTGCGGCGGTCCTGCCAGACGATGGCGTTGGCGATGGGCTTGCCGGTGGCGCGCTCCCACACCACGGTGGTCTCGCGCTGGTTGGTGATGCCAATGGCGGCGATGTCATTGGCGGTGAGGCCGGCCTTGAGGATGGCGTCGGCGGCGACATTGGACTGGGTGGCCCAGATTTCATTGGCGTCGTGCTCCACCCAGCCGGGCTTGGGGAAAATCTGCCGGAACTCCTGTTGCGCCACGGAGACGATGCTCCCGGCGTGGTCGAAGACGATGGCGCGGGAGCTGGTGGTGCCTTGGTCGAGGGCGAGGATGTGCTTCATGGAAGTGGAGGGAGTATGGCGTTGCCAAAGGGGCAGGCAAGTCTGCCGGATGCGCTTTGGAGTGCGGCGAGTTCTCGCCGTCAACGGATGGTTGCGTGCATTTGCAGGGCGGCAGTCTTGGCTGCGCGAGCAGGGACGTGCTGAGGCGGACGGGGCTGTCCTGGACTTCGACGGCGACAAGTCGCCTGCGGAAAGCGGGGACGAGTCCCCGCACTCCATAGCGGGCGGGTCGCACGGTAGCGGTGGTTCGGAAGCCGTTGAAACGGCTCGGATTGGGGGGCTGACGCCTACACCCGGCTGAAGCCGGGTGCTAATGAGATGCGGGCAAAGGTGGGTTCGCGTCTCAACACAGCTTGGTTGGGGGCGCATCTCAGTATCTTGCACCCCGCGAAGCCACCCCGAAGTCTGGTCCGTTCAGGAAAGTCCGGACCGATAGAAGTCGCGCCAGCGTCTGGAGTGCGGTGTCTTTCAGCACCGCTTTATCCCGTGCCAAGGGTGTTGGCCATCTCGCAGCCGCTACGTGCGCCCACCGAAAGCGGCGGTGAAACACGCCGCACTCCAGACGCTCCGCGCCGCCGGAGCCGGTGGCCCTCACGACCGCCGCTGGCCAGGGTGGAATCTTGGTTGCCAGAAACTGAGACGCGCCAGCACTGTTTCTGCCTTTGCCGGTGCTTGACGGGTAGATGCCGCCTCCCTAGTCTGCCAAGCTCTTTGCCTCGCCCGCAGGCGCTCGTGTCGGCGGCCAGGCAGAGGGTGAACCCAGAAAGATTGTCGTGAACGTAACTGTCGAAACTCTCGGCCCGTGCAAAAAGCTTCTCCGCGTGGAAGTGGACGTCGCGGCGGTGGACGCCGCCTTTGACTCCGTCACCAAGGAATTTCAGCGCCATGCCCAGCTCCCCGGCTTCCGCGCCGGCAAGGCCCCGCGTGACATGATCCTCAAGAGCTTCGGCTCGCGCATTGACGACGAGGTGAAGAAGAAGCTGATCCCCGACTCCTATCAGAAGGCGCTGGAACAGCAGAAGATCCGCGCCGCCGTGTATCCCGACATTGAGGAGATCCAGTTCGGGCGCGGCCAGGTGCTGCAGTTCGCGGCCACGGTGGAGACGCAGCCGGAGTTCGAGCTGCCGGAATACAAGGGCCTCAACGTGAAGCGGGAGTCCGTGGTCATCGGCGACGCCGACGTGGACAAGGCGCTCAACGTCCTGCGCGAGCAGCGCACGGATTACAAGGACGTGACCCGGCCGGTCGCCGTCGGCGACATCGCCGTGGTGAACTACACGGGCACCTGCGACGGCAAGCCCATCACCGACACCGCGCCGACCGCGCGCGGCCTGACGGAGCAGAAGGCTTTTTGGCTCCGCTGCGAGCCGGGCCAGTTCATCCCCGGCTTCACGGAGCAGCTCCACGGGATGAGCGCCGGCGAGAAGCGCACGGTGAACGTGGATTTCCCGACGGATTTCGTGGCCGCCCAGCTCGTGGGCAAGAAGGGCGTGTATGAAGTGGAGCTGGTGCAGGTGAAGGAGCGCCTCCTGCCCGAGGTGAACGATGAGTTTGCCAAGAGCTTTGGCGCCGAGAGCCTCGAAAAGCTCCGCGCCGGCATCAAGGCGGACCTCGAAGCCGACCGCAACTCGAAGGCCTCCCGCGCCGTGCGCGACCAGCTCATCCAGGTGCTGCTCAGCAAGGTGAGCTTCGACCTGCCCGAGTCCATCGTGCTGCAGGAGACGCGCAGCGTGGTGTATAACATCGTCCAGGAAAACCAGCAGCGGGGCATCCCCAAGGAAGCCATCGAGCAGCAGAAGGACGCGATCTTTGCCAACGCCAACGCGAGCGCGAAGGACCGCGTGAAGGCGATGTTCCTCCTCAACCGCATCGCCGAGAAGGAAGGCGTGAAGGTCGAGCAGCAGGAGATCCTCGAGCGCGTGCAGGCGATGGCGCAGCAATATCAGATGCCCATCCAGAAGCTGATCAAGCAGCTCGAGGAGCGCAACGGATTCGGCGAGATCCACGAGCAGATCCTCGTGGGCAAGGTGCTGGATTTCCTCCAGCTCCAGGCGAACGTCGAGGATGTCCCGGCGAGCGCGCCGGCCCCGGCTCCGGCAGCCTGAACGGCCGGCGGCGAAACAATTTGAAACGCGAAAGCGGCGGTCAATGACCGCCGCTTTTTGCTTTTAGTAGCAGCCGAGGTGAGGAGGCTGCTACGGTGGATTTTACCTGTGCTCGATGTAATTCGGTGACCGGCCAACCACGCCGGACGACACCTCTCACCCTGAAACGGAAGCCAAGGAAGAGCAGGATTAGAATTACGAGCAAGAGCAGCCGTGGCGCAGGCTTTTGCAGCTTCGTTTCACCGAAATCAGCGAAGAGTCAGATGGAGCCTCCTCACGTCGGCTGCTACCGGGTCACTCCTGCAAGGACGCGAGGACCTCGGGGTCGCGGACGTCCACCCAGCGGCCGGCGATCTGGAGGCCGGCCATCTGGTGCCCGGCGGCGAGCATGGCGGTGAGGGCGTCGGTCAGCTCGTATTCGCCGCGCGGGGATTTCTGGAGCCGGGCGGTGAACTCGAAAAGGACGGGGTCGAAAAGGTAGATGCCGGCGTTATACCAGGCGGTCTCGCCGGACTTCAGCCGGCCTTGCTGGCGGAGTTCGTCGAGCTGGGCGGCGCTGGGTTTCTCGACGAGGTGGTTCAGGCAGAAGGCGTCGTCGAAGAAGAACAGGCCACCCTTGGTCACGTCCTCGCTGCCGGTGACGGTGACGAGGCCGGCAAAATTGCCGCTGCTCCAGCGCTTGAGCATGTCGGCGTAGGTCTCGGGCTTCACGAGGATGTCGCCGTAGGTGAGGAGGAAGGGCTCGGAGCCCGCGAAGGTCTTGGCCAGCTCGGGGGCCTTGCCGGTGCCGTCCTGGACGACCTGGCGCACGTAGCTGATGCGCGCGCCGAACTGGGAGCCGTCGCCGAAGAAGCCCTCGACGACTTCCGCGTGCCAGCCCGTGACGATGCAGAACTCGCGGATGCCCACGCTGAGCAGGCCCTCGACGATGTGCTGGAGGATGGGCTTCCCGTTGACCCGGAGCATGGGCTTGGGGATTTCGTTGGTGAGGTCGCGCATGCGCGTGCCTTTGCCGGCGGCGAGGATGACAGCTTTCATGAAGGGTAACGGGCGGTGAACTGTGGCGGGCAAACCTCTGCCGACAGCACCATGCGGGGAGAGGATAGTTTCCCGGGGCGGGGCGGGGAAGGCTAAATCCGGGGGGCTGAACCATGTGGCCGAATGGGGGAGCGGGCCATTTGCGCCACGCAATAGCTTTTGGACGTCGGAGGGGCGAGGGTCGCGGGGTGCCCCGAGGAGAAGGGGAAACCACGAATGGACACGAATCTGAAGGCGGGTGGGTCGAGGAACTCAGAAAGATGGGAGGGAGGGCCCAAAGATTTGGGAAAGACAAAGATGGGGGCACGCCGGGTCGGAGACTGGTGCTCCGCAGGCGGGCGAAGGCTTTGGCACCGCAGAGGCGGGACGGACGCAGAGGGGGAAACATGAAGGGCTTTTTGCCAAACGAAGCCATTTGAGCGGCGATGGGAAACCACGAATGAACACGAATGGACACGAATCAAGTGGGGGCGGGCGGGAGGATAGGCGACGGCCAATGGCCAATGGCCGATGGAGGATTTTACGAAACGAAGCCATTTGAACCCTGGGCAGCCGGAAGGTGGGAGGGGAGGGCCCAAAGATTTGGGAAAGACAAAGATGGGGGCACGCCGGGTCGGAGACTGGTGCTCCGCAGGCGGGCGAAGGCTTTGGCACCGCAGAGGCGGGACGGACGCAGAGGGGGAAACATGAAGGGCTTTTTGCCAAACGAAGCCATTTGAGCGGCGATGGGAAACCACGAATGAACACGAATGGACACGAATCAAGTGGGGGCGGGCGGGAGGATAGGCGACGGCCAATGGCCAATGGCCGATGGAGGATTTTACGAAACGAAGCCAGTTTGAGGTTCGAGGGTGGGATGGGGAAATTGCTGCGGGGCACGAATCGGACAGGCGGAGGGCCGCACCGCAGCGCAAACTGGCGCGTCGCTGGGCCCCCGTGCGTCGGCGGGCTTTTCCGCTGCTTGACGATGTCCCCCAACGCCAGCCAGATCAGCTTGCCCGCCCCCTCCTGCCGCCGAAAACTTCCACTCGCCTTGCACCGTGCAATGCCGCTAGCTTCCCCGCTCGGTTTACCGAAAGCATTCAGTAATCAGTGTCCAGTGTTCAGTGAGCTGCCGGACACGCGCCGACTGATTACTGAACACTGAATACTGATTACTTTTTCGCGAAGCGCATGATGACCAGCACGCAAATCCGCCAGTCGTTCCTCGACTTCTTCCGGTCGAAGCAGCACACCATCGTCCCCTCGTCCAGCCTCATGCCGGACAGCCCGAACCTGCTCTTCACCAACGCCGGCATGAACCAGTTCGTGCCCATCTTCCTCAACGAGACGAAGTGCCCCTATTCCCCCGGTCGCGCCGCCGACACCCAGAAGTGCATCCGCGCCGGCGGCAAGCACAACGACCTCGATGACGTGGGCCTGGACACCTACCACCACACGTTCTTCGAGATGCTCGGCAACTGGTCCTTCGGCGACTACTTCAAGCAGGAGGCCGTCAGTTGGGCGTGGGAGTTGGTCATCGAGGTCTGGAAGTTTCCGCCGCAGCGGCTCTACGCGACGGTTTACAACCCTGACAAAGCCAAGGGTGACCCCAGCGAGTTCGACCAGGAAGCGTGGGACATCTGGGCCGCGAAATTCCGCAGCGTCGGCCTCGATCCCGCCGTCCACATCGTCAACGGCAACAAGAAAGACAACTTCTGGATGATGGGCGACACCGGCCCCTGCGGCCCGTGCTCCGAACTGCATGTGGACCTCACGCCGGCGGGTGACACCAAGGGATCACTCGTCAACAAGGGCGACGCTCGCTGCATCGAGATTTGGAACAACGTCTTTATCCAGTTCAATGCGGAACCAGACGGCCCTGAAGAGGCTGCCAAGATGGGATTGCCGAATGCGAAAGCCGGGGAAACCTGGCGTCAGCGTTTCGTGCCGCTGCCCGCCAAGCATGTGGACACCGGCATGGGCTTCGAGCGTGTCACCAGCATCATCCAAGGCACGAAGAACTTCACGGACTTTGCCAATGCGAAGATTTCCAACTACGAGACCGACATCTTCCGACCGATCTTTGACGAGCTCGAAAAGATGAGCGGGATGAAATATGGCTGCACCCTTCCCACCGGAACACGCACCGTCAAAGACGGTGATTCGGAGAAACAGGTTCCAGCCGCTGCGAACGACGAGGAGGCAAAAGACGTGGCCTTCCGCGTCATCGGCGACCACATCCGCACGTTGAGCTTCGCCATCGCGGATGGTATCCAGCCCGGCAACACCGACCGCAACTACGTCCTGCGCCGCATCCTGCGTCGCGCGGTGCGCTACGGCCGGACGCTCGGCTTCCACGAGCCGTTCTTCTACAAGCTCGTGGACGTGCTCGCCGCGACGATGGGCGATGTCTTCCCCGAAATCCGCACCCGCAAACAGCACGTGAAGGATGTGCTCAAGCTGGAGGAGGAGAGTTTCAACAAGACGTTGGATACTGGTCTGATCGTTTTCGAGGACGTCTTCCGCTTCCGCCACATGCTTCTTCAAGCTGTGGAATCCGTTCGGTCTCGCCAAGGGGCTAAGACACTCGCCGCGATTCCAAAAGGTGAATTGGGCCGAATCGCGAAGTTACGTGTTCTGTTTGACCGCGACTTCGTCAATCGCGTCAGCACATCGGCAGACTTCCACCTTCTTTACAAGGCACTAGACAAAGCCGGTGAAGACCTCTCGGCTGAACCGCTGGAGTTTCTTAGTGCTGTTGAGCAAGTCGTTCAGCAAGGACTCATCATTTCTGGCAGCGCGGCATTTCTTCTCTACGATACTTATGGCTTTCCCTTGGATCTTACCGAAGTGATGGCCCGCGAACGCGGCCTGACCGTGGACGTGGCCGGCTTCAACGTGCTGATGGAAGAGCAGCGCACGCGTGCGCGTGCTGCGCAAAAGAAGGAGGTTATTCGCGTGGCGGAAGTCTTCTTGAATTTCCAGCCGACGGAATATGTAGGCTTTGAGACCTTGGAAGCTGAGGCTGAGGCGCTGCTGGCCATTCCTACCGAAGACTTCGTCGTGACGACGAAGACTCCGTTTTATGCGGAAATGGGTGGTCAGGTATCTGACACAGGGGCGATTATTTTGACCGACGAGTTAGGTAACATCGAAGAACGGCGCGTTCGTGTGGTGAGCGTTACGAAGTCCCCTTCAGGTATCTTTTTCCACAAGTATGAAGGCGACATGTGCCAACGCTTTCGCTCCGATAGGACATCTGGAGAAGTGAAAGTCACGGCGAGGCTTTCCGTGGACAAGCCTCGCCGCGACGCCATCCAGCGCCATCACACCGTCACGCACCTGCTGCACTGGGCCTTGCATGAAGTCGTGAGCCGGGAAGCCTCGCAGAAAGGCTCCTTCGTCGGCCCGGACAAGCTGACCTTCGACTTCAACAGCGCCGCGCTCACGCCCGCGCAGGTCGCGGACATCGAGAAGCTCGTCAACGAGCGCATCGTCGAGAACGCGGGCGTCTCGTGGACCGAAGTCCCGCACGCCGACGTGAAGGGCCGCAAGGACGTGATGCAGTTCTTCGGCGACAAATACGGCGACCTGGTGCGCGTGGTGCAGATCGGTGGCCACGCCGCGAAGCTGGACGGCTACAGCATGGAACTCTGCGGCGGCACGCACACGCGCGCGACCGGCGAGATCGGCCTCTTCCGCATCGTCGGCGAGAACGCGATTGCGGCCGGCGTGCGCCGTATCGAGGCCGTCGCCGGCCTCACCGCCTTCGACGCGATGCGCCTGGACCGCGAACTGATCCGCACCGTGGCCGGCAAGGTGAATTCCCCCATCCACGAGCTGGAGAAGAAGATCGAGCTGGTGCTCGCGCAGCAGAAGGAACTGGAGAAGCAGCTCAAGCTGGCCGTGGCGCGCAACGCCTCGAACGCCGCGAGCGAGCTGATCGGCCGCGCGCAGACGGTGAACGGCACGCCGCTCATCACGCACAATCTCGGCGACGCGGACGGCGAGTTCCTGCAGGCCGTGGTGGACGCGCTCAAGAGCCGGTTCAAGGGCGTAATCGTCCTCGGCGGCGGCGCAGGCGGGGCCGTGACGCTGATTGCGTCCGTCTCGGCGGACTTCACGGCGAAGGTGCAGGCCGGGAAGATCATCCAGCAGATCGCCCCGATCGTCGGCGGCAAAGGCGGCGGCAAGCCCGACAACGCCCGCGGCGGCGGGAAGGATGCGAGCAAGCTGGATGAGGCGCTGGCGAAGGTGAAGGGCTTGCTCGGGTAGGTTGGGAAGCGGGACGTTTCGGTCATCGCACGCGCAACCGGGCAAGCGAGGACGCTTGCGGCACGGCCGGCCGGAGGCCGGCGCTACCGTAGCGCAAGCCTCCGGCTTGCCGTGCCGCCGGCGTCCCCGCCGGCCCGAGGCGTGCGAATCACGAGCGTGCAGCCCTCAAGCCAGAAAATGCTGCGAGGTCACGTGCAGCAGGTTAGTCGTGGCCGACCAATGGGTGCCACAGGCCAACAAGCCCTCCGAAGTCTCGAAGCTTGATCCGGCAAATTCTCAGCGGCACATTTCCGCCATCCCCCGCGCAACCGGGCAAGCGAGGACGCTTGCGACACGGCCGGCCGGAGGCCGGTGCTACCGTAGCGCAAGCCTCCGGCTTGCCGTATCGCCGGCGTCCGCGCCGGCCCGAAGCGTGCGAACGACGAAAGTGAGCGAACAAGCCAAACACACGGCCATGAACCCAAACCCCGGTGACCGCCAGCGCAAGCTGCGCCGGCTGGACTTCGCCACGCGTTCCAAGCCCGCCGAGAAACGCCCGCCCGGCGCACCCGACGGCCTCGTTCAAGGCTCGCACAGCAGGGGTTATCTCCCGCACGTCAAGGCTCCCGGCGCGAGCTACTTCGTCACCTTCCGTCTGGGCGATTCCCTGCCGCAAACGGTGCTCGCAGAATTCCAACGCAAGGCCGAAGCCGATGCCCGGGCGGCGAATGACGAAGCAAAGGCTCGCGGCGAAGTCGGGACCGCCGAGCCTGGCGATTTCCTCTCGGAGCAGGTCGAAGCCTATCTCGACGCCGGCCACGGCGCGTGCTGGCTGCGTCGCCCGGAAGTAGCGCGCCTCGTGGCGGACGCGGTGCGGTTCTTTGATGGCCAGCGTTATCACCTGCACGCGTGGGTCGTGATGGCGAACCATGTTCATGCCGTGCTCCGCCCGGCCCCGGCTTTCACCCTCAGCTCGATCTTGCACTCGTGGAAATCCTACACCGCGAAGGAGGCGAACAAGCTGTTGCACCGCAGCGAGCCGGACTTCTGGCAGCATGAGTCGTTCGACCACTGGTGCCGAGACGATGATGAGGTGGCGCACTGGGTGGGCTACACGGAGGGCAATCCGGTGGCGGTGCGGCTCTGCGTGCTGCCGGAGGAGTGGCCTTGGAGCAGCGCGGCGCATCGGCGTCCGTAGCGGGCGGGCCGGCGCGGACGCCGGCGGCACGGCAAGCCGGAGGCTTGCGCTACGGCGTAGCGCCGGCCTCCGGCCGGCCGTATCGCAAGCGTCCTCGCTTGCCCGGTTGCACATGCGATGACGAAAATGTGCCGCTGCGAATTTGTCCTGCCAAGCTTCGAGGCTTTGTGGCTGCCTTTTACCGGAAGTCTCCATTACTCCGTCACGGCAGCCCAACGCCAGGTGGCATCGGAGCATTCTCTGGTGGAAGGCGGCACGCTCGTCGTTCGGGCGACGCGGGCCGGCGCGGACGCCGGCGGCACGGCAAGCCGGAGGCTTGCGCTACGGGGTAACGCCATCGTCCGCTCTGCGCTTTCCTTGCGCGGCGCGTTGGCGCAGACTCGCGACATGAACCGCCCTTCAACCGCAATCCCCCGCCGGGTTCGCAGCCTGCTTGGACCGGCGGGCGCACTCCTGCTCATGAGCCTGGCCGTCTCCGCCGCCGACAGCACGTTGCAGCTCAACCTCCGTTCCCGCACCGCCGGCGCGCGGGGTGACACCCGCATCGCCGAGAAACCGGCGGCGTGGGACACGAAGAAAACCGCGCTCATCATCTGCGACATGTGGGATGACCACTGGTGCAAGTCCGCGTCCCGGCGGGTCGGCGAAATGGCGGGGCCGTTGAACGAGGTGGTGAAACAGGCCCGGGCCCGCGGCGTGTTCATCATCCACGCGCCCAGTTCCGTCACGGGCTTCTACAAGGACACGCCGCAGCGGCGGCTGGCGCAGAGCGCGCCGCTCGTGAAGACGCCCGTGCCGCTGGCCACCGCGGAGCGTTGGGGCACGGCATGGTGCTGGACGGACCCCAAGCGCGAAAAGGTGCTGCCGATTGATGATTCGGACATGGGCTGTTCCTGCACCGGCGCGAAGTGCGCGATCCGCGAAGCGTGGACGCGGCAGATTGCCACCATCGAACTCGCGCCGGGGGACGCGCTCACGGACAACGGGCAGGAGACTTGGAACCTGCTGGCCGGGCGCGGCATCACGAACGTGATCCTGTGCGGCGTGCATCTGAACATGTGCGTGCTGGGCCGGCCCTTTGCGATCCGGCAGCAGGTTTACCTGGGCATGAACGTGGCCCTGATGCGCGACCTGACGGACACGATGTATAACCCCGAGCGTCCGCCGGGCGTGGACCACTTCACCGGCACGGACCTAGTCGTGGCCCACGTCGAGCGACACTGGTGCCCGTCCTTCACGAGCAAGGACCTCACGGGTAAACCGGCGTTCAAGTTCAAGGAAGACCAGCGTCCGCCGGCACGCGCGGGCAGCGCTCCCTGAGCGGTGGAGCTTGGATTTGCGACCCCGGGCTTTTGATGCATCAGCCGTGGGTGAAGAGCTTGCCTGGCGGGACGCCCTGGCGCAAATTGCCACCGTGCTAGCGGATGAACAAACCAGCCCGGAACAGTTCGCGATTTACCGCCGGATGACGCCGGGGCGGCGGCTGGAAATCGCGGAGCAGCTTTACTGGTCGGCGCGGCGGATGAAGACGGCGTGGGTTCAGGCGCAGCATCCCGACTGGTCGGAGGAACAGGTGGCGCGCGAGGTGATGCGCAACTTCAGTCATGCCCGAAGCTGAACTCTCTCTGCTGTTTTTGCGGCCGCTGAACCGGCTCGGGCTGCGTTACATGGTGAGCGGCAGCGTGGCCGCCATCCTTTACGGCGAGCCGCGTTTCACCAACGACGTGGATGTGGTGGTGTCCCTGCGCTTCGAGGACATCCGCCGCCTGGTCGAGGCCTTTCCGGCCCCGAGTTTTTACCTGCCACCCGAAGAGATCATCGCCGCTGAGATTGCCCGTGCATTCAATGGCCAGTTCAACGTGATCCATGTGGCACCGGTTTCAAAGCCGACATCTATACCACGGGCCGGGATGACTTTAACGCGTGGTCCTTTCGCCATGCCCGCCGACTGGACTTCATGGGCGAACCGATCACGGTCGCCCCACCTGAGTGCGTCATCGTCCGCAAGCTGGAATACTTCCGCGAGGGCGGCTCGGAGAAACATCTGCGCGACATCCGGGCCATCCTGAACGTGTCGGGCGAGTTGCTGGATCGCGGCGCGTTGAATGACTGGATCACCCGGCAAGGCGTGCTGGCAGAGTGGCGGAAGGTCGCACCCTGACCCGTCCGTGGCTCACAGAATTGCGGGCTGAGCTTGGTCGGGCAGCACGGCAGAGGCCAGGCTGACGCATCAAAAATGAAGAACGGACTGGCGAATGGGGACTGACGAATAAAAGCCGAGGGGTGTCGAACCGCCCCCGCCTTGTTTCATTCGTCAGCCCATTCGTCAGTCAAAGATATCACTGGTTGGCCGTTCAATGCCGTCGCCGCCAATGGCGTGGTCATCCCGCCTTTTCCGAAAGGATTTCTTCAAGCTTTTGATGCGTCAACCCTGCGGCAGAGGCGGGTCGGACTTGCGGTAAGAACGGCGGGTATGGTCTGCTCGCGGGCATGAATTGCAAAGGATCCGGTGCGTGGCCGGTCATGGCAGCGGTGTGGCTGCTGGGCTGGGCCGTGCTGCCCGGGCGCGCTGAAGAACTGCGCGTGATGAGCTTCAATCTCTGGCACGGCGGCGACGCGGGGAAACAGCCGCTGGCGCAGACGGCGGAGGTGATCCGCGCGGCCAGGGCGGACCTCGTGGGCCTGCAGGAGACGGGCGGCTTCGAGAAGGAGAAGGGTGCCGGCCGGCCCGACCACGGGAAGAAACTCGCCGACATGCTGGGCTGGCATTATCTCGACCAGGGTGATCGCACGGGGATTCTCAGCCGCTTCCCCATCGTCACGAACACGCCGCGCAAGTGGGGCGTTGCCATCCGGCTGCCCGCGGGCCGCGAAGTGTGGATGTTCAACGCCCACCTGAATCACGCGCCGTATCAGCCGTATCAACTGGCCGGCATTCCCTACGCGAACGGGCGCTTCATCAAGACCGGGGAGGAGGCCGTGGCCGAGGCGCGCAAGGCCCGGGGTGCGCAGGTGGAACGGCTGCTCTCGGAATTGAAGCCGGCGCTGGCGCGCGGAGACATTGTCTTTCTCACGGGCGATTTCAACGAGCCTTCGCATCTGGACTGGACCCAGCGCGCGGCTGAAGCGGGCCGGCGTCCGGTGGTGGCGGCGTATCCGTCCACGCTGGCCGTGACCGGCGCGGGCATGACGGATGCGTTTCGTGCCCGGTTCCCGGACGAAGTGTCGCGGCCCGGGCACACCTGGACCCCCACGACGACGCCCGACGATCCGAAGGACCGGCACGACCGGATTGACTACGTGTTTTTCGCCGGGCCGAAAGTGACGGTGAAGCAATGCGAAATCGTCGGCGAGGAGGCGAAGTTCGCGGACATTGTGGTGCGCCCGTATCCCTCCGATCACCGCGCCGTGGTGGCGACGATGAGCCTTCCGTGAGCCGCCGGGCAGATTGACGTCATGGACTGCTCCCGCGCCCGCACCAAGGATCCCGGCGAATGGCTGGAGACGTGCCCGGACTTTTCGCAGCCGCTGGCGGAGCAGGTCGTCGAGTGGTTTCTTACCTGGGAGCCGGACCTGGCCGAGTCCATCAAATGGAACATGCTGTGTTTCACCGGGCGCAAGCTGGTGTGCGGTCTGAGCGCGTGCCAGAAGCATCTCGGCATCACGTTCTTCCGCGGCACGGAGCTGCCGGACCCGGCGAAGCTCTTCAGCCCTGGCGGCGAACGAAACACGAACATCCTCTCCCTCCGCATCACGACGTTCGACGGGTTGAACCGTGACGCGCTGCGAGACCTGCTGCACGCGGCCGTGGCGCTCGATGCCGATCCCACCATCCCGCCCGTGCCCAAGGTGAAGCGGAAGCCGTGGCCGATGCCCGCCTTCTTCAAGTCCGCGCTGGCGCAAAAGCAGAACCGAGCCGCTGCCGAGGGTTTCAAAAAGCTTTCGCCCACCTGCCAGCGCGAATACCTCGTCTGGGTCTCCACGGCGAAACAGCCGGAGACACGGGACCGCCGGCTGGCCGAGACGCTGGCGGCGCTGAAGGGCGGTCGGAAATGGGCGCAGCGGAAGCCGGGGTAGCGCCGTCACTTTTGTCTGCATGGTCGTGGCGGCATGACCGTCGAATTCGCCATGCCTGTCCGTTCGTGCCTTGCCTGCGTTTGCGCGCTGGCCGTTTGCATTGCCTTTCCCGGTGTAGCCGCGCCGCGTTCGGAGCCGCTCTTTCCCGCGCCCATCAACACCGTGGTGCCGCACATTTCCACCGACCCATCCGTGCGGCTGGACTACGACATCGTGTATGTCCGCGCGCCGCGCGCGGGGGACACGGTCCACAAGCGTTTCTACACGGACTTCTCGCAGCCGGTGACCATGGAACCGGGCGCGGACCTCATGCTGCTGCACCCGGACGGCCGCGAGGAGCTGCTGGTCGCGGGCGGCGATGGCTCCATCACCGACCCGGTGGTGTCGTTCGATGGCGAGTGGGTGTATTACTCGCACCTGCACAACTTGAAGAAGGCGAGCCAGTGGTCGCCCCAGCGGCAGGGCGCGGACATCTACAAGCTGCATGTGAAGTCGCGCCGGCTCGTGCGGCTGACGGACCAGACGTTCACGCCGAACACCGGCGCGGCGAAGTGGTCGGCGGACTTCCGCACGCCGGAGTCCGGCCGCACGCATTACGACTACGGCGTGTTTAACATGGGGCCGTGTCCGCTGCCCGGCGGTCGAATCGCCTTCACCAGCAATCGCGATGGGTTCCGGCCGTCGAAGGGTTATCCCGCCATCGCGCTGCAGCTCTTCGTCATGGATGACTCGGACGACGGCCCCGGCAAAAACATCGAGAAGATCGGCCACTTCAACATCGCCGGCGCGCTGCATCCGGTGGCGCTCATGGACGGGCGCATCATGTTCAGCACCTTGGAATCGCAGGGCATGCGCAGTGAAATCCTGTGGGGCCTGTGGGCCATCAACCCCGACGGCACGGACTGGGCGCCGTTGATGAGCGCGTTCGACCCCGGCGGCGCGCCGAACGGGTTTCACTTCCAGACGCAGCTCTCCGAGGGCGCGATCGTCGTCGAGGAATACTACAACCAGAACAACTCCGGCTTCGGTGCCTACATCAAGCTGCCGCTCCAGCCGCCGGCCGGCGCGCAGCAGTTCGGCCCCGCGCACATGGCGAGCAATGAGCCGTGGCGCTACGGACGCTTCTACAATTCCAAGCCGCAGTGGTATCGGATGCCCTTCATGCCCATCGGCTCGGTTTCACTGACGCCGTTCACGCACGGGCGCGAGGGCCCGGCGGACCCGTCCATCGTGGGGGACAAGAACTCTCCAGCCGTGGGCAAGTTCACGCATCCGTCGGGCGCGCCGGACAACCACCTGCTCACCGTGTATTCGCCCGGCCCGGTGAACCATCAATACACGCACCTGCCGCAGCTCGACGGCGGGATTTATCTGCTCAAGAACGGCGCGGTGGTCGAGGAGCCCGCGCAGTTGCGGCTCATCAAGAACGACACGAACTACAACGAGAGCTGGCCGCGCGCGCTCGTGTCTTATCAGCGCGTCTATGGCCGCGCCGCGCCGGAGCGCCGTGCCCCGCTCGCGAATGACGGCTCGCTTACGAAGCAACTGCCGGAAGGCACGCCGTTCGGGCTGGTGGGGTCATCGAGCCTTTACAAGCGCGAGAGCTATCCGAACGGCCGCGTGCCCGAGGGCCAGGTCACCGCCACCTACGCGGGCGGCAACGATCCCTGGCGCGGGCTGGACGCCTTCACCAGCCACGGCAACGGCCCGGCGCTGAATCATCACAACCAGGGCGGCGACGTGGGCCTCTATGAAAACAGCGACATCCACGCGCTCCGCGTCCTCGTGATGGAGCCGACCACGGATCGCAATCGCGGGGCGAACTCCGGCCGGCGCTTCTACAACCACGCGAGCGAGCGGCTGCGCATCCTCGGCGAGATTCCGGTGCGGAAGTTCGCCTCCGCCAACGCCAAGGACACCGTCAGCGGGCAGCCGAAAGACCCGGACGGGCACCCGGACACAAGCTTCCTCGCCAAGATTCCGGCCGACACCGCGTTCACCTTCCAGACCATTGACCGGCGCGGCATGGTGCTGAACACCTCGCAGACCTGGCACCAACTCCGCCCGGGCGAGGTCCGCAACAACTGCGGCGGCTGCCACGCGCACAGCCAGGCCCCGACGGACTTCAACCGCACGGCGGCGGCGCGCGCCGACTACCAGGTGTGGGACCTCGTCAACACCACGCCGCTGGTCACCACGAAGGCGCGTGACGAATCGAGGCAGAAGTGGGATGCGGAGCAGCAGGCCGGGCTGCGCTATGCGAAGAATTCCTCCTTATCCGGGAGCGTGCAAACAGTCGAGTATTGGCGCGACATCCGCCCGATTCTCGACCGCAGTTGCGCCGCGTGCCACACGAAGAACGCAGCCAAGCCGCCGGGCAATCTGGTGCTGGACGCCGATGACGAACGCATCCAGCGCGAAAACGCGGAGCGGTTCCCCGGCACCTACTACCGGCTCGCGCTCGATGAGAAGGCGAAGTTCGGCCACAAGCCCATCGGCTACGATTCGTGGGGCACGCCCAACGCCTCGCGCTACATCCGCAAGCAGCAGTCGCGCCGCAGCCTGCTGGTCTGGAAAATCTTTGGCGAGCGGCTCGACGGCTTCAAGAATGACGACCACCCGTCCGAGCCGGAGCCGGGCGCGGGCTACTTCGCCTTGAAAGGCGAGCGCGTGCCGACGGACAAGCACCGGCACCGCTACGACCTCGACTATCTCGGCTCGCAGATGCCGCCTGCCGAAGCCGTCGCCGGAACTTACAAAGGGCCCGACGGCCAGACGATCAAAGTCGCGCCGCTCACGGACGAGGACCGGTTCACCTTGGTGCGCTGGATTGACCTGGGCTGCCCGATTGACCTTGATTACGACGCGCAAAATCCCGACGCGCGCGGCTACGGCTGGATGCTCGACGACAACTGTCCGGTGCTCACCCTCACGCAGCCGCAGGCTGGGGCGAACCCGTCGCTCTCGCGCATCCTCATCGGCGCGCACGACTATTACACGGGCCTCGATCCGAACGGCTTCACGGTGACGGCGGACTTCGCCGTGAACGGGGTTGCTGCCGGGGAGAACCTCGCGCCGAAGTTCTCGCGCCTGTCGCAAGGTGTGTGGGAGCTGAAGCTGGATGCGCCGGTGAAATCGCTGGCGAAGGCGCGGCTGCAGGTGTCGGTGAAGGACAAACAGGGCAATGTCACGCACATTGACCGGACCTTCTCCGTCGTGCCTGGCAAGGTGGCTGCACGGGATTAGCCGGTCGGGGGTGGATACTGGACATTGCCTGGGCTGGGCGCTTGCGCGTTGAAGCGGTCCGTGATTTGCACGCCGCCCCCTCACCCTGGCCCTCTCCCCCGATGGGGGAGAGGGGATTCGGTTTCGGGGATTCGAGAGTGATGCGCCGCAAGCGGCGCGCAAAGTCCTGGGTGGATTGCTGAAGCCGTTTCGCCCTGCTGTGGCCTATGGACAGCGGCGGCAAGCCGCCGGCAGGGGTTCAAGATCTCCCCGACGCCAGCCCTCGCCCCGGTCGTGGGCCGGGTGTCTAAAGCGCGCGATCAGCGGGAGATGTCCGCCTGGCCGAGCACCTTGAACTGGTGTTTGCGCAGGGCGTCCTCGGCCACTTCCCGGTCTTCGAGATTCAGCGCGAGGGAGGTCTTGTCCTGGGAGCGCACCATGAAGGAGTAGATGTAGTGGATGTTGATCTCGGCCTGGAGCAGCGCGGCGAGCACGTCCTTCAACTGCGTCTCGGAGGCGATTTCCACCACGAGCAGGTCGCTTTCGCTGAAAGGAAAGCCGTGCTCGTTCAGCAATTCGCGCGCGGCCTCGGGGTCGTCCACCACGAGGCGGATGATGGAGCTGTCCGTGGTGTCGAGCACGGTGAGGGCGAGGATGTGGACGTTGCGCGAGACCAGCTGCGTGGTGAGGGTGTGGAGCCGGCCGAGCCGGTTGGGCGTGAAGACCGAGAACTGTTTCACCGGGCCGCCGGGCCGCTGGCGCATCGTGGTGACGCTCATGGATGCCAGTGTCCGCCGTTCCCGCCCGGCGCGCAAGGGGGTTCAAAAATCACCGTTGACATCTCGGCCGACTGTCCTAGTGTCATGGGACACTAGACGTTGCCGCCACGATGCTCCTCGAAGTCAATTTCAAGTCCGGGCTCCCGGTTTACCTGCAGATCGTCGAGCAGGTGAAGGCGGCGGCGGCCTCGGGCGCGCTGCGGCCCGGCGATCCGCTGCCGGGCATCCGGTCGCTGGCGGAGGAGCTGCGCGTGAACCGGAACACGGTGGCGAAAGCCTACACGGAACTGGAGAACGAGGGCGTGATCGAGACGGCGGCGGGCAAGGGCTGCTTCGTGAAGGATGGCGCCTCCCCGCTCAAGAAGGACGCGCGGAACAAGGCGCTGGGCGAGCTGATTGATGCGGCCATCGTGCAGGCGCATCACTACCAGGTGGGCGAAGAGGAGCTGCTCAAGCTGGTGCAGCAGCGGCTGGAGGCCTTCGCGGAACGGAAGGAAGCCAATGAACACTCGACGGAAAGCTGAACCGCGCATGAAGACCGAGAAGCTCCCAAAGATTCGGGAAAGACAAAGATTGGCAAAGAAAGGAACGCCATGAACTCCGCTGAACCTGCCATGGCCATCACCGGACTCGTCCGCCGCTACGGCAAGCACGACGCCGTCAACGGGCTGGACCTCACCGTGCGGCCGGGCCGCTGCTACGGGCTCTTCGGCCGCAACGGCGCGGGCAAGACCACCACGATCAAGTGCCTGCTCAACCTGCTGCGGCCCGATGCCGGCTCGGTGCGCGTCTTCGGCCTCGACGCGGAGCGCGACGAGGTGGCCGTGAAGTCCCGCCTTGCCTACGTGCCCGATCAGGTCGCGTTCCACCCGTGGATGACGGTGCACGAGACGCTCGACTACCTCGCCTCCTTCCGCACGCATTGGAACCGCAAGACCGAGCGGGAGCTGCTCGGGCAGTTCCGTCTCGACGCTTCGCAAAAGACCGGCGCGCTCTCCAAGGGCCAGCGCACGCAACTCGCGCTCGTGGCCGCCATCAGCGCGGAGCCGGAGCTGCTGGTCCTCGACGAGCCGACCAGCGGGCTGGACCCCATCGTGCGCCGCGAGTTCATCCAGACGGTCATCGGCGCGTATCAGGAGGCGGACCCGGAGCACCGCACGGTGTTCGTTTCGACGCATCTCATCAGCGAGTTCGAGGGGTTGATTGATGAGTTCACCATCGTGGATGCAGGCCGCGCCGTGCTGACGCTGGAGGCGGACGCCGCGCGGTCACACTACCAGCGCATCCGGGCACGCTTCGGTGGAATTCCGCCGGAGCTCAGGTTCCCCGGGGTGCTCCGCACGCGGGTGACGGGGCGGGAAGTGGAGTTGATCGCGCATGGGGAGTCCGCTGCGATTCTGGAGCAACTGCGCGTGCTGAAGCCGGAGGAACTGGTGAGCGAAGGGCTGACGCTGGAGGAAATCTTCATGGTCACGCTGCAATGAAAATAACTCGAACCATTGGCCGCAGATTCTTCTCCCTCTCCCCCATTGGGGGAGAGGGCCGGGGTGAGGGGGTGGGGCGGTCAGCAGACCGGGGCTCAATTGAAGTCAGACCGGGCTCGCTCGCTTGCCGTGAATCTGGACGCATTGCTACTTCGCACGACTGCCCCCTCACCCTATCCCGCTCCCCCGAGGGGGGTGAGGGGGGCGGACGGAGGGCCCAGTCCGGGTTAGAGTCCGACCGCCGCAGTGGGGGCTCGGCCGGCGCACTCCATATTGCGAGACTCCTCACGTCGTCTCCTACGAAGGATTGAACCCCCGACGCCGATGAACGCGAACACCCGAGTGCGACTGTGGAAGGAAGCCCGCGCGCTGCTGCCGATGTGGGCGGCGATGGCTGGCTTGATTGCCGTGCCATTCCTACTCCCACAGAAGCAGCCCATGGACTTTGCCATCCCGGCTTACTGGCTGGGTTGCGCTTTACTGGGGTCGGTCTGCATGGGGCAAGAATTCCAGCACCGCACGATGGGCCTGCTGCTTTCCCAGCCCGTTTCGCGGCGACGACTTTGGTGGGAGAAGATGGTCAGTTTGGGCGCGGCGATGTTTGGCCTGTTCGTGTGGATGGAATTGCTCTGGGGAACAGAAGTGGGTCAGGTTCCCGGCTTTGTTGGTTCTGGCGAGGAGCTTCTCAAACTAATATATCTCTTGGTCCTCCCTTGGCTGATTGGTTTCTGCACGGGACCGGCGCTGACGCTGCTGGCTCGCAGCATCATCGGAGGGGTGGCGATGACGTTCCTTTGCCCTTGGTTCCTAACCATGTTTGTCCTCGCGGCCATTCCAGAGATTTGGATTTCCCATAGCGGCATGAATGTTCGGCTCAACTCCTGCCTCATTTCGCTTGGCATCTACTGTGGGGCGCTTTTCCTGTTCGGTTGCCAGCGCTTCGGGCGGTTGGAAGACATCCAAGGGCGCGGGGCGGAACTCACCCTTCCGGCAGCGCTGGCGAAGCCGTTTGCCGAGTTCACCGGACGGTTCACGTTGGGGCGCGGCAGCGCGTTGGGTCAGCTCGTCCGCAAGGAAGTGCGGCTCCACCTGCCGGCATTCGTGGTGGCCGGAATGCTGGTCGCGCTCTGGCTGCTGCTGCTCGCCGCCGTGGTCGCCCGCCCGACGGTGTCCAAGGACTTCCTGCTGCTGCCCGCAGTGCTGCTGGGCTTGGGCATCCCCGTCATCGCGGGCATCGTCTCCACGGCGGAGGAGCGCAGCCTGGGCCTGCTCGACTGGCATTTGACACTGCCCGTCTCCGCTCGCCGGCAATGGTTCATCAAAGTCCTCGTCGCCCTCGCCGTGAACGTGGTGCTGGGCCTCTTGCTGCCGGGCGTGCTGGGTCAAATATCGAGTGTGTTGCTGGAGGGCAAGAGCATGGAGCTTGGGCTTCGCAACGGTGAGCCGCACTTCCTCATCGCCAACGGCGTCATCTTCTGCGCCGCGCTCTGCGCCTCGACTGCCGCTGCGAACTCCATGCGCGCCCTCATCGGCACCATCGTCCTGTTCCTCGCTGGGGCGATGGTGTTGAACTTTGCGGACTCCATCCCCCGTTGGTTTCCGGTGACACGGACTACTTACGGCCCCGACTGGAATGAACGGCCGGGCGGAGCCGCCAGCCTGTTTTATTGGATTCACCATCACCGCTGGGTCCTCGGCTGGAGTTGCCTTGCGGTGTGGCTCTACTTCCTTGGTTTGGCGGGCTACCGCCGCTCGCTGGAATCGCTCTGGCTGCCCGTGCGCCGCATGGCCGTGTTTTTCGCCGTCGTGTGCGTCTTCGTCTTCGCGGCGATTGTCTGGTGAATCAGTTGCAAACCAATCCCAAACGAAAGGAACACCTATGAAACGAAACCTCAAGATCATCGTTGGAGTGGTGGCGGTGCTGGTCGGGCTGGGCTTGATCATGCCGGCGGTGGCGCAGTTGCGGACGCAGGGCGCGCTGCCGGCGGTGAGCGTCGCGTTGCTGTTGCTCGGGGTGTTCCTGTCGCTGGGCGGCGGGTGGGGAGTGTTCGCGGCGGCGCGGCGGTAGCGCGGGCGCTGTTGCCGGCGGGGACGCCGGCGATACGGCAAGCCGGAGGCTTGCGCTACACGCGTAGCGCCGGCCTCCGGCCGGCCGTGCCGCAAGCAGTCACGTAGCTCGACATTCCAATGTCGAGAACACCCGTCCGACCTGCGCCTCCAAACTCGACATTGGAATGTCGAGCTGCCTCAACTGCGGGAAACTTGCCGAAAGACTGGCCCGCTCAATCCCTTGCCTCGTTCAGGGCGAGCGCGAGGGTGGCGAGGGCGGCGGTGTCGCAGCGGAGGACGAGCGGGCCGAGGGTGATGGGCTGCACGCCGCGGCTGACGAGGGTGGCGATTTCCTGCGGGGTGAAGTCGCCTTCCGGGCCGACCCAGATGGCGACGTGGGCGGGGCGTTGACCGGTCCGCACCTGATGCTCGGTGAAGACGGTGCGGATCGGGCGCGCGCCGGGGTGGAGTGAGGCGACGAGGGCGAGTTCGAAGCGTTCGTTGCGGCGCAGGAAGTCCGCAAAGTTCACGGGGGTCTCGATCTGCGGGAGCCAGGGGTTGCCGCATTGCTTCACGGCTTCGAGCGCGGTGGTGCGCCACTTCTCCAGCTTGTTCGCGGCGTGATTTTCATCGGGGCGGGAGATGGTGTGCTCGGTGAGGAGGGGCACGATGCGGGCCGCGCCGAGTTCGGTGGCCTTCTCGACGATGGTGTCCATGAGCCGGCCCTTGGGCAGGGCCTGGAGGAGCGTGACCGCGCACGGCAGCGGCGGGTGGACGATGCGCTCGCGCACGGCGACGCGCACGGCGCGCTTGTCCGCCGCGAGGACGGAGCCGCGTGCCTCGACGCCCGCGCCATCGAGGAGGGTCACGGCGTCACCAGGGCCGAGGCGCAGGACGCGGAGGGCGTGGTGGGACTCCTCCGACGAGAGCGTGGCCTCCGCGCCGTTCGCGGTGCCGGGGGGGATATGAAAGCGATGCACGGGGGAAGAGTCGGCAACCAGGGCGGGAGTGCAAGTCTGGCCTCGGCCCGAACGCTGAAGTTTGACCACGGTTGGACACGCCTTGGGAGCGGTCGGCCGGAAGCACGTCGTGTCGCTCAGAGTGACATGACATCGTGAGAGATACTCGCGCCAGTTCGGTGAGCGCCTTATCCGTGTCCAACCGTGGTTGCCAAGTTCCTGTTTCAGCACACGGGTTCAGTTTTTCTGCCCCTCGATTCTCTTGCCCATTTCCGTGGTGGTTGACGGCCGCTGTCCCGGTTTGAACTTTGTCCGTCGCCCACCTTTGGGGGCATGGGTGCGGTCGGCTGGCGTTTGGCGGCACACCCTCGTCAGAAACTGCTTCAACTCTTTGTGTTCTTTGCGCCCTTTCGCGGCTAGCATCCAGCCCGTTCCGCATGAACATCGCCTACGTCACGGCTGACGACCCGCACAACCTCAAGAGCTGGTCGGGCCTCTCCTATCACATCGCGGAGTCGCTCAAGCCGCATGGGGCGCAGATTCATTATCTCGGCCCGCTGCAGTCGGAGGTCTCCCCCACCATGGGGCTGCGGCGGCGCTTCTGGCGCCTGTTTGGCAAGGACCTGCTGGAAGACCGCGAGCCATCCATTGTCCGTGGCCGTGGCCGGCAGGTGATGGAGAAACTGCGCGGCGTGGATGCGGACGTGATCCTCGCCACGCACACGGAACTGCTCGCCGAATTCCAAAGCGATCTGCCCATCGCCTATTGGAGCGACTCGAACTTCGGCTGCATGCTCGACGCCTATCCGTATTTTCAGGATCTGAACCCCTGCGTCATCCGGCGGGGGCATGAGTATGAGCGGCGCGCCTTGCAGCGGGCGGATCTCGTCTTCTACGCATGCGACTGGGCCCGCGACGCGGCCATCCAGCAATATGGTGCGGATCCAGACAAGGTGAAGGTGATTCCCTTCGGCGCGAACATCCAATGCGACCGCACCCCGGCGGACGTGGACCGGCTGATTGCCGCCCGGCCCAAGGACCGGTGCAACCTCCTCTTCCTCGGCAAAGTCTGGGCGCGCAAGGGCGGGGACACGGCGGTGACCGTGGCCGAGCAATTGAACCAGTCCGGCCTGCCCACCACGCTCACGCTCATCGGTTCCCAGCCCCCGGAAGGCAAGGTGCTCCCGCCGTTCGTCCGCAAAACCGGCTTTATCAACAAGAGCGACCCCGCCGGCCTCAAGCAGTTCAACGATCTCATTGCGGAGTCCCACTTCCTCATTCTGCCTTCGCGCGCGGAGGCGTTTGGCATCGTCTTCTGTGAAGCTTCCTCCTTCGGCGTGCCCAGTCTTGCCACCAAGGCCGGCGGCATCCCCACGGCGATCCATGACGGAGCCAACGGCCAGACCTTTCCGCTTGGCAGCCCGCCGGCGGACTACGCCGCGTTCGTCCGCCGGCACTTCGCGAACTACGCCGGCTATGAGGCCCTGGCCCGTTCGTCGTTCCGTGAGTTCCAGACCCGGCTCAACTGGGGCGTCTCCGGTGCGACGGCGATGGGCCATCTGCGAGCCATGCTGGAGAAGCGTCGCTGAGCTTGTGCTGTGAACGCTTCGTTCCAACTCGCCCTTGCCCAAATGCTCGTCCTGCCGGGAGACATGGCGGGCAACCTCGCCCGGGCGGCGGACCGCATCGCCACCGCGGCCGCCCGTGGCGCGGATGTGGTGCTGCTGCCGGAGGCGCTGGACTGCGGCTGGGCGCATCCTTCCGCGCGGCATCTGGCCGGCCCGGTGCCCGAGGGGGATCCCTGCCGCCTGCTGCGCCTCGCCGCCCAGCAGCGGGGTGTCTTCGTCTGCGCCGGGCTGGTGGAGCGCGTGGGCTCCCAGTTTTTCAACGCCGCCGTGCTCATTGATCCGCGCGGCCGGGTCATCCTCCAGCACCGGAAGATCTACGAACTGGAGTTCGCCCGGAAGCTCTACGCGTGCGGTGACCGGCTCGGGGTGGTGGAGACTCCCTGGGGCAAGGCGGGCCTCATGATTTGTGCCGACGCGTTCGCTCCGGGCCAGGTGATCAGCCGCACGCTGGGCCTGATGGGGGCGCGGTTCATCCTGTCGCCCTGCGCGTGGGCCGTGCCGGCCGATCACGACCCGCAGCGCGAGCCGTATGGCCAGCTTTGGCTGGACAACTACGGCCCGGTGGTCCGGGACTTCGGACTGACCATCGCCGGCTGCAGCAATGTCGGCCCGGTCACGGCTGGCGAATGGGCCGGTCGGAAGTGCATCGGCAGTTCGCTCGTTTGCTCTCCCGTCGTGCCGGTCGCCGCGCGCGGGACCTACGGAGATTCGGCGGACGAAATCTTGATGGTGCGCGTGGAACCCGCCTGAAGGGCCGCGCTTTCAGGCCTGGCTCGCGGCGGCTTCTTGCGGTTCGTTCTCCGCTTTGGCTTCGTCCCCGCCGGGCTCGGGGGCGGGCGCATCCCCGGCCGGAGCTTCTTCATCCACCCACTCATCTTCAATGTTCACCGGGAGCAGGATCGAGAACTGGGTGGCGCAGTCGGGCCCCGGAGACTGCAGTTCGATTGCTCCGCCTGCCGCCCGGGCAATGGCGCGGGCCAGATGCAGCCCGGCTCCGGTGTGGGGCGGCGTCTTGGTGGTGAAGTAGGGGTCCCAGATCTTGTCCTGCCGGTCCTGCGGGATGCCGGGGCCGTTGTCCCGGATTCGGATGCTGACATCGGTCCGGATGCGCTCCACCCGCAGCATGATGCGCGGGATTTTGCCCGGGTCGTCCTTTGGCTGCTCCTCCTCCTTGTCATCATCGAAGTGGCGCTTGATGACCGGACCCTTCTCCGTGTGGGCCTCGATGGCGTTGTGCAGCAGGTAGAGGATCGCCCGGCTGATCTCGCTGCGCATGCCCCACCATTGCACCGTCGGGTCGAGCTGCTGGTCCACTTCGATGCCGTAATAGGTGAACTCCGGCTCCAGCAGCTTGGTCATGTCCGCCACCAGCTCCGCCGGGCGGATCACCTGCGGGCTTCGGCTGTAAACGGACACGTTGAGCAGCCGGCGCAGGTGGTCGTTGACCTTCTGAAATTGCGAGTGGAGGAGCAGGAACCGCTGGCGCACGTCCTCGTCCAGCCGGTCGTCCACCATGAGAATGCGGAGGCTGCCCAGCGCGTGGGCGAGGGGGTGGTGGATGTCATCGAGAAAGGACGCCGAGAGCTGGCCGAAACGCTTCTGCCAGTGCGTTGTGGTCATGCCGTGCTGGAAGTCCTGCATCTTCTGCTGCAGTTCCGCCTGCGCGCGGCGTTGCTCATCGGGGTCCATGAGCTGGACGTTCAGCTCGTCAGTCAGGCGTTTGACCTGCAGCGCGGCGTGGACGCGCACGATGCATTCGTGCTGGTCCACGGGCTTGGTCAGGTAGTCGAAGGCGCCGATTTCCAGGCCGCGATGCGTGTCCTCGGTCTTGATGTCCCCGGTCATGAGGATGACCGGGATGTTGGCCGTGCGCGGGTCGTGCTTGATGGCGCGGCACACCTCGAAGCCGTCCATCCCCGGCATGGACACATCCACGATGGCCAGGTCCACGAGTTCCTTGGCGAGAAACTCCACCGCTGAGGCCCCGCTGCCGCAGGTGAAGCAGTCGGAGTTCATCGCCTTGAGGCAGTCGCGCACCTGACGGAGCGCGTCCGGCGTGTCGTCCACCGCGAGGATACGGGGGCGGGCAATGGCGGTTTTGGGAACCGCCTTGACCACCACTTTGGGCGGGACAGAAGCAGACAGAGCCGAAGCAGGCGGGGCCGGACCAGACGGGGCCGAACCGGGCGGCCGGGCGGCTGCGAGTTTAAGCGGGACAGGCGGCATCGTGCTTGCGCGGGACAATAGGAGCCGGTCAGGGCGGAGGCAAGCGGCAGATTGAAGCGGAGGAAAGAGTTGACGCCGCCCGTGCCTTGCGACGGAATCCCCGCGCACCCTTGAATCCCGGGCGCGCCAACATCCCTACTGCCAAACCCATGAGCACCAACCTCCTTTCCAGCCTCAAGCAGCACACCGTCGTCGTGGCCGACACCGGTGATTTCGAGAGCATCCGCAAGTATCAGCCGCGCGATGCCACCACGAACCCCAGCCTCATCCTCAAGGCCGCCCAGATGCCGGAATACGCCGCCATCGTGGAAAAAGCCCTCGCCGAGGCGAAGCAGGAAGCCTCCGGCAACGCCCTGCTCGGCGTGGCCATGGATCGCATCGCCGTCGCGTTTGGCCTGGAGATTCTCAAGATCGTCCCCAACCGCGTCTCGACCGAGGTGGACGCCCGGCTCTCCTTTGACACTGCCGCCTCCGTGGCCAAGGCGCACTCCCTCATCGCCCGCTACCAGCAGGCGGGCATCGCCAAGGAGCGCGTGCTCATCAAGCTCGCCTCCACATGGGAAGGCATCCGCGCCGCTGAGGTGCTCAAGAAGGATGGCATCGCGTGCAACCTCACCTTGCTCTTCAGCTTCGCCCAGGCGGTCGCCTGCGCCGAGGCGGGCGTGCAGCTCATCTCGCCCTTCGTCGGCCGCATCCTGGACTGGCACAAGAAGAGCACCGGCAAGGACTTCGTCGGCGCGGAAGACCCGGGCGTCGTTTCCGTCACCGCGATCTACAACTACTACAAGCGCCACGGCTATACCACGGAGGTCATGGGCGCGAGCTTCCGCAACGTCGGCGAAATCCTCGAACTCGCCGGCAGCGACCTGCTCACCATCAGCCCGGCGCTACTCGAAGAGATGCAGAAGACCGCCGGCACCGTTGCCCGCAAGCTCAGCCCCGACACCGCCGCCACGCTGGGCCGCGAGAAGATCCACCTCGACGAGAAGTCCTTCCGCTGGCAGCACAACGAGGACGCGATGGCCACCGAGAAGCTCTCCGAAGGCATCCGCCTCTTCGCCGTGGACACCCTCAAGCTGGAGAAGTGGGTGACGGAGAAGCTGAAGTAGCCCGTAGTCGTAACCTTCAGGTTGCGAATCCCCCGGTGCGCGGCATTCATGCCGCTTTACCGAGCATTGGGTATGGTGGGCAATATCGGAGGGGGCTCCCAGTTCCTTCCGTTTTCGCGCCCTTTCGCGTGTTTCGCGGGCACGCTTTGGGAATTCGGGTTGAATTCGGTTCACAAAACCGAATTATCCGCGCATGGCGAGCACGCAGAAGGAACAGGTGGCCGCATTTTACGAGGCCCACCACAGCCGCGGGAAGTATGACTACCTCTACGGCGGCGAGGACCGGAAGGAGTTGTTCGTCAAATTGGTCGGCACGGGGAAGAACATCCTCGAAGTCGGCTGCCGCGCGGGCAACCTCACCCAGCACTTCGCCGAGGGCAACAAGGTCGTGGGCGTGGACATTGACCGCGCGGCGCTGAAGCTCTTCGAGGAACGACTCGGTTTCAAGGGGCATTGGGTGGACGTGGACGAGGAACCGCTGCCCTTTCCCGACAAGTCCTTCGACGTGGTCGTCTTCTCCGAAGTGATGGAGCACGTGCGTTTCCCGCAAAAGGCGCTGGGCGAAATCCGCCGCGTGCTCAAGCTCAATGGCCGGCTCATCGGCTCGGTGCCCAACGCCTTCCGCCTGCGCAACCGCCTCCGCTTCCTCGTGGGCAACCAATACGAAAGCGACCCCTCGCACCTGCGCCAATATTCCCACTCGATCCTCCATCGCGAACTGGAGCCGCACTTCCGGGAGATCGAGCTGCACCCGGTGTCCGGCCATCTGCTCGGCGGCGGCAGCACCGGCATTCCGGTCTTCCCATGGCTGCCCTTCCGCATCCGGGCGCTGTTCGCCCTGGATCTGGTCTTTGTGGGTGTGCCGAAATGAACTGCAGGGAAAAGGCTTTCGGCCCGCGAATGACGCGAATCCACGCGAATCAAATGATACGGTCCCGACCTCTCACCACCGCAGGCGCTTGGCTGAAGCCGGGTGCTGACCAGGGCACGTTTTGCTTGTCCGTCTTCATTCGCGTTTATTCGCGTGTTTCGCGGGCAACTCTTTCCCCATGAAGCTCGCGCTCATCCGCCGCCAGTTTTCTGCCACCGGTGGGGCGGAGTTGTATCTCCAGCGCCTGCTCCAGGCCCTCGTGAAGGGCGGGCACGAGCCGCATCTCTACGCGGAGTCATGGGACGGGCGGCTCGACGGCGTCCACCTCCACGCTGTCCCGGTGGGCGGAGACCGCACGCAGCGTTCCACGCGCTTCGCCGATGCCGTGGCCGCCGAGCTGAAGAAGGACTCTTTTGACGTGGTCTTCAGCCTCGAACGCACGCACCAGCAGGACGTCTATCGCGCCGGGGACGGCGTGCATCGTGTCTGGCTTCAGCGTCGGCAGCAGTTCGCGCAATGGTGGCGCCGGCCCTTCGTCTGCGCCGGCGGCTTCCACCGCAACATGATGAAGCTGGAGGCGCGCACGTTTGATCCCGCCAACACCCGCCACGTCATCGTGAACTCCGACATGGTGCGGCGGGAGATCCTGGAGAACTTCAAGTTCCCCGCGAGCCGCATCCATCTCGTCCGCAACGGCATTGACCTCGACCGCTACCGGCGCGGCCAGCGGAACGCCACGCGTGAACGCTTTGGCATCAAGCCCGACGACACGTTGCTGCTTTTCGTCGGCTCCGGTTGGGAACGCAAAGGGCTGCGTTTCGTGCTGCGCGCCTTCCACCGGCTCAAGGCTCCGCGCGTGAAGCTGCTCATCGTCGGCAAGGGCAAGCCGCCCATCGCCCGTCCCGACGGGGCCATTTTCGCCGGGCCGATGAGCGATGTCGAAAACGCCTACGCCGCCGCCGACCTGCTCGTCTTCCTGCCCATCTACGAGCCCGCGTCCAATGTCGTCGCCGAGGCGCTCGTCTCCGATCTGCCGGTCATCACCAGCTCGCTCAACGGCGCGGGCGAGATCATCACCCCGCGCAAGAACGGCACCGTCATCGCAGACCCGCGCGACACCGACGCCGTGGTCGAGGCCATCCGCTACTGGATCATGCAGCGCGGCCAGGCCGAGATGCCGCCCAAGCATGAGCTGAGCCTGGAGCGCAACGTCGAGGAGACGCTCGCGGTGCTGCAAATGGCAGCGCGGGAGAAGGGCAAGGCTCGGTGACGGAAATTCGGCTGACACCAACGGCATCGCACCCTAGCGTTTGGGCATGCAACTGACCGAGCAGCCAGCGGACCTGCGCCGATGGATAGAAGCGTGGCGCAGTGCCAGTGAAATGGTTGAAATGGAGCCTTTGCCTCAACTGTGGTGTGAACCACCAGTTTGGTCGGAGGCACTATTGGCTGTCCGTGAGGTGGAGCGGAGCCTCAACCAAGCCGGGCTTGGCATGGTGGCTCAGCAGGCGTGGTTCGCTAAGTGGCCGCGAGCATGAGCAGTTTGTAGGCCGATTTACGCGTCATGCACCCTCCATCTCACATAGACAAAGCACTCGTTTTGGAGTGGGCGTGGTCGGATTTACCATTTGGCAGTGTCTCATGCGCCGACGGCAGCGTTGTTGCGGTCATCCACGGTTTGGCTCTGTGTCAGTATGCCGGATCATCAGAGATTTATCGCTTCAGTTGTGACAGCCGTTGGGAGTGCCAACAGGATCAGGTTTACGACTCCGTAGCGACCGCCAAAGCCGAGCTTCCCGAGCAATATCATTATGCACCGATTCACTGGAAAACGGCCTAACTTTGCGCATCTCACCCGGCATGAGCGTCATGGTTGCAATCGTTGCGTCCCGTGCCTGGGTCGTTGAGCTTGGGGCGTTAGGCCGCATCGCGCGCATGGCACTCCCTGACGACATCCTGGCAAAGATTCGGCAGGACTTTTCCGGCGGTGAGATGTTGCCGGTCATAGAGATCCTGATTGACCTGCAGAAGGAAGACGCGGGACTTTTCACCGACAGGGTTTTGCGGTGTATTCTTTTCGTGGCTCAAGGCAGATTCGATAGGCTAGCTGACGCAGTAGCGTTGGCACGTCGCGACCCACGAGACTTGATTGTTGACGCCGAGTTTGATGGACACTTTGGAGCACAGCACAGAGATTTGTCGTTACCTTTTGCGGCCTTGCACTGAAGCGCAGCCTATCATGCAAACGTGGCACATCTTGTCAGCGGTGATTCAGAAGTTGCTACAAACGTGAAACTCTCCTTCTGCCTCATCACGCTCAACGAGGAGGCCAATCTCCCGCGCTGCCTCGGCAGTTGTGCGGACCTGGCGGATGAGATTGTCGTGCTCGACTCCGGCAGCACCGATGGCACGCGGCGCATCGCGCGGGAATTCGGTGCGCGCTTCGAGCACCAGGACTGGCTCGGCTACGTGGGCCAGAAGAACAAGGTGCTATCCCTCGCCAAGCACGAGTGGGTGTTCAGCATTGATGCGGACGAGGAGCTTTCCCCGGAACTGCGCGAGGACGTTCGCCGGCTCAAGGCCACCGAACCGCCCGCCGGCCTCAGCGGCTGGACCATGCCCCGCTGCGTGCCCTACGAGGGCCGCTGGATTCGCCACGGTGACTGGTATCCTGACCGGCTTGTCCGCCTCTTCCGTCGTGACCGCGCGCACTTCGCGGGCGGCAAGGTCCACGAACGCCTTGAACTCACCGGGCCGGTGCAGCGCCTCGGTAGCGATCTTTACCACCACTCCTTCAAGGACGCCGCCGACCACTGGGCGCGCTGCCAGAAATACGCCCGCCTCTGGGCCGAGACGCAGCATGAGCTGGGGCGCACCGCTGGCCCGCTCGCGCCCTTCACCCACGCCGCCTTCCGCTGGTTTCGGGGCTACGTCCTCAAGCGCGGCTTCCTCGACGGACCGCAGGGCTGGCGCATCGCCGCCTTTTGCGCTCGCGAAGTCGCCTTAAAATACCGGCTGCTTCGCGCGATGAGCAACGGAACCAATCTTCCTCACAACAGCGGCACCGCCCGGTAGAAGCGCTTGGTCAGCCCCGGGGAGTTCTGGTCTATCACCAGAAACGGGCTGAACGGCAGCGTCAGGTTGGTGAGCACCAGCCAGTTCGTCGTGCCGACGCTTACCACGTCCGCGTAGTCCACACGGAACTGCTGCCCGACCGTGCCGGTCAGGGTGGTGCCCGCGTAAAACTTCAGGCTGCCAAAGAACAGCGGTTGCAGGACCACGTCCTGGCTGGTGACAGAGCCGCCCGCCGAGCTGCTCACCACGACCCGGTAGGTGCCCGCGTCCGCCGACGTGAGCCCGGTCCGGCTCAGGGTTGGACTCGTTGCCCCGGAGATGTTGGTGCCATTGAACTGCCACTGATAGCTCAAGCCCGTGCCCATGGCCACAACGCTCAAAGTGATGCCCCCGCCCACCGTGAAAGTCTGGGCCAGCGGCTGCGACGTGATGAGCGGGCCGAGCAACGCCGCCGTGTGATACCAGCCGGCCGCGATGGCGGTCACGCCGTCCAGGCCGGCGGGAATCGTCGTCTGGCCATCGTCGTTCCATCCCCACGCCACCACGGAGCCGTCGCTCTTCAAGGCCACCGTGTGGAAATTCCCCGCGGCAATCGCCGTCACGCCGCCCAAGCCCGGCGGAATGGTGGCCTGGCCAAAGAGGTTGTTTCCCCATGCCACCACCGTGCCGTTGCTTTTCAGGGCCACGCTATGCGAAGAACCCGCCGCCACCGCCGTCACGCCGCTCAGGCCGCCCGGGACGGTGGCTTGCAGGAAGAACCCATTGGCGCCCCAGGCCACCACGGTGCCATCGCTCTTCGCGGCCAGCGTGTGCCCGCCGCCCGCCGCAATCGCCGTCACCCCGCTCAAGCCGACGGGTGGGGTTGATTCACCATTGGCGTTGTTGCCCCACGCGGTCACCGTGCCGTTGGTCTTCAGCACCACGGTGTGCCACTGGCCCGCCGCGATGACCGCCACTCCAGCCAAGCCGGCTGGAACAGTCGTTTGACCATGATCGTTGTTGCCCCAGGCCGCCACCGTGCCGTCGAGTTTCAACGCGATGGTGTGATGCTGGCCCGCCGCAATGGCCTTCACTGCGCTCAGGCCGCCGGGCAGAGTCGTTTGACCAAGGGAGTTGTCGCCCCAAGCGATCAAGGTGCCGTCGCTCTTCAAGGCCACCGTATGCGACTCGCCCCCGGTCAGCGCCGTCACGAGGCCCAGGCCCGCCGGAACCGTCGTTTGCCCGGAACTGTTTCTGCCCCACGCCACCACCGTGCCCGCCGGGTTCGCCGGGCGGGGGACCGTGATGGCATTGGCGTCCAAGGTAACTGCGGCCATGCGCGCCAATGCCCGGCCTTCGAGCGCCGTGCCCGCGCCTATCGTGATGGATTGCGCCGCCAGGATGGTGCCCTTGAAAACCGAACCCGCTCCAATCGTCGCAGAACTGCCGACCTGCCAGAAGACGTTGTCCGCCTGCGCTCCGCCGGTCAGGACGATCTGGCGGCTGGCGGCCATGGTGAGGGTGGATCCCATCTGAAAGATCCAGACCGCGTTGGCGTCGCCAGCGAGCGTCAAGTTGCCCGACGTGATCGCCAGCGTGGAGATGGACTTGTAGAGGCCAGGCGCAAGGGTTTGCCCGCCGAGATCCCCGGCCACGACGATCGCACCCGTGGTTCGGCCAGCCGCGTCGTTATACGCGGCGGTCACGTTGGTTTGCGCTTGGGCGGCGGCGGGATCGCCCAGATGCATCGTCCCCGTCACCCCGGGTGATCCGGTCACGGCCGTGCCAGGGCTTACCCCGAGATCGCCTTGGATCATCGTGCCCCCGGTGCTCGTCACCGTGGTCCCGGCCAGCACCCCGTAGGTGGCGGCCGATCCCAGCGCGAGTGGTGCCTGCGCGGCCGCCGCTTTGAAGTGCATGCCGAGCAGGGCCACGGCGAGGAACAGTCGGGCGCATCTCGACAATACCCCCGACCTCGCCCCGCCGGGCAAGCGAGGACGCTTGCGGCACGGCCGGCCGGAGGCCGGCGCTACGTAGCGCCCGCGTCCCGCGGGCCGTGTCGCCGGCGTCCGCGCCGGCTCGGTTTCGGAGGCCGTGTCGGGATGCGCCCGGAACAGTCCAAGCCGTCCAATTCCGTTTGCCGCCCGCGCTGGTGAAATAGTTTTCATGATGTCTGCTGGTTGCTTGACCGCGGCTGCTCTTCCTCGGGCGCATGCTTGAGGCATGGGGCCTTCCCACCAAGCGGTGATCTCAACAGGGTCCAATTCCGACTGATGGTTTTTCCTCCGCGGGCACCGCCGTGAGGCTGGCGGTGCGCAGAACCGATTTGATGACTGGCTGAACGTGGAGTCGTCTTGGCGATTGCGCAAGGGCTGGTTCTGGGAAGCCCGCGAATTGTGTGGCGCCGGCCTCAGGCCGGCCGTGCCGCAAGCGTCCTCGCTTGCCCCCGGCGGGGCGAGACCGGGGCACGGATGCGCCCCATGCGACGGGTCGAACCTCGACACGCTTGACAGAGGTTTGGTGGTCTTGTATTTAACCAATCAGTTAAATAAACGACGGCCCGATTTGCCATGCCCGCCGACCAGCTCAGCTCCACCTTCGCCGCCCTCGCCGATCCGACGCGGCGCGCGATTCTGGCGCGGCTGTCTTCGGGCGAGCACTCTGTCACGGATTTGGCGCGGCCGTTTTCCATGAGCCTGCCGGCCATCTCGAAGCATCTCCGGGTGCTGGAGCGGGCGCGGCTCATCACGCGCACCCGCAACGCGCAGTGGCGTCCCTGCCGGCTCAAGGCCCAGCCGCTCAAGGACGCGGTGGACTGGCTCGAACATTACCGCCGTTTCTGGGAAGAGAGCTTTGACCGTCTTGAAGACTACCTGAAGGAACTGCAGGCGCAGGAAGCGGTCGGCGAAGTTTCCAGAACTCCATCCGCCCAACCAACACCAGCCGCCAGCCAGCCGCCGTCCGCAGGCGATGCGGCCGTCCCTGTCAAATCCCCCAACCTTCAAAAGAGGAAATAGCCCATGGCCAGCAAAGACCACATTGAGTATCCGTCCGACCGCGAGATCATCTTCACCCGTGCCTTTGATGCGCCTCGCGAGGTGGTGTGGGAGGTCTGGACCAATCCCCGGCATGTGGCCCTCTGGTGGGGACCGAAAGGCTTCACGAACACGATCCACGAAATGGACGTGCGCCCCGGCGGCCTCTGGCGGCTCACCATGCACGGCCCCGACGGCACCGATTACCCCAACCGCATCGAGTTCCTCGAAGTGGTGAAGCCCGAGCGGCTGGTCTTCCATCACGGCGACGACACCAACCCGCAGCAGTTCTACGTCACGGTCAACTTTGTGGCGGTAGCAGGCCGCACCAAGATCGTGCACCGGATGGCGTTCAAGACCGCCGAGCAATGCACGGCGATCAAGCAGTTCGCCGCCGATGGCCACCAGTCCACGATGGACCGCCTCGAAGCCTTCCTGGCCCAACAGATCGCTGCGGCGCACGAGATCACCAACACCCGCGTCTTCAAAGTGCCCCGTGAGCGCGTGTTCGACGCCTTCGCGGACCCGGCCCAACTCGCGCAGTGGTGGGGGCCGAAGGGCTTTACCAACACGATTCATGCCTTCGACCTTCGCCCCGGTGGCCGCTGGCGCCTCGTCATGCACGGGCCGAACGGCGCGAACTATGAGAACGAGTCGGAGTTCCTCGAGGTCGTGCGACCGGAACGCATCGTCCTGATGCACTTGGAACCGCACCACCAGTTTCAGATGGCCATGACGTTCGACGGGGCAGGGGACCAGACCACGCTCACCTGGCGCATGCGCTTCGACTGCGCCGAGGAAGTCACCAAGCTGAAGGCCTTCATCTTGGAGGCCAATGAACAAAACTTTGACCGCCTGGCGGCGGTCCTCACCCAGAAAGTCTGACACCGCAATGAAACGATCCGCCAAACGAACCAGCCAGCAGCGCACTGTCGCCCAAGCCGTCTCCCTCTCCCTTCATTGGATGAGGGGAGAGGGCCGGGGTGAGGGGTTGCTTGCTTCGGTTTGGCAACGCCCGTGTTCACCCTGAATTGCCCCGCTTATGACTCCCAACACTCCGTCCTCCGAATCAACCGCCGACCGCGAAATCGTCATCTCCCGTGTCTTCGATGCCCCGCGCGAACTCGTCTGGGCTGCCATGACCGACCCGAAGCAGGTGGTGAAGTGGTGGGGCCCACGCGGCTTCTCCACGACTATCGAAGAAATGGATGTGCGCCCCGGCGGCACTTGGAAACACGTCATGCGTGGCCCGGATGGAGTCAACTATCCGAACCTCAGCGTCTTCCAGGAAGTCGTGAAGCCGGAGCGCATCGTGTATTCGCACGGTGGCCACCGTGAAGGAGGCCCCGGCGTGAACTTCGTCGCGACCTGGTCCTTCGAGGAGGAGGCTGGCAAGACCCGGCTGACCCTGCGCCAGGTCTTCCCCTCAGTGGCGGAACGGGATTTCGTGGCCAAGGAATTCGGCGCGATCGAGGGCGGCAAGCAGACGCTCGAGCGCCTTTCCGAGCACCTCACCCAAGCCGGCGCGGGGTCAAAGGACTTCATCCTCACGCGGGTCTTCAACGCACCGCGTGTGCTGGTGTGGAAGGCGTGGACCGATCCGGAGCACTTGAAGAAGTGGTTTGGTCCGAAAGGCTTCACCATGCCCGGATGTTCGATGGATCTGCGGCCCGGGGGCGTGTTCCACTACGGCTTGCGATCACCCCAGGGCCACGAGATGTGGGGCAAGTGGACGTTCAAGGAGATCAATCCACCGGAGAAGCTCGTGCTGGTGAGTTCGTTCTCGGACGCACAAGGCGGCATCACGCGCCACCCAATGAGTGCCACCTGGCCGCTGGAGACGCTTTCCACAACCACCTTCACTGAGGAGGCGGGCAAGACGACGCTGACCCTCCGCTGGTCTGCCTACCACGCCACCGAAGCGGAGCAGACTACGTTCGATTCCGCCCATGCCGGCATGACGCAGGGCTGGGGCGGCACCATGGCTCAGCTCGAAGCCTATCTCGCCGAGGCGCAGAAGACCGCCTGACATTGCCGCCCATCCCGGAGCGCGGCGTTTACGCCGCAGAAGGCTGCGACTGGCAAAGTGCGCTTGAGCCATCCCAGGCGTGCTCCCGTTTCTGCGGCCTGAAGGCCGCGCTCCTCCGCGTCGTCGTCCGCCAGCTTCGGAATTCGGGGTAAAGCGGACGAGGCCGTCCGCAGTCCGTAGCGCCGGCCTCCGGCCGGCCGTGCCGCAAGCGTCCTCGCTTGCCCCCGTTTGGCGGACGTGCCTCGCGGCTGCTTCCTGGGCGCAGCTCAGTTTCTTGCCAGGCGTCTCCGGCCGAGCCGAGAAACCCGGAGGGTTTCAAGGTGAATAGCCGTGGGTGAAACCCACGGGGGGTGGTTTTCCGGCTCGACCCTGAAAGGGTCGAACGCGCACGCATCAGAGGCGTTGCGTTCAACCCCTCCCGGGGTTGTGGCCCATGACGTGCTCACCGTGGGTTGGGCGCATCTCGACACTGCCCCCGCCCTTGCCACGCCGGGCAAGCGAGGACGCTTGCGGCACGGCCGGCCGGAGGCCGGCGCTACGTAGCGCCCGCGTCCCGCGGGCCGTGTCGCCGGCGTCCGCGCCGGCTCGGTTTCGGGGGCAGTGTCAAGATGCGCCCCCGTGGGTTTCACCCACGGCTATTCACATGACACCCCTCCGGGGTGATTGAAGACTGTGCCAGCACGCCGGCAAGAAATTGAGATGCGCCACTGCTTCCTCGCCCGCCGAACTTTTCCTTTCGCACGTCTCCCTCCGCCGACTAGCCTGCCACGGTGTTGCCTGACCGAAAATGGGAAACCGAACCGCTCCTGCGCTTCATCGCGGGCGTGTGCTTCGTCATTTCCATCGGTTCGCTGGCCTCGGGTGCCTTTCTGTCAAAGACGGCGATGGCGACGACCGAGGGCAAGTTCTTCATGCAGTTCACCAGCGCCGTGATCCTGCACGGCGGTGCGCTCCTGCTGGTGGCCCTGCTGCTCCGTGCCCACGCCACCGGTTGGTGTGAGGCCTTCGGCTGGCGGCGGGGGAGCTTCCCCCGTGCGGCCGGGGTCGGGGTGCTGGGCCTGGTGATCGCGCTGCCGCTCACCCTCGCGTTGCAACATCTGGCCCAGAGAGGTTTGAACGGCCTGCAGGAGCAGTTGGTCGCGCACGAGATCAAGTCCATTGATGTGAAGCCCGAGGCGCAGCAGCTCGTGCAGACGATCCAGCAGACGCAGACCGCAGAGCAGCTCGTGTTTTATGTGCTCCTTGCTGTCGTGTTTGCGCCGCTGGTGGAGGAACTGATGTTCCGGGGCATTCTCTATCCGGCCATCAAGCAGCGTGGCTACCCCCGATTGGCGCTCTGGGGCACCTCGTTGGTCTTCGCGCTCCTGCACGCGAACCTGGCCACCTTCCTCCCGCTGGCGTTCCTGGCCATGCTGCTGGTGTTCCTCTACGAATACACCGGCAACCTCCTCGCTCCCATCCTGACTCACGGCCTGTTCAACGCGGCGAACTTCATCGGCCTGTTCTATCAGCGCGAGGTGAACCAGTTTTTCAACGTGTCCCCGTGAAGGAATTCGACCTCATCGCCCGGCTCAAGGCCACGCTGCCCACGCACGACTCCGTGCTCGCGGGGGCGGGTGACGATTGCGCCGTGCTCGATCTGGGACTGCCTCACCATCTGGTGCTTTTCAAGACGGATGCGGTGGTCGAGGGCATCCACTTCACCGCCGATGCGCCGCCGCAGAAGATCGGTCACAAAGCCCTCGCCCGCTGCCTCAGCGACATCGCCGCGATGGCCGGCACACCGACCCATGCTGTCGTCACGCTGGCCCTGCCGACGCAATTCGATCCAGCCCGCATCGAGGCCATCTACGCGGGCATGAACGCCCTCGCCCGCCAGCACGGCGTCGCCATCGTCGGCGGCGAGACAACGACCAACCCCGAGAGATTGCTGCTCTCGATCGCACTGCTCGGCACCGTGCCACGCAGCCGGCAGGTGCTCCGCTCCGGTGCGAAGGCGGGGGATGGGATCTTTGTCACCGGAACGCTTGGTGGCTCACTGAACGGACGGCATCTCGAATTTGAACCGCGCCTGGCCGAGGCGCGCTGGCTGGCCGAGCGCTTCACGGTGCATGCGATGATTGATCTGAGCGACGGCCTGGCGGGCGACCTGCGCCACATCCTTGACGCCAGCGGCGTGGGGGCAGATTTGCACGCGCGCGCCATTCCCATCAGTCGCGCGGCAAAACTTCAGGCGCGCGAAGAGTCCTCCGCCAAGCCGCCCCTGCTCGCCGCGCTGACCGACGGCGAGGATTTTGAACTGCTCTTCACCGTGGCCAGCCGGACCGCCGTGCCGTTGCTCGACGCTTGGAAGGCGCAGTTCCCCGACGTGAAGCTCTCGTGCGTCGGCAAGATAACCGCCGCCCCCGGCCTGCGTCTCCGCGACGAACGCGGCCTCCGCGAGTTCAACCTGCGCGGCTACGAGCATTTTGCGAGCTGAGCGAGTGATGCGTGCGAACGGAAAACCGGAGAGTGGGCGGCTTTGGAAGGCATCGCCTCGTGGTGCGTGGTGCGTGGTGCGTGAGTGCGTCCGCCCGCGCCCGGTGTCCTTCACGCACCACGCACCACGCACCACGCCATGACCCTCCTCACCAACTCGCCCGAGGAAACCGCCGCGCTCGGCGAGGCCTGGGCGCGCGAGGCCGCACCCGGCTGGACCATCGCGCTGTGTGGTGACTTGGGCATGGGCAAGACCCAGCTCGTAAAAGGGCTCGCGCGTGGGCTTGGCCTCACCGCCCGCATCGCCTCGCCCACCTTCGCCCTCGTCAACGAGCACACCGGCGGCCGCCTCCCGCTGTTCCATCTCGATCTCTACCGGCTGGATACTCGCGAGCAGATCGCCGGCGCGGGACTGGACGAATACTTCTTCACCCCGCGTGGCGTGACGGTGGTGGAGTGGGCGGAGCGGTGGTGGGGCGGCGGAGTTCAAGGTTCAAGGTCCAAGGTTCAAGGTCCGGGTGGACGGTTGCGGTGGGTGACGATCTCCGCCCCGAGCGAGACGCAGCGGCGCATTGACTATGAAGATTTTGGCACTTGAGTTTTCTTCCGCCCGGCGTGGCGTGGCGGTGGTGGAAGGTGCCCGCGTGCTCGGCTTCGCCGAGGCGGAGGGCATCACGCCGGGGCCGTTCGACCTGATTGATTCGGCGCTACGCGCGGCGAATGTGGAGCGCGAGCACATCGGGTGCATCGCGGTCGGGCTGGGGCCGGGTTCTTACACGGGCGTGCGTTCGGCCATTGCGGTCGCGCAGGGCTGGCAGCTTGCGCTGGAGGTAAAACTTCTGGGCGTCAGCAGTGCCGACGTGCTGGCCGCCACCGCGCAGGCTGCCGGTCTGACTGGCCGTGTGGCCGTGGTCATTGACGCGTTGCGCGGTGAGTTCTACTCGGCGAGCTACGAACTCTCCGCCGACGGCTGGCGCGAATGGGTGAAGCTGCGTCTCCTGAGTCGTGAAGCGGTCGAGAATCTGGCGGCGGAAGGGGAGCTGCTCGTCAGTCCCGACACGAAGTGCCCGTTCCCCAGCGTGCGCAAACTGCTGGCCTCCGCCGGCGAACTCGGGCGGCTGGCCACGCACCGCACGGACTTTCAACCAGGCGAAAAGCTGGAGCCAATCTACCTGCGCGAGACGACCTTCGTGAAGGCCCCGCCGCCGAGATTTTACTGAAGAACGGATTGGCCGCGACAGGACGTAAAGAGCGCGCGTCCAATAGCGGCACTTTTGCCAACCGAACCGGACTGCGTGGCTCCCTCTCCCAGCGGGAGAGGGCCGGGGTGAGGGAGAACGGCTGTGCAGTCGTATGCGCGTTCGTTTTACCAAACTATTCTTGTAGTTGGTATGAGAGGTGCCCGCCTACTGATAATGCGGCGGCTTCTGGTTGTTCGCCCGGATGCGCTCCATCTCCTGGCTCTCCATCGCCTCCGACGTGCGCGCGATCTCCTTCTGCAGCCGCGCGATGAGCTTGGCCTGCGCCACGACCACCCCGTTCAGCTCCTCGTGCTGGTGCTCCAGGTGCGCCAGGGCGGATTCCACTCTTAAAAGCCGGGCGGTCAACGATTCGTCCATGGCGTGACGTTAGCCGGAAGCGGGCGGCTGAACAGCCCCGTTTCAACCCGAATTCCGAAGGGAGAACCGCGGATGACGCGGATGACGCGGATAAGGAAGACGTTGCGCACGGAAGCCGCCGGTGGGATCGGTTCCCCACCGGACATTGGGAATGGGCTTTCCATCCGTGCCACCGCGGAATTCGCGGTTTCAATTTTTGAGTTCGGGTTCAAACCTGCCTCGAAAGCAGGGTTTTTTTTGACGCGAATTCCGCGAATTGGCGCTAATTCGCGGAATTCGCGTCAAGTTTCCTCCTGGCCTCTCATTACGCGTGGTTGTGCCGTGCCGTGAAGAAGCCGGCGATGGCCCCGCACAGATGCCCCTCCCACGAGATGGGCCCAGACTGCGGCAGCACGCCGTAGAAGATGCCGCCATAGAGCACGCCCACTCCCACCGCCACAAAGACCGCGCGCCAACTGTCCATCAGGAATCCGGCCACCAGCAGATACACCACCAGCCCGTAGATCACCGAGCTGGCACCGATGTGGACGGTCGGGTGCGCCGGCTCGCCGCCGCGACCGATCAGCCATGTGCCCAGCCCGCTCGCCAGCCAGATGAGCAGCAGCGTGCGCCACGGGTGATACTTGCGGTCCCAGAAGAGCAGGGTGAGCAGGATGAAGAGCGGGGCGGCATTCGCCATCAGGTGCGCGGTGTTGCCATGCAGCAGCGGGCTGAAGACGAGGCCGATCAGCCCGTGCTCGTTGCGCGGTATGATGCCGAAGCCGGCGAACGAAAGGCCGGCGATGAGTTCAACCGCCTTGATGAAAAACATCAGGCCCACCAGCAGGAAGCTGGCTTGCAGGGCGCCGGGGAGATTGTGCCGACCAGAGCGGGCCATCGGGGCGCTGTTGTAAAGAGCCGCGCGGGAGGGGGCCAATCAATTCGCAATCTCTGTGGCGGCAGGCATCTTGCCTGCCGTAGAGGGCGGCATCTTGCCGCCCGGGATGGGCTGCGGAGCAGGTCAAAACTCACGTATGGCACGGCCGCCGTTTCCGCCGGGCTGGAAGCCCGGCTCTACGGCAGGCGGGACGCCTGCCGCTACACCACCAGCTTGTAGCCCACCCCATGCACCGTGAGCAGGTGCTTCGGTTCGCCGCCATTGTCACCGAGTTTCTTGCGGAGTTGCACGATGACCTGGTCCAGCGCCCGCGTGGTCCCGTAGTAATGGTAGCCCCAGACCTCGTTCAGCAGCCGGTCGCGCGACAGCACCTCGCCGGGATGGGTGTGAAAGAGCTGCAGGAGCTTCAGCTCCTTGGCGGTCAGTTCCTCCGCCGCTTTGCCACGCCGCACTTGATAGCTCTTCGGGTCAATCGTCGCCGTGCCGATGTTGAAGGTGGTGGTTGCCTCGGCTGCGGCTGGCGCGGCATCCCCGTTGGGCGTGCGGCGCAGGAGCGCGTGGATGCGCGCCAGCAGTTCGCGCACGCCGAAGGGCTTCGTCACGTAGTCATCCGCGCCCAGGTCGAGGCCCACGACCTTGTCCAATTCCTGTCCCTTCGCGGTCAGCATGAGGATGGGTGTCGCGCACTTCTTCGCACGGAGCTGCTTGCAGATGTCGTAGCCGCTCAAGCCCGGCAGCATCACATCCAGCAGGATTAGGCCAGGCTTGTGCTGGGCGACGGCATCCAAGGCCTGGTCGCCGCGAGGGCAGGACGCCACTTCAAAACCGTCCCCCCGCAACACTTCCTCCAGCCCCAGCCGGATGTGCGGGTCGTCTTCTACAATCAGGATGCGGGTGGACATGGGGAGGTTAGCCCGGTGCGGAGGCGACGTGTGCCGTGCTGCGTGTTGCGTGTTCCGTGATTAGCCAAGGACGCCCCGGATGAGAGTCACGCAACACGCAACACGCGACACGCAGCACGCAAGGCTCTGGGCACAGGTTCATCCGCGCTCCTCTTTCGCCACTGGCAGCCGCAACGCGAAGCAGCTTCCCCCGCCCTCGCGTGCCTCATGGCTCACCTCACCCCCGTGTGCGCGGGCGATCTGCCGCGCGAGCGTCAGGCCCAGCCCGCTGCCCTGGATGCCGCTGCTCAACGAATCATGGGCGCGGTAGAACTGCTCGAAGATGCGCTCTTCGGTGCCGGGCGGCACGCCGAGGCCGCGGTCCAGCACGCGCACTTCAAGGAAGGGCAGGGGCTGCGCGCATTGACGCAGGTCGATGCGAATCTCCTTCCGGCCGTTGGAATACTTTTCCGCATTCGACAGCAGGTTCACCAGCACCTGTGCGAGTGCGTCGCGGTCACCGTTCACGAACACGGGCGCAGGCGGGGTGTCCAGCTCCAGCGTGAAGCCGGCCTGCTCCAGATGCGGGCGATAGGTCTCCACCGTGTCGGTCACGACCGCCCCCAGGTCACAGCGGACGAAGGCGTATTTCTTCTCGCCGCGTTCGAGCCGGGAGAAATCCAGCACGTTGTTGATGAGCCGCGTGAGCCGGGCGGCCTCGGCGGTGATGACCTGCAGGTAGTTCCGCTGCTTTGCCGGGTCCGTCACGCGGCCCTCGGCGAGCAGTTCGGAGAACATGCGGATCGAGGTCAGCGGCGTCTTCAGCTCGTGCGAGACGTTGCTGACGAAGTCGGTCTTCTGCCGCGCGAGCGTGAGCTGGCGGCGCAGGTCCGTGACCAGCAGCCAGCCGCCGACGCCGATGGCCAGCACCAGCACCGTGACGAGCAGGCTGATCGTGAGCGTGAGTGTCCGTGCGGACTGGGTCAGCTTCGCCGGATCGAGCAGATACACCGCCATCTCCCAGTGCGGCAGGGCTTCGCCGATCTCGGTGGCGACAAACGGGCGCTTCCACGAGATCGGCTGGAAATTTGCGTGCGACAACGCCAGCGGCCGCGCGGCATCGTCCAGCAGCGCGACGCACACTTCTTCGTGCAACGGGGCCTCGACATGCACGACCGGCCGGAGGTCGGCGATCAGTTTGGGCAGTTGCAACTGTGCGCCAAACACCAGCGACGGGTCGCGGGGCGGACGATACCAGAACATCAGCTTGAGCTTGTTGTCCACGAACCGGGCGAGCGTGCCCTCGCTGGATTCACCGATGAGCTGGCGGAACTCAGCCTCGGCGGCGGCAACTTTGGAGGATTCGTTGTCGGCCGGTTCTTTCTGCTGGGCGGGCTGTCCGCCCGGTGCGCTTTGCGGGAAGAGGGCCTGCTGTGGGGTGACGACTCGCTTGGGGTTTTTGACCTGATAGCTGTTGTTCTTGCTCAGGCTCACATCCTGTTGCTCCACCTGCTGCTGAGCCTGTTCCACGGCTTGGAACTGCTGGCTTTGCGGCCCGGGCGGCGGCACTCGCGGTGGAACCTGCGGCCCGGGGTTGATGCCGTTGGCGCCGTTGTCGTTCAGCCGCGAGAGATTGATGGAGCCCTTGGGGGTGTTCCAATAAACCTCGACCGCCTCGCGGTTGCCGAGGAAGGCGGAGTTCGCGATGCAGAAGCTGCGCGCGTCCGGGCGGCCCCAGGGCGACGGGGAGAGGAGATTGCCCGTGAGTGTCACTACAAAGCCCACATCCGCGAGCGGCCACGACTTGCGGAGCGTGTCGTCGAAGCGGCGGGAAAGCTCGGCCGGCGAGGACTCCGCCATGAGCGTCTCGACCTGCGCCACGAACTCGCGCTGGCGGTCATCCAGATAGGCTTCCGCGTCGCGCGCGAGGCGGTCGGCGAGGCCCTGAAGCAGGAGCGACTGCTGGCGTTCGAGGACGAACTGCTGGTCGCGCAGCGAGCGCACGGCGAGCCAGGCCAGCACCAGGCTCGGCACAAACACCGCGAGGACGAAAAGAAGCGCGACGCGTCTCATGGCTCGGTGGGCAGCATCGCGCAAGCACCGGCCGGAGTCGAGCGCGGCATCTGCGAGATTGGTGAACCTGACTGATGGGCATCGAACCAGAAAGTGCGACTGCGGCGGCGCGCGTTATGGAGTGCGGGGACTTGTCCCCGCTTTCCGCAGGCGACTTGTCGCCGTCGAGCTGGCGGAACGGCGCTTTTGGCAGCAGCCCGCTCGGCTGGCGCCAGCACGGAAACCTCCGCCAATGCCAGGACAACTCGATTTCGACGGCGACAAGTCGCCTGCGGAAAGCGGCGAGAACTCGCCGTGCTCCCAAGCGCGTTCGGACATTCATCGGTCGCGCCTGTCCTCATCGTGATTCCGGCTCCGGGGCGCTGGGGGCGTTCTGCCCAGCAACGGTGGCGGTCTGATACAGGGTGTAGGAAAACGCGCCGAGCAGCGTGCCTTCTGCAACCTCGTGGCATTTGGCGCAACTGGCTTTGGCGCGCAGCGCGCCGACCGCGAGCAGGCCGGCAACTTCGTGCGTGCCTCGGAGCGTCTCCACCGGGAACGTGGTCGGCTGCACCACGAGGTTCCGGCCTTCCCGCAGGCTGGCGATGGCCTTGGTTTCCAGCTCGGACAGCGGGCGCGTCTCCAGCCGGGCGCGGGTGGTGCGATTGGTCAGGCTGGCCAGGCTGATCATCTCGGCGCGGCTCTTATAGGCGATGGGTTTGCTTTCCAGGGCAATGAGGTCGGGCTTGGGCACCAGATAAGTGTCGTAGGCGAGCGTGAGTTCGCTCGCGCGCGGCATGATCATGATGCGGCTCATGCCGAAACCCGGGGCTGTCTCGAACCGATGGATATGGTCGGTGTGCATGGCCTCGGCGGAGTCGAACTGGCGGTCAGGCTTGCCATAGCCGTGCGCCGACAACAGGGCTGGTCCGGCAGCTGTCTTCGCCTTTGCGACTGGCCGGGCCTTGGCCGGTCGCTTGATGACTGGCGGGTCGGACACCTCGCCCGCCAGGGCGGCGCACGCCACCAACAGTGCGACGGCAACTGATGCCTTCAGGATGAACGCCGCGTTTGAATGGGGCGAGTGGGAGCAGGGATTGGGTTTCATGGCTGGGGGAGTTGAGGCAATAATCTTGAATGGAATCACCGAGGCTGCGGGGTGGCCTTGGCCGGCACCAGCGTGTAGGAGAACGCGCCGAGCAAGGTGCCCTGCGGAACTTCATGGCACTTGGCGCAACTGGCCGCAGCCCGCATCGCGCCGACCACCCGGATGACTGGCACCGTGACCGGTGCGCGCCCGGCTGCTTGCGGGACCGGCAGCGTGCCCGCCTGCTGCACGAGGTCCTTGCCTTCGCGCAGCTCCCGGATCGCGCGGGATTCCTCGTTGCTGATGGGGCGCGTCTGGAGCTGCGCTTTCAGCGTCTTGTTCGTCAGCATCCTCATGCTCACGCCTTCCCCGCCGAAGCTCCGGTAGGCGACGGCCTTGGTTTCGAGCGCGAGGAGGTCCGGTCGGCTCACCGTGTAAGTCGCCCCGGCCAAGATGATCTCAGAGCGTGTCGGGATGCGGTCTATGCGGTCCAGGCCGAACCCCGGCGCAAGCGTGAAGTGGAAAAGGTGCTCGGCGTGCATCTTCTCCAGCTCGGCGGGGACTTGGGAGACTTGCGGTTGCTGCGGCTCGGGCTTCGGCTGCTGCTCCGGCGGCAGGCCGGCGAGGACGACGAAGGCGGCGCACGCCATCAGCAACGGCAGGGCAAAGCGGAGCGAGGCGGGGATTGAGTTCGTGTTCATGGCGGTCAGGGTTGAAGGCCTTGCCCAAGGAGGCTCACCAACGCATTGGTAGAAGCTGCATTCGGATACAGCGTGTAGGAGAACGCTCCGAGCAGCGTGCCTTCCGGGACCTCGTGGCATTTGGCGCAAGCCGCGTTGGCACGCATGGCCCCGAGGACCAGTGTCGCCGCTTCGGCCGGAGGCTTCCCGGAACCCGCCGGTGCCGTGATGGGGCGTTGGGCGAATTCCTTCCCCGACCGCAGTTCGGCGATGGCCCTGGCTTCATCCGTGGTGATCGGGCGTGAGTGCAGTTGCGCGCGAATGATCCGGTTGGTCAGCGTGGCCATGCCGAGCGCCTCACGACCGAGGCTGCGATACGCGACAGGCTTGGTTTCCAATGCGATGAGGTCGGGCTTGGGCACGTAGCGGTTCATCCCGGCCAGTTGAAATTCGGTGTGTTGCCGCAAATTCGGAGTGCGACTCAGTCCAAACCCCGGGGAAGCGGCGAAACGGCGGAGGTTTTCAGCGTGCATCTTCGCCAGTTCGGCAGGGACGGCGTTGGTGACCACCGGCTGGGCGGGAGGTTCTTGCGAGGCCGGTTGCGGCTGCTGCTCCGGCGGCAGGCCGGCGAGGGCGACGAGCGTGGTGGCGAGCAGACCGAGGGACAGGAGTTTGATTCTCATGGTTGGGTTTGGGTGATGGGTTATTCGAAACGAGTGGCCACGGCAGCCGGGGCCGGCACGGGCGCGGCCACCTGGGTCATGAACTCCCAGCCCAGCGTGCTGAACTGCTGGGCGGGGACACGGCCGGAGAGCCGCCGCACCGTGGGCTCCAGGAAGCGCCCGAGGCCGAGCGCCCGCGCGTCCGAGGCGATTTGCATGCGCGCCGCCGGCTCGGCGGCGATGAACCGCTGGAGCTGCGCGAGCACGGCGGATTCTACGGCCGGCGTGATGACCTCGGCGCGGCCCACCATGACGCGCACGGTCTTGGCCGGCGCGGGTGTGATGGTGAGCGGCAGGGTGCGGTCGGTCCACGCGCGGGGCAGCGTGTAGAGCACGCGCACGCCCTGCTCGGCGAACCACGAGTCGCGCCACGTCTTCACCATCGCGGCGGCCTCGCGCTCGAACAGGCCTTCCTTCACCAGCGCGCGGCGCATCTCAGTGCCGAGCATTTCGGCGACCTCGCTCAGCGGCTGCGAATCACGGCTGCCCGGCAACGTGACCTCCTTCGTCCCGCTCGGCGTGAGCTGCTCCACGAAGCTGAAATTCGCCCGGTCACCCGTGACTTGCAGGACGAAGAGGTTGCCCAACGGTTCGGCACCGTTGTTTTTCAAGTGCAGTGCATTCGCTGCGCCGGGAAGGGAAACCGCCAGCGGCGCGGTGAAGTGCCCGACGCCACGATAGAACAGCAGGCTTTCCAGCTCGGGCTTGGCATCCTTGTCCGGCGCGCGGCGGAGGAAGTCTGCTTCGGCCTCGCGCGCGGGGAAGTAATGGCTCGGCGCGGCGTGCGTGGGGAGTTCCGCCTCCAGATTCGGATGCTGCGTGCGCGGCAGGATGGTCACGCGGTCCCAGACCAGCTTGGTGATCCGGCCCGGCGTCTTGAAGCTGTCCGGGCTGAGCTGCGGATACCACTCGGTGATGTGGCCGTTCGGGAACTGCACCGTCACGTCCACCGTGCGTTCGCGATCCGAGTAGAAGTAGATCACCGGCGTCTCCATGCGCTGAAGCGAGCGGGCGGCGGTCTTCGCTAAATAGAGCGGGTAGCTGCGGGCGCGCGGGTCGAGGGCGTTCTTGCTGACGTTGTGGACGAACGGCGGGAGGTCCGAAGCGATGAGCGGGTTCCACTCAAGCTGGACGCCGTTCGCGCCCTGCACCGAGGTGAACGTGCCCCATTCGTGGGCGGCGAAGCTTTTTGTCGCGGACCCATACCCGCCGCAGGCGGGGATGCGGGCAGGCAGCAGGGCCAGGGCGAGAATCAGGAGCGAGGCTGAAAGCAGCGTGGTTTTCATGCCGGCAGCTTGGCACGCTCCGTCCGGGCGGTTGTCACCCGTGCGTCAGGGGATTGTAAAAGATTTGTTCAGAAAGGAGCCCCGCGTGAGCCTTGGTCTCTGCGCTGATGCGCCTCTGCGATGGAAGGAGAACTCCCAAAGATTTGGGAAAGACAAAGATGGAAACCAAATTCTGCTGCGAGCGGGAACCGATGCGGCGGCCTTCAGGCCGCAGAAACGAGAGCGCGCCAGGGTTGGTTCGAGCGCAGTGTCCCGGTCGCAGCCTTCTGCGGCGTGAACGCCGCGCTCCGCGGAGAGCCTGTGCGGCTCATGCATTCTTGCTTGGCAGTTCGGCTCCATCTTTGTCTTTCCCAAATCTTTGGGGATTTATCGGGAGTTCGCTGCGGCTGGTCAGCCGCATAAAAACGCCCAGCGGACAGGAGTGTCCGCCCCACTTTAGCCCCGTCCCAGGCGGGTGCGCACACGCTGCTTCACGCGTTTGGCGAGCGCCCGGAGATGGCTGTGCGGCAGGGTGCGCTCCAAGGTCCAGGTCTGGTGCGGCACCGGCGAGCGGAACAGGTTTTCCGGCGCGGTGTGCTTCACGTCCAGGCCGGGCGTGAGATCGTAGCTGGCCTTCGTAAATAGATGCCGCACCAGCGCGGAGCAGAAGAAGGCGTTGTCGCGGTCGAGCAGATTGCCACGCCCGCGCAGGCTGGGATGCCGGAGCGCAATCAGGATGCCGAGGATCTCCCGCAGCGAGTAGCGGGTGCGGCCGGAAACCAGTTCCAGACCCTCCGCCACGATGCGCTTCACATGTTCTGGCGGAAGCTGGAAGTCGAGGATCGCCAGCGACGAGTAGAGCTGCTCGTCGTGGTATTTCGTGGTGCGGTTCTCCTGCACGCCGAACTGGACGTGCCCGCGTAGCATCTGCATGTCCGATTCGATGATCCACAGGTGGCCGTCGCTGCGCCGCTCGCCGAAGATGAAGGCGTGCGTCCACCGGCTCCACTGGCCGTCCGGCGTGGCGTGGCGCTCGGCGCGCGCGATGCCCCGGTCAATCAGCGTGTCCCCGCCGCACAGGCCAACACGTCCGGGCTGGGCGAACTGTTCGAGGAACGCGCGGTTCGTCGTGCCGGGCGGGGCGGAGATGGTGGCGGGAGCAGAACTCATCCTAATTCCGACGGTTGAGATTTAACGCAAAGGCGCAAAGCCGCGAAGTCGCAATTAGAACCGGCAGGCTGGTTTCGCTCCCGCACTCACCGGGCAGGTGAGCACGGTTCAATTTGGTGCCCCAAGCCAAATCCATACTCTCTGTGCCTTGGCGTCTTTGCGCCTTTGCGTTAACTGCGGTTCATCATTTGCCCATCAGATGCTCGATCACCAACTGGTCGAGTGCCTGATAGTTGCGGTCGTCCACGAGCGCCTGCGCGGCCTTCTCGTCGAAGCTGCGGACCTTGTCCAGCAGGCGGAGGAAGGTGCGGCGGCTGTTCGTAAGATGGTCGAGCCAGTGCTCTTCCTTGGTGGTGCGGAAGGGATGCACGTCGAAGCACACGTATTCACCCTTCCGGCCGTAGCCGTTGCGCTCCAGCGCGCGGATCTGGTCGAAGGCGCTGCGGAGGTTCGTGCAGCCAAACGGCCGGTCCTGGTCATACTTGAGGCCGTTCTGGTCGTTGAGGTGCAGCGACCAGAGCTTCCCGAAGGCGCAGGCGAAATCAATTTCGTCCGCCGGGTCCAGACCCGCGAGGATGGCGTGTGCGCTCTCGATCAGGCAGCCGACGCGCTTCGGGTCGCGCGTGAGCTGCGCGATGGCCAGTGCGTGGCCAATGGTGGGGATGTAGGCGTGGTCCATCGGCTCGTTGGGCTTGGGCTCGATGGAGAGGCGGATGCTCTTGTCGTAGCCGAGCATCTTGTCGAAGGCCTCGACCAGGTAGTCCACGCAGCGCCGGGCGTTCTTGGACTCGCGGATGTAACTGCCTTCGCGGGCCAGCCAGAGGACGATGAGGTCGGTGTCCAGCTCGTGCGCGATGTCTATGCACACCTTCGAGCGCTCGATGGCGTAGGCGCGGCACTTGGGGTCGTTGCTGGTGTAGGCGCCGTCCACCGTGTTCGGGTGGAACCACAGGCGCGGGGCGACCATCTCGGCGGCGATGCCGATCCCGTCGAGCCGCTTCTTGAGCTCGCGCGCCTCCTTGACGATCTGCTTGGCCGACTTGCCGTCGAGGTCCGGCACCGCGTCGTCATCATGGAACATCATCGCGTCGAAGCCATGCTCCTTGAGCTTGGCCAGCTTCCAGTCAAAGGTCTGCGGCTGCCGGACCGGCGGGCCGTAGGGATCCTGGCCCTCGCTGATGTTCCACGGACCGAAACAAAACTTGTAGGAATGCGCTTTTGCCATAGGTGTCGGCGCGGAGGCTGGCGAAAGGCAGCAAGGTTGAAAAGGGAAAAGGCGGCCGTGTCGTGTGAGAGGGCGCAGCTTGACCCTGCCCCGAAAGCCTCCGGAGCGCGGGTCTGTGACCGCAGCAACGTCCAATTGGCCGTCCCCGCTGGCCTACAAGAAGAGCCATGGACAAGGGCGGGCTGCTGCGGGTCGCAGGCACAGTGCCACGACATGGTGAACAGTCTTGCGCAGTTGGGAGACTGCGGAGCAGTTCCGCATAGGGATTTCCCGCGCCGTCTATTCGTGCTTGCGAGCGAGCGGCGACAACGAGCACGCGCGCTCCCTGCGCGCGTTGTCGCCGGTCGCCGCGCGTAACGGACTCGCCGCCGCAAGCACGAATAGGCGCGCCCGCTGCGATCGGCCCTGCGGAGCGCCTTGCGGTGAGGTGTCCACCATGTCGTGGCACTAGGTTGTCCACTATGTCATGGCACTGTGCCGCAGACCCGCGCTCCGGGGCAGTGTCGTGATGCGCCCCGTTTGAGGGGGCATCCATGCACTGCCCCGGTTTCGTCCCACAGGCAAGCCAGGACGCTTGCGGCACGGCCGGCCGGAGGCCGGCGCTACGTGGCGCCCGCGTCCTCGCCAGCCACTGGGAGAGCGGTCGCGAAGTGGTTGGTGCTGCTTGCCGCAGAGACGGCGCAGAAACTCCTGTGTTCAGCCATTGTTGCACCTTGGACTCCGCCGCGAAACTTCTCTTTCCTCCTGTGGGGCGAGAGGGACAAGTGCGGGGTGCTCGGAATGTCGGCTTGCCGCGCCCCGCCAAATGCCTTACTTCACTCTTCGTTTTCAGCGCGGCGATTTGATTCAGCCATCGTGAGCAACCCAACCAAACCTGTGCGGCTCGGCATCGTCGGCTGCGGCGCGGTCACGCGCGAGATGCACCTCCCGGCGTTCATCCTCTCGCCCAACGTCGAGGTCACCTATCTCTGCGACCGCATCACCAAGAACACCCAGCTCGCCAAACAGGAATACGGCCTGCCCGACGCCCGCGTCACTGCCGAGGTGAAAGACTTCGCCGGGCATGTGGACGCCGCGCTCGTCGCCGTGCCGCCTAAGTTTCACGCGCCCGTCACCTGCGAACTGCTGGCCATGGGCATTGATGTGCTGTGCGAGAAACCCATCGCCCTGAGCACCTCCGAGGCGCGGCAGATGAGCGACGCGGCCAAGAAACACGGGCGCATCCTCTCCGTCGGCTTCGTCACGCGCTTCAACCGCAACGCCGAGGTCTTCCGCCGAATCGTGAGCGACCCGCTCATCGGCGAGATTCAGGAGGTCATCGCCGAGGCCGGCTCCGTGATGGGCTGGGTGATGACCAGCGACGCCTACTTCAACAAGAAGCTCACGCTCGGCGGCGCGTTCTTCGACTCCGGGGTGCATCTCATTGACCGCGTCGTGGACCTCTTCGGTGGCGTGAGCGACATCGCCTACGAGGACGACTCCTTCGGCGGCGTGGAGTGCAACGCTAACCTCACCGGCAAGCTCGCCATCGCAGGCCGCAGCGTGCCCTGCCGCATGAGCTTCAGTTGGACCCACGGCCTGCTCAACGGCGTGAAGGTCATCGGCACCCACGGCACGGCGGAAGTGAAGTATCTCGATCCCGACGCGCTCATCGTGACGCGCACCGTGGGCGGCGAACCGCTGGAACTCGGCGTGCGCTACCAAGGCTCCGCGCCGAACCCGTATCTGCTGCAAATCGAAGACTTCGCCCGCGCCGTCCGCACGCGCGGCACGCCAAAGGTCACCGCCGAGTCCGCCACGATGTCGCTGGCGATCATCGAGCGGGCCTATGCGGCGCGCACGCCGATGAAGCAGCCGTGGGTGGAAATCAACAAATGACCAAGGCCCGATTCCCAATGTCCAATGAATGACCAATGCCCAATGGACTGGCGACGCCAGCGCGGAGCGGGCCAGACGTGCGCCGGCAGAACCAACGGCAGGCAGCTATACGCCTTTTCTCCCTCTCCCTTTGCGGAGCAAGGGGAGAGGGCCGGGGTGAGGGGTGGCTGCTGCGGCGTTGGTGGCCGCACCCCTCATTCGGCCTCCGGCCACCTTCTCCCCTCGCTCCGCGAAGGGAGAAGGCTCGCAACGATGCCTTCATTCGGCCAGACCCCGTCCACCCGTTGGTCATTCGTCATTGGTCATTCATTGGCCATTGGTCATTGGTCATTGGTCATTCCTCCGCATCGCCCTTCCGCATGACACCCACGAAGATTCTTCTCACCGGCGCGACGGGCTTCATCGGCACGCGGTTGTGCGAGCGGCTCAAGCTGCACTGGCGGCTGCCGTATCGCGCGCTGGTGCGCAATTACACCCACGCCACACGCATCGCGCGGCTCGACTCCGAGATGATTCCCGGCGACCTCACGAAGGTGGAAACCATCGTGAAGGCCCTTGAAGGCTGTGACACGCTCGTCCACCTTGCGCATGGCGAGGACGACAAGGCCCCGAAGGAAACCGCCAACGTCATCGCTGCCGCGCTGCAGGCGAAGGTGAAACGCTTCGTCCACATCAGCTCGATGTCCGTCCACGGCTCGAACCCCGGTCCCGAGAGCTGCCGCGAGGCCACCGCGCCCATCGTCCGCCGCGACGAAAGCACCTACGTCGTCTCGAAGGCGGTGGAGGAACTGCTCGTGCGGCAGGCCATCGAGCGCGGTGGTCTGCCCGCGATCATCCTGCGGCCCACGGTGGTTTATGGCCCCTACGGCGGCTTCGTCATTGCCGCTGTGCAGCAGGCCAAAGGCGGCGTCATCGGCCTGCTCGACGACGGCAAGTGGGTCTGCAACGCCGTGATGGTGGATGATGTCTGCTCCGCCATCCACGCCGCGATCACCACGGACAAGGGTGTCGGTCAGGCGTTCTTTGTGAACTCGGACAAGGCCATCACCTGGCGCGAGTGGAACCTTACCTTCGGCGGCATGCTCGGCCATCCGTTGCAGACCGTGAACTTCGACACCGCCGAACTGCGCGCCTACTGGGCGAAGCAAAAGCCCACGGTGAAATCCAACCTGACCGCTGCGGCCAAGCTGGTCGTCTCGCCGGATCTGCACCGGCAGTTCGCCAAGGTGCCGGTGATCAAGTCCGCCATCATCTGGGCCAAGGAGACGGTGAAGTCCCAGATGGGCGAGGAGAAGGTGCTCGCGTTCAAGGCCAAGCTGTCGCCGCGTCCGCGCGCCAGCACCGGTCCCGGCGTGCCGATGCCCAACCCCAGCCGCATCCGTCTGGAAGCCTTTCCCATCGAGTTCTCGAACGAACTGCTCAAGCAAACGCTCGGTTGGAAGCCTGCCTACGACTTTAAAGCCGGCGCGGAAGTCACTCGTCAATGGCTGGAGTTCGCGCGGTTGATTCCGGGCAAGAGCCTTTGACGTGAAGGCGGAGTGTGGTGGAGTCGCACCGATTTTGACCACAGAGACCCGATGGACACAGAGAGGAAGGCAGCTATTCCCAAGGGAGGATGAAATCCGATAGCACGCGGCCCGGCCATCGGACGCTCCCTTCCCCCTCACCCTGGCCCTCTCCCCTGAGGAGAGGGGACTAGTCAACCAGCCGCGGAGCTAGGCCAGCGCGCGGATCCACGGGATGCGGACGACCTTGCTCCCTCTCCCCAAGGGAGAGGGCCGGGGTGAGGGGAAAGCGCGCGCACGAACACCTCGCTGATTCTCCCAGCCCATATCAATCGAAAACCCACTCGGGACGGCGGGGACAGGAGTGTCCCCTCACTGATACTCGTATCCCAGGTGGAAGCTCACGCGGCCGTCGGGATGCTGGCGGATGTTGGTGAGATGCACGGGCAGCCCGCCGCCGAGCAGCGAGCGGCTGCTGGGGGTGGTGAAGGGCGTGTAGGCATCGTTCGCGCCGCTGGGATACGGCACCGACGTGAGGAACATCCGCGGCCCCGCCGGCCCTTCGACGCCATGGCTTTCCTCCAAAATCACGCGGCTGCCCACGATGCGCCAGATCAGCAGGCCTTCCGCCGGCAGGCTGCCGTCGAAGCCCGTCTTGCGGCGGTTCTCGAGCAGCAGGTATTCGCTGCCATCGGGCCGCAGGAGCACCTTGAAGCACTCGTTGGTCGAGCCATTGATCGGCGCGAGCACGAGCTTCTGCTTCACCGTCGGGTCCAGCACCGCCGGCTTGAGCCAGCCGAGCTGCTCCTTGCACCACGCGCCGAAGTGCTGCGGCCGGCCGTAGGGCGTCTGGTTGGACATCGCGCACCAGTTGCCCAGGCCTTCGGAGCCGGGATTCTCCGGGCGCGCGTAGAGGTCCGGGATGCCCAGCATGTGGCCGAACTCGTGGCAATAGACGCTGATGTTCCCCATGCGCCGCCCGCCCTCCGCGCAGATGAAGTAGGGCCAGCGCTTGCCCTTGTAGGTCACGCTCCCGCGATGCGGCCAGAAGAGGCTGCCCCGGTTCGCGTTCGGATAGCGGTCGCCGGCGTAGATGAACGCGATGCCGTCGAAGTCCTTCAGGGCATTCGCGCCGTCGCGCTTGAGCAGCAGGTCCAGCGCTTCCGTGAGAAAGGCCGTCTTGGCCGGCGGGCTGGCGGACTGCGAGTAATCGCCGCGCTTCTTGCCCATCTCCAGCCAGTTGAAGGCCCGTCCGTCCACCTGCAACTGGCCGCAGGACTGCTCAATGTAGTAATCGCGCAGGCTGCCGAAGACCGACTGCCCGGTGGCGTTGGTCTTCGTGTAGGTGCCCGTGCTGAACATCGCCTGCTCCCAGTCGCCCATGCTCACGGCGGGGTTGTGTTTCGTGTCGGGGAACTCGACGCCGATGATGGCCAGCTTGTAGCCCGGCTTCTTCCAGATCGTGCGCGGCTCCTCGCCCGTCGAGGAAACGCTGTCCGCCGTGAGGGTGACCTGCAACTCCTGCTCCTCCCCTTTGCGGCGGACCACCACGCTCACCGTGTCGCCGGGCGATTTCTCCGCCAGCAGCTCGGTCACCGACTGGCCGGCAGCGATCACCGCCCCGGCGATCTTCACGATCACATCGCTGACCTTGAGCCCGGCCTTGTCCGCTGGCAGGCCGGTGGTGACGGAGGCCACCGGCGCGCCCTCGTCCGAGACCTCGCCCGTGCGGATGCCCATCACGGCGCGCTGCTCGCCCGTCCGGCGCGGCCGGCTGGTGGCGGCCACGGTGGCGAGGAGGTCCAGCGTCTTGCGGTCGCGGGTGACGGTGAGCTGCGCGAATTCACCCGGTGCCTTGCGCTGGAGCAGGTCGCGTAACGTGTCAGCGGAGGTGACGGCCTGCCGGTCCAGCTTGAGCAGCACATCACCAACGCGCACGCCCACCTTGGCCGCCGGGGAGTTCTCCGCGACTTCCCCGATGACCAGCCGCCCCTTCGGGTCCGGCGTGATGTGGAGGCCGAGATAGCCGGACTGGCCGGTGGGGGCGTTGCCGGCCTTGCCGAGCTTGGTGGTGAGGGCGGTGGTGACCGTGTGGTAGCCCTCCAGCTCGGCCAGCGGCGGCGCGGCGGGGGAGAGCGGCGCGAGCAAAAGCCCGGCGAGCAGGACGGCGCGAAGGACGGTTTTCATGGTCGCGGTGTGGCGGTGTTCCCCAGTGTGTAGGCGAACGGGCCGGACTCGGCAATGGCGTTTCGTGCCGGGGGGCGGGTGGGGGCATTCCGGTTTCTTGCATCCAATGATACGACCTGGAGTCTGCTCCGTTCGCGGCAGCCCGAGACGATGGAAGTCGCGCCAGCGTCTGGAGTGCGGTGTCTTTCAGCACCGCTCTTTCCCGTTCCAGGGGCGTTGGCAAACTCGTAGCCCTTACCGTGCGCCCAACCGAAAGCGGCGGTGAAACACGCCGCACTCCAAACGCTCCGCGCCGCCGGAGACGGTGGCGATTACGTGCGCTCCTGGCGTGTGCGAAGTCACGGTTTCGTGCGGCATCAGAAGTTGCGTCTGGGACGCGGGTGATGAGGCTGGACAGGGCGGGCGGCGGCCATAAGATTTAGGCATGAGCTCTCCCGTTGGCGCGTGGCGATGTCTGTTGAACTCTCCGTCTGGCTTATGAAATCAGTGCTCGTGATTTTATTGGCGTTCGTGCTGGCCGCTCTGGCAAGCGCAGCAGACGACTTGTCGGCCATGCCCGACGAGAAGCTCATTGATGAATTGGCACAGATTGATACCGAAGCTCCGGGTCTTCATGGCACTGCCTACGTTCTTGGATTTATCGTTGAGGACAAACCGCTTCAGTTTGTTGCAGGTGTGCTCGGTTCTCCCGCTCCAAAAATCCCGCCACAAATGCGCGAGCTGGCACGCCGAGGCGTAGCAGTCCTTCCACAGCTTATCAGCCATCTCGACGACAGGCGCCCAACGAAGCTCACGATCGGTGAAGGCTTTGCGTTTCGTTACTTCAGTGACGAATACGACCCAAAAAACCGCCCCAAAAGCGAACTGCCGCCCGCAAAAAGCTTGGAGAAGAGGTTCGTTGGTGGATATCGCGTGAAGATTGGCGATGTATGCTACGCGCTCGTCGGGCAGGTTGTGAACCGCAGGCTGACTCCCGTCCGCTACCAACCGACTGCTGGTCTTGTCGTTAACTCACCTATCGAAGCACCAGCACTGATTGAGCGCGTCAAGGCGGACTGGGGCGGAGCGGATATTGCCATGCACAAGGCGTCTCTCATCGCCGACGCTCAGACTGGCGAGAGATTCTGGATCTTTGGCTCCGCCCTTGTCCGTCTGCGCTTTTACTACCCTGACGACTACGGGCGGTTGAAGAATGGCGACCTCAAAATGCGGATCATTGAGTTTGAGTCGGAAGAGAAAAAGCAGCATTGAGATAGCTCGATCTCGGACCACCAGCGAAGTCACTGCCATGCGCCCGCTCGTAACAATCGCTCTAGCTCTTGCGCTCATGCTCAGTAGTGCGGGGTGTCGTGTCGCATCTCCTCCTTCGACCGAAATTGCGATCCAAGACTTAGGCGTTTCGCTCGACGAGTGCCTGACACGCAACCATGGCAAACCCGTTCTCATCGCCTTTGTAGCTCATTGGAGCCCTACTGCGCTTGGCCCTCTATACGCATTGGAGGCCCCGGAAGCTGCTGAGGCCATGCAGCGGCATGGAGTGGTTGCAGTGATCGCAGACATGACGGAGAGAGAAGATCTGGTTCCTACAATTGCGGCCTTCGGGCGCAAGTCGGTGCCGTTCACTGTGCTTTACAAAGCAGACCGGGCACGCAAGGCCTATGTCTCAGAGCACTCCTCGTTCCTGACCATCCGGAACGGACGGGCTGTGGGGGACGGGGAAGCCGTCGCCCGGATCATTCGAGAGAATTTATGAAAGGGCATTTGAGAGCGACTCGGTTCCTGCTCCGCGTCGCCGCACTTCTCCTGCTTGGCGGTTGGCTCACTTGCGGCGCTGCGGAAACGCCCAGGCCGGAACTCAAGACGGCGGCTGGCTCGGGCGTTCAGTATTACCTGTCGCTGCCCAAGGGCTGGGAGCCGGGGACGAAGTGGCCGATTCTGGTCGCCATTGACGGGTCCGGGCACAATTTCCAGGGCTGCTTCAACAACTTCGTCAACGCCCGGGGGGCGCACCCCTTCATCGTGGTCGCCCCGTGCGTCAGTTCCAATGGCAGAGATCCGGCTGATTTCCAGGCGGTGCTTGGCATCGTGCAGGAAGTTCAGCAGTCGGTCAGCGGGCAGGCGAAATTCTTCATCACCGGCTTCTCGGCGGGCGGGCATCTCATGTGGCAGTTCGTTTTCCAACGGCCGGAACTCCTCGCCGGGGCCGCGCCGGCGGCGGCCAACTTCCGCGCTCGCGGCATTGACGCCATCTCGAAGGCACCGGAACGCGTGAAGCTCCCGATCCATGCGTTTCAAGGGGACAAGGACGGCGTCAAAATCCACCTCGATCCCCAGTGGGCGGACGCGCTCAAGCTGGCGCGTGAAAACGGCTACGAGAACCTGACGCGGACGGAGGTGGCCGGGGCAGCTCATGAGGCGTTCGCGAGCCGGGTGGTGGCGTTCTTTGTCTCGGTGCTGCGGCCGTAGAGGGGAGGAAACCAGGCAGGGAGCAGTGGTGTGTGGTGCGTGTGGCAAGGGTGAGAGGGTCGGCTGTCGAGGGTCGGCGGCGGCGCACAGTCGCATGGGAAGACTCACGGATACTTGCCGGCGCGCGGCTTTGCGTGGCCTGCTCTACTTCGCAACGCGCCCCCTCACCCATGCCCACACCCCCCACGGGGGGCGGGGTTTTG
>CAZCBE010000007.1:0-89167 GCA_964496695.1 uncultured Klebsiella sp.
TTTGGGCTTTGGAGTTTCTTTGGCGCTTGGGACTTGGAGCTTGGAATTTCCCGGCTTGCCTCCCTCTTCCACCGAAAACAGCGAAGAGCCTAGCGCGGGTTGGCAACCCGCTGGTGCCACGCACTTTTCTGAACCGTCCGGAACCAAGGACGCTCTGCCGGCTGCCAGCCGGCGAAACAGCAGACTACAAGTCTGCGCCACGCTGCCAGACCGTCGCGACTGCGGAAAGCGGCGAGAACTTCGCCGCAATCCATACCGCAACGGTCGTGCGGCCACGCCAGACCGGTTCCCAGCTTCCGCTCCGGCTCGGAATCCAGGGCTCGCCACTGCTGCATCCAGGACCTCATACCCGGTCGCAGTGTAAATCGGTAGCATGCCGTCGGAAGCCACCCCACCCTCTCCCCTCCTCCGAGGAAGGGAGAGGGAGCCGAACCGGCGTCGCAATCCGCATCACCTATTCCACCGATTGTCATCGGGAATTGGTATCACTTCGTTATTAAACGAAACCGCGTCATCGTTTAATAGCGACCGGGGCAATTAAACTTCATTAACAACTGCAGACAGGCGGCGTTCACCCGATGGCACGGAAGTCCGGCCACGGCTGGCCCGTAACCGCTTCCCTCCAGCGGGCCCAACTTTCTTTCAAGAAGCTGCCGCCCCCGCGCGTCAGCCACTCGTGCAATTCCATTTGTCGCCGGACGGCTCCGGCTCCGGGCCGGGTGTCGCCGCTGGCCCCGCCGGTTTTTCCCGTCGTGAGTTCGTCGGCGGCCTGGCGCTGGCGGCGGGGGCGCAGCTTGTTCCGGCGGCCGAGGCGCCGCTGAAGCGGGTGGCGGCGATCGTCACGGAATACATCCACAACTCGCACGCGGATGTGCTGGCCAGCCGGATGCTCCACAGCCACTCGATGGATGGAAAGGGCTCGTGGCCGCCGGGCAACGGCTGGCCCAAGCTCAAGCTCGCCAGCGCGTTCGTGGACCAGCAGCACCCGAAGGACACGAGCGCGCGGCTGGCCGGCGAGCACGGCTTCCTGCTGGCCAAGACCATCGAGCAGGCGTTGACGCTCGGCGGCAGTTCGCTCGCGGTGGACGGGGTGCTGCTGATCGGCGAGCACGGGCAGTATCCGCTTTCGGACACGGGGCAGATCATGTATCCGCGCCGGCGCTTCTTCGAGGAGACGGCGGCGGTCTTCCGCAAGAGCGGGCGCAGCGTGCCGGTGTTTTCCGACAAGCACCTCGCGTGGAACTGGACGGATGCGAAGTGGATGTATGACACGGCGCGGGAACTCAACGTGCCGTTCATGGCCGGGTCGTCCATCCCGTGCCTGTGGCGGCATCCGGCGGTGGAGATGAAGCAGGGCGCGCGCGCGACGGAGGCGGTCGCGCTCTCGTATGGGCCGCTGGAGGGCTATGGTTTCCACGGGCTGGAGGGGCTGCAATGTCTCGTCGAGCGGCGGCAGGGGGGCGAGAGCGGCGTGGCGGCGGTGCAGTTCATGCAGGGGCCCGAGGTGTGGGAGGAGATGCGCAAGGGGCGCTTCAGCGAGGCGGTCTTTCAGGCGGCGGTGAACGCGCGGGAGAACAAGAAGCGGTTCAAGAAGCCGTTCATCGAGCAGGTGAAGAACCCGGCGGCGTTCTTCATCGAGCATCGGGACGGCTTCAAGTCCACCATGATCCACGACAACAAGGACGGGCATAATGAGTGGATCGTCGCGTGGGGTGAGCAGGGGCGGAAGGACATCCCCGCGACGGTGTTCTGGACGCAGGAAGCACGGCCGCTGGGACACTTCGGCATCCTGCTGGACGCCATCGAGAAGATGATCTACACGGGCAAGCCGACGTGGCCGGTGGAGCGCACGCTGCTGACCACGGGCGTGCTGGCCGCAGCCTTTCAATCCCGGCAGCAGGGAGGCCGGCGGCTGGAGACGCCGCATTTGGAGGTCCGCTATGAGCCGACGTTCACCTGGAAGGATCCGCCTGCGCCGATGCCCGACCGGCCGCTGCCGGGGATGTGAAGCGGGGAAGAAGTAATTAGTGATTAGTCGCCGACTGATGCCAGGACTAATCACCAAGCCCTAATTACTTCCCTTCCGGCTACAATCCACCCCTCGGAATTCCACTTGGCCCCCGCAAGTCAGGGGCCTACTCTCGCCGCCATGGTCCTTGTCATCACCTTGCTGCTGGTGGGCGCGGTGCTGCTGCTCGCGGAGACGGTGCTGCCCGGCATGATCGCGGGCGTTCTCGGCGTGCTGAGCCTCATCGCGGGCGTGGTGGTGGGCTATCAGGAGTTTGGGGCGGTGACGGGGAACTGGATTCTGCTCGGCACGCTGGCAGGCCTGTTCGTGGGTTTCCTGCTCTGGGTGAGATACTTTCCGAAAAGCCGGTTCGGACGGGTTTACGCCTCCGACGGGGTGGTGGGGGACATCGGCACGGAGCGGCCCGAACTCGTCGGCCAGTCCGGGGTGGCGCATACGGCGCTGCGACCGGCGGGCGTGGCGATCCTCAACGGCCAGCGGGTGGACGTGGTGACCGAGGGCGCGATGATCGAGCGCGGAGAAACCGTGCGGGTCGTGGCCGTTGAAGGCATGCGGGTGGTGGTCCGCCAGGTTTGAATTACAATTTTAGCAGTCAACAACGCACTGATCCCATTATGGAACTCACCCCAATTTTCGCACAACTCGAGGGCAAAGGCATGTTTCTCCTCTACGCCGTGCTGGGCCTCGCCGCCTTCTTCTTCGCCATCCTGGTGCTGAACTTCGGCATGATCTGGGTGCGCGCCTGGACCTCCGGCGCGAGCGTGACCTTCACCCAGTTGATTGCGCTCAAGCTCCGCAGCGTGCCGGTGGGCCTCATCGTGGACACGCGCATCACGGCGGTGAAGTCCGGCATCCCCATCACGATTGACGACCTGTCCAACTACTATCTTGCCGGCGGCAACGTCGAGGCCGTGGTGCAGGCGCTCATCGCTGCGAAGAAGGCCGGCATCCATCTGGACTTCGACCGCAGTTGCGCCATTGATCTCGCCACGAAGGGCACGGGCAAGACCGTGCTCGAGGCCGTGCGGACCTCGGTGAATCCGAAGGTCATTGACTGCCCCGCCGCCTCGTCCGGCAAAGTGACGATTGACGCCGTGGCCAAGGACGGCATCGCGGTGAAGGTGAAGGCCCGCGTGACGGTGCGCACCAATCTGGACCGCTTCGTGGGCGGCGCGACGGAGGAGACCATCATTGCGCGCGTCGGCGAGGGCATCGTCACCACCATCGGCTCCTCCGAGAGCTACAAGGCCGTGCTCGAAAACCCCGACCGTATCTCCAAGACCGTGCTGGAGAAGGGCCTGGATTCCGGCACCGCGTTTGAAATTCTCTCGATTGACATCGCGGACGTGGACGTGGGCGAGAACGTCGGTGCGAAGCTGCAGGCCGAGCAGGCCGAGGCAAACAAGCTGATCGCGCAGGCGCAGGCCGAAGTGCGCCGCGCCGCCGCCGTGGCGACCGAGCAGGAAATGGTGGCCCGCGTGTCCGAGATGCGCGCGCGCGTCGTCGAGGCCGAGGCGCAGGTGCCGCTGGCGATGGCCGAGGCCTTCCGCAACGGCAACCTGGGCGTGATGGACTACTACAAGATGAAGAACATGCAGGCGGACACCGGCATGCGCGAGAGCATCGCCACCGCCGGGGCCACGCCGCAGGTGAAGTCCTGATTCACCGGGAAGCTGCTTGTGACCGAGTTCGCACCCATCACGGTTGTTCCCGGCGGCTGCCTCGCCGTCACGACGGACAACATCTGGGTGATGCTGGCCATCGTCGTGATCTCGGCGCTGGCAAGCTGGGTGCAGGGCCGCAACAAGAAGGGCGACCAGCCGCAGCCGTGGGGCGGCGAGGATGACGAGAGCTACCGGCCGCAGCCCCCTCCCCCCACCCGTGCGCCCCAGTCCGCGCCAGGCCAGCCATTGAACTGGGAAGAGGAACTCAAGCGCCTGCTGGAAGGCAAGCCGCCGCTGGACACCACGGCCAGCCCGCCGCCCCCGCCCCCGCCGCCCATCGTCCGCCGTCACACGCCTCCGCCTCCCCCCCCGTTGCCTGAGCGCGTGGCGCGTGAGTCGCAGCCGATGGATTACGAGGGGCGGCCCTCGCGCGAGAGCGCGCCGACGCCGTGGCAGGACGTGGCGCTCGACTCGCAGCCGGCACCGACCAAGCCGCTGGCGCGCCTCGATCACTCTACGCATGCGTATCAACGCGCCACGCACCTGCACGAGACGGTGGCTGCGCACCTGCAGCGTGTGGGCGAGCAGACGGAGAAGCACGGCAAGCCGCTGACCGTCAGCACGGTGGCGCGGCGGGACGCCGGTTCCCCCGACGCCCGGGCGGTGGTGGGCCTTCTGCGCCAGCCTGCCACGGCGCGGCAGGCGCTGCTGGCCTCGTTTGTGCTGGCCCCGCCCAAGTCATTGGAGGGTTAGGTCTGAACTCCGATACAGCGGTCCTCCGCTGTTTTCAGCGGCATGAGTGTGGGAGAAGCTCCCAATCCCAAGTCCCAGATTCCAAAGCAGCTCCAAATTCCAAAATTCAAAGGGTCGCCCGGCACTGGACGAGCAAGCCGGACCGAACCAGGGCGGAAGCGCTGGCGGGGCGCGGCGCGCCGAACGATTGGAGTTTGAGCTTTGGAATTTCTTTGGAATCTGGGGCTCGGAACTTGGAATTTTCTTCTCCACCTCCCTGCTCCAGCGGAAACAGCGAAGCACCGACAAAGCATCGGCCTTTTCCGAGTCCGGACTAGGCATTTACCTGCCCCAGGGGTGGGGTAATCACCCCGTCACCTGGTTGTTTCCGGTTGTTCACAATCCCTCCGGCCAGTTGTCCACAAACCCCGCCGAACCCCCGTGTTTTCGGGGCTTTTTGAGACGAATAACCATCCGATAACTTTTATTCAAAAATTACTTGTCACCACTACATGTAGTGCTAGCCTGACCGTCGCTCCCCAACCAATGGGGTGTCCCGGGAAGCAAGCACAACCGGGAACTCCAGCAGCGAAGGGAGCCTTGTCGTCGGTTTCGTTCTGGCTGTATGGTGCGGCCATGAGCGCGAAAGACGGCGAAGTGCCCGACAAATCTAGCCAACCGCAACCCATGATTGACGCTCCTGAGCCAATGCTCGCCCCTGCCACCGCCGCCCGCCGCCCCGCCGCCACCGTGACCGCCCCCCGCGCCACCAAATCCGCTGCCAAATCCGGCAAGAAATCCTCGCTCGCCCGCGTCTTCTCGGACGCCAAGGTGAAGCCCTTCGACCAGATCGAATGGGACAAGCGCACCGCCGAGATCACCGATGACTCTGGGAAGACGATTTTCAAGCAGGAGGGCGTCGAAGTGCCCAAGAACTGGTCGCTGCTCGCCACCAAGGTCGTCTGCTCCAAGTATTTCTACGGGGATCCCACCAAGCCCGAGCGCGAGAAGTCGGTCAAGCAGCTCATTCACCGCGTCACCCGCACCCTCGCGGACTGGGGCGTCAAAGACGGCTACTTCACCAAGGCCGAGGGCGAGATCTTCTATGACGAACTGACCTGGCTCTGCGTGAACCAATACGGCGCGTTCAACTCGCCGGTCTGGTTCAACGTGGGTCTCTATCATCAATACGGCGTCGGTATGACCTCCGGCAAGGGCAACTGGTTCGTGAACCGCAAGACCAGCGTGGCCGAGCGCGCCCACACCCAATACGAATACCCGCAGGGCAGCGCGTGCTTCATCCAGACGGTTGAGGACAACATGGAGTCCATCATGCACCTCGCCTACTCCGAGGCCATGCTCTTCAAGCTCGGCTCCGGCACGGGCACCGACCTGACCCCGATCCGCAGCTCCCGCGAGAAGCTCTCCGGCGGCGGCCGGCCCAGCGGTCCGCTCTCCTTCCTCCGCGTCTATGACCAGGTGGCCAACGTCGTGAAGTCCGGCGGCAAGACCCGCCGCGCGGCCAAGATGAACACGCTGCGCGACTGGCACGGCGACATCGAGGAGTTCATTGACTGCAAGCAGAAGGAAGAGAAGAAGGCCTGGGCGCTCATCGAGCAGGGCTACGACGGCTCCTTCAACGGCGAGGCCTACGGCTCCGTCATGTATCAGAACGAGAACCTCTCCGTGCGCGTCTCCGACGAGTTCATGTCCGCCGCGCTCGAGGGCAAGGAGTGGTGGACCAAGTCCATCACCAGCGGCCAGCCGCTCCAGAAGAAGGACGCGAACACGCTGCTCAACAAGATCGCCGAGGGCACGCACATCTGCGGCGATCCCGGCCTGCAATACGACGGCGCGATCCAGAAGTGGCACACCTGCAAGGGCACCGAGCCGATCCACTCCACGAACCCGTGCTCGGAATACGTGTTCCTCAACAACACCGCCTGCAACCTCGCCTCGCTGAACCTCATGAAGTTCAAGCGCGAGGACGGCAAGTTCGACGTCGAGCGCTACAAGGCCGCCGTGCGCATCTACATCACCGCGCAGGAAATCCTCGTGGACAACGCGAGCTACCCGACCAAGGAGATCGCCGAGAACTCGCACATCTTCCGCACGCTGGGCCTGGGCTTCGCGAACCTCGGCTCGCTCTGCATGAGCTACGGCCTGCCGTATGACTCGCACGAGGGCCGCGCCCTCGCCGGCGCGCTCACCGCCATCATGACCGGCCACGCTTACGAACAGAGCGCGGAACTCGCCGCGCAGGTCGGTGCCTTCAAGGGCTACCGCGACGCGCGCTGCGCCGGCGTCACCAAGCCGCTCAAGAAGGACAACGTGGACTCGATGCTCGGTGTCATCCACCTGCACCGCAACGCGGTCGAGGACATCCAGCCCAGCGAGGAGTTCAACTACCTGAAGGACGAGGCCCGCCGCGTGTGGGACGGCGCGCTCGTGAAGGGCAAGAAGCACGGCTTCCGCAACGCGCAGGTCACGGTGCTCGCGCCCACGGGCACGATCGCCTTCCTCATGGACTGCGACACCACGGGCATCGAGCCGGACATCGCGCTGGTCAAATACAAGCTCCTCGCCGGCGGCGGCATGTTGAAGATCGTCAACCGCGGCGTGCCCGACGCGCTCCGTCGGCTCGGCTACAACGAGACGGAGAACGAGTCCATCATCGCGCACATCGAGAAGCACGACACGATCGAGGACGTGGAAGAGAACGGCCAGGTGATCAAGAGCGGCGTCAAGCCCCAGCACCTGGAAGTCTTTGACTGCGCCTTCAAGGCCTACAAGGGCAAGCGCAGCATCCACTACATGGCCCACCTGAGCATGATGGCCGCCGCGCAGCCGTTCATCTCCGGGGCCATCAGCAAGACGGTGAACCTGCCCAGCGACGCGACCGTGGCCGACGTGCGGGACGCCTACGTGCAGGCCTGGCGCATGGGCCTCAAGTGCGTCGCCATCTACCGCGACGGCTCGAAGCGTTCGCAGCCGCTCAACACCAAGAAGACCAACGAAGGTGCGGACAAGGTCGCGAATGCCGCCGCCGTCGTGGCCGAGCAGACCGCGACGCTGGAAAGCCGCATCAAGGATCTGGAAGTGGAAATCTCCCGCCTGCACGAGCAGGTGGGCAAGCCCCTGCGCCGCAAGCTCCCCGAGACGCGCGCCTCCTACACGCACAAGTTCGACGTGGCCGGCCACGAGGGCTACCTCACCGTCGGCGTCTTCCCGGATGGCACCCCGGGCGAGATGTTCATCACCATGTCGAAGGAAGGTTCGACCATCGGCGGCCTCATGGACAGCGTGGCCGCGCTCACCAGCATGTCGCTGCAATACGGCGTGCCGTTGGACGCGCTCGTCCGCAAGTTCGCGCACCAGCGCTTCGAGCCGAGCGGCTTCACCAAGAATCCGGAGATTGGCCGCGCCAGCAGCATCATTGACTACGTGTTCCGCTGGCTCGCGTTCCAGTTCGTCCCCGGCTACCGCGAGGCGAACGCGAAGGAAGGCCAGCCGAACCTCCCGCTGCCCGGCCTGACCGAGATCGAGCGCCAGAGCGTGAACCGCTCCGTGCCCGAGCTGCCGCTCTCCGGCGACACCGACATCCTCGTGAAGAGCGAAGTCCTGCGCGCCGCCGTCGTCGCCGGTCAGACAGACCACAAGGTCCAGAGCCTCAATGACGCGCTCCGGCACCTCATGCACGACGCGCCCGCCTGCCCGAAGTGCGGCCACATCGCCGTGCGCAACGGCGCGTGCTTCAAGTGCCTGAACTGCGGCGAGAGCCTGGGCTGCTCGTAAGCCCGAGCGTCCATCCATTCACAAAGGCCGGGGAGCGATCCCCGGCCTTTTTGTTTTTGGAGCGCCGGTCTCCGACCCGGCGTGGACGGATTCTCGGATGAACGCGCCGGGTCGGAGACCGGCGCTCCGCTGAAGGGGGCTGCCTCAGCGCCTGGCCGTGTAGATGCAGAAGAGGCCGACGAGGATCAGCGCGGTGCCGCCGGCATAGATCTGGATGGCCCGCTCCGGCGGCGACCCGGTGAAGGTCTGCACCATCCGCGAGCCGATGGACTGGGTGATGCCATGGCCCCACACCAGCACCAGCACCCCGCCGACCAGACAAATGACCCCGACGCCCTTCTTCATGGCTTCGCGATAACGGGTGAGTGGGGGCTTATGCAAGCCCGCAATCCAAACGGGCGAAACCAGCCGCCAGAAAGTCCGCCCGCGTGCCACGCTGGCGTAGACGGCTCCCGTTTGGAGCGCCCCGGGTGCGCGGATGCGTCAAACGGGAGCAAGTTGGGGTGAGCCTGAGGTCAAGCGTGCAACGCAGCAGCATATTCCGCGGCCTTCTCCTGTAGGCAGGAGAGCCGGTCGGAATCCGGAACTGGGTTGGCGGACTTGGCGGGGAATTCATCGTAAGTAAGCCCGTCCAAAGTGCGGCCGGTCATCTTCTTGCGGACACCACCCCACTGTTTGAAGAAGAACGCGACGCCGGCAGAGTGGCATTGCGCGCGGATGGAACGCACCCACGCGGGCTGCATCGGGCGCGCACCAGCGCCGCTTTCGCCACCGACGATGGCCCAGTGAATGTCCCGCAGGTCGAACGGACCAAGATCTTCCAACAGCGGCTCGATCGAGAGAAAGCGCACTGCGGCAGGTGTGTCGCGCAGGAGGGCAATGCGTGGGAGGCCGTGCTTGCGGTTCTCGACACTCACGCCCCACCAGATGTGCGACTGCCCGGCAGCGAAGCGCAGCTTGCCCCGCAGCAATTCGCGCAACCGGTCGGCCCGCTTGGTCAGCATTTGGTAGGTGTGCCAGTTCGCAGCGACCATGACGCGGGCGACGGCTACGATGTAATCGTCCGGCACGTCCTTGTGAAAGAGGTCGCTCATGGAGTTTACAAAGATCATCCGGGGCGTGATCCAGCGGAGCGGGTCGCCGAGCTTGTCTGGCACGAGGCGGAGATCGAAGCCCTGCTCGAAGGGGTGGCCAGGCACGCCGCGAAACCGTTCGGCAAAGGTTTCCGCGTAGCAATGCAGGCAGCCGGGGCTGACTTTGGTGCAGCCCCGAACGGGATTCCAGGTGGCGTCCGTCCACTCGATTTTGGATTTGTCGCTCATGCGTTGAGTTCGTTCACTCGGCACAAGGTGCCACAGCCGTTGAGACAGGGACAGTCCGAGCCGGCGAACTAGAAAAGCTCACGTTGTCCTTTCTCATCGGTTTTGAGGATTTTAAGCCAGAAGTCTTCGCCGCGCGGGTGACGCGAAAAGAGCGTGAACCGATAGAGTGGATTGTCTTCAGGCACCGACACATGGCGCGTGCCGATGAAGCCTTCCCGTTGGAAGTTTTCGCAGAAGCGCTCCACGGCTCGCCGACCAAACTCCGCTGCTTCAAGTTTGTCCCATGCGTGCCAGCTTTGGTCGCCCAAAAACTCGTCCAATGCGGTCTTGCCGGACTTGCTGGAGCGGTATTGCGGTGCATTCCAGGTGATGCTGAGGCGATGCTGGATTGTGACCAGCAAGTCAATTTTGGGATTGGCGGCAAGCAATCGCATCGCCGAAATGGGAATCTGGGAGATGCCGGTGGGATCAACAAATGCCACGACCAAAGTATTCTGGTCGAACTTTAGCTTCCCCGTCGTTACCACATTGACCCAGTTGTCAGTCAGCACTTTGACCTTCGCTGCCTTCGGGTGAGAAGCGATGCGTTGACGGAGCGCGTCAGCCAGCTCAATTGAATCCTCGATGAGTATGTATTGGGCGAAATCGTGCTCCAACGCGATGAATGGGGAGCCGGGAAACTCCTCCTTGGTGTCCTCGTTAATGCAACAGCCTGGTCCCGCCATGACATCGAGGTAAACGAGGCGGAACCGGTTCTTCATCGAACGAGTCGTGATGCCGCAGTAGTTGCGCAAGTAGTGATGCTTGCGTTTGGCCCAGTCGCCACTCTTACGAGCAAGCAGGCCATCGCTTGCTGGCATATAAGGAATCTTCTCCATACTTGCAGTTGGCTTGATGAGTCCTGAGCGAATTATTCCAGCCTGCAATACGCCGCCAGCCCCTGCATCCCACCTTCGCGTCCAAAGCCGCTTTCCTTGTATCCCCCGAACGGGCTGGTCGGGTCGAACTTGTTGTAGGTGTTGGCCCACACGACGCCGGCGCGGAGCTTGTTCACGAGCTTGAAGATCTTGCTGCCCTTGTCGGTCCAGACGCCGGCGCTCAGGCCGTAGGGGGTGTTGTTCGCGCGCTCGAAGGCCTCCTCGGGCGTGCGGAAGGTCATCACGCTCAGCACGGGGCCGAAGATTTCCTCCTGGGCGACGCGGTGGCTCATGGTGACGCCGGTGAGGAAGCTGGGCGGGAACCAGTAGCCCTTCGCCGGGAGCGGGCAGCTCGACTGGTGCAGGTCCGCACCCTCGTCCACGCCGCTGCGCACCATCTCGTGAATCTTGTCGAGCTGGGCGCGGGAGTTGATCGCGCCGACGTCGGTGTTTTTATCGAGCGGGTTGCCGACGCGGAGGGTGGCGAGGCGGTCGCGGAGCTTCTTGATGACGGCGGCGTAAACGCTTTCCTGCACGAAGAGCCGCGAGCCGGCGCAGCAGACGTGGCCCTGGTTGAAGTAGATGGCGTTGATGATGCCTTCGATGGCCTGGTCGAGCGGGGCGTCCTCGAAGACGATGTTCGCGGCCTTGCCGCCGAGTTCGAGCGTGAGCTTGGGGATTTTCGGAGCGCCGCTCTCCGAGCCGGCGTTTTGAGCGGTGTCCAGATTCGCGCCGGGTCGGAGACCGGCGCTCCGCTGAGCGATGGCCTTCGCTATCGCCTTGCCGACTTCAGTCGAACCCGTGAAGGCGATTTTATCCACGTCGGGGTGGTTCACGAGCGCGCTGCCGGTCGCGCCCGCGCCCGTGACGATGTTCACGACGCCGTCGGGCAGGCCGGCCTCGGCGAAGATTTCCGCGAGGCGCAGGGCGGTGAGGCTGGTGGTCTCGGCGGGCTTGAGGACGACGGTGTTGCCACAGGCGAGGGCGGGGGCGATCTTCCACGCGGCCATGAGCAGCGGGAAGTTCCACGGGATGATCTGCCCGGCGACGCCCAGCGGGCGCGGGGTCTTGCCGGGGAAAGCATATTTCAATTTGTCCGCCCAGCCGGCGTAGTAGAAGAAGTGCGCGGCGACCATGGGCAGGTCGAAGTCGCGGGATTCCTTGATGGGCTTGCCGCCGTCGAGGGTTTCGAGCACGGCGAGTTCGCGGGCCTTCTCCTGGATGATGCGGGCGATGCGGTAGAGGTATTTGCCGCGCTCGCTGGCGGGGAGCTGGGACCAGACGTTCTCGTAGGCACCGCGCGCGGATTGCACGGCGCGGTCCACGTCCACCTCGTCGGCGAGGGCGATCTCGGTGAGCTTCTCCTCGGTGGCGGGATTGATGGAGTCGAAGTATTTGCCCGAATGCGGCACGACGAATTTCCCGCCGATGAACAGCTCGTGGCGCGGGGCGATGGGGATGTGCTTGTAGTCCTCGGGCGCGGGCGCGTAGTCCCACTTGGAGCCGAAGTTGAGGCGGCGGTTCTTGGCGGGGACGGGCTTGGGGGCAGGTGCCGCAGCGCGGGGCGTGGCCGGCGGCGAGGTTTTGGCGGCCTGGGCGAGGGCGCGGGAAATGAGCGAGGCGGAACGGCGGGCGGCGGGCTTGCGTTGGGTCGCGGCTTTCACGGGCCGGAGGCTAGCAAAGGGCGGACGGGATGCCAGCGCGGAAGCGGAAGCTTCGTGAGGCGGACACTCTTGTCCGCTATGCGATGCATGCGGAGCCTGTGGACTGGGGGACAAGAGTGTCCCCCTCACGAGCCATTACACCATCTCCGGCACATGGAAGTTCTCGGACGGCTTGAAGCGCGGGTTGCCGTCGGCGCCCTCGACATACTCGAAGACCTTGCCCTCGAAGTTGCGGATGACCACGCGGTCGGCGTTGCGGCTCAGGACGTAGTCCGGGTTCACCGGCACCTTGCCGCCGCCGCCGGGGGCATCAATGACATACTGGGGCACGGCGTAGCCGGTGGTGTGGCCGCGCAGGGACTTCATGATCTCCAAGCCCTTCCGCACGCTGGCGCGCAGATGGGCGCTGCCGGCGATGAGGTCGCACTGGTAGATGTAGTAGGGGCGCACGCGGCAGATGAGGAGCTTCTGCACCAGCGCCTTCATGACGATGGGGTCGTCGTTGACGTGCTTGAGCAGGACGGACTGGTTGCCCAGCGGGATGCCGGCGTCGGCGAGACGACCGAGGGCGTCGCGGACCTCGGTGGTCAGTTCGCGCGGGTGGTTCGTGTGGATGCTGATGAAGAGCGGGTGGAACTGCCGGAGCATCGCACATAGGGCGGGTGTGATGCGCTGCGGCAGGAAGAGCGGGATGCGCGTGCCGATGCGGAGGAACTCGATGTGCTTGATGGCGCGCAGGCGGGTGAGGAGATACTCCAGCTTGTCATCGCTGAAGAGCAGGGGATCACCGCCGCTAAGCAGCACGTCGCGGATCTGCGGGTGCTTGGCGATGTAATCAATCTGCCGGTCGAACTCGGGGTGGAAGTCGTAGCCGCTGGCGTTGCTGACGAGGCGTGAGCGGGTGCAATAGCGGCAGTAGGCGGCGCAGCGGTCCGTGACGAGGAAGAGCACGCGGTCGGGGTAGCGGTGGACGAGGCCGGGCACGGGCGAGTGCGAGTCCTCGCCGCAGGGGTCGGCCATTTCCCACGGCGCGGTGTTGGTCTCCTCCAGGCGGGGGATCATCTGCTGGCGGATGGGGCAGTGCTCGTCCGCCGGGTCAATGAGGTTGAAGAAGTGCGGGGTGATGGCCATCGCCAGCTTGGTGCGGGAGAGGATGGCTCCGGCGCGTTCCTCGCGGGTGAGGGTGGGGAGGAACTGCTCCAGTTGCTCGACGGTGGTGACGCGGTGCTTGAGCTGCCATTTCCAGTCGTTCCACTCGGCGTCGGGGACATGAGCCCACGGGCCGCGTCCGGCGGGATGGAATTCCTTGAGCTGCTGGAGGCGCTGGTCTGGCGGGGGCTCCTCGCTGCCCGCCTCTACGAAATCCCTAAACATGATGGCGGCACTATAAAACCGAAGTTCCGGGAGTCAAGGGGACCGCCGGTGATGATTGACGGGGACGCTGAGGTGATCGGGAGGAGGGGATTTCCCAGAGATTGGGGACGGGCAAAGATTTTTTAGCTGAGCCGGAGCACCGCAGTGCGTTGGCACGGATCTCACTAACGCAGAGACGGCGCACCGCTATGGAGTGCGGCGAGTTCTCGCCGCTTTCCGCAGGCGACTTGTCCCCGTCGAGGGGTTTGTGGATGGGTTTTTGGTGGCCTGCGCGCTCGCGCGAGCGCTGCGGGCCGCTTGGCGCAAGTGCGCTAAGGTTTGTCGACGGCGACAAGTCGCCTGCGGAAAGCGGTGACAAGTTACCGCACTCCATAGGCGTCGCAGGCGATCCTGGCACCGCAGAATGGCGCAGCCAAGTGGACTACGGAGATTTAGCGCGGCTCCTCCGCGATATGACTTTGCGGTAAGTTACAGATACACTTACCCGGCCCGGTTGGCTTCGATTGTTGGTGGGATTGCCAAGCTGGGCGACGCGTTGGATTATTCCCGCATGATCGTGATAGCCGACGACAAAGGCCGGGTGCAACTGCGACGCTGGCAGGTGCAGCCGGGAGACGTGTGGGCTGTGGAGGCGCAAAGCGCGCGCAAGCTGGTGCTCACCAAGCTGGAGCGTCCGCAGCCAAAACTCAGTTTGCTGGAGCATCTGCGGGGCTTGTCCGGTTTGGAACTGCCAGCCCGATCCTTGCGGCATTGAGGAAGGGTCAGAAAAATGGGGTCAGAAAAATCAGCGGGTGCTCAGATCTTTCTGCCCCATTTTTCTGACCTGACTTTCCGCCGGGGATTTCTGGAATGCCCCAAATTCCAATGCAAGTCGGTAGCCTACAGCCGGACGTCACCCCTCACCCCAACCCTCTCCCCTCCTCCGAGGAAGGGAGAGGGAGGAAAGTTTGCCCGGAAGCGTGCCCCCAAGAATACCTCTCGCTCCCGGCCCTTTGTCTGCTACGCTGGGCAAGTCGCTTCGACGCAGCATGACACCCAAACTGTTTTCTGAACTCGGCCTATCCCCCGAGATCCTCAAGGCCATAGACAAGCTCGGTTTCGAGCAGGCCGCGCCCATTCAGGCCGCCGCCATCCCCGTTTTGCTGTCCGGCAAGGACATCGTCGGCCAGTCGCAAACCGGCTCGGGCAAGACCGCAGCTTTTGCCATTCCGGCCATCGAGATGACCGATCCGCAGGTGCGCTCGGTGCAGGTGCTCATCCTCTGCCCCACGCGTGAACTCGCCGTGCAGGTGTGTGAGGAGGTCCACAAGCTCGCGTTCTTCAAGCGCGGCATTCACGCGCTGCCGATTTACGGCGGGCAGTCCTACGACCGCCAGCTCATCGGGCTGCGCCAGGGCGCGCAGATCGTCATCGGCACGCCGGGCCGCGTGATGGACCACATGCGGCGCGGGACGCTGCGCCTTGAGACGCTCAAGATGGTGATCCTCGACGAGGCCGACGTGATGCTGAACATGGGTTTCCGCGAGGACATCGAGTTCATCCTCCAGACCACGCCCGCCGCGCGGCAGACGGTGTTCTTCAGCGCCACGATGCCCCGGCCGATCCGGGACTTGATCGAGAAGTATTCCAAGGCCCCGGAGAACGTGCGGGTCGAGCAGCAGGCGATGACGGTGCCGACGGTGGAGCAGATTTACTTCGAAGTGGACCGCCGCTGGAAGATCGAGGTGCTCACGCGGCTCATTGATGTGCATGACCTCAAGCTGTGCATCGTCTTCTGCAACACCAAGCGCATGGTGGATGAACTGGTGGAGCATCTGAACACGCAGGGCTACTCCGCCGAGGGCCTGCATGGCGACATGAACCAGGCGCAGCGCGACCGCGTGATGAACAAGTTCCGCAAATCCGGCCTCGAGTTCCTCGTGGCCACGGACGTGGCGGCGCGCGGCATTGACGTGGACGACATTCAGGCGGTCTTCAACTACGACCTGCCTTACGACGTGGAAGACTACGTCCACCGCATCGGCCGCACCGGCCGCGCGGGCCGCAGCGGCATGGCGTTTTCCTTCGTGGCCGGCCGCGAGCTGTTCCAGATCCGCAACATCGAGCGCTTTACCAACATGCGCATCCAGCGCGGGCGCGTTCCCTCGGTCGAGGAAGTGGACGAGGCGCGCGCCAACGTGCTGCTGGACAAGGTCCGTGCCACGTTGCAGGGCGGCGAATTTCAACGGCAAGACCACGCGGTCGAGCGGCTGCTCGAAGAGGGCTTTGACAGCACGGACATCATCTCAGCCGTGCTGCATCTCCTCGAAGGCGGCGACCCCGGTGAGAAGCAGCCCCCGGCGAAGGCCGACGAGCGAGCGCGCCCGCAAACTCCCGGTGTTGCCCGCCCTGCTGCTCCCGTTGCACCGGCGCCCGTCCCGGCCCCCCGACCCATTCAGCGCGCGCTGCCGAAGCCGGCGGCCCCTCGGCCCGCGCCAGTCGCAGCGCCCAAGCCCGTTCCGGCCGCGCCGGTGGCGGTGCCTCAGGCCCCGGCCCCCGCTGCCGCTGCGGTCGAGACGGCGGCTCCTGCTCCCGCGGAGGCTGTGGTTGCCCCTGCCGGGGAGAGCAAGAATGAGGCGGAGAGCGTGCAGCCGCCCGCTGCGCCACTTGTGGAGTCAGCCGTCCAAACGCCTGCTGTGCCGGAAGCACAAGCAGCGTCGCCAGTGGCCGCTCCTTCGGAAGACCTCGACGCGCGTCCCTCGACTTCCGCCGACCTGCGCCAGCTCATCAACCAGCCGCGCAAGCCCGGCCCGCCGAAAAAGGCTCTGCGCACGGAACTGGACCGGCCCGCCGCGCGCCAGCCGGTGCGCCGTGATTACGACCAGTTCGAGGACCAGCCGAACGAGCGCCCGCGCCGTGATGACTTTGCTCCCGGTCCGCGCGCGGCTGCGCGGCCTGCACCCAGCCGGCGCACGCCTGCTGAGATGACCCGGCTCTGGATGAGCGTGGGCGAGCAGCACGGCGTCGCTCCCGGCGATGTCGTCGGCTGCATTCTGGGCGAGACGGGGCTGCCGCCGCAGACCGTCGGGGTGGTGGACATCCGCGAGCGGCACACCTTCGTGGACGTGTCGGCGGAAGCCGCGTCCGGCATCATCGCCAAGCTCAACCGCACCGCCATCCGCGGGCAGCGGCTCAAGGTCAAACTCGCGTGAGTCGCCTCCAGCGAAGCGAACGGCACCTGTGCGGCCTTGCGCGCCCGTCTGCCCCGCCGCCCTCTTCTCCCTCTCCCCTCAACGGGGAGAGGGCCGGGGTGAGGGGTGGGAACGCCCGTGAGTTGGTTCCATCTGGTGCGGTCATGAACCCACCTGCCAGCATCTGCCTTGTAGTCCACCGTGGGTATTTGCACCCCTCACCCTCAATCCCTCTCCCCGTTGAGGGGAGAGGGAAGTCACCTCGCAACCTTTTCGGCCTGCTCGTATCAGCGGGCCTCAGCACACTCCCGTGAGCGATTCCGCACCTGCCTTACTTACCGCCACCGATCTCGTCGTCGCCTTCAACGACCGGGTGATCCTCGACGCCGCCACGCTTGGCCTGCACGAGGGCGACCGAGTGGGACTTGTTGGCCGGAACGGGGCCGGCAAGTCCACCTTCCTCAAGGTCCTCGCCGGTCAGCGCATGCCCGACAGCGGGGAAGTCGCCGCGCGGCGCGGGCTGGTGATCAGCTACCTCTCGCAGGAGTTCACCCTGGACCCAAAGAAGAACGTCCTGGAAAACATCCGCGACGGCGCGAGCCATGTGCTCGGCCTCATCGCAGAGTTTGAATCGCTGCCCGCCGAATCCAAGCGGCATGAGGAACTGGAGGAGCGCATTGCCCAGCTTGACGGCTGGAACCTCGACAACCGCATCGAGACCGCGATGTCGCACCTGAGCACGCCGCCGGGCGACCGCGACATCACCTCGCTCTCCGGCGGTGAGAAACGCCGCGTGGCCATGTGCCGCACGCTCGTCTCCCGCCCCGACCTGCTCATCCTCGACGAGCCGACGAACCATCTTGATCCCGAGTCCATCGAGTGGGTCGCCGAGTTCTTGGAGAACTTCGGCGGCGCGTTCCTGGTGGTCACGCACGACCGGTGGTTCCTCGACCGCGTGACGAACCTGACCGTCGAGCTGGCCAATGGGAAATTCTTCTCCTACGAAGGCGGTTACACGGAATACCTCCTCGCGAAGGCCGAGCGCCAGCGCTCCGAGGCGGTCGTCGAGCACAAGCGCCAGATGTTCCTGGAGAAGGAACTTGCGTGGGTCCGGCAGGGTCCGCGTGCCCAGCGCAGCAAGCAGAAGAACCGCTTCGAGCGCTACTACGAGACCGCCGCGCAGGCCGGGCCGGTGATCGAGGAGGACATGGAGCTGGTCATCCCCCCGCCGCCCCCGCTGGGCAACCGCGTCACGGAGCTGACCAATGTGGGCATCGAGTTCGGCGGGCGGACGCTGTTCCGGGGCTTCTCGCACCTCTTCGAGAACGGCCAGCGCATCGGCGTGGCCGGGCGCAACGGCGTGGGGAAGACCTCCCTGCTCAAGGCCATCATCGGCGATCTCCAGCCCACCGAGGGCACGGTGAAGACCGGCCAGCTCACCAAGTTCAACTACGTGGATCAGTCGCGCCTCCAGCTCCGCGAGGACCGCACGGTGATTGACGAGGTCAGCGACGGCACGGAGTTCGTCATCTGGGGCGATGGCAAGCTCTCGCTGCGCGCCTACCTGAAGCGCTTTCTCTTCACCGATGACCGCATCAATTTGCAGGTAAAATACCTCTCCGGCGGGGAGCGCAGCCGACTCCTGCTGGCACGCATCCTCAAGCAGGGCGGGAACTTCCTCATCCTCGACGAGCCGACGAATGACCTGGACTTGAACACCCTCCGGGTGCTCGAAGAGGCGCTCATCGCGTTCCCCGGCGTGGTGCTGGTGGTGAGCCACGACCGCTACTTCCTGAACCGCGTCTGCACGGGCATCTTCGCCTTCGAGGGCGACGAACGCATCAGCTACAGCGTGGGCAACTACGACTATTATCTGGAGAAGAAGCGGCGCGCCTCCGCTCCGGTGGCTCCCGCCAGCAACTGGAACGAGAAGAATGCCGCCCCGGCCCGGAGCATCGCGCCCAAGCCCGCCGGCAAGGTCCGCAAGCTCAGTTTCAAGGAAGCCCGTGAGCTGGAGGGCATGGAAGCCGCGATTCTCAAGGTGGAGCAGGAGATCGGGCGCATCGAGAACCTCTTCGCCGAGCCGGACTTTCACAAGACCCATGCGACGCAGACCAACGGCCTGCTGGCGGACCTGGCCGCGAACAAGGAGAAGCTGAACGGCCTGTTTGCCCGGTGGACGGAACTGGAAGGCATCAAGGCGGCGAGCGGGGAGTAGGCAGAGCAGTTGGAGCAGCCGCGAACGGCCGCGTAGAGCACAAAGGAATGGACTGGCTCCGCCCCGCTTCGTATCGCAGGTGAGGCCCCAATTTTGGGGAAAGACAAGGAGGGGAATCCGACAATTTTGGCATCTTTGAATCTGTGGGGTCGGTGTCAGATCGTGGTGAGCGAGCCGATCGCGAGGGGATGGCGGATTTTTCCGGGCGTCTGATTTCATCTGTGCCACGCCACTACGGGCTGAGGGCCTGGAGTCGGCGGAAGGTGTCGCCGGGCACCGCAGAGCCGCGCCGGGCGCAGAGGAGGCGGAAACCATCAATGGGCTTCCAGGGACACGAATTCGGAGACGGCAGCGGCAAAGATGCTGCGGAACGAAACCGTTGTGAAAACGGAGCCCCAACTCGCAAACGGGAGCGTGTCGAGCGGGGGCGACTTACGAAACGAAGCCATTTGGACGCCGGTGCGGGAACAACGGTGCAATTGTCCCCCTCGCATCGGGCGCGAATTTCCAACCCACGCCGGAACCTTTGGCACCCCGCCGGTTGTGGCCCGGGCCGGCCGCGCATTTCCCCATGGACACCATCCTGCGAATATGACAACCATTCGCCCGTCTATACCACTGCCGACGCGATGCTAGCATGGTGCGAAGCAACGGTTGTCGGCGTAGTCAGACCAGTTAGTTGAACAAAAAGTCGGTAAGAAAGGACAACCTATGAAGTTCGTCAAAGTGCTCGCTGCTGTGGCGTTTGCCGTGGCCCTCTCCGCCAGCCTCGCCGTTGCGGCAGACAAGGATAAGGCCAAGGCTCCTCCGGGCAAGGTCGCAGGCTGCTGCGCCAAGGCCGCCAAGGATGGCAAGGCTTGTGACCACGCCTGCTGCGTGGAAGCCGCCAAGAACAAGAAGAACTGCGAGAAGTGCAAGGGCACTAACGAAGAGCCGAAGAAGTAATTCTTCCCTCCAGCTATTCACGAACGGCCAGCGGCAACGCTGGCCGTTTTTCTTTATTGGCACCGGCTGGCGGGGTCTCAGCGTTTACCGAACTGTCATAAATGGAATAGGTTGTGAAAAATCCGCGCGCCCGAGCGGCTTCGGCCAAAGGGGGCCGCAGATCCTTTTCGCGGTCGTTCGCGTGTAGCGTGGGGCCGGTGACTTCAGCCCGCTTCCCGCCACCGCTGGGCGATGGGCACGCGTCGGCCCACCCCGAACGCCTTGGAGGTCACCTTGAGCCCCGGGGCCGCCTGCCGCCGCTTGTATTCCGTGCCGTCAATGAGCTTCACCACCCGCTGCACCGCCGCCGCATCGAATCCGGCCGCGATGATTTCCGCCGCCGGACGGCTCTTGACCACATATTCCTCCAGGATGGCGTCCAGCACGTCGTAGGGCGGCAGCGAGTCCTGATCGGTCTGGTTCGGGCGCAGTTCGGCGCTGGGCGGCTTGGTGATGGAGGCCGTCGGAATGATTTCACGCTTCCGGTTCACCCAGTTCGAGAGCCGATACACCATCGTCTTGGGCACGTCGCTGATCACGGCCAGCCCGCCGCACATGTCGCCGTAAAGGGTGCAATAGCCAACCGCCAGTTCGCTCTTGTTCCCCGTGGTGAGCAGCAGGGAGCCGAATTTGTTCGAGAGCCCCATCAGGATCACCCCGCGCAGCCGGGCCTGGATGTTTTCCTCCGTCGTGTCCTCGGCCAGCCCGGCGAAGACCTCGTGCAACTGGCCTTTCACCGCCGCAAACGCGGGCTGGATGGGGATCACGTCGTAACGGATGCCCAGGTTTTCCGCGAGCACCCGCGCATCGTCCAGGCTGCCTTGCGAGGAGAACTGGGAGGGCAGGGAGACGCCCCGCACGTTTTCCGCACCGAGGGCATCCACCGCCAGCACGGCGGTCAGGGCCGAGTCAATGCCGCCGCTCAGGCCCAGCAGGGCGGACTTGAAGCCGCACTTGTGCAGGTAGTCCCGCAGGCCCAGCACCAGCGCGCGGTAAATCAATTCTTCGTCGCCGGCCACCGGCGGGGCGCCGGGCTTCAATTTATCCGTGTCCACCACGAGGAAATCTTCGGCGAACAGCGCCCCCTGGGCCGCCAGCCGGCCTTGCCGGTCGAACACCAGGCTGGCGCCGTCGAAGATCAGCTCGTCGTTGCCGCCCGCCAGGTTGCAATAGAGGAGCGGGCAATGTGTCTTGGCCGCGAGGCTGGCCAGCATCTCGCGTCGCGTCGTGTTCTTGCCCAGATGCCACGGCGAGGCCGAGATGTTGAGCAGGAGGGTCGCGCCGGCGGCGGCCAGGTCCGCCGCCGGGTTGCGCCGGTAGCGGCGGTCGCGCCAGAAGTCCTCGTCATTCCACACGTCCTCGCACACGGTCACACCCACGCGCTGGCCGTTGAAGGAAAAGGGCTCGTTGGTGTCCGCCGGGTCGAAGTAGCGGTCCTCGTCGAACACGTCGTAGGTCGGCAGCAGGGTCTTGGTCCGCACCTCGGCGATCTTCCCATGCTGCAGCAAGGCGACTGAATTGGTCAGCCCGCGCCCCGGACGGCCCATGGTCCGGCCCACAAATCCCACCAGCAGGCCGACCTTGCCCGTGGCCGCGGCCAGCCGCTCCAGCAGCACCAGATTCTGCGTGACGAAGTGCGGCTTGAGCAGCAGGTCGCGCGGCGGATAACCCGTGGTGGTCAGCTCCGGGCAGACCACCAGTTCCACGCCCGCCGCGACGCCGCGCAGGTAGGCCGCAAGGATTTTCGCCTCGTTCCCCACGAGGTCGCCAACGGTGGTGTTGAGCTGCGCGAGCGCGACTTTCATACGGCCAGGCCGCGCGGAGCATGGGACAAAGAAATGACTCGTGTCGAATGTCGAATCGCAAGGATTCTTCCTGCTCCCTGAATCCCCGCGAGCAGGATCAGGATTAGGATCAGGCTCAGGATTACGAGCAGGAGGAGAATTCGTCACTCATCCTTGGGGATTCCGCCCAGCTTCCCCTCCGCCCGCGCCCACCGGCCATACACCAGCTCAAACACGGGCGAGGTCATCAGCGTCGTGACCACCGCCATCACCACCAGGATCGAGAAGAGCGGCGGCTGGATGATGCCGCGTTGCAGCCCGATGTTGAGGAGGATGAGTTCCATCATGCCGCGCGCGTTCATCAGCGCGCCCACCGCCAGCGCCATCCGGTTGTCCTCCCCGGCCAGCCGCGCCGCCGCCCAGCACGCGCCGAATTTCCCCAGGCACGAGACCGCCAGGACCACCAGCGCGAGCCCGAACATTTCGGGGTTGCTGACCATGTCCAGCCGCGTGTTGATCCCGGAATACGCGAAGAACATCGGCACGAGGAACACCACCGTGAAGGGCTCCAACTGGCGCTGCAGCTCGCGCGTCAGGAGCCCGCGGGGCATCGCCACCCCCAGCAGGAAGCCGCCAAACACCGCATGGATGCCCGCCGCATCCGTGGCCCACGCCCCGAGCATGAGCAGCATCATCACGACCGCCAGCAACTGCGGCGTCAGCGTCCCCGCGCGATCCACGGCGGCACCCAGCCGCCGGAGCAGCCACCGCCCGAGGGTCAGCATCACCACCGCGTAAAGCAGCCCGCCCCCGATCGCCTTCACCGCCACCTCCGTCCCGCCGCCGAAGCTGGCCAGCACCACCGCCAGCACGCACCACGCCGCCGCATCGCCCGCCGCACCGGCCGCGAGGGAGAGGGTGCCGAGGGTCGTGCCCGTCAATCCGCGCTCGTGAATGATGCGCGCCAGCGTCGGAAAGGCCGTGATCGCAATGGCCGCGCCCAGAAACAATGTTGCCTCGTAGGCCCGCACCTTTTCGCCGAACAACCCCGGCGTCTGCATGAGCCAAGGCGCGAGGAGCGCGCCCAGCGCAAACGGCACCAGCAGGCCGGCCAGCGACACCGCGGCGGCGCTCTTGGCCCGATGCCGGAACAGCGCCGTGTCAAACTCCACCCCCACGAGGAACATGTAGAGGCCGATGCCGAGCTGCGCGCAGACGAACAGCACCTTCAGCGACTCCGGCGGAAACAGTTCCTTCTGCAGGCCGGGCGCAAACAGGCCGAACAGCGACGGCCCCAGCAGCACTCCCGCCACCATCTCCCCGACCACCTGCGGCTGCCCGAACCGCTTCGCCACCAGCCCCACCAGCCGGCACGCGGCCAGGATGACAAACATCTGGAGGAAGAAGGCGACGGAGAGTTGCGGGGCGGTCATCAAGGTGCGGATCGAATTATTACGTATGCGTATAACTTGTCGTTTCAGGTGAGTCAACGGGTGAATTCAGCGGGAACGCTCCTGCCGGCTCCGTTTGCTCTGCGGAGCGCCGGTCTCCGACCCGGCGTGTTCATGCACCCAACACGATCACGCCGGTCGGCGACCAGCACTCCGCAGGCGCAGCTTGACACTCCCCCCGGGGCGCGGCCCTCCGGGCCGCAGTGGCTGGCAGCAGGGAACGACATAGGAATGCCCGGAGCCTTTTTGGCAAGGTTGCCGCTGCGGCCCGGAGTGCCGCGCTCCGGGACAGGGCAAGCGAGGACGCTTTTGGCACGGTCGGCCAGAGGCCGCCACTACGCAGCCTCCAGATTTGCGCTTTCCGCGCGGCGCGCGGCCCGCCTATCCTCCCGCCATGCGCATCCTCATCGCTGAAGACGATCCGGTTTCCCGGCAGATTCTCCGCCACGCCCTCGTCACGCTCGGCCATGAAGTCACCGAGGCCGTGGATGGCCAGGCCGCCTTGGAGGCCTTCCAAAAGGCCCCCGCCGAAGTGGTCATCACCGACTGGATGATGCCGGTGATGGACGGCCCCACGCTCTGCCGCCACATCCGCGAGGTGAAAACCCGGCACTACGTTTACATCGTCTTCCTGACCATGGTGAACGGCCGGACCCGCTACCTCGAAGCCATGGACGCGGGCGCGGACGACTTCCTCAGCAAGCCGCTCGACCGCGAGCAGCTCCGCGCCCGCCTGCGCGTGGCGGAGCGCCACCATGGCCTGCACCGGGAGATCGGCGAACTCCGCGGCGCGCTGCGCTTCTGCCCCGGCTGCAAGAGCTACTGCGACGAGCACGAGAAATGGCAGCCCATTGAGACCCTGCTGGAGCCCACCTTCAACCAAGAGGTCCAGCCCCGCATCTGCCCCGAGTGCGAAGCCTGCCTGGCCCGGTCGGCCGCCGATTGAAGCAGGAAGAGGCGTTGCAATTCCAAGTGAAGCTGCTGCAACCAATGGGCGACGAAGCCTGCCTTCTCCCTTCGCGGAGCGAGGGGAGAAGGTGGCCGGAGGCCGGATGAGGGGTGGGGCCGCTTGCGCCCACGCCCGCAACCCCTCACCCCAACCCTCTCCCCTTGCTCCGCAAAGGGAGAGGGAGAAACACCACTCCCCCCGTGCGTCTTCCTGCCATGGCTGAAAGCCTTCGTGACTTTCGCACCGCCTGCTTTTGAGCTTTCAACTTCCGCCACGCGACGCCCACAGTCGTCGGCACTATTGTCCATGGGCAAGTATTGGCACGTCCTGAACATCGGTCTGCAGAACACGATGGTGTATCGGCTGAACTTCCTGTTCCGCGCCACCTTCGGCCTCATCCCGCTCATGGCCGTGATCTCCGTCTGGCGGGCCATTTACGCGGGCAAGCCCGGCGGGCAGATCGCCAGCTACGAGCTGGCGCAGATGATTTCCTACTACCTCGTCATCACCATCGTGGACGCGCTCACCGCCGTGACCGAGGATGACTGGCAGATCGCCGCAGACATCAAGGACGGCAACATCAGCCAATTCCTGCTCAAGCCGCTGGATTACCTGACCTATCGCCTGTGCCTCTTCTGCGCCGGACGGCTGGTGTATGCCGTCGTGGCCATCGTGCCGACCGTCCTGTTCATCTGGGTGCTGCGCGAGAACTTCGTCCTGCCGCCGAATGCCGTGAGCGCCGGCTGGTTCTTGGTCTCCGTTGCGCTCACTGCCGTGATGCAGTTTCTCTTCAGCTTCACGCTGGCGCTGCTCGCCTTCTGGGTGTTGGAAGTCGCGACCTTCATCTTCATCGCCTTCGCCTTCGAATACATCGCCGGCGGCCACCTGTTCCCGCTCGATCTCCTGCCGCCCGCGCTGGCCGGTGTGCTGGACTACACTCCCTTCCCCTACATGCTCTTCTTCCCCGTGAGCATCTGGCTGGGCCGCGTAACCGGCGACGCCCTCTGGCTCGGCGTGCTCGTGCAACTCCTCTGGGTCGTGGCCGCCTACGCCCTCGCCCGCCTCGTCTGGAGTCGCGGCATCAAGAAATACTCGGCGGTTGGAGGCTGAAAATGAAAACGTTGAAGAGTAGAAGGCTTGAAGAGTTAAAGCGGCTGCCTCCGCCGCCAGGTCCCCTCCTGTTCAACCCTTCAACTCTTCCACTCTTCAACACCTAAATCATGCCCGCCGGTCTCAAGCATTATCTCAGTCTTTACGCCGCCCTCTGGCGCAACTCGGTCATCCGCGAGCTGGGCTTCAAGGCGAACTTTCTCATGTGGATTGTGGTGGAGGCGTTGTGGTTCGTGCTCCAGCTCAGCTTCATCGGCGTCCTCTATCTGCACACCGAAAGCATCGGCACCTGGACCAAGTGGCAGGTCGTCGCGCTCGTCGGCACGAGCCACCTGATCCAGCAGCTCTTCACCGCGATCTTCCTGACGAACCTCACCGCCCTCTCCGAGCACATCCGCACCGGCAAGCTGGACTTCATGCTGCTGCTGCCCGTCAACACCCGTTTCCTCATCTCCTTCCGCCAGGTGGACCTCGGCGGCTTCGTCAACGCGGTGGGCGCGCTCTGCGTCATCGGCTACGCGCTGCATCGCCTGCACTACACGCCGGGCGTCGCGCAGTTCGCGGGCTTCGCCCTGCTCATCGTCGTCGGCATCCTCATCCACTACTCGCTGATGCTGATGCTCTCGGCCTCGAGCTTCTGGACCGTCCGCGCGCAAGGCATCGTCTGGGGCTACTACAACCTCTTCAACATCGCCCGTCTGCCCGACGAAGCCTTCCGCGGCGCGTTCAAGGCCGTCTTTACCTTCGCCCTGCCGATGCTGCTAGTCTCCAACGTCCCGGTGAAACTCCTCGTGGACAAGCTCGCCTCCCCGTTCGAGATGCTCCTCCTCGTCTCCCTCGCCGCGCTCATCTTCACCGCCTCGGAACTGCTCTGGCGCACCGCGCTCAAACGCTACACGAGTGCGAGTTCCTGAACCGTGCTGCGTATTGCGTGTTGCGTGAACACGGCAGTGCACCGAAGTGAATCACGGAACACGGAACACGGAACACGGAACACGGAACACGCAACACGCAGCACACAGCACACAGCACGCCCCACGCACCACGTTCCCCTTGCCCCCCACCCCCTAGCCCCCCGACACTCCCCCCATGCCACTGCGCATCGTCTTCATGGGCACGCCCGACATCGCCTGTCCGGCGCTGCAAGCCCTTGCCATCGCGCCTGACTTTCAGGTCGTCGGTGCCGTCGTGCAGCCGGACAAGCCCAAGGGCCGCGACCTGAAGCTCCAGCCGCCGCCGGTCAAGGAACTCGCCCTCCGCCTCGGTCTCCCCGTGCTCCAGCCCGAGCGCGCCCGCAACGAAGCCTTCATCGCCCAGCTCCGCGAGTTGCGCCCCGACCTCGTCGCCGTGCTCGCCTACGGCCAAATTCTGCCGCAGGCATTGCTCGACATCCCGACCCACGGCTGCCTGAACGTCCACACCTCGCTCCTCCCGCGCTGGCGCGGCGCGGCCCCGATCCAATGGGCCATCCTCGAAGGCGATGCCGAGACCGGCGTGACCATCATGCGCATGGACGCCGGCCTCGACACCGGCGGCATCATCTCCACCCGCAGCACGCCCATCGCCCCGGACGACAACGCCCAGACGCTGCACGACCGCCTCGCCGTCCTCGGTGCGGAACTGCTCGTGCAGGCCATCCCTCGCTACGTAACCGGCGAACTCTCGCCCCACCCGCAGCCCGCCGATGGCGTCACCTACGCCCGCAAGCTCACCAAGGACGACGGCCGCCTCGACTGGTCCCTGCCCGCTCACATCCTGCAGAACCGCCTCCGCGCCTTCACCCCCTGGCCCGGCACCTTCACCTTCCTCCCCGCCCAGCCCAAGCCGCTCCTGCTCAAGGTCTGGCGCGCCGAACTCGCCCGTAGCTCGACATTCCAATGTCGAGACCTTGGCGTTGAATTGCCTTCACGCGCAGGCGACAGCGACGCGGCAACGGAAGACTCGAAATTGGAATGTCGAGCTACGCCCGGCCAAGTCCTCTCCGCCGACAAATCCGGCATCGTCATCGCCTGTCGCGAAGGTGCGCTCCGCCTGCTCGAAGTGCAAAAGGAAGGCAGCCGCCGCATGACCGCCGCCGAGTTCCTCGCCGGCCACCCACTGACGACATCAGTCACCCTCGGCTGAGATCGTCCGGCAGTCCGCCGCATCTTGGACTGCGGTGGCAGAGCGCAGCGGCGACACCGCTTTTCCTTCCTGCAGAGCGGTCGTGAAGGGGACACTCCTGTCCCCTTTTACCTCCGCCGATGGGACCATGAACACGGGGGCAAGCGTGCCCCCGTCACCCCTGCTTCCCGCCGCCGAATTCCTCGCCGGCCACCCACTGACGACATCAGTCACCCTCGGCTGAGATCGTCCGGCAGTCCGCTGCATCTTGGACTGCGGTGGCAGAGCGCAGCGGCGACACCGCTTTCCCCTCCCGCGGAGCGGTCCGCGCCGTGACGGGGACACTCTTGTCCCCAAGTTCATGTTTCAGTCAGCGCGGACGAAGGGGACAAGAGTGTCCCCTTCACGACCGCTCCGCGGGAAGCCAAAGCGGCGTGGCGCTTCGCTTCCCGCCGCAGTCCAAGATGTCGCAATTCTTCGAGGGAGCGCCTACTTCTTCTTCGCCTTGCCCTTCGGCTCCGCCACCGGGGCCGCCACCGCCTTCGGCGTTCCACCCGCCCGTTGCTCCAGCAGCGCCCTCGCCTCATCCAACGAGATCTTCGTCGTCAGCGGCCAGCCGAGCGTGTCGCCATTCGGCTTGAAGCCCCCACCGTCCACGTCGGCCCAGATCGGGTTGTGGTAGGCGATGGGCTTGAGCTTGGCCTGCGCGCTCGTGCCGTAGCCGGTTTTGAGGTCAAAGTTCTCGCCCGCCGCCACCACGATGAGATGCGCGTCCTCGGCGAGCGGCACGTCAATCGTGCGGTCGAACTTCACCACGCCGTTCGCGAACCAGTCGGGATGCGTCGCGCGCGTGAAGTTCAGCTTCGGCTCCGCGCGGCCGTTCACGAGCACTTGCACGCGGTCGATGTCAATCCAGTCGGTGCACTGCACGCGCACCTTGAGTTTCACACCGCCAGTCGCGCGCACGGTGCCACCAGGCAAAGTGCCGTCCTCGGTCTGCACTTGGAGAAACGGCCCGGTGGTCAGATAGCTGCGGCCTTCCTTCGCGTGGCGCACGTTCTCGCGCCAGTCAATCTTTGCCGGCTCATCGCTCGCGCTGGGCATATACATGCGCCAGCCGCCGACGCCGTTGCCGTAGACGGAGTGCGCGTCGCACACGGCGACGCCCACGTAGCGGTGGCCTTTGTTCAGCAGTTGCAGCCAGACGAACTCCCGCTGATACCGCACTGCATCGCGACCCGTCTTCGTGTCTTTCGCCACGGTGTAGGGCGCGCCGCTGAGGATGCTGCTCATGCTGTAGTTCTCCGTCTCGACACCATCAATCATCAGCGGCAGCCCGATGAAGCCACCGTCCGCGCGCCCGTCGCCGTCGCGGTCGGTGAAGTTCGCGACCATGTCGGGGTGGTTGATCTGAATCCACCGCGCGGGCTCGGGCTTTTGGAAGTCGCGCAACGTCGCCGCCGTGATGCGCGGGTCGGGGCTCCAGACAGGCGCGCCGTTGTCCTGCGTGAGCGGCACGGGGTCGAAGGGAAACGAGTTGAAGTGCGCCGCGCTGCCGGTCAGCTCGATGCCGGCCACCGTCTGCAAATGGTTCGTCAGCCCGAGGCGGACGATGTGCGGACGCCAGTCGTAGAAGCGGTTGTGCTCCGTGGTGGGCACGAACTCGACGCCCTCGGCGGCGAGGTTGATGAGGCGGTCGTCGGTGCCGCAGGTGTTGTCACCGCTGGGCGTGGAGTGGTTGTGGTAGTCGGCGCTCACCCAGCCGCGCGTGTCCACGAGGCGCTTCAAGACGCCCTTCACCGTCGCGGTCTGGCCGGCGGCGAGCTTCACGGTCTGGCGCAGGTGACTGAACTCGATGCCGCGCGTGATGACGACTTCGTAATCGCCGGGCGGCAGCGGCTGGCGGAACTGGCCGTTGGCCGAGTGATACTGGTCCACGCAACCAGCGGCGCGGTTCTGCGGGCCGAGGTTGGGCACCTTCGTGCCGCTCGCGCCGATGAACTGGGCCTTGCAGGGAATGGGCTGGCCGTTCTCGCCGCGAATGTCGAAGGCGATGGCGGATTGTGGGCCGAGTGGAAGTGTGTATTCAGCGACAACCCTCGATGTTCCTACTGCCAAAGGCGCAACCTGCCACTTCACGCTCTCGCGACCAAGGTCGCTGACCTCCAATTCGTGTCGGCCCGATGGCAGCCACAATGTGATTTCGCCTTGTGCGTTCGGGTATGCCGCAAGCCGGTTCGTAGAAGCGGGCGTTGTGGCCGATGCTTCAGTGACACGCGCGGTGGCAACGGGATTGCCATTGCTGTCCTTCACCACGCCGCGCACCGCTGCACCAGGTTCCCCGCGAAACGCTTGCACCACGCCCACCGCCTGCAACGGCGACGTGCCGACCGCGACGAACCGCGCGAAGGAAATCTCCTGTCCCGGCTTGAGTTCGAGTTCCGTCGGCGGCGCTTTCATGCCGTCGCGTTCCACCCACGCGCGCGCGTAGCCCGCTTTGTCCGCCGGGTCCACGGCGTCGGCCCACGCGATGTCGCCGCTCGTGCCCATGCTGGTGAAGGTCACCCAGCGGTCGTCCACGGTGCCCTTGCGCGTGTCCTTGCCGGCGTTGCGATAGGTGGTGACAACGAGCACGCCCTGCCAGCCGTCGTGCAGGCGATACTCGTGGCGCTTGTAGAGCCCGCCGTTGTTCGGCGAAGTCACGACCGTCTCGATGACCGCCTCGCCATCCTTGCCGTCCTTCACCACGCGCACCCACGAGACCGGCCCCTGCTGGCCGCTGGGCGAGAAGCAGGTGAGCTGGTCGTTGTGTGCGCCGCGCAACGTGAGGTCGTAGAGGCAGCCGGGCGAGATGCCGTTGGTGCCGTAGAACGTGCTCATGTTCGCGCGGCGCAGCGGGAGGTTCGCGGAGATGACGGCTTCGACCTTGTCGTTGCGCAGCACGAAGTCGCCGATGATGCCGTCGGCCTCCTTCCCGCGCGGAAGCTGGTCCTTGTTGTCCGGGCCGATCTCAAACGCCTCCGGCGCGGCGAGCAGCGGCCAGGCCAGGACTGCGTTCAGGGTGAGGAAGGCAAACGTGTGGGCCAACGGACGGCAGGCGGCATGGAACATGAGGCGCATGATGGGAGCCTTTGACTCCCGAGGCAACCCGCGCCTTCGACCCGCCGCGCGGCTGCACGTAGCGCCGGCCTCTGGCCGGCCGTGCCGCAAGCGTCCCCGCTTGCCCGTTTGCGCGTGCGTGGGCGGAGCGAACTGGGTTGTCCCGGAGTGCGGCTGTGTCCGGCATGTGCGGGATCAGCCGCAGCGGCGAGCGGGGGAAACTTGAAAAGGCTTCGGGCGGGCGATGTTGCTGCGACTAGTCCCCTTGACCCAGCCGCGTTCCGGGGGGCCGGCGCGGACGCCGGCGGCACGGCCCGCGAGACGCGGGCGCTACGTAGCGCCGGCCGATGACAACCCGGCGGGTTTCTGCTATCAGGTTCGTGTGCAATCCTCGTTCCGGTATTGGCTGCTGCTTCTGGCCCTCGCCGCCCGTGCGGCGGGTGCGGATGACACCAACCGCCTGACCACGCTCCAGCGGCTCGAACCAGCACGCCTCGCCGCGGTGCAGCAGGCCCGGCAGGCGCTCGCCGCCGCGCGCAAGCCGGTGCCGCAGCATGGGCTTTATGACGACTTCCGCGCTGCGTTCCACGTCCACGCGGGAGCCAACCCCGGTGTTGGCACGCAGGCAGACGTGCTGGCGGCGGCGAGGAAGGCGTCCGTGCGCGCGGTCTTCCTCACGGACATAGGCGGCCCCAAGCCGGACACTTGGCGCGGCTTGCGCGAGGGGGTGCTGTTCATCGCCGGTGCCGAGGACGATGGCCGGATGCTGCGATTCCCTGAGTCTGGCCCGGATGGCAAACCGCGCGACGGGGCGGACCTGCTTTTTCACGCCTCGTTGGACGATGGCCGCGAGCTTGGGCCCAAACAGGCTGCCGGGATGGAAATCGTCAGCCGTAATTTCGGCCAAGCTGCCACAGGTTCGCCTGCCAATCACCCGTTCGCTGCCGAGATATTTGGCGCAGGCGACTTGCATCAGGCCGGGCTGTTCGGCCACTGGGATGCCAGCTTGCAGAAGCGGCGGTTCACCGGCATCGGGGCGAATTACCATCACTCGGGCCCGGAAACGCGAGGCGTGCCGGCGGCCTCGTTGGAGACGGTCTTCCGCAATCTCAGCACGCACCTTCTCGCCACCGAATTGACGGAGCCGGCCCTGCGCGATGCCTTGCGCGCCGGGCGCGCCTATGTCGCGTATGACTGGCTGTGCGATCCCACGGGCTTCGGGTTCTACGCGGTGAACAACCTCGGGGCGTTCGCGATGGGCGAGACTGCGCCGAATGGCATGTTCTCCGGCAAGACGAGGCTGATGGCGCAGGCACCTGTGCCCGCGCGCTACAAGCTGGTGCATCGCGGGCAAGTGGTGGCCGACAAGGTCGCGAGCCGGTTCGAGTTCGAGCCGGCCGGGTCGGGAGACTATCGCCTTGAAGCCTGGCTGGAAGTGGCGGGCGAGTGGCGGCCGTGGATTTATGCGAACCCGATTTACCTCAGTGGCAATGCGCTGGCCGGCCTGCGCGCCCCGCCCACCGGCATCCCGGAGAACGTCGCGTCGTCGCGCAACCTTTCCTACACGCAGGGCCGGCAGGAGGATTCCCTCAAGCACATGCTCGATGTGTATGCGCCAAAGGACGCGAAGGGCGCGCCGGTGTTCGTCTTCCTGCATGGCGGCGCGTGGCGCTTCGGTGACCGCACGCTGTATCCGCCGCTGGGAAATTTCTTTGCGAAGCACGGCATCGTGACCGTGGTGCCGAGCTACCGGCTCGCACCGCAGAGCAAGTTCCCCGCCCAGGCCGAGGACGCGGCGGCGGCGGTCGCGTGGGCCTGGCGAAACATCGGGAGATACGGCGGCGACACCAACCGGTTCTTCGTGGGCGGGCACTCGGCCGGCGGCCATCTCGCGGCGCTCGTGGCCCTCGACCGAAAGCTCCTCGCCGCGCACAAGCTCACCCCGGACATCTTCAAAGGTGTGCTGGGGCTCAGCGGCGTCTATGATTTGCGCGAGGCAGAGGGCGCGCTCGCCTCGGTCTTTGGCAAGGAACCGGCGGGCCTGCTCGCGGCCTCACCCCTGGCCTACCTCGCGAAGACCGCGCCGCCTTTTCTGCTGTCGTATTGCCAGTGGGATTACTACTCGCTGCCGAACCAGGCCCGGCAGTTTCACGCCGCGCTCAAGGACAAGGGCTTGCCGGTCACCCTCGAATACACGCCGGGCGAGAACCACATCATGGAAGTATTCGCTTATCTGGACGACGCGAACGCCACGGCGAAGCGGCTGCTGGAGTTCTTGAAGGCGACGGGCAAGCCGTAGCCGTTCAGCGGGGGCAGGTAGGGCAGGCTGTCCTCAGCCCGCCGCCGACCACCCGGAGGCCACGGAACCTCGGCGGCGCGGTGAGGACACCTCGCCCCACCAACGCCGGGCAGAAGATCATCACAATGGGGCGCACGTTGAAGCGGCATGAATGCCGCGCGCCGGAGAAATCAGTAATCCGCGATGGACCCATCCTTGAGTTTCGCGCCGGGCCATTTGTAGGTCTGCGGCTTCTTGGCTTCCTCATCGAGGATCTTCGCGTCCATGTCCACACCCAGGCCGACGCCCTGGGGCAGGGCGACGTAGCCGTCCTTGTCCACCTGCCAGTCCATCACGGCGATGCCGCGCGGATTGAAGCCCATGTTGGTGGGGTAGAACTCGTGGATGAGGAAGAGCGCCGTGGCGGCGATGGCGTGGATGCTCGCGGAGATGCCGAGGTTGCTCGCCGTGCAATGCGGCGCGAGCGGCACCATGTAGGTCTCGGCCAGCGCGGCGATCTTGCGCATCTGGCTGATGCCGCCGGTGTGGCAGCAGTCGGGCTGGAGGATGTCAATGCACCGCTCCTGCAGATACGGGATCATGCCCCAGATCGTGCGGTCGCGCTCACCGGTGGCCAGCGGGATGTTGATGGCGGCCTTGAGGCGCTTGAAGACTTCGATGTTGCCGGGCACGGCCGGCTCCTCGATGAACAGCAGGTCGTAGGGCTTCAGTGCGGCGGCAAGCTGGATGAGCGTCGCCGGGGGCACGGCGCAGTGCGCGTCAAACATCACCGCGCCATCCGGGCCAACTTTCTCGCGCGCATCGGCGATGGCCTTGACCATGCGCTGAATGTCGGCGGGCGTGCCGGAGTGCTCGTAGATGCCGTGTGGCGGAACTTTCAGCGCCTTGGGCGTGTGATAGACGCGGATGCGGTCACGCACGGGGCCGCCGAGCAGGCGATAGACCGGCACGCCGTAGAGTCGGCCGGCCAGATCCCACAGCGCGATGTCAATGCCCGCGATGACGTGGACCATGAAGGGGCCGCCGCGGATGTCGCGGTGTGCGCGGTAGAGCTTCTGCCAGAGGTGCTCGATGCGCGTGGGGTTCTCGTCCTTGAGCAGTTCGTAGAGGGACTCCAGCAACGTGATGGCCACGCGGATGTCCGTGCCCTTGATCTCGCCCCAGCCGCTGACACCGTGGTTGGTATCAATGCGGATAAAAAGGACGGGGTTGATCCACCAGGCCTTGTAGCCGGTGATGCGGATGGAGGAGGACTTGTCCGCAACGGTCATGGCCGGGTTGCGCTCGGCGCTCATGGCGTCCTGCACCATGCCAAAACCGGTGGCGGCCATCGCACCCAGGGCGACAAAATCCCGGCGAGAGGAAGCTGAAGGCTGATTCATGGGCGGCAGTTTTCTGCGCCCGCGTTCCGAATGCAAGCGCGGTTCACCGGGGCAAGCGCGGACGCTTGCGGCACGGCCGGCCGGAGGTCGGCGCTACATGTCCACGGCGTCCCCGCCGGCGCGATGGGTCAAGTGCGGTTCACGGAGCGTTACTTGGTGTCCGCCAGCCGGCCCGGTTCGCGGACGCCGGTGCCTTTGCGCTGGGTGAGCGAGTCGCCGAGGTCGGCGCGGGCTTGCTCGGCGAGGGCGAGGAGGCGCTGGACGACGGCCGGGTTCGAGGCGGCTACGTCGGTCTTTTCCCCGAGGTCGTTGTGAAGGTCGTAGAGTTGGGGTTCCGCGAGCTTGGCATTTTCATATTTCGTCGGGATGCCGTCCTTGCCGCCGGGGCGGCCCGCGAGCGTGCGGAAGCCGTGCGGGAGCTGGAGCTTCCAGCGGCCGTCGGGGGAGAACATCGCCTGCAGTTCGTTTTGAGTGTAGTAACTGTAGTAGCCGTCGTGCGGGTTCTTCGCACCGGGCTGGCCGGCGAGCAGCGGCCAGACATCGAGGCCGTCAATCTTGTGCTTGGGAAGTTTCGCGCCGATGAGCTGGGCGAAGGTCGGGAGCAGGTCAATGGTCATGAGCATGTCCGCGCTGCTGGTGCCGGCGGGGAGTTGGCCCGGCCAGCGCATGAGGCAGGGGACGCGCGTGCCACCTTCCCACGCCGTGCCCTTGCCCTCGCGCAGCGGGCCCGCGCTGCCGGCGTGGTTGCCGTAGCTCAGCCACGGGCCGTTGTCGCTGGTGAAGACGACCAGGGTGCGGTCATCGAGGTCGTGCTTTTTCAAAGTGTCGAGCACCTGGCCGATGGACCAGTCAATCTCCTGGATCACGTCACCGTAGAGGCCCGCGCCGGACTTGCCCTTGAACTTGTCGCTCACGAAGAGCGGGACGTGCGGCATGTTATGCGCGAGGTAGAAGAAGAACGGGCGGTCCTTGTTGCGCTCGATGAACTGAACGGCGCGCTCGGCATACCAGGTCGTGAGGCTGGGCTGCTTCTCGGGCGTGATGTCCGGGTCTTTCACCTGGTCGCCCTCGATGAGCGGCAGCTTGGGGTAGGTGCCGGCCTTGGCCTCGGGGTGGTGCGGCCACATGTCGTTCGAGTAGGGCAGGCCGAGGTATTCGTCGAAGCCGTGGCGCACGGGGAGGAACTGTGGGTGGTGGCCCAGATGCCATTTGCCGGCCATGCCGGTCGCGTAGCCCTTCTGCTTGAAGACTTCGGCCATGGTCACCTCGTTTGCGTGGATGCCGATGCGCGAGCCGGGGCCGAGCGCGCCGTGGATGCCGATGCGGTTGTTGTAGCAGCCGGTCAGCAGGGCGGCGCGGGAGGCGGAGCAGACGGCCTGGGAGACATGGAAGTTGGTGAACTTGCGGCCCTCACGCGCCATGCGGTCGAGGTGCGGGGTGGAGTAGGCCGTGCAGCCGAAGGGGCCGATGTCGGCGTAGCCCATGTCATCGCAGAAGATGACGATGACGTTGGGGAGGCGTGGGGCGGCGGCGACGCTCCCGACGAAGGTCAGGGAAACGAGCAGGAGAACGGCGAAGGCGCGCAGGGCTTTCATGGTCGGGGTGAAAATTAACTGGCGGGGTGAAGGGTGTCCATCTTGGAGGGGCAGGCTGCTGCGCTCGCGCGAGCATGGATGTCGCTCGGCACCACAGCCGGTGAAACTTCGACGGCGACAAGTCGCCTGCGGAAAGCGGTGACGAGTCACCGCACTCCATGGCGCGCGTCCGGCGGACGAACGCGATGGATTGCCGCAGGCGTCTGGACTTGGCGGGCTTGTCTGCTCATCCTTGCGCCATGAATTACTGGCTCGTGAAATCAGAACCGGAGGCCTACTCGTGGGACAAGTTTGTGAAGGAGGGCGGCACGGCGTGGACAGGGGTGCGGAACTTCGCGGCGCGGCTGAACCTGCGGGCGATGAAGCGCGGCGACCTCGTCTGCTTCTACCACAGCGTGACGGACAAGCAGGTCGTGGGCCTCGCGAAGGTGACGAAGGAGGCGTATCCGGACACGACGGCAGAAGAGGGTGAATGGTCCTGCGTGGACCTGGCACCGGTGAAGCCGCTGGTGAAGCCCGTGTCGCTCGAAACCATCAAGAGTGACGAGACGCTGAAGGGCATGCCGCTCGTGCGGCAGTCGCGGCTGTCGGTGTCGCCGCTGACGAAGGAGCAGTTTGCGCGGCTGCTGGCGCTGGGCGGGACGAAGGTGTGAGCGTGGATTTGAAATTGTGGCAGATTGGGGCATGAACGGATGGGGCTGCGTTGCCGTGGTGCTGGCGGTGGTATGCTTTGCGACGGCTTGCGGGACGGTGCAGAAGGGGCGTTCATTTGCGCAAGCGGCCTGCCCCCTCACCCCGGCCCTCTCCCCCGATGGGGGAGAGGGAGAAGACTTGGCGGCAGGGGGCGGCTCGGGTGAACGCGACGATCAAGATGCTCGCTTTGCTCGCGCCGACTCCGTCGGCAAATGGGGTTCGACGGAGTCTCACCCTGCCGGCAACGGTTTGACGGAGTCTCCCACCGACTCTCAAACTGAGTCGGTGGGTGGTCCCGGCCGCCGGATGTTACCCCTCACCCCGGCCCTCTCCCCTCCTCCGAGGAAGGGAGAGGGAGGAGAGGCTGGCGCGGCGGGCGAGTCGGGGAAGGTGATGCAGAAGTGGAACCCGCTGTGGTGGTTAGGGAATGTGGATGATCCGGAGCCGCCCGACTGGTATCGGCCCGGCTCGGCGAACCGCCGCTGGCTCTGGCAACTGCGGAACCCGCTCCACAACTTCACCTTCTACGTCATCGGCATCGCGGACAAGCCGTTCAGCCGCACGGGCAGGTTTCCCGCCGCAGTCTTTGCACCGGAGGGCGGTTGGAACTGGGCGGTGGCCCGGCACAAGTGGGTGCGCCTGCCGTTTGTTTCCTACCATGGGAAATGGGGGCGGTTTTACCTGGGCTGGCGGGAGCGCGGGAACTTTGGTGGCAAGGTGAACTTCGGAAAACTCCCTGCCCCAGAATCCAAACGCCAGACCCTAGACCCTGCTCCCTCGGCATCCGCCGAAAAGAAGTGAGACTCCTCATGTCGTTTCCTAGGTTCTTCGCTGTTTTCGGTGGAACCGGGAGGCGGGCCGGAAAATTCCAAGCTCCAAGTCCCAAGCGCCAAAGAAACTCCAAAGCCCAATTTCCAATGGTTCCGTGCGCCACGCCGCCAGCCCTTCCGTCTTGGTTCGGTCCGGCTGGCCCGTTCAGTGTCGGGCGACGCCGTCCGTTGAAATTTGGAGCTTGGAGTTTCTTTGGAGCTTGGAACTTGGAATTTGGAGCTTCGCCCGCTCTCCATGCCACTGAAAACAGCGGAGAACCGTCTCCTACCTCCTACGACAATGGGACTTCGTGATACTCCAAGGCCCATTCCTGCATGTAGCGGACCTGGGTGGGGCGGATGCGATAGACGATGAGTTGCGGGTTGTCCAGGGAGCCGAGAAACTGCCGCATGAGCGGGTTGGCATCCCAGATTTCCTGGAGCAGCGGGCGCTCGGTGACGATCTCCGCGACGCCGGTGAGCCGCACCTGGTTGTGGGCGTCGTCCATGTAGCAGAGTTCGACCTTGGGGTTCGCGGCGATCTCGCCGGTCTTGTGGTAGAAACGAAGGTTCGCGACGAAGACGGTGAAGCCATCGGTGCGGACGGGGGACACGGGACGGACCCGGGGTTGGTCGCCATCCAGGCTGGCGAAGACGGGGAAGCGGTCGGCCTTGAGGACGGCGCGGGCGAGGTCGAGGAGTTCGCCGGGAGCGATGGGTTTGGGGACGGGCTTGGACATGGGCTGATCCCGAATTGAACCGCTAATGGACACTGACTGGCACTAATCCGAAAAGACTGTCGCTTCAATTCTCCGTCTTCATTAGTGCCGGTTAGCGCAGGTCAGTGGTTCACTCCTTCCGCTCAGGCCTTGTAATGGACGAGGACGCCGTATTCGGTGATGGGCGTGGTCGTCTCCTTGCCTTCGGCATCCTTTGCCTTGAGGTGGTGGGTGTATTGGATGCCGGTGAGGCTGACGATGTCGTCCTCGGGATGCTGGGCGAGGAAGTTGGACACGGCGTCGTCGAAGGTGTCCTTGCCATCTTTCGCATGTTCGTGGTGACGGAAGGTCTTCACGCGGAGCTTTTTGACGGTCTTGGCGGCGACATCCAGGGACTTGGAGGCGTTCTTGATGATCTTGGCCTCGGGGAAGTTGCCCTGGGGGATGATCGGGGCGCGCTCTTCCTCCTCGGCGGCGGCGCCACCACCGCCGCCGGGAGCGGGGATGATGAGCACTTCTTTGCAACCGGGACACTCGATCTCCTGGCCGACGCCGGATTCATCAATGCTGAGTTCGAGGTTGCAGAAGGGGCAGTTGAAGGAGAATTCAGCCATAACGCGCGAGAAGTTGGTTGCTGCGGGCGACGGTAAGCGCGGGCGCGCGGCCAATCTAGCGAAAAGTGCTACGGGGAATCGGGGAGGGACGGGAGAGCGGGGAGGAATGGGATGCGCGGTTCATTTGCGTCACGCCAATGCGGGAAGGGGGGATGGCGGTGCGTGGGTGGGGGCGATGGCAGAGTTGAGGTTTCAAATTTCAGAAGGGGAAAACCACGAATGGACACAAATGAACACGAATTTGGAGAGGGGGATGCTGGCACCGCAGGGGCGGAACGGGCGCAGAAGACTCAACCTTGGAATGTCGAACTGCGGACAACGGCGGGAGCGGGCATGACTCTGATTCGTAATGTCACCGGCAAGCACGAGGGGCGCATCCGCGCACTGCCCCCGAAAGCCGACGGAGCGCGGGTCTGTGACCCGCAGCAACGTCCGTGGAGCCGTCCCGCTGGCTTGCACGAATGGCAACGGACAAGGGGGGCTGCTGCAGGTCGCAGACCCGCGCTCCGGGGGCAGTGTCCAGATACGCCCAAGCACGATGACGGGCACGCACGGGAGTTGACGCGCCGCGTGCCTTCCGTTTTCCTTTGGCCTCTTGAATTCCACCAGCCAGACGACGCCCGCCGGCTCGTTCTCCTCCCACCAGCGCGTGGTGCTTTGGGTGCTCTGGCTGACCTACGGTTCGTTTTATTTTTGCCGGAACAATCTCGGGGTCGCGCTGCCGGGCATCGGCAAGGAGCTGGGGCTCGACAAGAACCAGCTCGGCACGGTGCTTATGGCGTTGAAGCTGGCGTATGGCGTGGGGCAGTTCATCAACGGCCAGCTCGCCGAGCGGCTGCCGCCACGCAAACTGCTCGCACTGGGCCTGCTCGCGTCGGCGGGGCTGAACGTCGCGTTCGGTTTCGGCACGGCGCTCTACTTCCTCATCTTTGTCTGGGCCTGCAACGGCTACGTGCAGGCGCTCGGGTGGCCGCCGACGATGAAGGTGGGCGCGAACTGGTTTCCACCGCTCCAGCGCGGGCGGGCCATCGGTATCATCGGCACGGGCTACCAGCTTTGCGGGGCGCTGACGTTCGTGGTTGCCGGCTGGGCGGCGGAGAGATTCGGCTGGCGCGGCGCGCTCTACGTGCCGGCGGGATTGCTGGTCGTGAGCGCGATTCACATGCTGGTGTTTCTCAAGGAGTCGCCGGAGGATGCGAACCTGGAGCCAAGCGCCGCGCATCCTTCACCGACGACGCCGAACTCCTTCCGCGAAAACCTCGCCACCACGCTCTCGAATCCGGCCCTGTGGTTTGTGGCCGTCGCGCTGTGTCTGCTGGACGCCTGCCGCTATGGCTTCACCGACTGGGGCGTGACGCACCTGAAGGAAGTGCAGGGCGCGAGCATAAGCTCCAGTGCGTTCAAATTCGCCGTGCTGCCCTTCGGCGGCATTGCGGGCGCGTATCTGTCCGGCTGGGCCACGGACCGCTACTTCGAGGGGCGGCGTGTGCCGGTTATCGCAGCGCTTCTGTTTGGACTGGGACTGCTGACGCTAGCTTACGACACAGTGATCCACTGGAATCTCGGGTTGGGTTCAACTCTCGTTGACCTAGGTTTTACCGTGCTCCACATCCAGTGGAACCTAGCTCCGCATGTAGCGATTCTGTTCTTCATCGGCTTCTGCATCTTTGGGCCGCAGGTGCTGCTGGTGGGCACGCTGCCCGTGGATCTCGCGCGACGCGGCACGGCGGCGGCGGCGGCGGGTTTTGTGAACTTCATGGGCTACATGGGCGCGGCGGCGGGCGACAAGCTCACCGGCCACATCGCACAGGACCACGGCTGGCCGTTTGCGGTGAAGTTCTGGGCCGCGTGCGCCTTCGCGGGCGCGGTGGTCATTGCGTGCTTGTGGAAGGCGGAGGGGAAACGTGATGAGCCAGCAGCTTGAATCGAACATCCCCATGGAGTCCAAATCCACCCTCTCATTAGCACCCGGCTTCAGCCGGGTGTATGACGCGAACGAGCGAGCAGCCGTTTCAACGGCTTCCCTCTCGTGACAAAAAGCGTTGAAACGGTTTCCCGCTTCGTCGGCACTGACACCCGGCTGAAGGCGGGTGCTAATGAAAATGGATTTGCGCTTCCCAACGACTTGTCCGCCCGCTTTTATCTCCAGCCAGTTCACCACGAATGAAAGCCATCATCATTGGGGCGGGGCGCGGGCGGCGTTTGATGCCGACCACGGCGGACTCGCCAAAGTGCTACGCCGAAGTGCAGGGCCAGCGCCTGCTCGACTGGGCGCTGCGGGCCTTTGCGGGCGCGGGCGTTACGGACATCTGCTTCATCGGCGGCTACCAGATTGACAAGGTGCGGCGCGATTACCCGCACTTCACCTTCCGCCACAACGCGGGCTGGGAGCACAACAACATCCTCGCCTCGCTCATGCACGCGGAGGACGTGATGGACGAGGGCTTCGTCTGCTGCTACTCGGACATCCTGTTCACCAGCGAGGTCATCCGCCGCGTGCTGGCGCACCCCGCCGACATCGCGCTCAGCGTGGACACGCGCTGGCTGGAACGCTACCAGCACCGCACCCAGCACCCGCCCGACGACGGCGAGAAGGTCACCGTGCAGAACGGCCAGGTCACGCGTGTGCATCGTGGCATCGTGCCCCACGAGGCGCATGGCGAATACACGGGCATCGCCAAGTTCACGCCGGCCGGGGCACAGCGGCTGCGCGAGCATTTCCATCGGGTCCGCGCGAGCCACGCGGGCAAGCCGTGGCGCGAGGCGGCGGTGTTCGAGAAGGCGTATTTGATTCTGCTCTTTCAGGAGATGATCGAGGCCGGGATTCCCTTCGCCCATGCCGACACGCCGGGGGACTACATGGAAGTGGACACGCAGGAAGATTTCGAACTGGCCCGCCGCAACTGGCGCGGCGAGGGCAAATGACCAATGCTCAATGACCAATTCCATATGAATGCCCAAACCCGAATGCCCAATGGGCGAGCGAGGACGTCTGGCCTCTTGTGCAAAGCCCATTGGGGCATTGGTCATTCATTGGTCATTGGGAATCGGTCATTGGACATTTTTCCACACCTTTCCCTGAACCTATGAGCAAGCTTCTCTTCCCCACCTCCGTCGTTGGCTCGCTGCCGCGGCCCGCGTTTGTGCTCGATCTCATCAACGACCGGCCGCCGCTGCCGCCGGAGCGTTACCGCGCCGAGATGGAGGCGGCGGTGCGCTTTGCCGTGGCGATGCAGGAGCACGCGGGCATTGACGTCATCACCGACGGGGAGTGGTGGCGCAAGTCCTACATCGGCGTCATCGCCGAGCTGGCGCATGGCTTTGAGCTGGGCGCGCTGCCGGATGGCCGGCCCTTCACGCTGGTGGTGGACAAGCTGGCCCCGAAGACGCCGGGCTTCATCGCGAACGAGGTGACGTTTCTCAAGACCATTACCCAACGACTGATCAAATCCACGCTGCCGTCGCCGGCGCTGCTGGGCGAGCGCATGTGGAGCGCGGAGAAATCAGCCGGGGCGTATGCGAACCGCAACGACTTCGTCCGCGCCTGTGTGCCCGTGCTGCGGCGCGAATTGGAACTCATCCGCGACGCCGGGGCGGACATCGCGCAGATTGACGATCCGCACCTCTGCCTGTTCGTGGACCCGGAGGTGCGCGCAAAGTATTCCGACCCGGAGGCGGCTGCCGCGTTCGCCGTGGACATGATCAATGAGGTCGTGAGCGGGGTGGACGGCATCAAGATCGCCGTGCATCTGTGCCGTCGCGCCGGCGGGCGGGCGCGCGGCGAAGTGGCGCATGGCGGCGGCTATGGCCCCATCATCCGGCACCTTAACCGGCTGAAGGTTCATCATCTCACGATGGAGTTCACCAGTCCCAGCGCGGGTGACATGGCGGTGTTCAAGGAGCTGCGCGAGGATTTGGAGATCGGCCTGGGCTGCGTGGATGTGACGCCGGGGAAGATTGATTCGGCGGAAACCATCGCCGCGCGGGTGCGGCAGGCCCTGAAATTCCTGGCCCCTGAGCGCATCACATTGAATCCAGACTGCGGCTTCGCCCCCGGCTCGGGCGCGGTGGTGAGCATTGACGAGGCCTACAAGAAGCTGTGCCACGAGGCGGAGGCCGCGCGGATGCTGCGGGCGGAAGTCGCCTGACCACCGCCGCACATCGCTAGAATCCCGCGCGCTTGCTTTCCGTCTGAACCTCCGTTGAAATCGCACCACGCATGAAACTGACCACGTCTTTGTTTGCCGTCGCCGCGCTGAGCGCCGCGACTTCCTTTGCCGCCACCAAGCCTGACTTCGCCAAGGACATCGGTCCGGTGCTGGCGAAGAGCTGTCTGGAATGCCATGGCCCTGAGAAGCAGAAGGGCAAGCTGCGCCTCGACACCAAGGAAGCCGCCTTCAAGGGCGGCGACAGCGGCCTCGCGGGCATTGTGCCCGGCAAGTCCGCCGACAGCCGGCTCTACAAGGTCATCACGCTGCCCAAGGGCCACGACGACATCATGCCGCCCAAGGGCGAACCGCTCTCCAAGGCCACCACGGACCTGATCAAGGCGTGGATTGACGCCGGGGCGGAATGGCCCGCCGGCGTGAAGCTCGCCGCCGCGGGTGGCGCGGGTGAGAAGAAGGAGAACGACCTCGGCCCCGGGCCGAAGCCGACCGCCGCTGAGACCAAGGCCGTGGGCGAACTCGCCAAGGCTGGCATCACTGCGCGCGAGATCGCGCAGGGCAGCAACTGGCGCTACATCAACCTCCGCGTGGTGGGCAAGAAGTTCGACGCCAAGGTCTGGGACCAGATCAAGGATGTGGGTAACCTCATCGAACTCAATGCCGCCGGAGTCGAGCTGGCGGATGCGGATCTGGCGAAGGTGGGCAAGCTCACGAACCTCCGTTCGCTCAACCTCGCGAACGCGACGGTGAAGGACGCGAGTCTCGCCGGGATCAAGGGCCTGGCCAACCTCACTTATCTGAACCTCGTCGGCACGCAGGTGACCGATGCCGGCCTCAAGCAGCTTGCCGGGCTGAAGAACCTCAAGAGCGTTTATCTGTTCGAGTCCAAGGTCACGGACGCGGGCGTGGACGAGCTGAAGAAGGCGCTGCCCGGCGCCCGCATTGACAACGGCGCGGACCTGAAGGCGTTCGCCGCCGCCACCGCCGCCAAAGCCGAAGCCGACAAGAAGGCGGAGGAGGCCAAGAAGGCCGCCGAGGCCGCCAAGAAGGATGAGAAGAAGGCCGACCCGGCCAAGCCCGATGACAAGAAAGCTGAGGACGCCAAGAAGGACGACGCCAAGAAGAAGGAAGACGCGAAGAAAAAGAAGAAGTAGGCGGGTTCTGACTCTTCAACGATTACGCAGCGGGCCGGCGTTTGCCGGCCCGTTTGCTTTGCTGCCCCTGTGGTGGCAGGCGTCCCGCCTGCTGCCCGGATGGGGAGAAGAAGTTGCTTGGCGCTTCAACCCGAACTCCGTCTAAAACAGAGAGCATCGGAAACACGACGGCAGCGGGCGGAGCGCGGCGTTCACGCCGCAGAAGGCCGCGCCTGAAAAAGTGCGCTCGAATCACCCCTGATTTGCTCCCGTTTCTGCGGCCTGAAGGCCGCGCTCCTCGCCGTGAGGGCTCAACCTGCTGTTTCGCCAAGTCCGCCGGGCGGGACGCCCGGCGCTACGGCAGGCGAGGACGCCTGCCGCCGCCGTCATTGCGCGGGGAGGGTGAGCCGGACTTCCAGGCCGCGCGGCTCGCGGTTCCGCGCGGTGGCAGTGCCGCCGCAGGCTTCAATGCAGGTCTTCACGATGGCCAGGCCCAGGCCCGCGCCACCGGTGTTGCGCGCGCGGTCCGGGTCGGTGCGGTAGAAGGCGTCGAAGATGCGGTCGAGGTGCTCGGGGGGCACGCCGGGGCCGAGGTCGGTGACGAGGATGACGCAGTTGCTGCCCTCGCGGCGCGCGGTGATGGTGATGGGGCCCGCGTCGCCCGCGTAACGCAGGGCGTTGCGGACGAGGTTGGAGAGCGCACGTTGCAGCAGCTCGGGCCGGGCGAAGCAGTTGAGTTCGGCCGGCACCTCGACGACGACCTCGCCTTTGTTGGCGGCCTCGCGCTGCGCGGCGTGATCAGCCACGGTCTTCACGTTGACGCGCTCGCGCTTGACGTTGCCGGGCTTGAGCGAGGCCTTGGAGATCGAGAGCAGTTCGTTGACAAGGTCGCTCATGTGCTGCACCTCCTCGCTCAAGTCGGCCAGGGACTCCTTTTGCTGCTCGGTGGAGTGCTGCTCCAGGATGCCCACGGACATCTGGAGGCGGGCGAGGGGGGAGCACAGCTCGTGGGCGATGTCCCCAAGCGACCGCTTCTGGCCGGTGACGAAGCCTTCGAGGCGCGTGCTCATGCGGTTGATGGCCGCGCCGAGCTGGCCGAGTTCATCGGTGCGCTGGTCGTCCACCCGGACATCGAACTGGCCGTCAGCGATCTGCCGGGTGGCACGGGTCAGTTGGGCGATGCTCCTGGTGATGCCGCTGATGAGCGGAAACCAGAACAAGCCGCTCAAGGCGACGATGCCCGCGCAGCCCAGCAGCCACGGACGGTAGTCAAAGAAGAAGCCGCCCGCGCTGAACGTGGTGGAGCGGGCGAGCAGCGTGCCCTGCACATGGCCGCTGTCGGGCCCGGGCCGCAGGGCGAGCATCAGCCCCACCCAGTAGGCGCGCGGGTTTTCCGACTGCACGAGGAAGCGGCGGTGGATCGGCGCGCTGCCGGGGGCGTCCGATTTGCCCGCGGCTTGGGCGCTCCGTCCGCCTGCGGAATTCGTGGCTTCCGTCCAGCCGGTTTCGGCGGGCGGGCGGCTGCTGCCGGTGACATCGGGCGGCGGGCCTTTCTTGCCAGGCGGGCGTTTGCCGGGCGGTGGAAACGGGAGGCCTTCGCTGTTGGTCTCGCTGCCGGTGCTGGCTCCGGTGGAGGCGCTGCGCCGACCGGTTCCCCCGCTGGGGGGACGGGGAAGCTGGCTGCGCAGGGATTCGGGCAGATCAACTTCCTCGCCGGCGAGGGTTTCCAGGTCGTTGCCGAGCAGCAGGAACTTCACGCCATGCGCCTCGCCGTAGCGGGCCAGGACATCGTTCCACTCGGTGCGCGGCTTGGTCTCCAGCTCGGCCATGATGGCGCGCGCGGTGGACTCGACGCGGCCGCCGACGTGGCCGGCGAGGAAGGAATCGAAGCCGCTGCTGGCCGAATAGCGCAGCACGATCCACGCGATGACCATCAGCAGGACGAGGTTCAGCGAGAACCAGGTGAGAATCTTGGCGGTGAGCGGGAAACGCGGGTTCATGAGACTTCCGGACGAATAAGCATGTAGCCGGCCGAGCGGACGGTGCGGATGAAACGCGGCTCCTTCGGGTCGTCACCGAGTTTTTTGCGGAGCGCGGAGATATGCACGTCAATGGAACGGTCGAACACTTCGTAGTTGCGATTGCGGATTTCGTCGAGCAATTGCTCGCGGGACTTCACCCGGCCCTGCGCGCGGGCCAGCGAAACCAGAAGGTCAAACTCGACGGGCGTGAGCGTCAGGGGATGCTTGCCCAGGGCGGCGGTGCGGGCGGCGGTGTTGATGCGGAGATCCCCGGCCACAACCTCTTCGTCGGCCTCGGTCTGGGCTCCGGCGGCGGCGTGGTTCGTCCGGCGGGTCACGGCGCGGAGGCGGGCCAGCAGTTCGCGCGTGGAGAAGGTCTTGGGCAGGTAGTCATCCGCGCCGAGTTCGAGGCCGACGATGCGGTCGGCCTCGTCCCCGCGCGCGGTGAGCATCAGCACCGGAACGGCGGATTGCTTGCGGATGCGCCTGAGCACCTCGAAGCCGTCGCAGCCCGGCAGCATGAGGTCGAGGATGACGGCGTGCCATGATTCGGCCACGGCCCGCTCCGCGCCCTCCGGCCCCGTGTGCGTGGCCTGGACGCTGTAGCCGAGCGGCTCCAGATAGTCCTTGATGAGGCGGCAGAGCTTGCGGTCGTCGTCAATGACGAGAATGCGCGTGGCCGGGGTGGCGGTGGCGGGAGCGGCTGGTTTGATGGGCGCGGCCATGAGTGCGTCGGCGGAAGCAATAACAGAAGCCAGCGGGCTTGGGAACTCGCATGGCATCGGGGCGGTTAAAATCGTCGGCATCGGGGCGTCTGGCTGGCCTTACGTTTTTCCCGGCAACGGCGGGGGGCGAGCACATTTACACCGGCTTAACAAATCGGCTTCGGCGGGTTCATAATCCCTTTACACAGGGGGCGCACGTTGGCAGCAGCAAACATCGCCGCCGCCATGAAACTCCATCTCCTTCGCTGCCTCGCCGCGCTGGCCGTGCTCGTCTCGGCCCATGCCGCTGATGTGACGGTCTCTGATTCCGTCGTCGCCCTCGCCGGGAGCGTGAACGGGACCAGAAACTACACCTTCACCGACGCCGCCTCCGGCCAGAGCGTCACGGTGGCGGTGACGATGACGGCATATTCCCAGACCGCCGGCGAAGTCTTCACCGTGCTGGACGGCAGCACGCGCCTCGGCATCGGTCCCGGCGGCAGCGGTGACGACAACCATGTGGACAGCACCGAGGGCGTGAACTTCGCCGCGTCGCTCGTCTCCGCGAGCGCGGGTGTGACGGCCAGTTCAGTGCGCTTACGCGTCGCGGGCATCGGCATCCGCGACACCAGCAGCCCGACCTTGAGCTGGGTTTCCTCGGCGACCAGTTCGAATGGCTTTACGGTCAACGCAGAGGCGCTGTTCACGCTCGACACCGCGACGGCTTCCCTGAACGGCGCGAGCTACGCTGGGCAGCTCCGCTTCGTCGCGGGCGACGACATGCAGCTCAGCGACGCCATCACCGGTGGCCTTGGCCTCGTGCTGAACGCGACCTTCACCACCGATGGCTCGGTGATTTCTGCGCCGCTCATTTCCTCCTGGCTCACCAAGGACTCGGGCAAATACGCGCGCATCTACGAGACCACGGCCAACGCGAACGGCGGCACGACCTCCACCACCTGGAGCCGGGGTGCGGTGGCGCAGACCTTGCCGGCCTATGCGGGCGTGCAGGAGATCAGCTCCTCGGCCACCTTCGTTTACATCCGCACGACCGGCCTGGGCTTCCACAACATGGGCCCGTGGTATCTTGACGCGGGCAAGTCACAGCTCTTTCCAAACCTGCCGGGCAACACCGCCACGATCTGGCGCTTCCCGCGCAACCCCTCCGTTGCTGGCTCACCGACGCTCACGACGCTGGGGGCGATTGGCTATTTTGTGGACGGCGTGGCGATGTTTGACGGGCAGGACGGTTACTTCTGGAGCGGCACGGCGGAGGTGCAGGCCGGGAGCGGCGGGCTGTGGAATCGTGACGCGTATCCTGAGGAAGGCGTTTCATTCGATCCCGGCAACGCGCACCAGGAGCAGACCGGCACCTATCACTACCATGCCAACCCGCTCGCGCTGCGCTACCAGCTTGGGGACAACGTCACCTTCAATCCGGCGACGAAGCTCTATACGGAAACCGCCGGGGTGCCCACGAAGCATTCGCCGTTGCTGGGCTGGGTGAAGGACGGCTATCCCATCTACGGCCCCTACGGCTATGCCTCCGCCAGCAACTCGAGCAGCGGCATCCGCCGCATGACCACGGGCTATGTCCTGCGCAACGGCCAGAACAGCACGGTGAACCTCGCGACCACCGGCCGCACCACGCTGCCGATGTGGGCCGCGCGCGGGCGCAACCGTTCGGCGACCCTGGCCGGCAGCGAACATGGCCCGGGGGTGGCCGGCATCTTCGCCGTGGGCCGTTACCACGAGGACTACGAATACCTTGGCGACGTGGGCCAGGTGCAGGGCGTGAACTTCGACCTCGACGAGCACAACGGGCGCTTCTGCGTCACGCCGGAATTTCCGAACGGCACCTATGCCTACTTCATGACCATCAACGCGAGCGGCACGCCGGTCTATCCTTACAACATCGGGCGCGTCTTCTATGGCACCACAAGCGGCGGTCCCGTCACCAGCATCACGGAAGCGGTCACGACCAATTTCGTCGGCGGGCCGAACGTGCCGTTGAAGGTGGGCCGTCCGACCGTCAATGGCGGAACCGTGACGCTGACCTGGAGCGCGGCGGAAGGCGGCACTTACACGGTGGAAAGCCGCTCCGAAGTGAACGGCACCTGGACTACGGCGGCATCGGGGGTTGCACCGACGACGAATGTCGGCTCCCGCGCATTGTCGCCGAGCGGCGCCCGCAGCTTTTACCGCGTTGCCCGCACGGCGCTGGCGAACTATTCGACCACGGCGACTGGCACGGGCGGCGGTGGTGGAGGAGGGGGTGGTGGCGGGGGCGGCGGGGGAACCCCGGTGGCACCCACCATCGCGAGCGTCGCGCCGAACAGCGGGACCGCCAGTGCGTCCGCCACGGTCACGATCACGCTGGGCGGCACGAACCTGCCCCCGGCGAATGCGGTGCCGAGTTCGGTGACGCTGGGCAGCGCGAGCGGCACGGGTATTTCCTACAACGGCACGGCGGTGATGGCGACCTTCACGCTGCCGGTCACCACGGGCCTGCAGAACGTGGTGGTGACCTTCCCGGCTCCCCCGACCGGTGGCATGGCGCTCACGATCACGGGCACGAACGTCTTCACCGTGAACGGTGCGGGCGGCGGCGGCGGCGGCGGTGGTGGAACGCCAGCCCCGCCGACGATTGCGAGCGTCACGCCGAACAGCGGCACGGCGAGCGCGTCGGCGACGGTGACCATCGCCCTGGGAGGCACGAACCTGCCGCCTGCGGACGCGGTGCCGTCCTCCGTCACGTTGGGCAGTGCAAGCGGCACGGGCATTTCTTACAACGGCAGTGCGGTCACGGCGACCTTCACGCTGCCGGTGACCACGGGCTTGCAAAATGTGGTCGTGACCTTCCCCGCGCCCCCGACTGGAGGCATGGCGCTTACGATCACGGGCACGAATGCCTTCACCGTCAATGCGGCTGGTGGGGGTGGCGGTGGTGGTGGAACGCCCGCGCCCCCGACCATTTCGAGCGTCACGCCGAACAGCGGCACGGCGAGCGCTTCCGCCACGGTTACTATTACACTCGGTGGCACGAACCGGCCGCCGTCGGATGCGGTGCCGTCCTCGGTGACGCTGGGCAGCGCGACGGGCACGGGCATTTCCTACAACGGCACGGCGGTGACGGCGACGTTCACTCTGCCAGTCACGACTGGCTTGCAGAACGTGGTGGTAACGTTCCCTGCGCCGCCGACGGGAGGCGTGGCGCTCACGATCACGGGCACGAATGCTTTCACGGTGAACGCTGCTGGCGGCGGGGGCGGCGGGGGAACGCCGGCCCCGCCGACCATTGCGAGTGTCTCGCCCAACAGCGGGACCGCGAGTGCGTCCGCCACGGTCACTATTACACTCGGTGGCACGAACCGGCCGCCGTCGGATGCGGTGCCGTCCTCGGTGACGCTGGGCAGCGCGACGGGCACGGGCGTTTCCTACAATGGCACAGCGGTGACGGCGACCTTCACGCTGCCGGTCACGACTGGCTTGCAAAATGTGGTGGTGACATTCCCTGCGCCGCCGACGGGAGGCGTGGCGCTCACGATCACAGGCACGAATGCCTTCACGGTGAACGCAGCGGGTGGTGGCGGGGGCGGAACGCCGGTGCCGCCGACCATTGCGAGCGTCACGCCGAACAGCGGCACCGCGAACGCCTCGGCGACTGTCACCTTCACCCTCAGTGGCACCAACCTGCCGCCTAACGGCACGTCGCCGACCTCCGTCACGCTGGGCGGCGTGACCGGGACGGGTGTTTCCTATAACGGCTCGGCGGTGACCGCCACGTTCACCCTGCCGTCGGCCACGGGACTGAAAAACGCCGTGATCACCTTCCCGGCAGTGCAGAGCCAGCCCGCGCTCACCATCACCGGCACGAATGTCTTCACCGTGAATGCTGCGGGTGGCGGCGGTGGTGGCACGTCGAACTCAGTGGCTCCGGGTGGCAGTGCGGCCCGTGGCACCACGGTCACCGTCACGATCACGCTCACCGCGCCGCCGAACCTGCCGCCACTGACCGATCCGATGACCAGCCAGACCATCCTGCCATCCTCCGTGACGCTTGGCAGCATCAGCGGCACAAGCATCCAGCGCACCGCGCAAGGCACCGTGGTCGCCACGTTTGTGATCCCGGGCAACGCGACGACCGGCGCGCAGAATGTGGTGGTGACCTTTCCGCCGCCGCCGGGTATGCCGATGGGGGCGACCTACACATTGACGGGCGGGTTCACGATTCAATGACCTATGAAGCTGCGCGCGGCCATGAGCGATTCGGAGTGCGGCGAGTTCTTGCCGTTGGTCGCCGACATGGCTGCGGATGGAAAGGTCATCCCTGGGCTGGCGCAAGCCGTGGCATCTATGATAACCGGTTGCCACCGCACTTCGACGGCGACCAGTCGCCTGCTGAAAGCGGGGACAAGTCACCGCACTCCATAGCACGTCTGTGAAGCCGCAACCCCTCACCACCAACCAGCGCATCGCCCGGACCTGGGCGTTTCTCGCGGTGCTGGGGCTGCTGCTGTGGCTGACCCATCGCGCGCGCGGCGCGGAGTCGGAGGTGACGGTCGCCATCGAGCCGCGTTACCGGGGCGAGCCGCTCAAGTTTGACCAGTTGAGCGTCACGAATGCCGCCGGACAGGCCCTCGGTGTGACCCGGTTGGACATGCTGCTTTCCGGCATCGCCGTGCGGCGCACGAACGGGACGTGGCTGGAGAAGCATTACTGGTTCGCGTTCATCAACGGTCGTGCGGGCCGGACGAACTTCGTGCTGCGCGGCCTGCCGGCGGGCGAGTATGACCGGCTGCGGTTCAACATCGGGGTGCCGGCGGAGCAGAACCTCGGCAATCCCACGCAATGGGACGCGGCGCATCCGCTGAACCCGACTGTGAACGGGCTGCACTGGAACTGGCAGGGCGGCTACGTCTTTCTCGCGCTGGAGGGGAAATGGGCCTCGCCTGCGTCCGCTGCCGGCCGGCCCGTCGCGGCAGCTTCGGCCCGCGTCAACTCGCTCGATACCCGGCTGGCGGATTCCGGGCTGAGCCATCCGTCTCCCGTGATCCCGGCCGCTGAGAAAGCGAAGGGCCGGGAACTGGAGGGTTTCTCCTGGCACCTGGCCACGGCGCGGCAGTTGATGACGGTGGAAGTGCCGGTGACGCTCACGATTGGCAACAGCTTCGTGCCGGCGCGCACGGCGGCGCTGCGGCTGGGCTTCGATCTGGCGCGGGTGCTGGATGACGTGGCGTTGGACGAGGAGACGAGTTCCACGCACTCGCGCGAGGGGGATGAACTCGCCGACCGCCTGCGGCAGAACGTGGAGCGGGCGTTTGTCGTGGGCACCCGCGTGCTGCCTCCGGTTGCCGCTGGCCCGCGTCCCGTGACGCCTGCCCGAGCCACGAACTATGTGGGCACGCCGTATCGGTTCACGATGTCGGCCTACTTTCCCAAGCCCGCGCTGCCGCTGGACAATCCGCTGACGGTGGAGGGTGTGGAACTTGGCCGCCGGCTCTTCCACGATCCGCTGCTCTCGCGCGGGGAAAAACAGTCGTGCGCCTCGTGCCATCAGGCGGAAGCGGGCACGGTGGACGGGGGCAAGGCGTTCAGCCTTGGGGTGGACGGATTGCCCGGGAAGCGCAACGCGATGCCGCTCTACAACCTCGCGTGGAAGTCGGAATTCTTCTGGGACGGGCGCGCGAAGTCCCTCCGCCAGCAGGCGCTCATGCCGATCCAGGACGAATTGGAAATGCACGAGACGCTGGAGAATGTCGTCGGGAAACTAAAATCCTCTCGAACTGCTGCCGCCCTCACCCTCACCCCGGCCCTCTCCCTCCAGGAGAGGGAGAAAGTCAGCCAGCCCCCGGCTTCCACCGGCGGCTCGATTGGCAGTCCGAAGCGGACTGCGTCTCTCCCTCTCCCAGCGGGAGAGGGCAGGGGTGAGGGAGAGCGGCGCGAACAATCCACAACTACGGCAGCTTCGTCCCAACCGTCCTACGCCACCCTCTTCACCCGCGCCTTCGGCACGGCTGAGATCACTGCCGAGCGGGTCGGTCTCGCCTTGGAGCAGTTCCTCCTCACGCTCACGTCGCACGATGCGAAGTTCGACCGCGTGATGCGCGGCGAGGCCAAGTTCACCGCGGAGGAGCAGCGCGGCTTTGAGCTGTTTCACACGGAGCACGATCCCCGGCGCGGCCAGTTTGGCGCCGACTGCTTTCACTGCCACGGCGGGCCGCTCTTCCAAAATGTCGCCTTCGCGAACAACGGGCTGGACTACAACCCGCTGGACCTGGGCCGCTACAACGTGACCGGCCAGGAGGGCGACAAGGGGAAGTTCGCCGTGCCTTCGCTCCGCAACGTCGAACTGACCGCACCCTACATGCACGACGGACGCCATCGCACGCTGGAGGACGCCGTGTTTCACTACGTGCGCGGCGTGCGCCGGAGCCCGACCCTGGACCCGAATCTGGCCAAGCACCCGTCCGGCGGGGTGCGCATCCCGCCGGAGGATTTGCGGGCGCTGGTGGCCTTTTTGAGAACCCTCACCGACGAGGCGTTGCGGCCTGACCGCCGCAGCGCTGCGCTTACGCCATGAAGCCAAACCTTACCGGCGGGCGGACACGATTGGCGCGGAGCGGCTCTCTGCGGCGTGAACGCCGCGCTCCGCACCCGGTGCACGCCACCTTTCATTTTGCCCGTGCGGGCAAACGGCGGACGGACCTGTGGAATACGTGTGCCCGGTCCGTCCGCCGCGTTCTTTCAGAAGCCGCGCCCAAAGATTTGGGACGGAGAATGGGTGAAGTCGAAACTTTGAGCCCGGATTCCAGAGCGAGCGGTCACCCACGACGCGGAGCGCGGCCTTCAAGCCGCAGAAACGTGAGCAGCTCACGGGTCCTGCGAGTGCCCTTTTGCACGCGGGGCTTTCTGCGGCGTGAACGCCGCGCGCCGGACGCTCCCGCCATGATTTCTTTGCTGGGTTCGCGGTCGGTTCTTGCGGTAACTTGGTGACCATCGCTCGTCATGACTCATCGTTCCTCATCGCTGGTGCCACGGTCCGCCGTCGTTTTGGTGGCGTCCGTCACCTTCGTTGCCATGGCACTGGCACAGTCCGGTCCGCCGGAACCCAAAGGCTCCAGTGGACGCGGCGGACCCGGTGAGCAGAAGGGCAAGCAATACGCCGCTCCCGCTGGTGATGGTCAGAGCCCCGCTCCCAGCCAGGTGAGCATCACGGTGGAGGGCGGCTTCCGCGTGATCCGGGCGAACGGCCTGCCGGACCACGCCCCGGGACAGTTCCCGAATCGCGGCAACCCGAACGGCCTGGCGGCTCAGAACTACACCTTCCGGATGCCGCTCCAGCCCAAGGAGAACACCACCTTCACGCGCCTGGCCATGCATCCCTTCGGCGTGGCGCTCAACGGCGTGGTCTTCGACCCCGGGGCGGCGGAGTGGTGGCAGATGGACCCCCGCTCGGGCTGGACGCTGGACCCCATCAGCGGCTCGCAGAAGCTGGGCATTGACCGGCACAACGCCCATGTGCAGCCGAGCGGCGTGTATCATTACCACGCCTTGCCGACGGGCCTCGTGGAGAAACGCACCGGCGGCAAGGAGAAGGTCGCGCAAGTCGGCTGGGCGGCGGACGGCTTTCCGATCTATGGGCCATGGGATTACAGCGACGCGAAGAACACGAACAGTGCGGTGAAGCGGATGAAGTCCAGCTACCGGCTGCGCGAAGGCACGCGGCCAGGCGGCCCGGGCGGGAAGTTCGACGGCAGCTATGTGGAGGACTTCCAGTTCGTGAGGGGTGCGGGGGACCTGGACGAGGCGAACGGACGCTTCGGGGTCACGCCGGAGTTTCCGCAGGGCACGTATCACTACGTGTTGACCGATGATTTCCCCTTCATTCCGCGTCAGTTCAAGGGCGTGCCGGACAGCAGCTTCTTCCGGCACGGCCCGCCGCCGATGCGGATGGGCGCGCGGGACGTCGGATTCGGTTCCGGCCCGCCCGGCCCGCCACCCGGAAAAGGTGGCAGATAATTGCGTTGGTTCCTACAGTTTACGGCATGAGTGCGACGCCACCAGAGTCAGCGCCGGATGAGCCGGAGGTGAACCCGCCGTTCAACCCGGACGACGAGACGCTGCCCAGTTCTCCGCACAGCGCGCGGACGCAGGCCGATGTGAAATTCCGCTCCAAGGAGCGTGACCTTTCCGGCGCGCAGCTCGGCGAATATCGGCTCACGCGCAAGATCGCCGAGGGCGGCATGGGCGAGGTGTATGAGGCCGTGCAGCTCAAGCTGGACCGGCGCGTCGCCGTGAAGCTGCTCTCCGAGCAGCTCTCGCGCGAGGAGGAGTTCCTCGCCCGGTTCGAGCGCGAGGCCAAGTCCGCCGCCGCCCTGAACCACCCGAACATCGTGCAGGTCTATGACTACGGGTGCGCGGACGGGCAGTATTACTTCGTGATGGAGCTGATGGACGGCATGGACCTCTCGGCCTATGTCAAGGAGCACGGCAAGCTGCCCATTCCCGAGGCGCTGGGGGTCTTTGAGCAGGCGGTCCAGGCGCTCCGGTTCGCCGCCCGCCACGCCATCATCCATCGCGACGTGAAGCCGGCCAACCTGATGCTCACGAGCGACGGTCAGGTGAAGGTCGCGGACCTGGGCCTGGCCAAGAAGCTTACGGACGATTCCGACGTGACGATGACCGGCGTGGGCATGGGCTCGCCGCACTTCCTCGCCCCGGAGCAGGCGGACGACGCCGCGCATGTGGACCATCGCGCGGATATTTACTCGCTCGGCGTCACGCTGCTGTTCCTGCTCACCGGCAAGCGGCCTTATGAGGGGGCTTCCAATTTTTCCGTCGTCCTGGCCCACGCGAACAAGCCGCTGCCCACGGGCGTGGAACTGGGCACCCCGCTGCCGGAGGAGATCGAGCGCTTCATCAAGCGCATGACGGCCAAGCTCCCGGCCGGCCGCTACCAGAGCTACGACGAACTGCTCGCCGATCTGCAGCGCGTGAAGGCCGGACATGGCCCGCGCATCAACCTCGGCCAGGTCTTGAAGGACGCGCGGACGATCCAATATGCGGCCATCAGCTTGGTCGCCATCCTGGTCCTGGCCATCGGCGTGCCAATGCTGCTGCCGGACCGGAAGCCGGCGGAGAAGGTGAAAGCCCCGGCCACGGCACCGGTCACGCCCGTGCCAGTGGCGGCAGCTACCCCGCCCGCGACAAGTATCGCCAAGAACGACCCCGGGCCGCCACCGGGTGAACGCCCGCCGCAAGGTGAGCGTCCGCCGCGGAACGATGATCCGCCACCTCCCCCCGGTGACCGGATGGAAAAGGGCAAGGGCCCCAAGGGCGGCAAGGCGGGTCCAGGCGCGAAGGGGGGGCCGGCCGGGCGCCTCCGGCTCCCTTGGCCGCAAAAGCCGCCGCCTGACCATAACCCCATCAAGGACGGCCCAATTCCCGTGATGCTGGCGGAAGCGGACAAGTTCGCCGCCGCCAACAAGGACGAGCTGACCCGAATTATTGATCATTACCGGCAGGTGGAACGGAAGGCCGAAGGCACTCCACATGAGGAGCAGACCCGGCGCAAGACGGACGCCGCCATAGACAACCACATCAACGCCTCGAAGCAGCTCATCGCCAAGCTGCAGGCGCAGATGGAAGCCCATTTGCAGGAGCGCAAGGTGCAGGACGCCTACAGTGTGTGGCGTCAGTTTCCTCAGGCGTGGCGCACCTATGAGACCGATCAGGAAATCCTGCAAATCCTCGACAAGTTCATGCCACCGAATTTCCAGCCGCAGTAGGCGGCCGGTGCAGTTGCGGAGCGTGGCGTTCACGCCGCAGAAAGCGCTGCTCGTGGAGTTCCGACCGCTTTGGATGTTTGGCTTAAAACGAAATCTAGAATGAACTTCAGACGGAAAGAGAAGCGGATTTTGACGCGAATTGCGCTAATTGGCCGGCACAAAAAATTCGCGTCAATTAGCGCAATTCGCGTCAACTTTTCCAGCCTTCACAAAAGCTCCGCCACCATTGGTTTTCGTTCACCCCGCGGTGTTCATCCATGAGGCCCTTAAATTTCACTGCGGAATTTGGGCTTAACCTCCCGTCGTGATCGCGCCGCCGCCGAGGCGCGCCCATCGGCCCTCCCGCCGGGCAAACAAGGTGGCGGTCTTGATCACGTAGGAGCCGGACTTGTCCTGTTTCCAAGTCTCGACGAACGCGACGCGTGTGTCCGGGGCGAGGGAAACCAAGGTGGCCTTCACGCCCCCGCGCGGGTCCACGCCGAAGGCAAGCTGCTCGGTCTCGGTGGCGTTTTCCACGGGCGAGCCTTGGGCAGCCAGCCCGTCCAGCAGGCAGAACGCCAGCTCGCTGGCCGGACGCGGGTGGTCAACGGAGGTGTCGCTCTTCGCGGCGTGTTCCAGCCGGATCACCTCGGCCTCCAGCAGGGCGACCACCCCGGGCTTGAGCACCAGGCGTTTGCCCGCCTCAAATCCCCGTTTCGCCGCCTCGCACTTCTTGCATGCCAAGACCAGTGCGCGTTCGTCGCCGCGCAGATTGATGCCGGTGGCCGGCAAACAGTCGCCGGGGTGCGGGTAATATTCGGTGCGCTGCCGCCAGGGGCCGCGTTCGCTTTCGACCTTGCTCATCGGGATCATCCCATAGGCGATGGGCACGGTGCGTTTGGTCATGGTGACGCCGTGGACCTCGCACTGGTTTGGCTGATGCTGGGTCCAATCCGGGGTCCGGCAGCCGGCCAGCAAGAGGCAGGCAAGCGCGCAGAGCAGTGCGGTGTGGGATGCCGACAAACGGGCCGTGTTCATGGAGCATCAGACGGGATGGTCTGCCCCGATGCTCCCGAGTTCGCGCAGCCAGCCGGCTTTGGCGGCTCACGGCTGGATCCGCGCGCGGTAGTAGCGCGGCCCGACGGCGGCCTGGTTGTCGGAGAAGGGGAAGTTCGGGCCGTTCTGCACGTTCGTGGTCACGGGCGTCCAGCTCACGGGGTTCCGCACATTGGTGGTCACCTCCACCACGTAGGCGCGGCCGGGCTCGCCGAGCACGAGGGCGTTGAACACGCTGCCCTGGTGGCTCGCGTTCGTCAGCGTGACGAGGTTGCTGTAGCGCGTGAGGGAGAAGTTCGCCACGCCGTCGGCGTTGTTGATGGGCACGGTCTGGTTGTTCTCCGAACGGAAGCCGCGCCGGTTGAGGTCGCCGTTGTTCAGGCTCACGTTCCAGCTCGCGTTCACCACCTTGAGCACATAGTTGCCGCCGCCATCGGTGTAGGAGGCGCCGGTGAGGTAATTGGTCCCGTTGATGGCCGCGCCGCCATACATCTGCACATTGGTCACTCCGGTGGCCCCATCGCGGACGAAGCCGGTGATCTGCTGGGTGGCGCGATAGGCCACGAAGTTCAGGCCCGTCTGGTTGACGTTGTCCTGCACGACGAGGTCAACGCTGAAGCTCACCAAGTTCGACGCGGCGGTGCGTTCGCTCTCCAGCGCAATGTTCCAGGTGCCGCCGCTCAGGCCGACATCGAAATTTCCCTGGGCGTCGGTGGCGGGGTAGTAGGAGCCGGCCCCGCTGGACACGAGCGGCACGGGCTGGACGACGAGCGTGAAGTTGGTCAGGGGCACGCCGAAGTTGTCCACCACGCGGCCGGTCAGGTGCGCGGTCACCACCCGGCTCGTGAAGTCAACCCGCACGGCCTGCCCGGCGGTGATGGTCGTGTTCGTCCCGTTGGCCAGAATGCCACGCTCCAGCAGCGCCTTGTCGCTCGGCCCGAGGTTCCACATGCCGGCGACCACACCCACCGTATAGTAGCCGTCGGCGTCGGTCATGCCGCTGCTCCGGAGGCTGTTCTGCTGAAGGTTGGCGGAAATGGGAATGTTGGTGATGCCGGCCTGATTCGCCCCGTCCCGGAAGTTGCCGTAAAAGAGGGCCGTGGCCGGCTGGAGGCCCAGCACCACCCCTGCGACGCTGCCCCCGGTGGTGTCAATCTCCGGCAACTGTTCCGTCCCCACCATGCCCAGGAGAGGGAGTGCCGCGTCTTCCACTTCCGGCGACCAGACGCCCGCCGTGACTGGGAGGCTGAAATGCCCCTGGCTGTCGCTGTAGCCCAGGACGAACAGGCCCGTGGCGGACTGCAGCCGCAACTGCACGCCGGGCAGCACGCCGCCGGCGGTGTTGGTCAGCGTGCCGGTGATGGTCTGGTTCGCGGGGGAAAGGGAGATGGTGACGTTGGCGCTCGAACCGGCGCCGACCGTGACCATCGGCGCGCTGCCAAAATCCGTCACCATGCCGTTCTTGGTCGCAAGCACCTGATAGTCGCCCGGCGGGCAACTGATGGAGAAGCCGCCCGCGCCGTTGGCGATGCCGCCCGCGAAGGGTTCGGCCCCGTCGGAGGTGGCCTTCAGGAGGATGATGAAGGCGTTCGGCGCGCCGGATACGGTGCCGGTGACGCCTTGGCCGAGCGTGGAATTGGTGACGGCGAAGCGCACGTCGTTGGTAAACCGTCCGGCCGGGCTGGACGCGCGGAACACGTAGCTCGCGACATGGTGCTGGAAATCCCGGGGGTCGCTGAAGTCAATGGTCTCCGTGATCGTGCCGTTGGCCGTCCCGTCGGTGTCGCCGGGCACGCTCTTGTTCCGCACGCCGCCGAGGCTGGTGACCTGCCCCTCGGTGAGCACGAACTGGCCCAGCAGCGGCTCGCCGGCGTCCACCTGGCCGTTGTCGTTGGCATCCATGAACTTTTGCAGGACCACCGTCTCCCCGATGTTCAGGCCGGAGAGAGTGAGGCCGAGCGGGCCGGAGAAGAGGTTGCTCACCGCCGGCTGGCTGAGGGTGAAGTTCACCTGGGCCGAGACGGTGGTGCCGAGCACGAGCGCGGCAGAAAGCACTGCGAGGAGAAGCTTGCGGTTCATAAATGGTCAGGCTGGGCAGCCCGGGAAGCCACGCCCCGAGGCACGGCGCACATTTACTATGGGCACAAAGTCGGGTGTGTTACAAGGCGTGAAACGGCCCTGACTGTCAGGGCCGACGCATCAAAAACTTGAAGAAATCCCTTCGGAAGAAGCGGATGGCCATTCCATTGGTGGCGGTGCTGAACGACCAGGCAATGATAACTTTGACTGACGAATGGGGACTGACGAATGAAACGAGGCGGGGAGGCGGTTCGGCACGCCGCTTTTATTCGTCAGTCCCCATTCGCCAGTCCGTTCTTCGCTTTTGATGCGTCAGCCCTGCCCTAACAGTGGGGAGGGCGCAGCTTGACACTGCCCCGAAATCCCCCGGAGTGCGGGTCTGTGACCCGCAGCAACTTTCGAGCGACCATCCCGCTGGCAGGAATGAACGGCAACGGACGAGGGCTGCGGGTCGCAGGCCCGCGCCTGGGCGCAAAACAGGTTTTAAGCACACCGCCAAATCTCATTAGCACCCGGCTTCAGCCGGGTGAAAGCGGGTGGTGCAAGGGCGAACCGTTTCAACGGTTTGCCCCAGCAGGCGGTTGGTGCGGCTGGCACCAGCCGTTGAAACGGCTGGCCATCGTGCGGTTGCCCCAACCCCCGGCTGAAGCCGGGTGCTAATGAGAGCAACCCAAAACCTGATTTGCGCCCCCCGCGCCCCCCGAACTCCCGGCTTCCCGTTCGCGCGCGCTTGGCTAGATTCCTTGCATGACCAAGTGCCTGCTCCGCGTTTCGCTGTGCCTGCTCCTCGCGTGCCTCGCCAGTCAAGCGGCCGACCCGGTCGCCACGTTCCCGGTCTATGGCGACATTATTGATTCGGTGACCGGCAAGCCGCTTGCCGCGCGGCTCTACCTGCGCAGCGATGCCGATGGCAAGTGGCACTTCCCCCGGTCAGTCCCGCCGTTCGGCGCCGCCGTGCGCTACGAGCGCAAGAGCGGTTTCAACACGAACTCCGTCGAGTATCATACATCGCTCTCGGCGCACCAGTGGGTCGCCGAGCTGCCGCCGGGCAATTACACCGCCGTGGTCGAGCGCGGGAAGGAGTATCTGCCGCTGACGAACCGGTTCACGGTCGCGGCCAAACCGGTGGAGGTGAAACTGCCGCTCAAACGCTGGGTGAACATGGCCGAGCGCGGGTGGTTCAGCGGCGACGCCCACAACCATCGCGCCCCTGCCGAGTTGGAGACCGCCATGCTCGCCGATGACGTTAACGTAGCCCTGCCGATGGTGGATTGGACCACGGTGGACACCATTTCACCCGCTTTGAGCGACCGGAACATGAAGGGGAGCTATGGCGGAAAACCCGTGGTGGTGGACCCGACGCACGTCTGGTATCCGCGCAACACGGAATACGAGATCTTCCGCTCCGGCGGAAAGAACCACACGCTCGGCGCGTTCCTCATCGTGGGGCACAAGGAGCGGTTTGACATCCCCGTGTTCCCGCTGCGGCGCGTGTCCGAGCGGGCGCACGCGGAGGGCGGGCTGATTGATCTGGAGAAGCACAACTGGAACTGGTCCATGCCCATCGTGCCGGTGCTCAAGCCGGACCTGTTCGAGCTGGCGAACAACCACCACTGGCGCGTGGAGTATGGGGTGCGCAACTGGGCGGTGCCTGCGCCGAAGTGGATGAAGTTGCCTGGTAACGGCACGGGCACCGACACCGAGGAAGCGTGGACGCACTACGGCTTTCAGTCTTACTACGCGCTGCTCAACTGCGGCTTTCGCTTGAAACCGACGGCGGGCACCGCGAACGGTGTGCATCCCGTGCCGCTGGGTTTCAGCCGCGTGTATGTGCATTGCGAAGGCGGCTTCAGCTACGAGAAGTGGATGAAGGGGCTGGGCGAGGGGAGGAGTTTTGTGACGACGGGGCCGATGCTGGTCGCAACTGTCAATGGGGAAAAGCCTGGGACACTCTTTCGCTCGCGTGGGAAGTTCACTGCAAAGGTTGGAGTCGAAAGTGATTCAACACTTGGAAACTCAACATCGGAGGTGTTGTTGAACGGTGAGGTGGTGACGCAGAGCAAGTCCGGTGGTGGAACCAAAGGAGGCGCGATGTCGTATCTCGAACTTGACCAATCGGGGTGGATTGCAGTCAGACAATTCGTCAAACAACCCGACGGCCGTCTCCGCTTCGCCCACTCCGCGCCGTGGTGGGTGGAAATCGAGGGCAAGCCGCTCTGGCCCCGGCGCGAGCAGGCAGACTGGTTCGTCCAGCGCACCGAGGAGGAGATCGCCCGCAACACCGGCGTCCTCTCCGCCGAGCAGCTCGCCGAGTTCCACGAAGCCCTCGCCGCCTGGAAGAAAATCCAGGCGACTGCAAAGTAGGGGTGACGGAAGCGCGCCAGCGTCTTGGAGTGCGGTGGCAGAGCGCAGCGGCGACACCGCTTTCGAGCGCACCGCGTCTCACGAAAATCCGAACCGTCCAGACGTAAGCCAATCGTCAATGTTTCTCGACTATTGCCACGCCGCACCGCCATGGAAACTCGCCGCCCGTCCCTCCGCTTCGAAAGCGGCGTCGCCGCTGCGCTCTGCCGCCGCACTCCAAGACCTCGCGGGCTTCTCGCGCTGCCCACCGAGCGGAAACCGGTCTTCCACGGACAGCAAAAAACCAAAATTTTCTTTGAACGAAAGCCTCAAACTTTGTCTAAATCGCCGGAAACCTTGACAGGCCATGCACAATACGCGCCGTCACATGACCGGGCAGCCGGAGCAGCCACATGATTAAAGTCGAAAATTTGACCAAGATGTTCGGGCCGAAGAAGGCCGTGAACGATGTTTCCTTCACCGTCGCTCGCGGCGAGGTGCTGGGCTTCCTCGGGCCTAACGGCGCGGGCAAGTCCACCACCATGCGCATGGTGACAGGCTTCCTCCCGCCCACCGCCGGACGTGTCACCATTGGCACGCACGACATGCTGGAGGATCCCGTGCCCGCCAAGCGACTCATCGGCTACCTGCCGGAGTCCGCCCCGTGCTACAGCGACATGACCGTGCATGGCTTCCTCGCGTTCACGGCGGAGATCCGCGGCCTGCGCGGGGACGACGTGAAGAAGGCCGTGCATCGCGCGGTCGAGATGTGCTTCCTGGAAAACGTCCTGCACCAGAGCGTGGACACGCTCTCGAAGGGCTACCGCCACCGCACCTGCTTCGCGCAGTCCATCATCCACGACCCCGAGATTCTCGTGATGGACGAACCGACCGACGGCCTGGACCCGAACCAGAAGCACGAAATCCGGCAGCTCATCAAGCGGATGGGCGAGAAGAAGGCGATCATCTTCAGCACGCACATCCTCGAAGAAGTCGAGGCCGTGTGCTCGCGGGCCATGATCATTGACCGGGGCACGGTCGTGGCCAACGGCACGCCGCAGGAACTCAAGCGCAAGGCCCCGAACGCCGGCGGGATCTTGCTGCGTGTGAGCGGCGTGGCGGCGGAAGCCGTGACCGGCAAACTGCGTGCCGTGGACGGCACGGAGCGGGTGCAGCTCGTGAAGGAAGAGGGCGGCACCGTGACCGTGCGCGTGCTGCCAAAGTCGTCGTCCAACGGGGAGTTCAGCAAGGCCGTGAGTGCGGCCGCGCAGGGCTGGCGCATCGAGGAGCTGCACACCGAGGAAGGCAAGCTGGACGAGTATTTCCGCAGCATCACCGCGTCGGACACGTTGAAGAAGTAGAAGTTCCAATGGCCAAGTTCCAAATTCCAAAGAAGCTCCAAGTTCCAAGCTCCAAAGCGGGCGTGGCAGAGCATTGGAATTTGGAGTTTGGAATTTGTTTGGAGCTTGGGATTTGAGATTTGGAGTTTTGAAACCATGAGCAATTCACTTGGCAATATTAAGACCATCGCGAAGCGCGAACTCAGCGCTTACTTCGCGTCGCCGGTGGCCTACGTCTTCATCGTCATCTTCCTCCTGCTGACCGGGTTTTTCACCTTCATGGTCGGTGGGTTCTTCGAGCGCAACGAGGCGTCGCTGATCTCGTTCTTCCTCTGGCACCCGTGGCTGTATCTCTTCCTTGTTCCGGCGGTCGGGATGCGCGTGTGGTCGGAAGAGCGGCGGCAGGGGACCATCGAACTGCTCATGACCATGCCGATCACGCCGTGGCAGGCGATTATGGGCAAGTTCCTCGCGAGCTGGGCGTTCCTCGCGCTCGCTCTCGCGCTGACCTTCCCGGTCGTGATCACCGTGAAGTATCTCGGCAATCCCGACCTCGGCGTCGTGGCCGGTGGTTATATTGGGAGCCTGCTGCTGGCGGGTGCCTATCTGGCTATCACCTGCCTCACCTCTGCACTCACGCGCAACCAGGTCATCGCGTTCATCATCTCGGTGGTCATCTGCCTCTTCCTCATCCTCGCGGGCTGGCCGCCGGTGACGAGCATCCTCACCAAGGCGCTGCCGGACAACCGCTGGATCGTGGAACTGGTCTCCGCGTTCAGCGTGATGACGCACTTCGAGGATTTCCAGCGCGGCGTGGTGGACTCGCGGCACCTGCTGTTTTTCCTGTCGGTCATCGGCTTCTCCCTCTTCAGCACGAGCGTCGCCCTGCGCGGCCTGCGTTCCTGAAAACCACGAACCACTAACCGGCACTAATGAACACTAATCCGAACCAATTTTCACCCTGCTTGGCTGCCTTCATTAGTGCCAGTTAGTGCGGGTCAGTGGTTCAAATCATTTCCGAGCATGAAACAGAAGAAACTCGAAACGCTGCTCTACTCCGCCGTCGGCATCGCCGCCATGGCGTTGATCCTCGTGGCCGTGAACTACATTGCCGCGACCTTCCGGTCGCGCGTGGACCTCACGGCCGACAAGCTCTACACGCTCTCCGACGGCACCAAGAAGATCGTCGGCAAGCTGGATACGAAGGTCAAAATCCGCCTCTACTATTCGCAGCGCGACAACGCCATGCCGGTCTTCCTCAAGACCTATGCGCAGCGCGTCGAGGACCTGCTGACCGAACTGCGCCAGCAGTCCAAGTTCATCGAGATCGAGAAGCTGGACCCGCAGCCCGACTCCGACGCGGAAGACTCCGCGAACCTCGACGGCGTCGAAGGCCAGCCCACGCAGACGGGCGACAAAATATACCTCGGCATCTCGATCAACTGCCTCGACCAGAAGGTCGCCTTGCCGTTCCTCTCGCCGGAGCGCGAGAAGCTGCTGGAGTATGACCTCGCCCGCGCCATCGCGCGCGTCGCCAACCCGACCAAGCCCGTGGTCGGCATCATGTCCGCGCTCCCCATCTTTGGCGCGCCGATGAATCCGATGATGATGCGCATGGGCCAGCCGGGCGGCCAGCAGCCCCCGTGGTATCTGATCAGCGAACTCAAGAACGACTTCGACGTGAAGCAGCTCGAAATGACCGTCACGGAAATCCCCGCCGACGTGAAGGTGCTGCTTGTCGTCCACCCGCGTGACATCACCGACGCGACGCAGTTCGCGATTGACCAGTTCATCCTGCGCGGCGGCAAGCTGGTGGCCTACCTCGATCCCGTTTCCTACCTCGACCAGCAGCGCCAGGGCGGCAACCCGATGATGGGCGGCGGTCCGCCGACGAGTTCGACCTTGGACAAGCTGCTCGCCGCGTGGGGCATCGGCTTTGACAAGACCAAGTGCGTTGCGGACATGAAGTATGCGACCCGCATGGGCCGCGGCCAGCGCGTGGAGCAGCAGCCCGCCGTGCTGTCGCTGACGGTTGAGGCGATTGACCGGAACGACATTTCCACCAGCCAGGTGGACAGTCTGATGATCGGCTTCGGCGGCGCGTTCACCGGCATGCCGGTCGAGGGTTTGAAGAAGACCGACCTCATCAAGTCCACGTCGCAGTCCCAGCTCGTCGAGGGTTTCCTCGCCCAGATGTCGGGCGAGGCCATCGTCAAGGACTTCAAGCCCAGCAACACAGAATACGCCTTGGCCATCAAGCTGAGCGGCAAGTTCAAGACCGCCTTCCCGAACGGCAAGCCGGACGCCGCCCCGCCCGCGCCGGGCGAGGAGAAGAAGGAAGCGCCGAAGAACGACGCGCTCAAGGAAACGAAGGAGGACAACCATGTCATCCTGGTGGCCGATGCGGACATGCTCGCCGACCAGTTCTGCGTGCAAATCCAGGACTTCTTCGGCCAGCGCGTCGCCATCCCGCGGAATGGCAACGTGAACCTGGCGCAGAACTTCGTGGAGCAGATGGCCGGCGACACGGCGCTGATGAACACCCGCAGCCGTGCGATTGTGCAGCGCCAGTTCACGCGTGTGCGGGACATGCAGTTGAAGGCCGAGGATTCCTACCGCGAGAAGATCAAGGGCCTCGAAGAAAGCCTGCAGAAGACCCAGACCAAGCTGAACGAACTGCAACGGAACAAGGAAAAGGGCCAGCGCTTCGTGATGTCTCCCGAGCAGCAGAAGGAACTGGAGAACTTCCGCAAGCAGGAGGCGGATGTGAAGGTGGAATTGAAGCTGCTCCGCCGCGATCTGCGCCAGGAAGTCGAGTCCATGGAAAACCGCCTCAAGTGGACAAACATCGCCGGGATGCCCCTCCTCGTGACCTTGGGCGGCATCGGCCTGGCCATCTTCAAACGCAAACGCACGGCGGCGCGGTGAACCGCACGCCTACCCAAGCATGAACGTCCCGGAGAAACGGAGTGATGGAGTGTTGGCGCATTGGAGTGCTGACTCCGCTCCAGCCGTCTCCCCACCACTCCATCACTCCACCACTCCGTTCCTTTCCCTCTCATGAACCGCAAGCAGCTCCTCCTCCTCCTCGCACTCGTGGCCGTCATCGGCGGCGCGGGCCTGTTCGTGAACAAGCAGCGCCAGGGCGACTGGCAGCGCTCCTCCTCCGGCGGCGGCCAGAAGCTCGCCGGCGCGCTCGACGTGAACGCCGTCACCGCCGTCAGCATCAAGTCCAGCGCGGGCGAACTGAATCTCACCAAGCAGGGCGACGCCTGGGTGGTGAAGGAGCGCGGCGACTACGCGGCGAATTTCAGCACCATCGCGGACCTGATCCGCAAGTTCGCCGATGTGAAGGCCGTGCAGACCGAGCAGATCGGGGCCTCACAGCATGCCCGCCTCGAGTTGCAGGCCCCCGGTGACGGCGAAGGGAAGGGGACCTTGGTCGAATTGAAGGGCAAGGACGGCAAGGCGCTTAAGTCCGTCGTGCTGGGCAAGAAGCTGACCAAGAAGTCCGAAGGCGGGCCGTTCGGCGGCGGCGAGTTTCCCGTGGGCCGCTGGGTGCGCGACACCGCGAGCAAGGACACCGTCATCGTCACCAGCGAGCAGTTCGGCGATGCCGAGCCCAAGCCGGAGAACTGGCTGGACAAGGAATTCCTCAAGGTCGAGCACCTGAAGTCCGTGGCGGTCACTTATGCGACGAACGCCGCCGGCGGCTGGAAGGTCACCCGCGAAACCGAGGGCGGCGAGTGGAAGCTGGCCGATGTGAAGCCCACCGAGCAGGTGGACACCAACAAGCTCTCGGCCATCGGCAGCCCGCTGAGTTCGGCCTCGTTCGCCGATGTCGTCGCCGATCCGAAAGCCGACAAGCTCGGCCTCGACAAGCCCGCGACGCTCACGCTGGAGACCTTTGACGGCTTCACCTACACGGCGAAGGCCGGCCCGGCCAGCGGCGACAATTATCCCTTCACCATCAGCGTGGCCGCCACCATCCCGAAGGCCCGCCCGGCGGGCAAGGACGAGAAGCCCGAGGACAAGGAGAAGCTGGACAAGGGATTTGCCGAGTTCGTGAAGAAGCAGGAGGAGAAGTTTGCCGCCGACCAGAAGTTTGCCAAGTGGACCTATCTCGTCTCCAAGTGGACGCTGGACAGCGTGCTCAAGACCCGCGCGGACCTGCTGGTGGAGAAGAAGGAAGAGCCGAAGCCTGGTGAGCCGAAGGCGGGCGCGAAGCCGGAAGCCAAATAGGCGGCGGACGCAGCGGAGCGCCGGTCTCCGACCCGGCGCGCTCATAACGTCTGCCACCGCACGCCGGGGCGAAGCCCAGCGCTCCGGTTCACGGGAAAGCGGGTCGGAACGATGGGGTCAGAAAAAGGCCGGAGCAGAGCGGCGGTTTCTTCTTTCGGGCAGGTCTTCCATTTTGACGCGTCGGCCCTGCATAAATCCTTCCCTTCAGGGTCGGTCTCATGGTTGAATTTGACCGCGCTGCCATCAGCCAGTCGGTTGGTGCGGCCGGGTGGATTGGGTATGCCTGCCAAGTCGCAAAAGGCCGTCAAGAAAACCAGGGTGCTGGTGGTGGATGACCATCCGCTGGTCCGCTACGCGCTCACCCAGTTGCTGAACAAAACGGACGATCTGGTCTGTTGCGGCGAGGCCGACGGGGTGGCCTCCGCGAGGGCGGCGATGACCCAACTGACGCCGGACTTCGTGCTGCTGGATTTGTCGCTGGGAGATGGCGATGGGTTTGCTCTGATCAGCGAGTGGAAGGCCGCCTTGCCCGCGATGAAAGTAGTGGTCATCAGCCGGCATGACGAGGTGGTGTATGCCGAGCGGTCGCTGCGCGTGGGCGCGGATGGCTTTGTGACCAAGGAAGAGTCGCCGGACGAGGTGCTCCGCTGCATCCGCCTCGTCTTGAGCGGACGGCGCTACGTCAGCGACAAGATCGCCGTCCAGGTGACCAAGCGGTTGGCCGAGCCGTCCCCGAGCCGGGGGCGCGAAGGCATCGAAGGACTTTCCGACCGGGAACTGCAGGTGTTCCGCATGCTGGGCGAGGGGCTGAACAACAAGGAGATCGCGCAGCGGCTGGAACTCAGTCCCAAAACCGTCGAGACCTACCGGGACAACATCAAGCGCAAGCTTGGCCTGCCGGATTCAGTCAGCCTGATTCGCCACGCGGCGAACTGGAGCGACCGGCACTGAGCCGCCGAGCGCGGGTCACGTCGCTCTCTGCCCTCGAAGTGACCACCCTCCCCCCGGTCAGGAATACCCCTAGGCGATTGTCCGTATGTTTGTCTTGGCGGGGCGGGAATAGCCGCTAGTGTCGGCCCTCAATAAGCCGTTAAGGTGACCCTTTAGCGGTGGATAAAGAAATCCCATATGAAAACGACACCACAGGCCCGACTGTCACTGTATCCGCTGAATTTAGGTGTCATTCGCCTGCTGGCGGCGCTGTGCGTGCTGACCGGAGTGGCGAGCGCGCAGACCTTCCAGATCAATACGCTTACCGCGAGCAACGCCGTCGTCGTGGACGTGAACGGCATTGCCGGGGATGACCGCGGCGGCATTGCCGTGAGCGGGTCACAGGTGTTCTATAGCGGCGACGCCGCCTCCGTGCGCGCCAGCCGGAATGGCCTGACCGGCGTGACCACGCTGGGCGTGGTCCGCGAAGGCCTGGTCACCGATCTGCGCACCGAGACGGTGTATCTGCTCGCCAATGGCACGACGCCGATCACGCCGCACTCCAGCAGCGCCATGATCACCACGCTGCTGGCCTTGGACGGCCTGACCGGGGCGACCAACGGAACCGTCATTACCCTCTCCAGCTCGATCAGCGTCCCGACCGCCAGCAACAACGGCTCGGTGGGCGTGTTCGCCGGCTGGGGCCGCATCGTGATCCACAATGGCACGCGCGTTTACAGCATCGCAATTCCGACGGGTGTGGTGACGGACTTGGGGGCGCAAACGGTGCCGACGCGCACTGGCTCGGAGACGTGGGCTTACTGGGGCGTGGCGGAGTTGATCGGCGGGGAGACGTATCTGGCCTATGTGCAGGACAGCACCAAGGTGGTGCGCCGCCGGGTGAGCAATGGCGCGGTGACGACGATCGCGACCTTCAGCAATCTGGGGGACATGGCCAGCTTCACCGTGGTGCCGGCCCTGAACCGCTGGTATTTCCACAACGAGAGCGGCGGGCAGTTTGGTTCCGTGGCGGAACTGCTGGGCTACGCGGACGCGACCTTCACGCTCCCGACCGAGGCCCCCACGATCAGCTCACAGCCGGCGGGCCTGCTGATTGTCAACACCGAGGCGGCGGCCTTCTCCGTATCGGCCATCGGCACGGACCCGCTGCGCTACCAGTGGCGCAAGGACGGCGTGGCGATTGCCAATGCGACCAACACGACCTTCGCGCTGCCTTCCGCGCTGGTGTCGGACTCGGGCGGCTACACGGTGGTGATCACGAACAACTACGGCGCTGTGACCAGTTCGGTGGCGGTGCTGACGGTGGAGCCGATCACCACGGATCTGCTCAAGATCACGAGCCTGCGGACGAACAACTTCTTCGTCGTGGACCCGCTCAACTTCGCGGGTGATGACCGGGGCGGCCTGGTGGTCACGGACCAGAAGATCTTCCTGCGTGGTGATGACTCGGTGGGCAGCTTCAACGTGACGAATCTCGGCAGCGGCATCCGGCTGGGCACCAACAACGGTGCCAACACAAACTTCTTCTTCTATGACTCGATGATCGGCGACCTGCGCAGCCGCAAGGTGTATCTGCTGGCCAACGGCAGCACGGCCATCGGTGTGCATGGCGGCACCGCCACGACGCTGATCGAAATCCACGGCAGCAACGGTGTGCCGGTCGGCTCCCCGATTTCCCTGAGCGCGGGCATCGGCCTGCCGGACGGGCAGAACGCGGGCGGCCAATACAGCGGCAAGGTCGGCCTCTTCTCCGGCTGGGGCCGGCTGGTCGTCCACAACGGCACCAACGCCTTCAGCATTGATCCCACGACGGGCACTGTTACGGACTTCGGCGCGATGACCACGCCGGTGCGCAGCCTGCCGCAGCCGGCGGAGAGCTGGGCCTACTGGGGCGTGGCGGAGTATTACGGCGGCACGGTGAAGCTGGTCTATGGCCGCGATGCGACGTCCATCGTGCGCTCGACCGTCCCCAGCGGCACGGTGGAGGTCATCGGCACCTTCTCGAACGTGCATGACCTGGCCAACCTGACGGTGGTGCCCACGATGAACCGCTGGTATTTCCACAACGAGTCCGTGAACCAGTTTACCAACTACGGCAACTACGGTGCGGAAGTGCTGGGCTACGCGGACGCGACGTTCCTGTTCCAGTCGCAGACGGCGATCACGTTCGCGGCGAACCCGGTGACGGTGCTGGAAGACTCGGGGGCGAGCGCGACGAGTTCCTTCGTCACGCTGGTGCCCGGCGGCACGGCGTCGTATGTGGTCACCAACGACAGCAACGCGCTTTTCAGTGTCCAGCCGGCGATCAGTGCGGTCGGCACGCTCACCTTCACTCCGGCGGCGAACGCGAACGGCACCGCGGTGCTGGGCGTCACGGCGTTGAACAGCAGCAGCGTCCAGGTGGGGACGGGCACGTTCACCATCACGGTGACGCCGGTGAACGACGCGCCTACGGTCACGCTGGCCGCTGGCAGCGTCACGGTGAGCGAAGACAGCGGGGCGCAGGCCGTGGCCGCCTTCGCCACCACCTCGGCCGGACCGGCGAACGAGGCGGGGCAGAGCGTCACCCTGACGACAGTCACGAACAACAACAACGCGCTCTTCAGCGCGCAGCCGGCGATCAGCGCGGCGGGCGTGCTGACCTTTACTGCGGCGGCGAACGCCTACGGCTCGGCCACGGTGACGGTGATCGCCCAGGACAATGGCGGGACGCTCAACGGCGGCGCGGACACGAGCGCGCCGCAGTTCTTCACGATCACGGTGACGCCGGTGAACGACGCGCCGAGCGTCGGCTTCGCGTCGAACGTGGTGGTGCTGGAGGACAGCGGGACGGCCAGCCTGACCGGCTTCGCCAGCTTCACGACCGGGCCGGCCAATGAGTCCGGCCAGACGCTCGTGGGCTATGCGGTGGCCAACAACAACAGCGGCCTCTTCAGCTCGCCGCCGGCGATCAACACCAGCGGCGTGCTGACCTTCACCCCGGCGGCGAACGCCAACGGCGTGGCCACCGTGACGGTGATCGCGCAGGATGACGGCGGCACGGCCAACGGCGGCGTGGACCTGACGACGAACACCTTCACCATCACGGTGACGGCGGTCAATGATGCCCCGAGCTTTGCCCTCGGGTTCTATACCGGTTTGATCACGAATTCGTTCGTTACGGCATGGGGCGCTGAGGATCACGGGGCCAGCACCGTGCCGCCCATCTTGACGGACGTGACGGCGGTCGCTTCCGGAACGTTTCATTCCCTGGCGCTCAAGCGCGATGGGACCGTGGTTGCGTGGGGTGACGCCCCGATGTCCACCGTTCCGGGCGGTCTGAGCGGGGTCACCGCCATTGCCTCCGGCTGGAACCACAGCCTGGCGCTGAAGAATGACGGCACCGTCATCGCCTGGGGCGGCAACAGCGAAGGCCAGTCCACCGTGCCTCCCGGCCTGGACAATGTAGTGGCGATTGCCGGCGGATTTAACGTCAGCATGGCCGCCAAGAGCGATGGCACCGTGGTCGCCTGGGGCCAGGCTGACTTCGGGCAGCTCACGATTCCGGGCGGCCTGGCGAACGTGATCGCGGTGGCGGCGGGTTATCACAGCGTGGCCCTCAAGGGCGACGGAACGGTGGTCGTCTGGGGCGGCGCCGATGAAGGAGAGCTGAACATGCCGCCGGACTTGTCCGGCGTGACAGCGATCGCGGCCGGGAACAATCACACCGTCGCGCTCAAGAGCGATGGGACTGTCGTGGCGTGGGGCAATAACAGTCAGGGCCAGACCAATGTTCCGGCGGGCCTGACGAACGTGATCGCGATTGCGGCCGGCAGTCACCACAGCCTCGCGCTCAAGAGCGACGGAACGGTGGTGGCGTGGGGCCGGAACAATGCCGGCCAGTCGGACGTGCCGGTCGGTTTGGTGAATGTGACCGGGATCGCGGGCGGAGTCGGCCAAGGCCAGGGCCACAGTCTGGCGATCGTTTCCACGTTCAGCACGAACGGCATCGTGGTGAACGAAGACAGCGGTGCGTTCACCCTCGCTCTGGCTGCAACCAACATCGTGGCAGGCCCGGCGGACGAGTCCGGCCAGGTGGTGAGCTTTGTCGTCACCAACGACAACAACGCCTTGTTCACCAGCCAGCCGGCGGTGAGCACGGCGGGCACCCTTACCTTCACCCCGGCGGCGAATGCCTTCGGCTCCGCGACGATCACGGTGATCGCGCAGGACAACGGCGGGACGGCCAACGGCGGCGTGGACACCAGCGCGGCACAGACCTTCACGATCACGGTGAACGCGGTGAACGACGCGCCCAGCGTCACCTACGTCACGAACAACGTGCTCGTGCTGGAGGACAGCGGGGCGTTCAGCAGCGGCGCAGGCTTCGCGGCCTTCTCGCCCGGACCGGCCAATGAGTCCGCGCAGACCTTGGTCGGCTACACGGTGGCAAACAGCAACGAAGGCCTCTTCACCGTCCAGCCGGCCCTCGCTGCGGATGGCACGCTCACTTTTACCGTGGCCACGGCCACGAACGGCTCCGCGACCGTCACGGTCATCGCGCAGGATTCCGGCGGCACGGCCAACGGCGGCGTGGACAAGAGCACGAACACCTTCACCATCACGGTGGCGGGCGTGAACCACGCGCCGAGCTTCGCGCTGGCCTCGGCCACGGTCACGGTGCTGGAGGACGCGGGCGCGCAGAGCGTCCCGGGCTTCGGCACGAGCATCCTCGCCGGCCCGGCCAACGAGGCCGCGCAGGTGGTGAGCTTCACGGTCACGAACGACGCCAACGCGCTCTTCCTCGTGCAGCCGGCCCTGAACGGCGCGGGCACCCTGACCTTCACTCCGGCGGTGAACGCCTATGGCTCCGCGACGGTCACGGTCATCGCGCACGACGACGGCGGCACGGCCAACGGCGGTGTGGACACCAGCGCGGCGCAGACCTTCACGCTCACGGTCACATCCGTGAACGACGCGCCCGTCATCGGCTTCGCCTCGAACGTCGTGGTGCTGGAGGACAGCGGCGCGGCGAGTCTGGCGGGCTTCGCGGCCATCACCACCGGCCCGGCCAACGAGTCCGGCCAGATGTTCCTGGGCCTCACGGTGGCCAATGACAACCCGTCGCTCTTTAGCGTCGCGCCCGCCCTGAGCGGCGGCACGCTCACCTTCACCCCGGCGGCGAATGCCTACGGCTCGGCAACGGTGACGGTCATCGCTCAGGACGACGGCGGCACGGCCAACGGCGGCGTGGACAAGGCCACGAACACCTTCCTCGTCACGGTGACTGCGGTGAATGACGCGCCCCTCATCACCTTCGCCTCGAACGTGGTCGTGCAGCAGGACAGCAGCGCGGCGAGCCTCGGCACCTTCGCCGCGATCACCACTGGTCCGGCCAACGAATCCGGCCAGAGCATCACGAACCTCGCCGTGAGCAACGACAACACGGCGCTCTTCAGCGCCCAGCCCTCGCTCATGGGTGGCACGCTCACCTTCACCCCGGCCTTGAATGCCATCGGCACGGCGACCGTGACGGTCATCGCCCAGGACAACGGCGGCACGGACAACGGCGGCGTGAACGTGGCGACGAACACCTTCACCATCTCGGTGATCGGCGTGAACCATGCACCGACTTTCACCCTGCGGCCGGTGAACACCCAGAGCAGCCTGCTCAACAACGGCAGCTTCGAGACCGGCAGCTTCAGCGGCTGGATCGCCACCGACACGGCCAACACTTCGCCGACGCTGGCGGTCCGCGCCAACGGAACCAACCTCGGCTTCTTCAATGTCTCGTCCTCGGACGGCACTTATTCTGCGACGCACGGGTTCAGCGGGGCCAACGCCGGCAGCATCAGCCTCGCACAGGACGTGACCTTGCCGCCGGGCGGCGGAGCGGCGCTTTCCTTCACCTACCGGGCGGCGTGGCAGACCTTTAGCGCAGCGGGCGACCGTGTGTTCCGCTTTGCGGTGCAGCCGGCCGGCGGCGGGGCGGACCTGTATTCGCAGACCGTCCTCACGGTGGCGCCGAACGCCTTCGGCTTCCAGACGACCAATACGCCGGTGACGGTGGACCTCTCGGCCTTCGCCGGGCAGACCGTCCGGGTGGTGTTCGTGACGGACATCGCGGCGGGCGACGCGGGCAACGGCTCGTTCCAGTTGGACAACGTGCAGCTCTCGGCCACCACGCCGGACTTCACGGTCTATGAAAGCACGGGCGCGAGCACGACCTTGAACTTCGCGACGAACATCCTGGCCGGTCCGCCGAGCGAGCTGGCGCAGACGGTTACGTTCACCGTGACCAACAACAACAATGCCCTGTTCAGCAGCCAGCCGGCGATCGCCGTGGACGGCACGCTGACCTTCGCGCTGGCGTTCAACTCCAACGGCGTGGCCACCGTGACGGTGTATGCGCACGACAACGGCGGGACGGCCAACGGCGGCGTGGACACGAGCGTGGCCCACACGTTCACGATCACGGTGCTGCCGATCAACAGCGCGCCGCAGATCAGCTTCAACACGGCGAACCTGGTGGTGAACGAGGACCGGGGCCCCTACAGCGCGGCGCTGGCGACGTTCAGTCGCGGTCCGGCGGACGAAGCCGGGCAGAGCATCACGAACGTGGTGACGGCCAACAACAACAGCGGCCTCTTCAGCGTGCAGCCCTCGGTGAGCACCAGCGGCGTGCTGACCTTCACCCCGGCGGCGAACTCCAACGGCGTGGCGACGGTGACAGTCATCGCGCAGGACAACGGTGGGACGGCCAATGGCGGCGTGAACCTGGCGACCAACAGCTTCACCCTGACGGTCACCGCGGTGAACGACGCGCCGAGCTTCGCGCTGCCGGCCGGGCCGCCGGTGGCGGCGGGCGCGGTGTGGACGGCGCAGGCTTCGGGCAGCCAGCAGTGGTCGCGCGTGGTCGCCTCGGCGGACGGCACGAAGCTGGCCGCCATATACTGGGGCGGACTGATTCACACCTCCACTGATTCCGGTGCGACTTGGACTCCCCAGGTCAATTCGGGCAGCCGCAACTGGATCGGCCTCGCCTCCTCGGCCGACGGCACCAAGCTGGCCGCGGCGGTCAACGGCGGGGGCATCTACACCTCGGCGGACTCGGGCGCCACCTGGACCTTGCAGGCTGGGGCGGGCACGCGGGGCTGGGGCAACCTCGGCATGTCTCCGGACGGCTCGCGGCTGATGGCCTCCGGCTACTTCATCCCGGCCTACGGCTCCACGGATGGCGGCGTGACATGGACCCAGGTTCAAACCTCCAGGCAATGGGGGCCGATCACCATCGCCACCGACGGCTTGAAAGTGTCCATGGTGGAAACGGGCGGCCCGATCTGGACGTCACTCAACTTTGGAACGAACTGGTTTACCGGAACCGGCACGGCGGGGAACCTGAATCCGCTGGCCGCCTCGGCGGATGGCACGAAGCTGGTGACGGCGTCGGCCCAGGGCGGCACGATTTACACTTCGACCAATACCGGCACCAACTGGACTTCGCGCGAAAGCCAGAGGACCTGGATCGCTTTGGCCTCCTCCGCCGACGGCAGTTTCCTTGTGGCAGCCGTTCAGAATGGCTTGATTTACACCTCGTCTGACTCCGGGGTGACGTGGACGCCGCAGCCGGGATCCGGCAGCCGTAACTGGAGTTCGCTCGCCATGTCGGCGGATGGTTCGAAGATGTTCGCTACGGATGGCAGTGGCTTTATCTACTCGTCAGGTGCTGGCTTCGGTCCCTACGTCGTTACTGTGCTGGAGGACAGTGGTGCCTACACGGGCGGCGCGAATTTCGCCACGAGCATCTCGCCTGGTCCGGCGGATGAGTCAACGCAGGTCGTGGACTTCCTCGTTTCCAACAACAACAACGCTCTCTTCAGCGCCCAGCCAGCCCTAGCAGCCGACGGCACGCTGACCTACACCCTGGCGGCCAATGCCTTCGGCTCGGCTGTCGTGACCGTTCGTGCACATGACAACGGCGGCACGGACAACGGCGGTGTGGATACGAGCGCGGCGCAGACCTTCACGCTCAATGTGACGAATGTGAACGACGCGCCGAGCATCACGCTGGGGACGACCACGGTGACGGTGAACGAGGACAGCGGCGCCTACAGCGGCGCGCTGGCGACGTTCGCGAAAGGCCCGGCGAACGAGTCCGGCCAGAGCATCACCAACGTGACGGTGACGGGGAACAGCAACCCTGGCCTGTTCAGCGTGGCTCCGGCAGTGAGCACGAGCGGGGTGCTGACCTTCACCCCGGCGTTGAACGCCAACGGCAGCGCGACGGTGACGATCACGGCGCAGGACAACGGCGGCACGGCCAACGGTGGCGTGGACTTGAGCGCGCCGGTGAGCTTTACCATCACGGTGGGGCCGGTGAACGACGCGCCGGGCTTTGCGATACCGGGTGGCACGCCTGTCGGACAGTCGCTCTTGGCCTGGGGTCGCAACACCAAGGGCCAGTTGGGGGATGCTACTTTGACGGATCGTCACAGCCCGGTGCAGATCGGCACGAGCACGGAGTGGCAGTCCTTGTCCGCCGGATTTGAGCATACGGTCGCGGTGAAAACCGATGGCACCCTGTGGGCCTGGGGCAACAATGACTCTGGTCAGCTGGGGGATGGCACGACAACGCAGCGCAGCAGTCCGGTGCAAATCGGCACGGGAACGGACTGGCGGCGAGTGGCCGCAGGTTACGCTCACACGCTGGCGATAAAGGCCGATGGCACGCTCTGGACGTGGGGTTGGAACGCCTTCGGCCAGTTGGGGACTGGCTCTTATGCGGACAGCCTCATCCCGGTGCAGGTCGGCACGGCGACGGACTGGCAGTCGGTGACGGCGAGCTACTACTTTACTGTGGCGCTGAAGGTTAATGGCACCCTCTGGGCTTGGGGCGAGAATGGCGCCGGCCAGTTGGGCGACTCCAATGCACAGCGCAACAGCCCGACACAGGTCGGCACAGCTACCGACTGGCAATCCATGTCGCTGGGTTCTGGCTATACCATGGCGGTGAAAACGGATGGCACCCTCTGGGCTTGGGGTGGCAATGACTGGGGCCAGTTAGGGGATGGCACCACCACCACCCGGCGCACTCCGGTGCAAATCGGCACGGCCACCAACTGGCGGTCTGTTTCAGCGGGTGACAGTTCCACCTTGGCGGTGAAGACCGATGGCACACTCTGGGGCTGGGGTTGGAATGGCTACGGCCAATTGGGAAATGGCTCGTCGTCGCCGAGTTCCATCCCGGTGCAATCTGGCACGGCGACGGACTGGCTGGATGTAGATGCAGGTGGCACACATGTCTTGGCGGTCAAGACCGATGGCACGCTGTGGGCATCTGGCGACAACAGCCGAGGTCAGTTGGGGGATGGCACGACCAGCAACCGGGCCACGCCGGTGCGAGTCGGTTCGGTGGTCAACGGGCAACTGGTGCGGGCGGGATACTATCATTCAGTGGCCTTGTCCGGGCTTGCGATAGCCGGACCCCATACGCTTACGGTGGCGGAAGATTCTGGGGCCTACATTGGCAGCGGATTTGCCACGAGCATCTTGGTCGGCCCGGCGGACGAGGCGGCGCAGGCGGTGGACTTCCTAGTGTCGAACGATAACAACGCGCTCTTCAGCAGCCAGCCGGCGATTGCAGCGGATGGCACGCTGACCTTCACCCCGGCGGCCAACGCCTTCGGCACGGCCACGGTCACCGTCCGGGCGCACGACGACGGCGGCACGGCCAACGGTGGCGTGGACACGAGCGCGGCGCAGACCTTCACCATCACGGTGACGGCGGTGAACGACGCGCCGACGGTGGCGTTCAACACCAACAATGTCGTGGCGCTGGAAGACAGCGGCGCGAACAGCGTGAGCGGCTTCGCCAGCGTGACGAGCTACGGTGCCGGCGAGACGGGCCAGACCTTGGTGGGCCATGTGGTCACGGCGGCGAACACCGCGCTCTTCAGCGTGCAACCGGTGATCAACACCAGCGGCGTGCTGACCTTCACCCCGGCGACGAATGCCAATGGCAGCACAACGGTGACGGTGGTGTCGCAGGACTCCGGCGGCACGGCCAATGGCGGCGTGGACCAGACCACAAACACCTTCACCATCACGGTGGTGTCGGTGAACGACGCGCCGAGCTTTGGCATTCCTGTAGGCGTGGCGGCAGCCCCGGGCGGGGATACGTGGACGGCGCAGACCGGGTCCGGCACGGACTACTGGCAGTCCATCGCCTCGTCGGCGGACGGCACCAAGCTGGCGGTGGTCTCGGGCTTGGGTAAAATCCACACCTCGACGGATTCGGGCGTGACTTGGACGGCCCGGCTGACGGACGCGAATCGCAACTGGCGCAGCATCGCGTCCTCCACGGACGGCACCAAGCTGGCGGCGGTGAACTACAACGGCCAGATTTACACCTCGACGGACTCGGGTGCCACTTGGACCGCGCGCGAAACCATCCGTTACTGGTGGGCCATCGCCTCCTCGGCTGACGGCACCAAGCTCGTGGCCGCGAACTTTAATGCCGGCTCCGGTGGTTATCTCTACACCTCCACCGACTCCGGGGCGACGTGGACGGAGCGCCTGAACGACTTCGGGCGTCCGTGGCGCGGCGTGGCTTCGTCGGCGGACGGGACCAAGCTGGTGGCGGTGGCCGAGAACTCCCAAGTTTACACCTCGACCGACTCGGGGGTGACGTGGACCGCGCGCGACAGCAGCCGCAACTGGCAGGGCGTGGCCTCGTCGGCAGACGGCACCAAGCTGGTGGCCTTCGTGTCGGCGGGCCAGCTCTACATTTCGACTGATTCCGGAGTGACCTGGACGGCGCGCGACAGCAACCGTAACTGGACTTCCGTCGCGTCCTCCTCGGACGGCAGCCGGCTGCTGGCCTCGGTTAACAACGGCAACCTTTACACCTCGGCCGATTCCGGCGCGACGTGGACGGCCCGCGACAGCACCCGCACCTGGCAATGTGTCGCCTCTTCGGCCGATGGCAGCAAGCTGGCGGCGGGTGTTTACAACGGCTCGATCTACACCTCGGCGGGCGCGGGCGTGGGTGGTGGCGGCGGCGCGGTGGGCGAGACCTGGACCCCGCGCGACAGCGTCCGTCTTTGGGCGCGGGTCGCCTCCTCGGCGGATGGCACCAAGCTGTTGGCTGCGACCTGGGGACTGGGGAGACTTTATACCTCGACTGATTCAGGCGTGACCTGGACCGAGCGGGCGAGCGAGCGCGCTTGGTATCAAGTGGCGTCGTCCGCCGACGGAACCAAGCTGGTGGCCAGCCCAGGTGGTGGCCCCCAGGACTACGTCTACACCTCGACGGATTCCGGGGTGACGTGGACGCCGCGCTTGACGGACGCCACCCGCAGTTGGACGGGACTCGCCTCCTCAGCCGACGGGACCAAGCTGGTGGCGGTGGCCGGCGGCAGCCAGATTTTCACCTCGACGGATTCCGGGGAGACGTGGACGGCACGGGACAGCGCCCGTTCATGGACTTCGGTCGCCTCGTCCGCCGACGGCACCAAGCTGGCGGCAGCGGTGGGTGGTGGTCTGATTTACACTTCAACCGACTCGGGCGTGACTTGGGCGGCCCAGCCTGGTTCCGGCAGTCACGGTTGGTATTACCTCGCCTCCTCGGCGGATGGCACCAAGCTGATTGCGGCGGATTTCACTTTCTCGAGTGGCTACATCTACACGTCCGCCGACTCGGGCGTGACGTGGACGGCGCGCCTGACGGATGCGGGCCGCCCTTGGCGGACCGTGGCCTCCTCGGCGGACGGCAATACGTTGCTCGCGGCGGGCATCGACACGCAGCTCTACGTGTCCACGGACGCGGGCGCCACATGGACGGCTCGTGACAGCGTCCGAGGGTTGTGGGATGGGTTGGCCATCTCGGCGGACGGCAGCAAGTTGGTGGCCGCTGCCTATAATGACCGGATTTACACCTCGACGGGTGGAGGCGGAGGCGGAGGCTCCGCAGCCTACGTCCTGAGCGTGCTGGAGGATTCTGGTGCCTACACCGGCGGTGCCAACTTCGCCACGAGCATCTCGGCGGGACCGGCGGACGAGTCCGCGCAGGTCGTGGACTTCCTGGTGTCGAACGACAACAACGCGCTGTTCAGCAGCCAGCCGGCGATTGCAGCGGACGGCACGCTGACCTTCACTCCGGCGCTCAACGCCTTTGGCTCCGCCACGGTGACAGTGCGGGCGCACGACGACGGCGGCACGGCCAACGGTGGCGTGGACACGAGCGCGGCACAGACCTTCACCATCACGGTGACGGCGGTGAATGATGCGCCGAGCTTCACCCTCGCGGGCACCAATCAGGCCGCCTTCACCGCCGACGGCGCGGTCACGCAGGCGAACTGGCTCACCAACCTCCTCGCCGGTCCGGCGAACGAATCCGGCCAGACCGTGACGCTGACGGTGACCAACAGCGACAACGCTCAGTTCACGGTGCAGCCCGCCATCGCGGCGGACGGCACGCTCACCTTCACCCCGGTGCTCGGTGCCTCGGGCATCGTGACTGTGGGCGTGATCGCCCAGGACAATGGCGGCACGGCTAATGGCGGGGTGGACACCAGCGTGGTGCATTACTTCACCATCTCCTTCGCCAACGTGAAGGTCTTCGTGAGCGACAGTCCGACCGTCGCGGCGGGCGACAGCGTGAGCGTGCCGGTGAGCCTGGCCGGCCTCGGCGTCGAGGGCGGCGTGGGCTTCACGCTCACGTTTGATCCGACGCTCCTGAGCTTCAACAGCGTGAGCACCCCGGCGGGTCTGTCGCTGCTGGCGCAGGCTTCCCAGGCGGGCAGCGGGCGTGTGGGCATCGCGGTGAGCAAGCCGGTGGGCAGCACCTTCGCGGCGGGCACCAACCTAGTGATCACGGTGAGCTTCACCACGGCGGCGATCACGACCAACGCGGTCACGCCGGTCGGCTACAGTGACGCCATCGCCGTCCAGCAGGTGGCGGATGGCAGCGCGGGCATCCTCGCCCCGGTGCTGTGGGTGCCGGGCCAGGTGACCATCACGGCGGGCACGGCCGGCACGGGCACGCTCGAAGGCGATGTCTCGCCGCGGCCGGGCGGCAACGGCAACGTGACGGTGGCGGATGCCATCCAGATCGGCCGCTATGCCGCCGGGCTGGACACGATCACGAGCTTTGGGCCGAACAGCGAATTCCAACGCGCGGATTGCGCGCCGCTGGGCACCAAGGGTGATGGCGTGGTGACGGTCGCCGACTGGGTGCAGGCGCTGCGCTTCGCCGCCGGCATGGACACGCCGGGCCTTGCCGGTGGACCGACGGGTGACGGACCGTTGCTGCTGGGCTTGCGGGCCAACAGCCTGAAGCTCCCGGCGGGCAGCCGCACGGTGCGCGTGGCGGGTGGCGCTCTGGTTGCGGGGCGCGAGAATACCGTGACGGTGCAGATGGACGCACAGGGCAACGAGGCGGGCGTGCAGTTCAGCCTCGAGTTCGACCCGTCCGTTCTGACCTTCGTCCGGGCGACGCTGGGCAGCGGGGCGGCGGGCGCTTCGTTTATGCCCAACTTGGGCAAGGTTGCGGCGGGCAAGCTCGGCCTTGTGCTGGTGATGCCGGCGGGTAGCAGCATTGCGGCCGGGATGCAGGACATCATCACCCTGACCTTCAACGTCACGGGGAGCGGCAGCACAGCCATCACGGTGGCCACCAATTCCCAGAACACACCGCGTGAAGTGGCGGATGTAGCGGCCAATGTGCTCGGTGTGAACTATGTGGACGGCACCTTCAACATCGTCCTGCCGGTCGGCCTCAAGGCCGCCGGCATGGAGCGTGCGACGGACGGCTCACTGCGCCTCGTGGTGCGCAACAGCGACGGCACGGCGGTCACCGCCGTCCAGGCGGCGAAGTATCAGGTGCATGTCACGGCGAACCTCGGCGGGGCATGGACGCTCCTGCCCAACGCGCTGGTCGTTGAGAACGGCGCGCTCAAGATCGTGGACCCGGCGGCCAGCGGAGCCGGCCTGCGGCTCTACAAGCTGGTGGAAACGCCGTAAATCGAGGGCACGCCCCGGGCGTGCCCATTTTCTTTAGCGGCCTCGTGTGAGGCTGCGACGGGCTTCAGCGGCAAAACAACGTGTGCCCGCTGAAGCCCGTTCCTTTTTTGCGGAAATGATTGGTCGGCCGGAAATGCTGGTTTTAAGAGTCTCAGGAATACTCCTAGAGCTATTCAGGGATATTCGCTCTTGGCGGATGGCAGCTCTGGGGTAGTGTCAGAGCCATTCGGCGCTTTATTGGAAGTCTTTAAAGTTAGGTAAAATCGGAAGCTCGTATGAACCCAAACGAACCGGTCCTCGCCCGCTCCCTGACGCGGCTGACTTTTTTTCACACCCGGATCTGGCTCGCCTTCGCCGCCTGCCTCCTCGGCGTGGCCGCGCCGGCACAGGACTTCCAGATCACCTCGCTCACCACGAACAACGCGCTCACCGTCGAGATGAACGCGCTCACGGGTGACGACCGCGGTGGCATCGCCGTCAGCGGCTCGCAGGTCTTTCTCACAGGTGATGCAGCGACCGCACGCATCGGCCGGACGAACCTGACCGGTGGCGTGGGTCTGGGCGTGGTCCGCGACGGGCTGGTGGCGAACTTGCACACGGAGACGGTTTACCTGCTCGCGAACGGCGCGACTCCCATTGTCACCGGCGGTGGCACGGTGAACGCGCTCCTCGAACTGGACGGAGCCACCGGGGTGACCAATGGCCGGACCACCACCCTCTCGGCCAGCATCCCGCTCACCGGGGCTTCCGCCTCGGTCGGCATTTTTTCGGGCTGGGATCGCATCGTCCTCCACAACGGCACGACCGTCTATCACATCAGCCTGCCCTCCGGCACCGTGACGACGCTGGGCACGATGGGCATCCCCACCCGGACGCAGTCCGAGAGCTGGGCCTATTGGGGCGTGGCGGAGAATGTCGGGGCGGAAATCCGCATCGTCTATGTCCGGAGCGGCACGGCCATCGCGCGGACAGTGGTGCCCGCCGGCACGACGACGACGGTCGCGACGTTTGCGAACCTGAACGACATGGCGAGCATCACCGTGAGCGTGCCGCTGGGCCGCTGGTATTTCCACCATGAGGGCGGCTCGCAGTTCGGTTCGCGGGATGAGACGCTCGGCTACGCGGACGCGACCTTCATCTCCCCGCCCGCCGTGCCGTTCATCACGCAGGAGCCGGTCAATGTCACGGTGCTGCCGACGGAGCCGGCGAGCTTCTCGGTGGATGCGTCGGGCTCGCTCCCGCTGACCTACCAGTGGAAGAAGAACGGCACGAACATCGCCGGCGCGACGAGCGCCACCTACTCCTTCACCACGGTGACGGAGGGCGATGCCGGAACCTACTCGGTGGGGATCACGAATGCCTTCGGCGGCCTGGTCAGCTCGAATGCGACCCTCACGGTGAGCACGCTGGACCTGGAGACCTTCAAGGTGCGCACGCTCACCACGAACAACCTCATCACCGTCAACCCGTCGGCGCAGACGGGCGACGACCGCGGCGGCATCGCGGCGTCCGACTCGCGGGTCTTCCTGCGCGGTGATGAATACACCGGCAGCTTCGGAGTGACGAACCTCTCCGGTGCATCGCGTGTGCAAGTCGTGAGTGGCGTGCTGACGAACTTCCCCGGCTACGAGGCGCTCGTGTCTGATCTGCGCACGGCCAAGGTCTATCTGCTCGCGAATGGCACGGCTCCCCTGGGCATCAGCGGCGGCACGGTCACGCGGCTGCTGGAACTGGACGCGACCTCTGGCCTGACGAACGGAAACTTCGTCGCGCTCGACACGCCGGTTGTCCTGCCGGGCGGCGGGCTCTACACCGCGACGGTGGGCATCCTGGCGGGCTGGGGCCGCATCGGCCTGCACACCGGGACGAACCTCTGGTCCGTCCGCCTGTCCGATGGCGCGGTGACGAACCATGGGGCGATGAGCCAGCCGACGCGCCTGGCCACGGAGAGCTGGGCCTACTGGGGCCTGCTGGAGAACTGGGGCGGCAACTACTATGTGGTGCATACGCGCGACGCGCAGCGCATCGTCCGCACGCGTGTGCCCGACGGCGTGGCGGCCACCGTGGCGACGTTCAACAACCTGAACGACATGGCGAACTTCACCGTGGGCGTCACCAACGGCCGCTGGTTTTTCCACAACGAGTCCGTCTCGCAGTTCAGCGCGAACCCGAACTACGGCGAGGAACTCCTCGGCATGGCGGACGCGGCCTTCATCTACCAGCCGCCCGCGCCGACCATCGTCTCGCACCCGACGAATCTGACCGTGACCATCGGCACCACCGCCACCTTCAACGTGGCCGCCATCGGCACGCCGCCGCTCTTTTATCAGTGGCGCAAGGGCGGGGTGGACCTCCTCAACCAGACCAACACGACGCTCGTCATCAACAACGCGCAGTTGACGGACGCGGGCAACTACACCGCCTTCGTGAGCAACCTCTCCGGCAACGCCACGAGTTCCAACGCGGTCCTCACCGTCGTGACCAACGCGGCCCCGACGCTCAACCCCATTGCCGCGGTCAGCATCCTGGAGGACGCGGGTGTGCAGACCGTGAGCCTCTCCGGCATCGGGCCCGGCGCGGCGCATGAGGGCGGGCAGACCTTGACGGTCTCAGCCGTTTCGGACAACCCGTCGCTCGTCGAGACCTTTGGCATCAGTTATGCCGGTCTCACCACGGGCACGCTGTCGTTCCGCACGGTCACCAACGCCAACGGCACGGCAGTCATCAGCGTGATTGTCACGGACAACGGCGGCACGGCGGCTGGCGGCGTGAACGCAGTGACGAACAGCTTCACCCTGACGGTGACGAATGTGAACGACGCGCCCATCGTGGTGTTCCCGACCAACAATCTGGTCGTGCCAGAGGGCCTGCCTATTTCCGCCACTGTGGTGAGCAACGCCTACGCCTTCGTCAGCGCGGGTGCGACGAACGAAGCCGGGCAAGTCCTGACCCTCACCGTCACGAACAGCAATCCCTTCCTCTTCTCGATCCCGCCGACGCTGGACCTCGCGGGCAACCTGTCCTTCACGCTGCAGCCCTACCTGTTCGGCACCAACGTCGTGACCGTGGTGGCGACGGACGACGGCGGGACGAACTACGGCGGCAGGGACACCACGGTGGCCACGCTCACCATCACCGTCCTGTCCGTGAACAACCAGCCCGCTGTCAGTGTCAGGCCGGGTCAGAATGGGCCGGATACCGTGGTCGTGCTCGAGGATTCCGGGCCGCAGCGGGTGACGAACTGGTTGCAACGGTATTCGCTCACCCAGCATTATGATCCGACCTATTCCAATTCGATCCCTGTGTATCCGGGTGCGCCGAACGAGACCAACCAGACCTTCTCGTTTTTTATTGTCACGAACAACAACCCGTCGCTCTTCGTGGAAGGGCCGGCGATCAACCCGGACGGCATCCTGACCTTCACCCCGGCGAAGGATGTGTTCGGGACGGCCTTCTTCCAGTTCTACGTGATGGACAGCGGCGGCACCAATTTTGGCGGCACCAACATCTCGGCGACGAACTTTTTCAGCATTCGCATCACTCCGGTCAATGATCCGCCGACCATGCTGTTGACGGACGGCTCCGCCCCGGGCGTGGTGGACGGGAGCTTCGAGGGAGCCATCACTTTTTCCACCAACTACTTCACCAATGCGGTCCCTCCTGGGTGGACCGTGACAAATCTTGGGTCCGTCGCGCCCTACCCGGCGATTGCCAAGATTTTCCGAACTTTTGGTTACTCCGGATTTGGCATGATCGCTCAACCGCAGTTGTTTCACGGGATGAATGCGATGGCCCAGCCCTTCTGCACGCTGGTGCCGGGCGGAGAGACCAACCGGATGTATCAGGAAATCACCGTGACGGCGGCCAAGCCGGTGCTTTCCTTCAGCTACGAGGTGGCCTGGGACATGACCTATTACTTGACGAATTTCACCAAGCCGCGGGTTTTCCGGGTTTCCGTGCAGCCGGTCGGCGGCGGTGTTGCGCTGTTGAACGTGCCGGTGGTCACGGCGCTGCCGCAGACCACCTCGAGACATACCGACTATTATTCGGGCTTCCCTGATTATTCGCAGGGCGTGAAGCTGGGCTTTGTGGACCTGGCCGCCTTTGCCGGTCAACGGGTGCGGCTGTGCTTTGACTGGGAAGTTCCCGAGCCTGACCCCAACACTTTCAATATTGGGGCCACGAGCGGCGCCTTCCTCATGGATGACGTGCGGATGGTTCCGGCCAGCCGTTCCATCACGTCACTGACCATGAACGAGGATGAGACCCGCACCGTGTATCTGTCGGGCGTGTCCTTCGGGCCGCGCAATGAACTCGCCTTCGCCTACAACTATTATGGCAATGGCATCCTGGTGACCAACGTCCTCACCGCGACCTCCAGCGACACCAACGTGATCCGCGACGTGGTCGTCGTTTACACGAACATTCTCTCCGGCACCGCGCAGCTTCACCTGGTGCCCGCGCCCCGGGCCAGCGGCACGGCGGTCATCACCGTGATCGCCAATGACATGGGCAGCATCCTGGATGGCGGCGTAGCGGCCACGACCAACACCTTCACCGTGACGGTCAACCCGGTGAACGACGTGCCGGTGATGCTCACCAACCAGGTGGATGTCTTCCGCTCCACGCCGGGCGGTCTGGTGCCGGTGGGTAGTTTCACCAACAGCTCGGCCCTGTTGAACAACGGCAGCTTCGAGAGCGGGGATCTCACCGGCTGGATCAACTACAATGATCCGAACGTCCGGGTGCTGTTGACGGGGGAGACCGTCTTTCTCTCTCCGCTCACCAACGCGCCCACCGAGGGCGGGCGTGGCTTGTCGGCGTTCATCCCGCAGTTCTTCTATCTGGCTCAGGACGTGACCGTCCCGTTCGGCCACCCGGCGCTGCGGTTCGATTACCGGCTGGCGTGGAACCGGCAGGATTCCACCCCGATCCGCCCCGACGGCACCAACGTGCCCGGCACGTTCGAGGTGCTCATCGAGACGGCCGATAATTCTGGCACCATCCTGGCCACCAATCTCGTGTTCAGCATGCCCGAGGGCACGCGCAACGAGGATAGCGGCCCGCGTCTGGGCAGCGTGGACCTGAGCGCCTATGCCGGCACGACCGTGCGCGTCTCGTTCCGCGTGTTCAACAGCTATGGCTCCGGCTACGGCTACCCCGTGGGCATCAGCCTGCTGCTCGACAACGTGCGGCTGGCCAGCGGCCTCCCGGCACTCACCTTGCTGGAAGATGGCGGCCCCTACGTGCTCGCGTTCCCCGGGACCCATGCCGGCTCGCCCGAGGAATCCGCCCAGGTGCTCACGGCCTCGGCCAGTTCGGGCAACCCCGCCCTCCTGCCCGCGCCGGTCGCGAGCCTCGCGAACACGAACTTCCCCGCCGGCACGCTCTCCCTCACGCTGGGCAACGTGGCCAATGCCAATGGCTCCGGCTTCGTCACTGCCACGCTCCGGGACAACGGCGGCACGGCCAACGGCGGCGTGGACGGCGTGACGAACACCTTCTTCGTCACCTTCCTGCCGGTGAACGATCCGCCGAGCATCACCTTCACGACGAACAACGTGTCGGTGCTGGAGGACTCCAGCGCGTTCACCGGGACCATTGTCGCCGGCACTTCGGTCGGCCCGACCAACGAGAACTACCAGACCGTCACGAACATTGTCGTGGTGGGCGTCAGCAACCCCTCGCTGTTCAGCGTCCAGCCGTCCATTTCGTTCGGCGGCACCCTGACCTTCACGCCCGCCACCAACGCCGTGGGCACCGCGACGGTGACCGTGCTCGTGCAGGATGACGGCGGCACGACCAACGGCGGCGTGGACTTCAGCACGAACAGCTTCACCATCACGCTGCGGCCGGTGAACGACGCGCCGGCCTTCACGTTCTTGACCGGGGGCACGAGCGCCTCGAATTACAACGCCTTCGCCTGGGGTGACAACAACACCGGCGCACTGGGCCTTGGCTCCAACGGCCCGGCCGTCAACCTGCCGGCGGCAATCCTCAACGCCGCCGGATTCACCAAGGTCGCCGCCGGCAATTTCCATTCCTTGGCGGTGAAGGCGGATGGGACCGCGTGGGCCTGGGGTGACAATACTTCGGGACAGTTGGGCGACGGCACGGGCACCAGCGCCTTTGTCCCGGTGCAGGTCCAGCGGCTGACGAACGTGGCCGTCATCGCGGCCGGCTCCGGCCACTCTTTGGCGGCCTTGGCGGACGGGACGGTGTGGGCTTGGGGCAACAACAGCAGCGGTGAACTCGGCAATGGCACCACCGTCGCGACCAACGCTCCGGTGCAGGTGGTCGGCCTCACCAGTGTGGTGGCCGTTGCGGTCGGCTATGGCCACTCGCTGGCCCTGAAGGCGGACGGGACCGTGTGGGCCTGGGGTGAAAACATCGCCGGCCAGCTCGGCAACGGCACCACCACCGCGACCAACGCCCCGGTGCAGGTCAGCGGCCTGACGAATGTGACGGGCATCGCCGCTGGTAATTCGCATTCCTTGGCGGTGAAGGCCAACGGGACCGTATGGGCCTGGGGCGAGAACGATTATGGGCAGTTGGGTGAGGGCACGGAGATTTCAACGAATGCTCCCGTGGCGGTCCTGCGCCTCACGAACATCGTGTCCGTAGCGGCCGGCTATTACCACTCCTTGGCGGTGAAATCGGACGGCACCGCATGGGCCTGGGGCGACAACTATTACGGGCAGTTGGGCGATGGTTCCGACTCCGACCACACCAACGCCCCGGTGGCGGTTCTTCGCGTGACCAGCGTGTCGGCGATCACCGGCGGCAACTATCATTCGATGGCGCTGAAGTCGGATGGAACCTTGTGGGCGTGGGGCGACAACTATTACGGCCAGTTGGGCAGCAGCTCCGTCATTGACTACACCA
>CAZCBE010000007.1:89267-114784 GCA_964496695.1 uncultured Klebsiella sp.
TGGGGCGACAACTATTACGGCCAGTTGGGCAGCAGCTCCGTCATTGACTACACCAACGCCGCAGTGCTGGTCAGCCTGGGAGATGTCGTGGCCGTCGCGGCCGGGTGTGACCATTCGCTGGCGGTGGTCCTGCCGTCCGTCTCGGCCCTCGAAGGCTCTGGTCCCAAGACTGTCCTGAATCTGGCCGCCAACATTCTGGGCGGCCCCACGGCGGACGAGAATTCCCAGGTCGTCACGTTTGCCGTGACGAACAGCAATCCCGCGCTGTTCTCCGTGCAGCCTTACATTGACGGCACGGGCACAGCGACCCCCGGCGCGCTGCACTTTACCCCGGCGGCGCTCGGCTTTGGCCGCGTCGTCGTCACGGTCGTCGCCCGCGACAACGCCGGCACGACCAATGGCGGCGTGGACACCGCCGTCGCCCAGACCTTCATCATCAACATCGTCGAGGTGAACACGCGCGTCTTCATTTCCTCCGGCACGCCGGCCGGCCGGCAGGGTGAAACGCTGACGGTGCCCATCCTGTTCAAGGCCACCGGAGTGGAAGCAGGCGTGGGCTTCACGCTGAACTTCGACAGCACCAAGCTCACCTACCGCAACACCGGGTTGGGCGCGAACGGCAGCGGCGCGACTCTCACGGAAAACGCGGCGGGTGCGGGCAGCGGCCGCTTGGGCTTTGTGCTGGGCCGGCCCGTCGGCGATCCGTTCGCCGCCGGGACGAATGAATTGCTGCTGGTCACCTTCGCCGTGAGTCCCTCCGCCGCGCTGGGCTCCACCCCGGTCACCTTCTCCGATGCCACCACACGGCGCGAGATCACCGATGCGTCCGCCAACGCGGTGCCGTTCGTCTTCGTGGACGGCAGCGTGACCATCGCGGCGGGCGTCGTGGGGACCCCGAGCACGCTCGAAGGCGATGTCACCTCCCGGCCCTATGGCAACGGCAGCGTGTCGGTCAGCGACGCGATCCAGATCGGGCGCTTTGCGGCGGGCCTCGACACGCCGAGCACGGGCACGGGCGGCGAGTTCCAGCGCGCCGACTGCGCGCCGTTCGCCACCAAGGGCAACGGCGTCATCTCCGTGGCCGACTATGTGCAGGCGATCCGCTTCGCAGCCGGCCTGGACACGCCGGGCACGGTGGGTGGGCCGACGACCGTGAGCGCCGCGCTGCGGACCACGGCTGCCCTGCCCGCCGGGGCGCGCACCGTCCGGGTGGTCAGCGGAAGCCTCGTGGCCGGTCGCGTGAACACGGTCAGCGTCCAGCTTGATTCGCAAGGCAACGAGGCGGGCATCAGTCTGAACCTGCAGTTCGATGCCACGGTGCTCGACTATGTGGGGGCCACTACGGGCAGCGGTGCCACTGGCGGTTCGCTCACGGTCAACCGCTTGAAGGCGGCCGCCGGCAAGGTGGGCCTGGTGCTGGCGATGCCGGCGGGCCGAACCATCGCCGCAGGCACGCAGACCATCATCACTTTGACCTTCAACGTCACGGGCAGCGGCAGCACGGCGATCAGCCTGGCTGGGGAAGCCCCGGTGGCCCGCGAAATTGCGGACGTGAACGCGGAGGTTTTGGGCGCGAACTATGTGGACGGCAGCTTCAACGTGCTCCTGCCGGCGGGTCTGCAGGCCGCCGGCCTGCAGCGCGCGGCGGACGGCTCGCTGCGTCTCGCGGTGCGCAATGCGGACGGCACGCCGGTCACGGCGGCACAGGCGGCGAAGTATCAGGTGTTCGTCACAGCGAACCTTGGCGGCGCGTGGACGCTGCTGCCGAACGCCCTGGTGCTGGAGGACGGCGCGCTCAAGATCGTGGACCCGGCAGCCAGCGGTGCCGGCCTGCGGCTCTACAAGCTGGTTGAAGCACCCTGACGGTTCGCGCAGGCGCCGACGTGAGGCGGCGGACGAAACGGTCTGACCGCGCTTCCGCCTCGTCACCTTGGCGGCTGCGGAGGCGCTTGCTCAGTGCTGGTTCAGCACGTCAATCAACTGCCGGAGCCGGCCGTAGTCGCGGCGGTTGAAGCCGAAGGCGAGGCGTTGCAGTTCCAGATGTTCGCGGTCCTCCACTTCCTCGGCCGTGGGCGGGATGACGTGGAACGGCTTACCGGTGATGATGTCGGCGAAGTCCTCGTTCAGCGCCGCGAGGCCGGAAGGTGTGGGCGGGTGCTTGAGCCGGATGACCAGCAGGTCATGCACGAAACGCGTGGAGTGAAAGTTCCGGTAGAAGCGCGCGATGTGCCGCACGGCTTCCTCGACGTTGTCGGTGATGTGGTAGAGGCCGAGATCTTCGATCGAGATGAGCTGGTTGCGGAGGAGATGCTCGCGCACGTTCTTGTCCCACGTCTTCCAGTAGGTGCCGCCGGTCCGGTCCACCAGCACGAGCGGCATGAGCTGGCTCTTGCCGGTCTGCATCAGCGTGAGCGCCTCGAAGGCCTCGTCCATCGTCCCAAAGCCGCCGGGGAACAGCGCGATGGCGTCCGAGTGGCGGATGAAGATGAGCTTGCGCGTGAAGAAGTATTTGAAGGTGACGAGCTTCTTGTCCTCCGCGATGACGGGATTCGCGGACTGTTCCCAGGGCAGGCGGATGTTCACGCCGAAGCTGCGCTCCGCCCCCGCGCCCACATGCCCGGCATGCATGATGCCCGGCCCCGCGCCGGTGATGACCATGAAGCCCGCGTCGGCGATCTTCCGCCCGAACTCCACCGCCTGGTGGTATTCCACCGACGCGGGCGCGGTGCGCGCGGAACCGAAGATGGTGACCTTGCGCTTGCCGGCGTAGGGGGCGAAGAGCTTGTAGGCATAGCGCAGCTCGCGCACGGCGGTCTGGATGACGCGCACATCCCCGCGGTCTTCCACATCGTGCAGCAGCTTGAGCGACTGCTCGATGAGGTCGGTGACGAGGTCCGTGTTATGGCCGCCGCCCTTGAGCGCGATCAACTCGCGGATGCGACGATCGAGTTCGGGATCGGTGGACGGTCGCGGGCGTTTGTCCATGGGCACAGCGTAGCGGAAGGGCAGGGGAAGGCAACCCACGGGGAAGGGCGGGGCGAGAAAGGGGGAGGAGCAGGATTAGGATCAGGATTATGAGCAGGAGCCGGCGGGGGGGATGCTTCCTGCTCGTGATCCTGATCCTAATCCTGCTCCCTCCCGGAACCACGGGGCGCAGCATGCTACTGCTCCGGAGCGCGGCTGTGTCCCGCTCGGCGCGGGATCAGCCGCAGCAACATTCGAGGGTCGAACGGGGTCGGAACACCGTGGCGCCTCCGGCTGGGCGCAGCCGCTGCGGCTGGTCGCCGCGACACAGCCGCGCTCCGGGGGGATTCCGATCCTCGGGGCTGTGTCGAGAAGCGCCCGGAACCACAGATGTTCAAATTCCAGCTTTGACACCCATTCGGACGGTTGGCAGGGTGCGTGCCGCTCGCGCCGGGCGGCCTTCGCTTCCTGAATTCCCAGGCAGAACCAAGCCCGGCCACCGCATGTCTTATGGCTGAACTTACAGGCAATCTGCTCGTCGCCCAATCCGGCGGCCCCACCGCCGTCATCAACGCCAGTGTCGCCGGCGTCATCCAGGAGGCCGGGCGGCACGAGTGCATCGAGGAGATTTACGGCGGGCTCAACGGCATCCTGGGCATCCTCAACGAGACGCTCATTGATCTGAACGAGGAGAAGGCCAAGGCGATCGAGGGCCTCAAGCACACGCCCGCCGCCGCGCTGGGCACCTGCCGCTACAAGATTGATTTCAAGAAGAAGCCCGAGAAGGCCGCCAAGGACATGGACCGCCTCTTCGAGGTCTTCCAGGCGCACAACATCCGCTTCTTCTTCTACGCGGGCGGCAACGACTCGCAGGACACGACGAACAAGATCCACCAGGAAGCCGTGAAGCGCGGCTGGGACATGCGCTGCATCGGCGTGCCCAAGACCATTGACAACGACCTGCCGCACACCGACCACTGCAACGGCTACGGCTCCGTCATCAAATACAACGCGACCACGGTCATGGAAGTCGCGTGCGATGTCGGCTCGATGGCCACGGACGACGGCTCCTGCTGCATCATCGAGGTCATGGGCCGCGCCGCCGGCTGGATCGCCGCCGGCACGGTGCTGGCCAAGCGCAAGCCCGCGGACGCGCCGCACATCATCCTGCTGCCGGAGATTCCCTTCGATCAGGAGAAGTTCCTGGCGCGCGTGCAGGCGACGGTGGCCGAGCTGAAGCATTGCATCATCGTGGTGGGCGAAGGCCTGAAGAACGCCGCCGGCGAGGAGATCGGCGTGGACAAGTCCCGCGTGGACGCCTTCGGGCACGCCGTGCTGGGCGGGGCCGCCGACCGCCTCGCGGAAATCGTCCAGGGCAAGCTGAACTTGAAGACCCGCACCGTGAAGCTCGGCTACGCGCAGCGCGCCGCCGCGCACTTCGCCAGCGAGACGGATGTGCAGGAGGCCGTGGCCTGCGGCGAGACCGCCGTGCGCACCGCCGTGGGCGGCAAGAGCGGCTACATGGTCAAGATCGTCCGCCTCGAGACCAAGCCCTACCGCTGGGCCACCGACATCCAGCCGCTGGATGACATTGCCAACGTCGAGCATTTCCTCCCGCGCGACTGGATCACCGAGGACGGTTTCCTGCCGAACGAGAAGTTCATCGAGTATGCCGCGCCGCTGGTGGAGGGCGAACTGCGCCTGCCCATGGAAGGCGGCCTGCCGAAGTTCGTGGTGCTCGACAAGGTGCCGGTGGAGAAGGTGCTTCCGCCGCGCGCGTGAAGCTGAGTCCAGGCAGGGCTCCTGCTCGTGATCCTAATCCTGCTCCAGCTTTGGGGTTGGTCGCCGATTTCCTTACTGCTCGGCGGGCTGATCACGAGCCTGCGGCCGCAGTATGGAGCCCGAGGTTGAGGAATTCCGCCTCGACCTTTTTCACGCAGGCCGGGCAGATGCCGTGGCTGAACTTGGTCTGGGGCCCGGCATGTTCGGAGATGTATTGCTCCACGGGCTGCCATTGATCCTGCTCATCGCGGATTTGCTTGCAGTAGGCGCAGATGGGCAGGAGTTCCTCAAGCTGGCTCACATGTTTGCGCAGGCCGAGAATGCGCTGGGCCACGACCAGCCGTGCCGCGAGCTGGTCCTCGTCGCACGGTTTGGTGAGAAAGTCATCCGCCCCGGCCTGCATGGCCTCCAGGTAGTTATCCTTCCCGCCCAGCGAGGTCAGCATGATGATGAACGTGTAAGGGGGACGGTTGGTCATGCGAATGGCGCGGCAGAGCGCCAGCCCGTCCATTTCCGGCATCAGCCAGTCGGAGATGATCACGGAGGGTGAATCCGCCAGCCAGCGGATCAGCGCCTGTCCGCCATGCTCAACGGCGATGACTTCGTGGCCAAGCATTTCGAGGGTGCTTTGGAGCATGAGGCGGGACGTGGCGTCGTCCTCGGCGATCAGGATTTTCATGATGGTGACTGGATGGGGGGGATGGCGGCAGGAGCGGGGGTGGAAAATTCGAGTCGGAGGGCACGCGTGACGCGTTCAAGCTCGGTGGCGAGTGCATCCAGCAGTTCCGCGGCCCCGGTGGTCGTGCCGGACTTGCCAAGCAGCTCAAGCTGGTGGCAGAGGTCCGCAAGGGATCGTGCGCCGACATTGAGGGCCGCGCCCTTGAGCGCGTGGGCTTCCTGGTTGAGTTGCACCGCGTCGGCGCGGGCGACGCCGTTCTGCAGCGCGGCGAGACGCGTGGCGGCATCGCTGCAAAAGACATCCGTCAAGCGGGCTGGCAGCAAGGCGTTGTGCGTGCCCAGTTTGCGCAATCGCTGGACCATCGCCGGGTCCAGCGGTGCGGCGGGTGGTTCCGAAGCGGGAACCGGAACGGCTGGCGGGGCGGGCGGGCTGGCGGCGCGCATGGGAACACGTTCCAAGGAGGCAGCCAGTTCTTCGATCATGAGCGGCTTGGTGAGGTAGTCGTTCATCCCTGCCGTCAGGCATTTTTCGCGGTCACCCTCGAGCGCGTGCGCGGTCATGGCGATGATGTGAAGGCCGGGGTTCAGGCGCGCGAGGTCGGAGTCGTCACCAGCCCGGATGCGGCGGGCAGTCTCGTAGCCGTCCAGGCGCGGCATCTGGCAGTCGAGCAGCATGGCGTCGAAGGATTCACACCGGAGTGCGGCGAGCGCTTCGAACCCGTCTCCCGCCACTTTCACGGTGTGGCCGGCGTAGCGGAGGAGGCCGGTGGCGACCTCCTGGTTGACGCTGTTGTCCTCGACCAGCAGCAGATGCAGTGACCGGCCCGCGGCCTGGGCCGGGTGCTCCGCGGGCGGGGCGGGGCGGGGGATGAAGGAGGTGCCCCCCACGATGTTCGCCAGCGTGTCAAAGAGCAGCGACTGCCTGACCGGCTTGGTCAGGCAGGCGGAAAAGGCGGCCGCGCGCAATTCCGGTTCACTGAGCTGACGGCCCTGCGAGGAGAGCAGCACGAGCCGGAGGCCGGCGAGCGCCGGATCGTCCTTGATGGCCTGGGCGAACGTGAGGCCGTCCATGCCGGGCATCATCATGTCCACGAGCACGACATCAAACGGCGGTTCCTTCCCCGGCGCCGCGCGGAGCCGCGCCAAAGCCTCCGGTCCGCTGGCCGCGACTTCACTCTGCATGCGCCAGACGCGGACCTGATGCAGCAGGATGTCGCGGTTGATCGCGTTGTCATCCACCACGAGCACGCGCAGTCCGGCCAGGGAGCGGGGCAACGCGGCGACGGGCGCGATGGCGGGCTTCAACGGCAGGGTGAACCAAAAGGTCGAACCTTGGCCCGGGGTGCTCTGCACGCCGATCTCCCCGCCCATCAACCCGACGAGATGCCGGCAGATGGCCAGGCCCAGCCCGGTGCCGCCGAATTGCCGCGTGGTGGAGCCGTCCGCCTGCGTGAAGGCCTGGAAGAGCTTCCCCTGCACCTCCGGCACGATGCCGATTCCGGTGTCCCGCACCTGGAAGCGCAGCGTGATTCCGGCGAGCGACTCCGCCGCGACGAGCACCTCGACGACGACCTCGCCGCGCCGGGTGAACTTGACGGCATTGCCAATGAGATTGGTCAGCACCTGGCGCAGGCGGAGCGGATCGCCGCAGACGTGGCGCGGGACGGTCGGGTGAATGAGGCAGGCCAGTTCAAGGCCCTTGGCCTGCGCGCCGGCGGCCAGGATTTCGAGCGGGCCTTCGACGGCTTCGTGCAGGTCGAAGTCGTGCGAATCAATGTGCATCTTGCCCGCCTCGATCTTGGAGAAGTCCAGGATGTCGTTGAGAATGGCGAGGAGGGATTCGGCGCTGGAGCAGATGGTCCTGGCCTGATGCCGCTGGGGCGGCGTGAGCGACGAGCGCAGGAGGATGTGGGTCATGCCGATGACGCCGTTCATGGGCGTGCGAATCTCATGGCTCATGTTCGCCAGGAATTCGCTTTTCGCGCGGGCGGCGGCTTCGGCGGCTTCCTTGGCCACGCGCAGATCCGCTTCCGTGCGCCGGCGCTCGGCGACCTCGGTCTCCAGCTCGTGGGTGCGTTCGCGGACGCGGGTTTCGAGCTGGTCGTGGGCCTGGCGCAGGGCGGTGTCGCGGGCCTGGACCTGCGCCAGCATGTCGTTGAAGTCATCCGCCAGCCGGCCCAGTTCGTCCTCGCCCTGATGGGCCACGCGGATGGAGTAGTCGCGGCGTTGGGACACCGCGCGCGCCGTCCCCGCGAGTTGGAGCAGGGGCCCGGAAATCACCCGTTGCAGCCTGGTGGACAGCAGGACGGCACCCAGCAGGGCGACGACGAGCACCAGCACCGTGACCCAGGCGAACTCTTCAAGCCGGGTGTAGAGCGCGCGCAGGTCCGCCTCCAGATACACGGTGCCGGCGGGCTGGCCGCGGTTCACGATGCGGTGAAACACGACGAACTGGCCGTCCGTGAAACCGCGCCGGTTGTCCTCCGGCGGCGGCGGCGTGAATTTACGTGCCTCGCCCGGTCGTTGAAAGGTGGCGAAGACACGGCCCCGTTCGTCGTAGAGCGCCGCCGCCGCCACGCTGTTCTGGACCCGCAGGGCGGCGAGGATCTCCGCGGCGGCCTTGGGATCATCGAAGTCGAGCGCGCTCGCGCTGTTCTGGCCGATGATCTCGGCGAGGGTGGCCAGTTCCCCGGCCATGCCGGCGCGGAACTGGCGCACCTCGGTGGCCACGAACCCGGCACAGGCCAGCAGGAGCGCCCCGGCGCTGGTGAGCAGCAGCAGCAGGGTCTGCTTGGTGCGGATGGAGGCTCTTTTCCACATGCGCAGGCTCAGTCCTTCGACTTGGCGGGCCGGCCCTTCACCTGGTCCGCCAGGGTGAGGAGCCGGGAGCTGACTTTCAGCCCGGCGGCATTGGCGGCATCGAGGTTGATCTGGAGCCGGATGTTTCCGCCGCGCTTGACCAGGCCGATCACGCCGCCCTGCTGGATGAACGCCTCGGTGTCGCTCACGGTCAGCACGGGATGGTCCCGGAGCAGCGGCGCGAGGTCGGCGAAGCTTGTCCGCTCCGTGGCCGGGAGGTAGAGGATGTGGCAGGCGGCGAGGCCGCCGTCCAATTTGGCGAGGCGCAGCTCAAAGGCGCGGCCGTTGACGAGCTTGCCGGCGACGGCGGTGCGAAGGTTTTCTCCGATGGGATCAGAACCGAGGACGCCGATGATGATGGGGGTGTTCGTGCTGCTGAAGGCCGAGTCCGGCCACTCAATGTATTTGGCGAAGTTGAAGACGTAGGCGGCCTTGACCTCGGATTCGGTGAGCTTGGGCAGCTCGGCGGGAACGGCCTGCGGTGGCAGGCTGAACAGCACCGCCATGAGCAGGAGCGCCGCCCAAAAGCGGAGGCTGGGCTGTGGGCGGCTGGTCATGGGCGGCATCGGTGATCAGCGATCAGAAGGTGTAGGTGACCTTGCCGTAAACGGCGCGTTCCACTTCGGTCCGCTCGGTTCGGATGAAGCGCGGCGCGTATTCGGGATGGAGGTTGTCGAGCAGGTTCTGGCCGACGAGGGCGATTTCAAGATTGGGCCGGGGCTTCCACGCGAGGCGAACATCCGCCGTGAGGTAGGCTGGAATCTGCACGCCGCGGAGGTTGTCCACATAGCGCACCGTCGTGTCGAACGTGAGGTTGCGCGGCAGATCCCAAGAGGAGACGAGGGTGACTTGGTGGCGCGGGCTGGTGCCTTCCGCGGCTGCCTGGGTGGTGTCCGTGCTCCCTGGCCGGAGGTGGAGCTGGACGGACAAGTGGGTGTAGCTGGCGGTCAACCGCCACCACTCGGTGGGAAGCCACCGCGCGGAAACTTCGGCGCCATAGGTTTCACCCCGTCCCAGATTGGCCAGGATCAGCGGCACGGTCACATGGGGCGCGGGCGTGGCTTCGAGGAAAGGGGTGCCGACCTCGGCCGTGGAGAGGTTGGAGTAGTCGTTGTAGAACAGGGCGGTGTCAAACGAGAGGTCCGGCCGCGGCTGCCAGCGGTGGCCCAGTTCATAGGCCACCACGCGCTCGTCGCTCACGGCGGGCGAGCCGAAGAGGGCGAACAAGGTCGGGCCCGGGGCGGCGCTGGCATTGAGCCGCACGCTCCGGTCCGCCTGCGAGGGCGTCCGCACGGCGCGCGAAACCGCCGCCCAGAGATGGTGCTGGGCGTGGGGCGTCCACGCCAGCCGGGCGCTGGGCTGGAGGGACCAGCCGGTGTAGTCGTTCCGTTCCACCTTGGCCCCCAGCGTGAGCTTCAACGTGTCCGGCACGAGCTCCACCTGATCCTGCAGGAAGAAACTGACGAGTTGGAGCGATTCGGAGGGATTGCCCAGGCTCACGTCGAAACTCTGCCGATAAACGTCGTTCTGGTAGAAGCGGTAGCCGGCGCCCCAGATCAGTTCGTGCCGTTCGCCGACCGGGAAGCGGTGCTGCAGATCGAAGTTGAACGTGTCCTGCGAGTCGGCGAAGAACGCTTGATCCCGGACGGTGCGGTCATAGTAGGCCTGCACGCGCAGGTCGGAGTCATCCGAGAACCGCCGCGTCCAGCGGGCCAGGGCATTCCCGCCGTTCACGCGGCCCACCTGTTCGGCCGTCGAGGAGAAGGGCGGGGTCAGCGTGGCCGACGTCAGGGTCTGATGAAAGCCGCCGCCATAGACATCGCCTTGGAAGGTAAACTGATTCGCCTCCGAGGGTTCCCAGTCCAGCCGGAATCCCCCGCGCGCCTGCCGCCATTCATCATTGGCATCCCCGCCGCCAAACCGCGTGGAGTGATCGTTCAGAAAGCCTTTGCCATACAGGCGCAGGAATGTTTCGTCGTTGAGCTTCACCCCGTAGCGGACGCCGATGAGGCCTTGATCCTCGGTGCCGCCGCCGAGTGTCACCAGCGTCCCCGAGGTGGCCTTTGCCGGCTTGGTGATGATGTTGATGACGCCGTTGACGGCATTGGCTCCCCAAAGCGCGGAACCGGGGCCGCGGATGACTTCAATGCGGTCAATGTCCTCCAGCAGCGTGTCCTGGACATCCCAGTAAACGCCGGAAAACAGCGGGGTATAGACGCTGCGGCCATCCACCAGGACGAGCAGCTTGTTCGCGAAGATGTCGTTGAAGCCACGCGCCGAAATGGCCCAGGTGTGCGCGTCCTGCCGGGCCACCTGCACCCCCGGCACCTGCCGCAGCGCCTCCGCGATGCTGGTGGCACCTGAGCGGCGGATGTCCTCCTGCGTCAGCACGTAGATGGCGGCCGGAGCCCGCACGAGCAATTCCTCTTTCTTGCTGACCGAAGTGACCTTGATCTGCCCCAGGTCCTCGAGCGAGAGCGTGGTCAGGTCCGGTTTCGCCGCGCTGGGGATGTCCGCCGCGAACGAGCGCGCCGCCAGCGAGGCCGCGCACGCCAGACCGGCCAGTGCACGGGCGATCGGGCCCGGGGTGTTCCGGCCTTCCAGAAGCGAGTTGACTGAGTTCATACGGATTCATCGGTTGCCGTCCCCGCCTGGCGAAAAGCCGAGACGGCAACGGAAAGTTTACGGAATGAAGGCGGCTAGCCCGGGAAGATGGGGTGATCTCAACAGGAGCAGGCCGGGAAAGCAAGCCGGAACCGGGGCCGGAACCGGGGCTGGGCGCATCTCGACACAGCCCCCGAGGAACGAAATCCCCCGGAACGCGGCGGTGTCGCGGAGACCAGCCGCAGCGGCTGCGCTTGGCCGGAGGCGCTACGGTATTCCGACCCCGTTCCGACCCCGTTCAACCCTCCCACGTTGCTGCGGCTGATCCCGCGCCGAGCGGGACACAGCCGCGCTCCGAGAGCAGTGCGCGAATACGTCTATCGGGCGGGACGCTTTGCTAGTGACTCATATCCATGGTTGTCCGGACTCGGAATGAGTGTGCCGGCATGAGCACTCTTTCAGCCCTGCAACTCGGCATGAAGTTCCGCCCCCGCCCACCGTCGAAATCCGCCGTATATGACTAACCGACTTGTTCTGACCACCGCTTTTGCCTGCGCTGCGTTCACGCTTTTTGCCGCGGACGCGCCCAAGGATAAGAAGCAGCCCCCCAATCCCGCCGGCCACGAGGCCGAGAAGGCCGTCGCCGGCTTGGATGTCCACCCGGCTTTGCAGGCCGAGCTGTTCGCCTCCGAGCCGCTGATGCTGAACCCAACCAGCACGGACATTGACCATCGCGGGCGCATCTGGGTCTGCGAGGTCATCAACTACCGCCGCCACAAGGGCAAACGCCCGGAAGGCGACCGCATCATCATTCTAGAAGACACCAAGGGCACGGGGAAGGCCGACAGCATCAAGGTCTTCGCGCAGGGCCCGCAGTTTGACTCCGCGCACGGCATCTGCGTGCTCGGCACGCCGGACGGCAAGGGCACGCGCGCCATTGTGAGCGCGGGCGACAAGGTCTTCCTGCTCACCGACACCGACGGCGACGACAAGGCCGACAAGGAAGAGGTGCTCTTCAGCGGCATCTCCGGCACCCAGCACGACCATGGCATCCATGCCTTCGTCTTCGGCCCGGACGGCCGCTTCTATTTCAACTTTGGCAACAGCGGCAAGCAGATCAAGGACGCCAAGGGCGAGATCATCGTGGATCTGGCGGGCAACCGCGTGGAGGACAAGCGCAAGCCGTATCAGGAGGGCATGGTCTTCCGCTGCAACCTCGATGGCTCGCGCTTCGAGACGCTGGGCTGGAACTTCCGCAACAACTGGATGGTGACCGTGGACAGCTTCGGCACGCTCTGGCAGTCGGACAACGACGACGACGGCAACCGTGGCGTGCGCATCAACTTCGTCATGGAGTTCGGCAACTACGGCTACAAGGACGAGCTGAACGGCGCGGGCTGGGGCGAGGCGTGGAAGAAGGCCAACCTGAAGGCCAAGCTGCCCGACGACCAGAAGTTCCGCTCCCACTGGCATCTCGACGACCCCGGCGTGGTCCCCAACCTGCTGAACACCGGGGCCGGCTCGCCCACGGGCATCACCATGTATGAAGGCAGCCTGCTCCCCGCCGAGTTTCGCGGCCAGGCCATCCATTGCGATGCCGGTCCGAACGTCACCCGTGCCTACCCGGTCGAGCGCGATGGCGCCGGCTACAAGGCCCGCATCGTGAACGTCCTTGAAGGCACGCGCGACAAGTGGTTCCGCCCGTCCGACGTGAAGGTCGCGCCCGATGGCTCGCTCATCGTCGCGGACTGGTATGACCCCGGCGTCGGCGGCCACAACATGCAGGACCTGGACCGCGGTCGTTTGTTCCGCGTCACGCCCAAGGGCCACACCGGCTACAAGCTTCCGAAGTTTAACTTCGCCACGGCGGAAGGCTGCATTGAGGCGTTGAAGAACCCGAACTTCGCCACGCGTTACGTCGCCTGGCAGGCGCTGAACAAGATGCAGGCGACCGCCCAGCCCGCGCTCACGAAGCTGTCGGCCGATGCCGATCCTCGCCTCCGCGCCCGGGCGATCTGGCTCCTCGCGGCGATCAAGGGCAACGCGCCCGCCGCCGTCACCCAGGCGCTCGCGGACAAGAGCGATGACATCCGTGCCGTCGGACTCCGCATCGCGCGCATGTATCAGCTCGACGTGATCGCCACGGTGGAAAAGCTGGTGAAGGATTCTTCACCCCTCGTCCGTCGTGAGTGCGCCATCGCCCTCCGCCACAACACTGCGGCCAAGGCCCCCGGACTGTGGGCGCAGCTCGCCCAGCAGCACGACGGCAAGGACCGCTGGTATCTCGAAGCGCTCGGCATCGCTTCGGACCGTCAGGAAGACCGGTTCCTCGCCGCCTGGCTGATGGCGGCCGGAGACAAGTGGAACTCGCCCGCCGGCCGCGACATCGTCTGGCGCACCCGCACCCCGAAGGCCGCCGAACTGATCGGCAAGCTCGCGACCGACAAGGCCGCGACGCAGGCCGATCGCGACCGTTACCTCCGCGCCCTGGACTTCATGCCCAAGTGCAAGGAAAAGGACGACGCGCTCGCCGCCATCGCCCTGGGCGCGCTGTAATCCCGGCAGGTGCTTCTACCGCACACCCCCTCCTCGCTCCTTCTGGGGCGGGGCAGGTGGTGTTTCGTTTACGGAGTGCGGCGAGTTCTCGCCGCTTTCCGCAGGCGACTTGTCGCCGTCGAGGTCTGGAGGGTCATTGTGTCCGGGCGGGTCCGAGCTGGCGCAAGCCGGAACTCCCAGTGGAACCGGATCGCTCTGGCCTTCGACGGCGACAAGTCGCCTGCGGAGAGCGGTGACAAGTCACCGCACTCCAAAGCGCGGCCGGTGAAACGTGCGACTTTTTAATCAGACCAGCCAGACGGCCGCCAGCTTCCCGTGTCACCGCACGGCAATGAGCGTCAGCCGCTGCCACCACCAGACGATCTTTCCGTCCTCCTCGGCAAGTCGGAACAGCCGGCGCGCTGAGTCCGGTGCCGTGGCGATCAGTTCAAGCACCTGCTGGCGGTTCTCCGGCGAAGTCGCGGCGCACTCAAAATACCAGTTCAAGTCCGGCTGCTTCATCGGCGCGAGGGTGGCGCGCTGCACGGTGAGCCCGGCGGCTTCACAAAACTTGGTCCAGGTCCCAGGCGTCACGAAGCGGTGATGGCTCGGGTCGCGGTGCTTCTCGACACGGTGCATCCACTCCTCCGCCTCGGGCTGGCCGTCTTCCACGCTGCCGTCAATCAGCAGGAAATGTCCGCCGGGCCGGAGGACGCGGGCCGACTCGCGCACGAAGGCCTCGGGTGAACTGAAGTGGTGCGGCGCGACGCGGCAGGTCACGAGGTCAAAGCTCGCGTCCGCATAGGGAAATTCCTCTGCGGGGTGCTGCCGCGTTTGCACCGTCAACCCACGCGAAGCCCCCAGCGCAGCGGCCTTCTCCAGCATTGGCGCGGCGATGTCCGCCAGCGTGACGCGGTGGCCAAGGCTAGCCAGATGAAGCCCGGTGTGCCCGCCGCCCGTCGCGACATCCAGCACGTCGGCCACTGGCGGCAACGGAATCTGGGTGAGCGCCTCGGCCACGTCGGCGACGTTTTCAAGGATGTGGCCTTTGCCATAACGCCCGCTCTGCCGGGCGAACTGCTCCTGTGCCGCGCGTTGAACTTCGTCGAGTTGCATGCTTGGAAGAGTTGAGGTTAGGGCTCACACCGAAGTGGGGCAGGCTTCCAGCCTGCCTCTGCGGGCATCTTGCCCGCGTTGGCTTCGGAGAAAGAATGGAACGCGGGCGGGACGCCCGGTAAGGCAGGCTGGAAGCCTGCCCCACTATGGTGCTAGCGCAGCACAAACTGCCGGTGCTTCTTGAACACCCCGCGCAGCGCCTTGGACGTCTCATCCTGCAACGCCTGCAACTCCTGATACACCGCCACGTTCCTTGCGTCCGGCTGGGCCGTCTCGGCCTGGTTCAGCGTGACGAACTTGTCCGTCAGATCGGCGATGCTCACCTGCTCACCCGCCTGCAGCCGCCAGCACCAGAGCGCCTGGAGTGCCGCGCCGTAGGCCGCGCCTTCGCCGACCTTGAGCGTGACCACCTCGGCGTTGAACACATCTGCCATGATCTGCCGCCAGAGCTTGGACTTTGCGCCGCCGCCGGTCGCGCGGATTTGCGTCGCCTTGACGCCGAGTTCGGCGAGGCGGCGCAGACCGTAGTTCATGCCCAGCGTGACGCCCTCGAACGCGGCGCGGCAGTAGTGGCTCGCGGTGAACGTGCCGGGGTTGATGCCCAGCATCGTGCCACAGCCGTCGGGGACGTTCGGCGTGCGCTCGCCTTCGAGGTAGGGCAGCAGCAGCAGGCCGCGCGAACCAGCGGGAACCTTCGCGGCCTTCGCCTCGAACTGCTCGTGGGTGTAGCCGAAGTCTTTGCGCATCATCTCGGTGGCCACCGTGACGTTCATCGTGCAGAGCAGCGGGAGCCAGTGGTTCGTGCTGTCGCAGAACGCGGCGATTTCACCGGCCGGGTCCACCACGGGCTTGTCCGCGCAGGCGTAGATGGTGCCGCTGGTGCCCAGACTCGCAGTGACCGTGCCCGCGCGCGTGTTGCCCGTGCCGATGGCGCCCATCATGTTGTCGCCACCGCCCGCGCTCACGAGCACGCCGGGATTGAGGCCGAGCGATTTCGCGGTGCTGGCCTGGAGCGTGCCAGCCGGCTGGTCGCTGGAGATCAGGCGCGGCAGTTTCGCCGCGAGGTCGCCGCCGACCGCCTTGAGCACGGCCTCGGACCACTGGCGCTTGCGCACGTCGAGAATAGCGGTGCCACTGGCGTCGCCATATTCCATCACCGCCTGGCCGGTCAGCCAGAAGTTCAGGTAGTCGTGCGGCAGCAGCACCGTGGCGAGGCGGTCAAAGTTCTTGGGCTCATGATTCTTGAGCCAGAGAATCTTCGGCACGGTGAAGCCGGGGAGAATGGCGTTGCCCACGGCCTTGCTTGCGCCCTTGAGGCCGCCGAGCTTCGCCGTGAGTTCCTCGCACTCCGCGATGGTCGAGGTGTCGCACCAGAGCTTGGCCGGGCGGATGACCGCGCCGTCCTTGTCCAGCGGCACGAACCCATGCTGCTGGCCGCTGACGCCGATGGCGACAACTTCGCCGGCTTTCGCCTTCGCCGCCTTGAGCGCGCCCTTGATGGCCTTGGCGGTCGCATCGCGCCACGTCTCGGGATGCTGCTCCTTCGCGCCGGGCGGGAGGTTGGGAATCAGGTCGTAGGCCGCGGACGCGCTGCCGAGCACCTTGCCAGACTTGGCGTCAACGACGAGGGCCTTGGTGGATTGAGTGCCGGAATCAATGCCGATGAGGAGCGAGCGCATAGGTCGAAAACTGTGCCGCAAAGCATGGCGAAGGGCAGGAAAGGTGTCCAACAATTCTCCCTTTATGGAGTTGTTCAATTTGCGCGGGGCGCATCCCAGTATCTTGCATCCAGCGAAGCCACCCCGCACCTTCTCTCTGCGCAGAAGCCCTTGACGGTGGAAGTCGCGCCAGCGTCTGGAGTGCGGTGTCTTTCAGCACCGCTTTTCCCCGGGCGGCGGCGCTGGCAAACTCGCCGCCGGCACCGTGCGCCCAACCCACAGCGGCGGTGAAACCCGCCGCACTCCAGACGCTCCGCGCCGCCGGAGCCGGTGAAGATCACGTCCCCTCTGGGGTGCGTGAAGCCCGGTGCGATTGAGATTGCAAGAAACTGAGCTGCGCCCAATTGCGCATCAGAGCGGAATTTCGACTGGCGAAATCAAAGCCAATCCGTAACCTGCTTTTATGAAAGTTAAGGACATCAAGAGCTTGGTAGAACGTCAGCCCTTCCGTCCTTTCGCAATCCGTTTGTCCAATGGCGCAAAATACGCCTTCACGGATCCCCGCGAAGTCGGTGCGCCGCGCGACTACCGGTTGCTGGTTTACTTTGGTGAGACCGAGGTGGTCCGGATAGATACGGACAGCATTGTTGAACTCATCGAGAAGTAGCTGCTGCTATGGCAACATAGTGGCAACCTTGCTTCATCGAGCCGGTTGACCAAACGCCGGGTCGGAGACCGGCGCTCCACCTCACTGCTTCTTCGCCTTGCCCGGCGCTGCCTTCGGGGTTTTCACGATCTGCACCGGCACCGCGTTCGGCTGCGGCGTGCCCGCCGTGCTGCGGCCATCCGCCACGTATTTCTCCAGCAGCTTCGTGAGGTTCGCCACCACCTCGGGATGCTTGTCCTGCACGTTGGTCTGCTCCCCGGGATCTGAGTCGAAGTTGAAAAGCTGAACAGCGGGGAGATCGGCGGCTTTTGGGGTGCCGGGCTTCGGCTCGCTCCAGCCGCCGGAATCGCGGCAGAGTTCGAGCTTCCAGTTGCCCGCGCGGATCGCAAAGGAGCCGTTGATCGAGTGATGGACCACGGCGCGGCGCAGCGGGAAGTGCTGTTCCTGGCCCAGCAACGCGGGCAGGAAGCTCACGCTGTCCTCGCCCGCATTCGCGGGAAGTTCCACGCCGATGATGTCGGCCACCGTGGCCATGAAGTCCGTGAGGCAGAGGAGCTGCTGGGACAGCGTTTTGGCCTGCAAGCGTGCCGGCCAGCGCACGAGGAACGGGACACGATGTCCGCCGTCGAAGATGTCCGCCTTGTGGCCGCGAAAATCGTAGCTGGGGTTGTGCCCTTTGGCGAGCAGGGCCGGAAAGTCGGCCTGCGGCGAGCAGCCGTTGTCGCTGGTGACGATGACCAACGTGTTCTGCACGAGCCCTTGCTGTTCCAGTTCCGCCAGGACCTGCCCGATCGCGTGATCCGTCTGCATGACGAAGTCCGCGTAAGGGTTCAGGCCGCTCTTGCCCTGCCATTCCTCGGTGGGTGCGATGGGCGTGTGTGGCGACGGCAGCGGCAGGTAGAGGAAAAACGGCTTGCCCGCCTTCGCATCGGCCGCGCGGGACTTCACGTAGGCGACGGCCTTCGCCGTGAGCGTGGGGAGCACGTCCTCGGCCTCGAAGTCCGGCGCGGCGGGACCGGTGCGCGAGGCCCCGGGCTTGCCGCTCATCATCGCGAACTTCTTCTCCACGGTCGGCAGCTTGGTCACGCGGTCATTCTCGATGAACGTGTAGGGCACCATGTCGAGCGACGCGCTGATGCCGAAGTAGTAATCGAAGCCGACCGCGTTCGGTCCGTTTTTGATCGGCTGCGCGTAGTCCACATTGTTCACCTGGGCCGGGGACTCGATGTTCAGTTCGGCCACGTCCTTGCCCTCCTTCTTCACCCAGTCCATGCCCAGATGCCACTTGCCGATGGCGGCGGTGTGGTAGCCATTGTCCTTGAGCAACTGCGCTACCGTGAGCCGGCCCGGCTCGATCAGGCGCGGGCTGAGGCCGCCGAGCACGCCGGACTGGAGCTTCGAGCGCCAGTTGTAACGGCCCGTCATGATGCCGTAGCGCGTGGGCGAGCAGACGGACGAACTGGAGTGAACGTCTGTGAAGATCATCCCGCCCGCCGCGAGCTTGTCCAGGTGGGGAGTCGCGATCTTGCCCGTTGGATTCAGGCACCTCACATCGCCATAGCCCAGGTCATCGCAGAGGACATAGATGATGTTGGGCTTGGCCGGAGCAGCGGCTGCCGTCGCCACGAAAAGAGCCAGCACGGCCAGGGACAAAAGGCGTTTCATAGCCGGCAGTGTAGCGGGGAAGTCCGACGGTGCAATGAGTGAAGGGGACACTCCTGTCCCCTTTGTCTGGGCGAAGACCGGCCTCCCGGCGCGCGGCATTTATGCCGCTTCAGCGTGCGCCACACTTTGGCACGAATCGCGCCGTGTCGTGTTCGGACGGTGAAGCGGCATAAATGCCGCGCGCCACGAGACCGTGGCTTCGCGCACACCAGAGGCGGACGTGATGTTCACCGTCTCCGAGGGCGCGGAGCGTCTGGAGTGCGGCGTGTTTCACCGCCGCTTTTGGTTGGGCGCAACGTTAGGTCTGCGAGTTTGCCAACGCCCAATGCACGGAGAACAGCGGTGCTGAAAGACACCGCACTCCAGACGCTGGCGCGACTGCCACCGGCTCGGGTTGCCGCGAACGAAAAACGCTCTGGAGCGGCATCGTTGGGCGCGAGAAACTGGGATGCGCCCCGGCAGGCAGCCAGTCAGATAAATCTGTCTGACCCCATCTTTCTGACCGCTTCTTGACGTGCCCTACCCCAGCGCCTCGATCGCCGCCTTCGTCTGCGCCAGCTTCGCCTGCCAGTCGGTGAGCCGCTGCTTGTGCTCTTCCAGCACGGCGGCCGGCACCTTCTGCGCGAAGCTCGGATTGCCCAGCTTCTGCTCCACCTTCTCGATCTCAGACTGGACCTTCGCGAGATCCTTGGTCAGGCGCGTGCGCTCGGCCTCCACGTCGATCAATCCGTCGAGCGGCAGATACAGTTCACCGAGCTTCGTCAGCGCGGTGGGCGTGCCCTTCTTCGGAGCGTAATTGGGATCAAGGTCGAGCGACTCCGCGCTGAGCAGCAGGCGCAGCACCTCGGCTTCGCCGGGCGCGAGATTGCCCGCCGGCTTCAGCGTGAACTTGCCCTTCTTGCCCGCGCCGATGTTGAACTGCGTCTTGAGGTTGCGGCCTTGTGTGACCAGCTCGAACTTCGCGTTCGCAAATGTCTCCACGGTGTCATCCAGGCCCCAGGCTTCCTTCTCCTCGTCGGAGAGCGGCTTGGGCCAGCGGGCGAACATGATGGTCTTGCCGCCCTGATCCTCCGGCATGTCCGCCGAGTAACCCATCCCATGCCACAACTCCTCAGTGATGAACGGCAGCAGCGGGTGGAACATCCGCAGCAGGTGCGAGAGGACGAAGTCAATGACGGCGACTTTGTTCGCGCGGAGGGCGGGGGAGGTTGAAGAGTTGAAGGGTTGAAGGGTTGAAGGGTCGGGCGCTTCGCCACTCTTCAACTCTTCACTTTTCAACCCTTCAACCGGCCGCAAGGCGGCCTTGCTTGCCTCCACATACCAGTCGCAATACTCGCTCCAGAAGAAGCGGTAGAGCGACTGCACGGCGGTGGCGAAGTTGTAGCCCGTGAGCGCGTCGCTCACCTCGCGGATGGCGAGGTCAAGGCGGAGGAGTATCCACCGGTCGTCGCTGGAGAGCAGCGCGGCGTTGATCTCGCCCTGCACCTCGCCGCCCTGCATCTGCCGGAAACGGCAGGCGTTCCAGAGCTTGTTGCAGAAGTTGCGGCCCAGCTCCACGTCCTTCTCGTCGAAGAGCACGTCCTGGCCCAGCGGCGCGCTGCGCATCGTGCCGAAGCGGAGGGCGTCGGCACCGTATTTGGCGATGAGTTCGAGCGGGTCGGGCGAATTGCCGAGCGTCTTCGACATCTTGCGGCCCTGCTTGTCGCGGATGATGCCGGTAAAATAGACATTCTTGAACGGCAGGTCGCCCATGTATTCGTAGCCCGCCATGATCATCCGGGCGACCCAGAAGAAGATGATGTCCGGTCCGGTGACGAGGTCTGTGGTCGGGTAAAACGCCTTGAGCGTGGGCGTCCGCTCCGGCCAGCCCATCGTGCCGAACGGCCAGAGCCAGGAGCTGAACCAGGTGTCGAGCACGTCGGGGTCTTGGGTGAATGAAGCCTCTTTCTCAAGCCACCTACCCGCATCTTCGTCCAGGTCTCCAACCAATCGGACTTCGTATTCGTCCGCCTGGTTTGTTCCAATGCCTTCAGAGAAGTCGCCCCACGGGATCTCTTTCCCGGTAGCGCAATGCAAGATACGAAAATCGAAGTGATTGGGGTCAGCAAATCCAAATGCCGTTGTGGCAGGTTGAAAAATGCGTTCCGGGATTCCCTTGATGCTCCACACCGGCACGCGATGCCCCCACCAAAGCTGGCGGCTGATGCACCAGTCCTGAATGTTCGTCAGCCAGTGGTCATACACCTTCGCCCAGCGGTCGGGATGGAACCGCATCTTCTCTTGGCTGGGTGGCACGGGCCACTGGCCCGTGCCGGTCGGCGACCCGCCGACCGGAATGGCGGTCGCGCTCGGTTTGCCAAGAGCGCTTCCTTCCAATGGGGACGCCACACCCGTTCCGCCCGGCGAGTCGCCGGGCGGCACAGGCTGGTAGCCTGTGCTACCCGCCACACACGCCTTGGACACCTCCACGCTCGGATACTTGAGGAACCACTGCTCGCTCAAACGCGGCTCGATGGGCACATCCGCGCGCTGGCTGAAGCCCACATTGTTTTCGTAAGGCTTCTCCTCCACGAGCACGCCCAGCTCCGTGAGTTTCTCCACCGCCACCTTGCGCGCCTTGAAGCGCTCCAGGCCCTTCAAGTCTATGCCGGCCAGATCGTTCATCGTGCCGTCCGCGTGCATGATGTCCACGAGCGGCAGCTTGTGGCGCTGGCCGATCTCAAAGTCCGCCTTGTCGTGCGCGGGTGTCACCTTGAGCACGCCGGTGCCGAACTCGAAGTCCACATGCTCATCGCCGATGATGGGGATGAGCTTCTGCTCGCGCGGCAGTTCGGCCGGCAGCGGCCGCACGATGTGCTTCCCGATGAGATGCGCGTAACGCGGGTCCTTCGGGTTCACCGCCACCGCCGTATCGCCGGGGATGGTCTCGGGCCGCGTGGTGGCGATGGTGAGCCAGACACGACCCTCTGAATCCGTAACCGGGCCGTTGGGTCGAGCCGCCCCCTCACCCTTGCCCTCTCCCCCGGTGGGGGCGAGGGGATTCGCTGCGGGCGAGGGCGGCGCACTTTTTCCTCCCTCGCCCCCATCGGGGGAGAGGGCCGGGGTGAGGGGGCTTCGGACGCCTTTGACGGGCGAGCCATCTGCCTCCACCGCCTCCACCTTGAAGTGATACATGAAGCCCTTCTGCGGCTTCATTTCCACTTCCTCATCGGACAGCGCGGTCTGCGTGGCCGGGCACCAGTTCACCATGCGCTTGCCGCGATAGATGAGGCCCTTCTTGTAGAGGTCCACGAACACGCGCTGCACGTTGCGCGCGTAGTCCGGGTCCATCGTGAAGCGCTCGCGCGTCCAGTCGCACGAGCAGCCGAGCTTCTTAAGCTGCTGGATGATGATGCCGCCGTGCTTTTCCTTCCACGTCCACACGCGCTTGATGAACTCCTCGCGGCCGATCTCCTGCTTGGACTTCTTCTCGTCCTTGCGGATCTGCTTGGCCACCATGCCCTCCGTAGCGATGCCCGCGTGGTCCGTGCCGGGCAGCCAGAGCACTTCCTTCCCGTTCATGCGCGCCTTGCGCGAGAGGATGTCCTGGATGGTGTTGTTGAGCACATGCCCCATGTGCAGCATGCCCGTGACGTTCGGCGGCGGGATGACGATGGAGTAGGCCGGGCGGGTCTCGGACACGCGCGCGGGATCAGCGGTGAAGCAACCCTGCTTCACCCAGAATTCATACCACCGGTCCTCCACGGACTGCGGCTCGTAGGCTTTAGGAATTTCAGTCATGGGAAAACCACTAATGAACCCGAATAGACACTAATGGGAGACAAGCAAGACACGCCTTTTCATTCGTGTTGATTCGTGTCCATTCGTGGTTAAATCACTTCTTCAGCAGCGCATACTCCATGCTGTCCACCAGCGCCTGGAGGCTCGCTTCGATGATGTTTGCGCTCACGCCCACGGTGCCCCACTCGCGCTTGCCGTCGGTGGAGGTGATGAGCACGCGGGTCTTTGCGCCGGTGCCAGCCACGCCGTCCAGGATGCGCACCTTATAGTCGGTGAGCGTCACCTGCTTGAGCTGCGGGAAGGACTTCGCCAACGCCCGGCGGAGCGCGCCGTCCAGCGCGTTCACGGGGCCGTCGCCCTCGGCGACTTCGTGGTGAACTTCCTTGCCCACGCGCACTTTCACCGTGGCCTCGTTCGTCGAGGTCTTGCCGTTGCCGCGCATCGAGACGTGGTAATCGTCCACGGTGAAGAGCAGTTCCGGATTGTGATCCAGGATGCCGCGGATGAGCAGCGCAAGTGAAGCCTCGGCGGCTTCGAACTCGAAGCCGCTGTGCTCCAGTTCCTTCACGCGGTCGAGGATCTGCTTCGACTCCGGTGCGTCGTCCGCCAGCTTGAAGCCGAGGTCGCGCGCCTTGAGCAGGATGTTGCTGCGGCCCGAGAGGTCGCTCACGAGGATGTTTCGCTCGTTGCCCACCAGCGCCGGGTCAATGTGCTCGTAGCTCGCGGCGAGCTTCTGCACCGCGTTGACATGCGTGCCGCCCTTGTGCGCAAACGCCGCCGAGCCGACCCACGGCTGGCGCGGGCTGTGCCGAAGATTCGCGATCTCGTCCACGAACTGCGACAACTCCTTGAGTTTGCGCAGCGACGCGGCGGGCAGACACGCCTTGCCCAGCTTGAGTTGCAGGCAGGGGATGACGCTCGTCATATTGCAGTTGCCCGTGCGTTCGCCGTAGCCGTTCACCGTGGCCTGCACATGGCACGCGCCCGCCTCCACCGACGCCAGCGCGTTCGCCACACCGAGGCCGATGTCATCGTGCGTGTGGATGCCCACGCGGCAGTTGAGCCGGCCGATGGCGACCTTGGTGATGGCCGAAACTTCACTCGGCAGGCATCCGCCGTTCGTGTCGCACAGCACCACCATGTCCGCACCCGCCTGCTCGGCGGCCTGCCAGGTGGCGAGGGCGTATTCGGGATCAAGCTTGTAGCCGTCGAAGCAATGCTCGGCGTCGTAGATGACGAATTTCCCGTGGTCCTTCAGGTAGCGCACGGTGTCGCCGATCATGCCGAGGTTTTCGTCTGGCGTGCAGCGCAGGACTTCCTCCACATGCAGCATGGAGGTCTTGCCGTAGATGGTCACCACGGGCGTCTCCGCCTCGATGAGCAGGCGCACCTGGCCGTCACTCTCGACCGGCGTGGCCTTCTTCCGCGTGGAGCCGAAGGCCGCGAGCTTCGCGTGCTTGAACTTGCGCCGCTTGGCCTGCGCGAAGAACTCGATGTCCTTCGGGTTGCTGCCCGGCCAGCCGCCCTCGATGTAATGAATCCCAAAGGCGTCAATGCGCTCGGCGATGCGGAGCTTGTCCGCGACCGAGAAGTTGACGCCTTCACCCTGCGAGCCATCTCGGAGGGTCGTATCGTAGAGTTCGACTGCTGGTTTCATCAAATCCCCGCCGTGGCGGGAACGTGATTTCTACGGGAATGCAAGGGCCGTGGCAAATCCCAAAAGGAGCTGTGGGAAGTAAACGACTGCCCGCTGCCATGCAGCACGGGGAGTGTCGGCTGCCGAGCCGGCTCAAGTGGTGCTGAGCCGGAAACAGGCAACCGGCCGAAATGTTCGGCGCACAATTCCAGCCGCCCTTTGAACCAACGCGCTATACCAAGTGGGGATGAAATCCGATAGGGTGCGGTTCGGTCATCGAACGCACCCTTTCCCCTCACCCCGGCCCTCTCCCCCGAGGAGAGGGGGGCAGTCAGCCAGCCACGGAGCAAGGTCGGCGCGCGGCTTCACCGGACGCGGACTGCGTTGCTCCCTCTCCCCAAGGGAGAGGGCCGGGGTGAGGGGGAAACGCGCGCACAAACACCACGCCCAATTCTACCAGCCTATGAGCTTGGAGCACTCCCCTTCAACGCAGCGACGCAAAGTGGCGCGGAGACCAGGCCCTGCGAAGGCCACCAAAAGGTGAACGCAAACGACTTGGTCCCACTCTGCGTTTCTCCGCATGCTTTGCGTCTCTGCGTTAAAGTGAAAGCCACATACAACTGCATCGTTCCGAATCAGCCGGTTTGGCAGCCGGTGCTCCGCCCGTTCACCCCCGTCCCCGTTGCCGGGCCGCCTCGTAGAGAAACACCGCCGCGGCCGCGCCGACGTTGAGCGAGTCCACGCCGTTGGACATCGGCACCAGCACCGCCTCGTCGCAGGCCGCCAGCACCTTGCGGGAGACGCCGTGGCCTTCGTGACCGAAGACCAGGCAGCAGTCGCCGCGCAAGTCCGCCTGCGCCAGCGTGCGCCGGTCGGTGTGCAGGTGCGCCGCCACGCAGCGCACGCCGGCGAGCCGCAGATTTTGCAGCGTGGTGGCGAGCGAGTCCGTGTCCACCACGGTGAGATCGTAGATCGTCCCCATGGACGCCCGCACTGCGCGGCGCAGCCACGGGCTGCTGCACGTCTCGCCCACCAGCAACGCCTGCCCGCCGAAGGCCGCGCAGTTCCGCACGAGACCACCCAGATTCTCCGCGTTGCCCAGACCATCCACGGCCACGAAGAGGCGGGGCGAGGGGTTGCGGTTCAACGCATCGGCCAGGGTCGCGGCGGGCGGGATGCGTCCGATGGCCAGCAACCCCTGATACATCGGGTAGCCCACGAGCTTCTCCAGCTCGGCCTTGGGCGCGACGAACGCATGGATCTCCTCGGTGCGCGGGGCGAGCCACGGCTGGAGCTTCTCCAGCCACGGCTCATGCACGAGCAAGGACACGACCCCCAAGTCGCTCTTGAGGAGCCGCCGGACCACCTTCTCGCCTTCAGCCACGAAGATGCCCTGCTGCCGGTGCGTCTCCTGCAGCCGCATGGTGAGGTAAGGCTGCAGCGCCGGGTGGTCGAGGGTGGTGATGGGATGGACGTGAACCATGGTGAGTTAGCTACGGGCAGAACTTACGGCGGGCGGCCTCGCGACGAATGTCGAGGCTCGCCCCTGAGCACGGCGCGCTGCCTTCTCCCT
>CAZCBE010000008.1:0-104459 GCA_964496695.1 uncultured Klebsiella sp.
GGCCGCTGCGGGTCGCAGACCCGCGCTCCGGGGGCAGTGCCGAGATGCGCCCGGTGGCCTTGGGCAGCAATCTACCGACTTGCAGTGAGACTTGGTATCAGCCGGAACCATGCCGTCGGCTAAGTCTTCTCCGCTCCAGCCGCTGCGCTCAGAGAGTCGCGTTTTGGTCTGCCAACGCCACCACGGTTGACCTTCCCCGCTTCCACCCCCATCGTTCGCGCCGCGAACATGGCTGACGCCTCACACCCCGGAGAAACCCTCTCGCAAGAACTGCAGCGCCTCGTCGAGCAGGCGGACCCCGCCGCGCCGCTGACCCTCAACTTGCTGCTCGCGAGCACCGGTGGACGCGGCTTGTTCCTGGTGGTCATTCTCCTGAGCCTCCCCTTCATCACGCCCATTCCGCTGCCTGGCGTGAGCACCGTGCTCGGCCTCGTCATCGGCGTGCTGGCGGTGCGGCTGGCGATGGGCCTGCCGCCGCATTTGCCCAAGGTTCTTGGCGAGCGCTCCCTGGAAGGGCGGTTCATGCGGAAGGTGGTTTCCGGCAGCGTGAAGATTCTCCGGGTCATCGAGAAACTCGCCAAACCCCGCCGTTCCACCTGGCTGGCGTGGCCTGCGGTGCGCTTTGCCAACGCGCTCCTCATGGCGCTCATGGCCTTCCTGCTCATGCTGCCCTTCCCGCCGTTTCCGCCGTTTACCAACTCTCTCCCCGCTTACGCCATCATCTTTCTGGCGGCGAGCATGATGGAGGAGGATGGCGTGCTGATCTGGGCGGGCTATGCCGTGTCGGTCGGCGCCGCAGTTTACATCTTCATGATCCTCAGCGTGCTCGAGGCGGCCTTCCTGCGGATCTATCATACGCTCTTCAGCGTGCTGTTGCTGGGATGAAATACCGGTGGTCCATCGCCCCGTCTCAGCCGGTGCTCGCGGCGGAACTGTCCCGGCAACTGGGCGTGTCCCCGCTGCTGGCGCAATGCCTGCTCAACCGCGGCCATAGCGAGCCGGCTGCGGTCGCGCAGTTCTTGGAGCCCAAGCTGCGCAATCTCGCCGATCCCTTTGCCCTGCCGAACATGGCGGCTGCCGTAGACCGGCTCTTTGCCGCCCGCGAACGCGCGGAACCGCTGGTGATCTTCGGCGATTACGATGTGGACGGCGTGACCTCCACAGCGCTGCTGCTGGAGACCTTGCGGGCGCTGGGATGGTCGGTTGATTTCTACCTGCCGCACCGCATGGACGAAGGCTACGGCCTGAGCCAGGACGGCGTGGAGAACTGCCTCCAGAAATTCCCTGGCACCAAGCTGCTGCTGGCGGTGGACTGCGGCTCAACCGCCGTGGAAACCATCGGCTGGCTCGGCCAACGCGGGGTGGACGTGCTGGTGCTGGATCACCACCAAGTCTCTGATCCTGCGCCGCCTGCGGTGGCGCTGGTGAATCCGCAGCTTTCCCTGCCCGCAACCGGCAGGTTCACCGAACTTTGCTCCGCCGGCCTTGCTTTCAAGCTCGCCCACGCGCTGGTGAAGCGCGGGCGCGAGCGGCAGCTTCCCGCCGCGCTCGCCTTCGATGTCCGCCCGCTGCTCGACCTGGTCGCGCTCGGCACCATCGCGGACCTCGTTCCGCTCATCGGTGAGAACCGCATCTTGGTCACCGCCGGACTGGAGCGCCTGAACCAGACCCGCCGCCCCGGCCTGCTCGCACTCAAGACCGCCGCTGGCATCGAAGCCACCATCGGCACCTACGAGGTGGGCTTCCAGCTTGGCCCTCGGCTTAATGCCGCCGGCCGGCTGGAGAATGCCGCCGAGGCCCTGCAACTCCTTCTCGCCGCCGATCTGCGCACCGCCGAGCCCATCGCCCGTGTGCTCGATCATCGCAACCGCGAGCGTCAGCAGATTGAGCGCACGATCACGGACGAGGTCATCGGGGCGATCCGGGCCCGCTTCGACGCAGACCGGGATTTTGTCATCGTGGAGGGGCAGTTGCTCTGGCACATCGGCGTGGTGGGCATCGTTGCGTCCCGCGTGCTGCGCGAGTTTTACCGGCCCACGCTCGTCCTTGGCGGCGATACGGCGCAGTGGCGCGGTTCCGGCCGGAGCATCGAGGGCTTCGACCTTGCTGCCGCACTGCGTGAGTGCGACGACCTGCTGGTCCGGCATGGCGGTCATGCGATGGCCGCCGGCATCACGATTGACCCGATGAATGTCGGCCCCTTCCGCGAACGGCTCAACGCCATCGCTCGCCGGAGCCTGCGCCCGGAGCAGCTCCAGCCCGTGCTGAAGCTGGACGCCGAGGTCATGCTGCGTGAACTGACCGTGGACCGGTTGGAGGAACTGGACCGGCTCGCACCGACGGGGCAGGGGAACCCCGCCCTGCAATTCTGCGCCACCGGCCTGCGCCTTCACCGTCCTCCCCTTCGCATGGGCAAGGAGCAGCAGCATCTGAAACTGCACGTCACCGACGGCAACGACGTGCGCGAGGCCGTCTGGTGGAATGTGGCGAAGGACTATACGCCGCCGAAGAGTTTCGACCTCGCCTTTGCGCCGCAGATCAACGCGTTCAACGGCAACCGGACGGTGCAGTTGAAAGTGTCAGATCTGAGGTCGGCGGCGTGAGCCCCGAAGGTGCTCAGTAGAGCGTGCCGGGTCCGCGCACCTTGCGGGCCTCCACATGGCCGTCGAAGTGGGAGGCATTGCGCACGCTGCCATGCACGGGAAAGGTCGGGAGTTGAGACATCCAGGTGTTGGCCGGGTTATTTACAGCCACCTGATCGGAATCAATCAGCGTCCAAACTTCGGACAGGGCGCCATATTGCTCGACTTGCGTGATGCGCAACGGATTGGACTGTCCCGTCTGGCCGTTGGGGTAGCCGAAAATATTGGGGCTGCCATTGAACGCGCCGACGGTCTGGTAGTTGACGGATGTTCCGGCACCGGGAACGGTTTGGTTGTTCAAGCGCGTATAGCCGGGGCATTCAAACACCTTGGCTTTCTGGGCCGTGCCGGTGGGACCGGGATAGCCCAGATACCGGCAGATGTAGTAGCTTAGCTCGCCGTAATTGCCGTTCTGATACATGGCGGTCTGGCCCGACCAAAGTCCAAACTGGCCGACCGTCGCCGGGTTTACCGGCTGCCCGCCGGGCAACTGGTCGCTGTAATCCCCAAGATAGAGGGAGAGCGCCATGCCCACCTGCCGGAGCCCGCTGGCGCAGGACGCCTGCGTCGCCTTCTTTTTTGCCTTGGACAGCGCAGGCAGGAGCATCCCCGCCAAAATGGCAATGATGGCGATGACGACGAGCAGTTCGATGAGGGTAAAGCCGTGACGGCCTGGCCGGGAAACCCGGAATGAAGGACAGATGGACGGTTGTTTCATTCAAGTCGCAGTTCTATGCCGGGAAGTATCGGCGAGGAATGCCCCTTTGGCAAGTGTCTGCCCCTTCATTGTCGGAACTCCATTGTCCCCGGCGCGACGGAGTCAACGGCCCAGGGCAAACATCACCACGCGCAGGGCGGCGCCGCGGTTCTCCACCCCGAGCTTGCTGAACACGTTCTGCAGGTGCTTGTCCACCGTGCGCACGCTGATGTTCAGGATCACGGCGGTCTCGCTGTTGGACTTGCCCTCGACCACCCAGTGCAGGACTTCCGCCTCGCGATCTGTCAGTCCAAGGCGCTCCGCCAGCGCTTTCAACGAGGCCGGGCTTTCCTCGGTGAGGGTGAGGATGGCCTCGTCATCGCCCCGCTCGGTCACCCGCACCAGCAGCCGGCGGGCATCCTGCGGGACGATCAAGGGCGGGCAGGAACCTGCGGGCGCCCCGGCCTGCTGCTTCAGCCAGCGAACAATCTCGTCCGGGAGCAAGTCACCCTTGGCCTGATGGAAGTAAACCGCCAGCCATTCCCGCGCCCGGGCGGTGATGAACTGCACCTGGCAGTTCGCGCCCACCACGACGACCCCATAGTTGAGCGCGCTCAAATCGGCTGCGGCCCGTGCGGTCCGAAGCAGGCCTTCCGGCGTGCCGGGTGCGTCCTTCGCGGCACCTTCGCCCTGAAAGACCAGCCGGTTGTCGCCGATGCGGATCTCATCTCCGGTGCGCAGGGCATGGGGCTGCTGGATGCGATGCCCGTTGACCAGCACTCCGTTGGTGCTGCCCAGGTCCACCAGCCAGTGCTGCACGCCGTCCATGGAATGCACCAGCGCGTGCCGGCGCGAAACCCGGGTGCCGGACAGCCGGATGGAACAGTCCGGCATCCGGCCGAGCACGCAACTGGCACCCAGCTCATGGCGTTGGCCTTCAGCATCTTCCAAACCTGCGGTCATCTGCGCCGATGATCGCGAACCACCCCCCGTTTTCAACCCCATCTTTGGCGGAAAACGGCCCTGTTTTGTGGCGGGGCTACTCGATTTCCCAGATGCGCACCGCATCGTTGATTGAGGCGCAGATCAAGCGCTTCCCGCTGGGGCTGAAGTCGAGCCGCACGGGGTGGGTGGTCGGGCCGCGCAGTTCGCGGAGTTGTTTGCTGGCTTCAACGTCCCAGAGCTTCACGCTCAAATCTGCGGAGGCGGTGGCGAGGATGGGCTTCGTGGGGTGCCAGGCGATGGCGCTGATGCGATCGTTGTGCGCGCGAAATTCTTGCAGCACGCGCAGCGTGACCGCATCGCGGATGCGCACCTTTTTGTCCTCGCCGGCTTCCGCGAAGTGGTGGCCGTCGGGGGCCACGGCCAGCACATCCATCGCGCTGTGGTTCGTCACGGTCTGCACTGTTTTACCGGTCGCGGTGTCCCAGAGCGCGACCCGTTCCTCGGAGCCGAGGTTGCCACGCGCCGCCTTGGCCGTCGCCAGACCCGCCAGTCGTTGATTCCCCACCCAGCCGAGATCCGAGAACGAGAGCATTTCCCCAAGGTCCAGTCGGGTGGGAGGCTGGCCCGCGTGGCGGCCATACACCACGACTTCGGTGTTGTGAGTCTGAATGGCCGCCCAACGATCACCCGTGGGACTGATGCGGATTCGGTCCAAAAACTTGGATGGCTTGGGGACGGCGAAGCGCTCGACCTGTGACCCCGGTTGCCGCAGGAAGAACACCGCATAGTCGTTCTGGTCGCTCGAGAAGCGGCGGGGGGCGAGGACGGCGAAGCGACCATCCGCCGTCGCGCTGAACAGGTGAAGTTCACCGGTGGGTGGCTTCCACAGCAGCGTCGTTCGGTCAGGCTCCAGCTTCTGTAGTTGCCGAACATTGCCTTTGCTGCGAGTAGGTGCGAAGACGATGTCGTCCGCTCCCCAGAAGCCGACATTTCCCGAACCCGCTGGCAGAACCCACTTGGCGGGCAGGCTGGCGAGATCCCAAGCCTTGGAGTTGGCCCCGCTGACGAGCAGTTCGCCGGACAGGGGATGCACCGTGACGTCCCTCACCCGGCCACTGCCGCCCCGCAGCGATTGCAGCGGAATGCCCGTGGCGGCGTCCCAAACCTGCATTGCCTGCCGTCCGTCCGGCAGCGTGACCACGCCGGCGAATCGCCCGCCGTCCGGCGTGAAGGCCAGATGGGTTTCGTCCGCGCGATCCGATCTGGTGGAGTGGAGTCCAATTTGCGGTGGATGAATCTCAAACAACATCGTCCCCTCGGCCAGGTTCAACCCTTGGATGCCACCACCGCGAAGCACGCCCACGAGCATGCCGCCATCAGGCCGGAGCGCAAAGGTTACGAACGGCTGGTGGGTAATCTGCCGGACCAGCATCCCGTCCTGCGCCTGCACCAACTGGAGTCTATCACCCATGCTGTGGGTGAGCACTTGACCGGCCGAGACGAACGCTCCTTGGACATAGTTGCCGCCGAGCTTGTAACCCCATCGAAGCTGGCCGGTGGTTGAGTCCCACATTTTGAGCGAAGTCCTGTCCCTCTCGGTTTGGAGCAGCGACTGGCCATCGGGGCTGAACTCCAGACGTTCGGTCGAGGGCGCAGCCCATCCGGCGAACTGTTTGCCGTCCTGCGCACTGTGGATGACAATCCCGCCACTGCCAGCCTCGTGCCCGATGGCGATGCGCTCTCCGTCGGCCGAAAAGGCAAGATGCACGGCAAAGCGCGCGGAGGCGGCCAGTTTAAGGTCGGGCCGGAACTCCAGCAGGCGCGTGCCGGTGCGCACCTCCAGCAGGGTGACTTTGCCATCCGTGTCCGCCACCGCGAAGACACCCGGACGCCGGGGATGCGCGGCCACGCCTAGAATCTCGGCGGCCCCGGTGCTCACGCGGGCGATGGAGGTGTCGGACTGCGCGAACAGGTAATTCCAGGTGTCATCGCGTAAATCCTTGGGCACCTGCTGGAGCGCGGCCTGCATGGCTTGGCCATTGCCGTCTTGCAACGCCGCCTCGGCCAGCGCGAGCGCGGTTTTGGCGAGCGCCTGGCGGGCGGCTGCCTTTTCGGCGTTGGCCTGCCGTTCATTCGCTTGTGCGATCCCTTCGAGTCGCTTCGCTTCCCGCTCGCTCGACATCAGCTTGAGCACGAAGCCGACGCTCAACATCAGCAGCACCGCGAGCGCAGCCGTGACGGCTCGATGTCGCCGCAAGAGCAGCATGAACTGGGTGAGGGCGCCCGCCTCTTCGGCGGCGGTGGCGAAGCCGCCCTGAAAAGCCGCCACGTCAGCGGTGAGCGCCGCGACCTTCTGGTAGCGCCGCGCCTTGTCCAGGCCCAGGGCTTTCATCACCACGGCTGACAATGCAGCCGGCACGCGTCCGCCGGGGATGTGCGGCAGTGGCTTTAGCTTCGCGGCTTCCAGAACCGTTCCTGGAGGTTCGCGATGGGTGCTGCTGCGGCCGGCGGCGACGATCGTCGAAGGCGGCGTGACGTTGCCGGTGCGCACTTTTTCCAGCACTTCTTCCAGCGTCTTGCCTTCCACCGGCGGCCGCAGCGTGAGCAGCGTGTAGAGGATGCCGCCGAGGGACCAGATGTCGGAACGCGCGTCCAGTTCGTTCACGCGCCCCTGCGCCTGCTCTGGCGACATGTAGTGCGGCGTGCCTATCACCGCGCCGTCCAGCGTCGCCCAGTTGCCTCCCAATCGGTCGCCCGCCGACGCCGAGGGGTTGGCGTCTCCCGTCTGCGTGAGTGACCCGGCGGGGACATCGGAAGCTGGCAACGCCCCGGCGGCGGCAGCTTCGGGCGAGCCGTCGGCCACCGTTTCACGGAACGCGGCATGGTCGGCTTCGTAGCCACGGGCCGGAGCGACACTCTCCGCAGGCAAAGCGTTCGGCAGCCCGGGCTGGCTGAGTTGCTCCTGAAAGGGCAGGGCGTTGGTGGCTTCCTCTGCGGCCGGGCTGCCCGGCAGAATCTTCGCCAGGCCCCAGTCCATCACCAGCACTTCGCCGAACACCCCGACCATGATGTTTTGCGGCTTCAAGTCCCGGTGGATGATGCCCCGGGAATGGGCGAAGGCCACGGCGTCACCGGCTTTTTGGAAGATGTTCAGCAGCGTGTTGAGCGGATACTTGGCCAGCGTGTCCTTGTCCCCGGCCTTCAGCTTGCCAATGACCTCGTGCAGGGTGACGCCCTGCACCAGCTTCATCGTGTAGAACAGCCGGCCCTGCGCATCCGCGCCGAGGTCATAGACAGGGACGATGTTGGGGTGCGCGAGCTGGCTCAGCACGCGGGCTTCCTGCAGGAACCGCTGCCGCTCCGCCGCGCCGGCCTCGCGGTGGAGCATGACCTTCATGGCCACGCTGCGGCCGAGCCGGTTGTCGCGCGCGTCCACCACGGCACCCATGCCGCCGCGCGCGATCTCGCGGCCGGGGGAGTAGGTGGAAACAGGGTGAACTGGTTTCATGCTGCTCGCAGGCGGCTGGCACCTGCGTTTCGGCGGCAAGCGCTTCAGCTTTGATTCGGCTTCGTTCTCTGGACGTGCAGGCGGGTTGTCCCTTCATCTGCCACCGGCTGATAATTCGCGCGGCTGGCTCCTTACGCAAGACCGCGTATATCCAGCACGCAGGCGGGCTGTTACAGACTGCCAGCATGTGCGTCAGGTCTCATTCGCAACTGGCTGGCTGGCAGCCTGGCCCGTCCGTCGCCGACCGTGCCACAGGGTGGGCCGCGCCGCTCCAGCGAGCGCAATATTCTCCTTCAGTGAAACCGGTCGGCTGCCGATACCACGCTGAGCCCGTCTCGGGTGGGGCTGTGTGTCCGGCCACTGCGGCGGCGGCCACGGGGTCCTGCCTGCGGGGCGACGCGCGAAATCGTCGTCTCGGGCTGGGCGCAGGCACCGATTCATTGGCGGCGCAAGTTCGGCGGCCCGGGCGGCAACACGTATGCAAACCATGACGACCAGCCTGTCCGAATCCTCGCCGGCTCCGGGAAAGCTGCTGTCCGCGCAGCCGCGCGTGTCCCGCACCGCTGGCTGGCTGTTGATGCTCGCCCTGATGTTTTCGGCCTCCAGCGCGCGGGCGCAGTGGGTCACGCAGTCCTTCACCCTCAAGCCGGGCTGGAACGCCATCTTTACCCATGTGGACGCGTCATATTTGACGCTGGATTCGCTTGTGCCTGACGCCAACGGGCCGGTGGCCGAAATCTGGCTCTGGAAGCCGACGTTTTCCACGATCCAGTTCGTGGACACGCCCTACACCAATGCGGTGCCCAACAGCCAATGGGCGGTCTGGACCAGCGCGCGCGGGGACACGGACACGCTCACCACCTTCGTTGGCAACGGCGCTTATCTGGTCAACAACCGGACGGCGAGTGACTTCGTCTGGACCGTGAAGGGCCGGCCCGTGCCGCCCAGCTACCAGTGGACCACGACGGGCCTCAACTTCCTCGGCTTCCCCACGCCTGCCAGTTCGGCCCCGAGCTTCGCGACCTACCTGGCCCCCGCGCCCAGCCTCGATCTGGCCAAGACGCTCCAGAACCAGGCCCATGTGTTCCGCTATCCGGGCGGCAATCTCGGCGCCACGAACCCGGTCGAAGTGATCTCCGTCACGGCCTCCACCACGCCGGTGACGCGCGGCCAGGCCTTCTGGGTGCGGGGCAGCACCAACTACTACAACCACTACTACGGGCCGGTGGAGATCTTGCTGCAAAGCACGGACGGGCTTCAATATCGGGACACCCTCGGCACCTACGGCCTGAGGCTGAAAAACCTGACGACAACCAGCCGCACCGTCACTTTCAACTTGGTGGCCTCCGAGACGCCGCCGACCGGCCAGACCGCCATCGTGGGCCTGCCGCAGTTGCTCGTGCGGGGCGACCTCAGCACGACGACCCTGACCTACAACTACGCCGTGCTGGCCGGCCAGCAGTTCACGCTGGCCCCGCAAGGGCAGGCCGGGTCTGAACTCCAGGTGGTGCTGGGCTTGAACCGCACGACCATGACGGCCGCCGCCGGGTCGCTCTACGCGGGCATCCTCCGCATCACGGACACCGCCGGCCTGCAGCAGACGGACGTGCCGGTGGCCGCCACGGTGCCCAACGCCTCGGGGTTGTGGGTGGGTTCGGCCTCCATTGATCAGGTCGGCCAGTATCTCAAGTCCTATCCGAAGGTGGACACGACGCTGACGGATCAGACGGCTCAGATCAACGCCGCCGCCGCCGCGGCCAGCCTGCCTGCCAATGGAGCGGAGATGCCCGGGTCCGCTTTCGTCGCCCGCGAGACCAATGCTACGCGCGCCTACTCCGCCGTCGCCTCGTCGCTGGATGGTAGCACGCTGGTCGCTGCGAATTCCTCCGGAACACTCTATGTGTCACGGGATTCCGGCACGAACTGGACCGCGCGGGACAGCAGCCGCAGTTGGGCGGAACTGGCCTGTGCGGCAGACGGCAGCGTCATGGCGGCAACGGTTTACAACGGGGCCATCTATGTCTCCTCGGATTACGGCACCAACTGGGCCGCCACCAGCAGCGGCTCCGCAGCGTGGGCGGGCATTGCTGCTTCGGCCGATGGCAACTTGCTCGCGGCGGCGGTCGCCAACGGATCGCTCTACACCTCGGTGAACCGGGGCGGCAGCTTCGTGGCCCGCACGGCGGCCGGGACGCGCAACTGGAGCAGCATCGCGATGTCGGCGGACGGCACGAACCTGGTGGCTGCGGTCAATCCCGGCCAGATCTTCACCTCGGCGGATGGGGGCGCGACGTGGCGCACGAATGCCTTCTCCACCAACTGGACGGCGGTGGCCTCCTCGGCCGACGGCACCAACTTGGTGGCGGCGGTGAGCGGTGGTTATCTCTACGTTTCGACCGACGCCGGGGCGAACTGGACGGCGCGGGGGATGACCAACCAGTGGAATTCCGTCGCCTCCTCCACGGACGGGCGACGGCTCGCCGCCACGGTCTCGGGGGGGCAGATCTACACCTCGGAGGATGCGGGCACGACTTGGACAGCGCGCGACCAGAACCGCAACTGGGATGACATCGTTGCGTCCGGCGATGCCTCCCGGCTGGTGGCCGTGGTGAATGGCGGCGCCATTTACACGCTCGGCCGCACGTTTGCGAGCTACACCGTGGATCAGACCACCGGGCTGGTCACCGACCAGAACGGCCTCTACCTCTCGTCCGGTGTGAACACGAACCTGGCCAAGGTGGGCCGGAGCTATCCGCTGCGGCTCATCCTGCATCGGTCCGACGCGAATCAAGTCGGCCTGCTCCAGCACGTCTTCGTCGGGAAGGGCCTGAACAGCACGAACAACGTGATCGCCACCCGCGAGAGCCTGCTGGACGCCACCCAGTTGGCCACCGCCCGCCGCATCACGGCCACCCATCTGCCCTTCTCCCGCACGAACCTCCCGTGGATGGCCGCCGGCACCTTTAATCCCGGCAACGTGGTGATTCTTACCGTGGATGAGAGTTACAAGGACCAGACCAGCAATCCGTTCCTCCACACCTTCCATCCGGACCACGACAACCTCGATGTCAATTTCAAGATGGTGCAGCCGCGCGGGGTGGAGTCCTACGACATCAAGCGCACCATCACGCTGACCTTTACCACGCCGGGCACCGACTTCAACTCCCTCACCGCCTCCGCCCAGAGCCGGACGGGCACATATGAGGAAACCATGAACATTGGTGCGCAGGGCAGCGCCAGCCGCGATTTCCGTCTCAGCGGCAGCTTCACGCTCCAGCTCATCAGTCCGATTCCTACGCTCACCCAATGAACGCATTCCGCCGCCCGCTCCTTTCCGCAGTGGCAACTCCTCCCGTTATGAAACGAAATCCCGCCGTCCTCCTTGCCGCGCTCTGCACCGCGCTGCTCCTGCTGCCCGCTGGTCACGCGCTGGCCCAGGCCAATGCCAAGCCGCCCACCCAGCTCACCTACCAGGGCTTCCTGACCGATGGCAACGGCGTGCCGTTTGGCAACACCACCCCGGTGAACAAGACCGTTTACTTCCGGATCTACGATGCGCTGACCGGAGGCGCCATCAAGTGGAGTTCGCAGCAGGTCGTCACCGTGGACAAGGGCTACTTCAGCGCGCTGTTGGGGCAGGGCAGTTCCGTGGGGACCGAGCCCTTTTCCGCCGACCTCACCGGGGTCTTCACCGGTTCTTCCACCGTCTCGGACCGCTATTTGGAGCTGACCGCCGACGGCACGACCATCGCGCCGCGCCTGCGCTTCCTGCCCGCGCCCTATGCGCTGCTGGCCAAGAGCGCCACGGACCTGGTGGACCCGGTCACGGGCTCCAATTCCCTCGCGATTGCCGGCGGCAACCTCACCTCCGGCGGCACCGTCACAGCGACCAGCTTCAACGGCAGCGGAGCGAATCTCACCAGCCTGAACGGGGCCAATCTCACCGCTGGCAGCGTGGCCGACTCAAAACTGGCCACAATCACCACGGGCGGCAAGGTGGCCAACTCCGCCACCACCGCCACGCCTGCCAACGCCCCCGGCACCATCGTGGGCCGGGATGGTTCGGGCAATTTCGCCGCCGGCACCGTGACCGCCACCAGCTTCAGCGGCAGCGGGGCCAGCCTGACCAGCCTGAACGCCAGCCAGATTTCCAGCGGCACATTGGACAATGCCCGCACCACCGCCACCAGCGCCAACACGGCCAATGCCATTGTCGCGCGCGACGGCAGCGGCAACATAACGGCCGGCCAGGTGGTGGCGAATTCCTTCAAAATCAACGGCACCACGACGCTGGTGTTGTATAATGTATCTCGGTTCTCGATGCTAAATCCGGTCCCACCAGCGGGGGTGAGTCAGTCGGTGAACTCCGGCACCGTAGGCAGGAATTCAGTCACTATTCCTGCAGACTGGTATAAATCAACCAGCACGACCTGGGGCATTGTGGCATACGCCTGCACTTTTGTGGTCCCCGCCGGGGAGGTTTGGGAGGTCAACTACCATTGTAATGCCCGGTGGAGCACAGACGATCAGGGCGGCCTCGTCTGGACCGTAAATGATGTGTTGACTGATGATTCTTCGGCGACCAGGGACAACCGATCAACGGGACAAATGTATGCCGGTCAGAACTTCATCCTCTCGGCCGGCACCTCGGTGGTTCGCGTGAAAATCGGCGTCGGAGGCGGGTCGGGGAGTGATGATATTGAGTTCCCCTATCGTAATCCCTCTTACTGCGTGGTGAAGAAATACAAGAGCAACTGAACCGGCCTGACCACGCTTGCCCAAGAGATGCGGATGGCCTGACCCTATGAAGCAACTATTCCTCCCTTCGACCCTCGCACTGGGGTGGATCTGGTTCGCGGCTTCGCTCCAGCCGGTCGTGGCGGAGGTCGTGCAGATTGACCAGAACGCGGTGCTCTACGCGACGAACTACCAGCGCGGTGTGAATCTCACCTCGTTCCGGGGCGTGCCGGGCAAGGCCACGACCCTCACGCCGCCACCGACCGATGGCCGCGCTCCGTCGGGCGGCACCTCGAATCAGTTTCAGGGCATCATCACCTACGGGGCGGTCGTCGTTCCCAAGTTCAACGCGACGCTGCAAACGAACAAGAACTTTGAGCAGAACGCCGCCGCCGCCAACCTGGACCTGCCGCGCGGGACGAGCGGAGGCCAGGTGACGATGGTGCTGCGCTCGTCCCAGGCGGGCGCGGCCACGTTCTCGCAGGTGGTGTCCTTCTACTTCGGTTCCATCATCTCACCGCCGAGCACCGATGAAAACGGATTGCTGCTGACCAACGCCACGCCGGCCCAATATTGGAATGCCGAGCCCTACACCAACAGCCTGCTCACGGCTGCCGGCTATTACTTCAGCTCGAATGCCCGGCAGGTGTTTGCCACGGTGCCAGGTCCCATCCAGGTGACCTGGCGCAAGGCGGAGTCCGGCACGACGAGCACGAACAAAGTGACCATCGGCGGGCTGGACTACGCCCTGACCAACGTTTCTTACGTCGTGTCCGGGGCGGCCGTAAAGCCGTCGCGCAAGCTGTATTGGACGGAGAAATCCTTCTCCGGCACGGGCAAGGCGGTGTCCGTGCCCGCCGCCAGCGTGGGCGCGGTCAACTTCGTTTACAATCCGGCCCTGCCGCAGACGGTCGCCACGGAGTTCGACGACGGTTATTCGGAGGCGGGAGCAGGCACCACCAACGCCTCCCTGCAGGAACTGCGCACGGTGTGGTATGACCCCGGCCAGGGGCTCATCCTGGCCTACAACGCGGAAGGCCGGGTGTTTATGGAACTGCTCGGAGATTCCACGCCGTCCGGTGCCCGGGAGTTCCTCGGCTTCGAAATCGTGGACGTGCTCCGTCAGCCGGTGGCCCAGTCGCTCACCAACGAGCTGGGCGAGAAGATCACGGCTTACGCCAATGGTCAGTCCGACGCCGATCTGGTGCCCTCGCCGCTCCAGGCGACCTTGAACACGTCCTACTTGTATCAGGACACTTCCGGCACCAGCGGACGCACGGAATACTACTCGGCCGCGCTGACGCAAAACCCGAACGACGTGCTGGTGCACTGGCTCGAGGCGGGGATCGTGGGGTTGCGCTGGCCCTTGGTTTACAACCGCTATGCGCAAGTATGGCCGGAAGATCCGGCCAAATACAGCCACTATGTCCGCCCGCTGGTCACCTCGGCCACCAACGCCTCCCTGACAGCCGTCCAGCTTTCGGCCAACAATTCGCCCACGATCCAATATCAGGAACCGCTCGACTTCCCGCGCGCGACCTTGGATGAGAGTGCGCGTTTCTACACCTTCCTGGATGCCAGCCAGCCCACGCATCGCACCCTGCTGCGTTTCAGCTCCGGCACCACCATTGCGTTTGAGCGTGTGTTCTCCGTGCTGGATGCCCAGCTCAAGCCGGGGAATGCCGTGGCGGGCGCTCTGGACTTGAGCGTGCCCGGCCCCGTGCCCGGACGCGCCGCGTTTCTCAACCTCACCAGCGGCAGTGCTGCACTGCCGGCCGGGCTTTCGTTCAACAGCCAGGCGTTCACCGTGGAATCTTGGGTGTATCTACGCACGAACTTCGCGCAGTTGTTTGCCTTCGACGTGGCGGGCCAGCCCATCAGCCTGAACCTGACTGCGCCGGGCGACGGGCCGGTGGCGCTGACCAACAGCACGACAAAGATCTCGCTGCCCAACGGCTCCCCCAAGGCGGTGGATCGCAATTACAACGGCACGCTGTCCAAGGGCGGCCTGGTCATCAGCTTTGATTTTGAGAGCGACCCGAGCGATTCAACCCAGTGGGTGGCGGTTAACTTAGGCCAGTCGTCGGGCAACAAGAGTTCAACCGTCAGCAGCTCAGCCGAACACTTTGGCATCCTGTTCCGCGAGAATGGCGGAGTGCAGGCCTTTGACGGCAGCGTGTCCCAAAGCAACCCCAGCCCCAGTAACTGGTCATCCACCTCCCGCACCAACGGTCACGTTGACATCGTTTGCAGCGACCCCACGGACGGCAATCCCTTCGATGGTGTGGGCAGCACCAAGATCGAGGTTTACGTGAACAACGCGGCCACCCCGATCTACACGTTCACCAAAGGCAACGGTGGCTATGCAAACAACTACGTAAACTTTGGGGCCAACAACACGCAGAACAGTGCGAATCTGACCGGGTTTGCCATCGCGGGCGGTTCGCGGGCCCGGCCCGCCGGAACGCCCGGTGTGGCGGTGCCGTTGAACCAGTGGGCGCATGTGGCGGTCGCCGGGGATGCCACGCGCCGGACCCTGTATCTCAATGGCGTGTCGGCGGGTGAACTGTCGGCGGCCACCGCCGCCAGCGGGACGCTGACCTCGGGCACCATCGGGTCCGCTGGAATGGCGCTGGACCAGTTCCGTCTCTGGTCGGTGACCCGTGGTGCGAGCGAAATCTTGGCGGGACAGAACCTCAGCTACCCCGCGGGCACGAGCAATTTGGAGCTGCAATACAGCTTCAACGAGACCGGCACGCTGGCCTACGACACTAGCGGCAAGACGAACCGGGACCTCGTCTCGTTGGTCGCCGGCTCCGTGACCACCGGAACTCCGGGGGCTTCCAACCCGGTCAGCCAGTCTTCCTATCCCCGCTATGTGCAGGCCACGGCCAACGTGGGTGACCGGATCATTTCGCCGCTCGGTGAACTGGGCAGCAGCGGCAGCTACACGGCGGGCTTCATCCTGCAAAGCAGCGGAACCTCCTTCCACCCCGGCGCGTATGTGGACCCCTTCGCCAACGGTTTTACCAAGGCGAACGTGGGAGCGATCATCCCGGTCAATGCGGTTCCCGGGGCGAACATTTTGGAAGTCTGGTGGTTCCGCCAGAACGCGACCAATGCGGTGAAGAACCCGGTGAACGGTTTCGACGCCATTTACTGGCCGGCGGTCATCGGCCGCTACTCCCTCGCCTGGCCGGATAATCCGACCAACCAAATCGTGATGGCCGGGAATGCCGGCAGCGGTGCGCTCACCAGCCTCCAGGCCAAGGGCACCATCTACACGCAGAACGATCCCACGCTGGTGGGCTACAACCCAAACGAGGAGCACGCCCTGATGATCGGCGGCCAGGCCTATGCGTTGCGGGATGACCTGAACATCACCAGCGGCACGAACTTCTCCTCCCAGCCTTACGTGCTGCTGGACTACACCGAGTCCGACGGCCGTGTGGCGATGCGTCCCTTCAAGGTGATGCGCGAGAACGCGGCGCTCGGGCTGGTGTTCGACTACGTGATCGAGGCGGGCAAACAGGTGCAGGCCCCGATGCCGCTGCCCGTGATCCCGCTGCCGCTGGCCACCCTCACGAACATCACGTCCACCAGCACCAACATCTATACCACCAACTACAACTCCGAGACCTCCGGCAGCGGCGGCGACCTGCCGACAGCCTGGACCAGCAGCGAAACGAACGGGCAGTTTGGCAATTACGCCACGTTCACCTACCGCGACCGGAAGAACGCCTTCTGGGTGATGCGCGGAGTTCATGCCGGGCTGCCGGCGCTGCGGGCGGGCACCTACTCGACGACCACCTCGACCAACGATGGTTTCACGAGCACCGTGGTGGGCAGCGGCACCCTCAACACGCCCTCCACCAACTACATCCACACCTCACGGCGGATTGATTCGCTGGTGTTCAACGTCTCTCCCGCGCTCCCGGTCGGGATCACGTTTGGTGCCCTCCGGGACGGCCTGGCCGTTTACGGCACCTGGACCGCCAACAGCAGCGCCAGCAGTCCCTACCTGCTCACCATCACGGATGGCGATGGCTCGTCGGCTTCGGTCAGCTTCACCTTCAGCAGCGGCAAAAGCGCGCAGGGGCCGATGACGATTCTCAGCACAAACACGTTCACCGGCACGACCAGCACCTTCATCGGACGGCCCCCCCATTTGAGCCAGTCCGCGACGAACACGAACGCCTTTGCGATGCGGTTCTATTACAAGACGCAGGAGGGTTTCGCCTGGCCGGGTGATCCGACGCCGCCGACCAATGGAACCATTGTTCCCTACCTGCGGCCATTCGTCTCGGGCAGCTACACCGGCACGGGAGATGCCCCGACGGAGCAGGCGCTGCCCATCGTTTACCGGCCCGCCTGGCCGGGCACCACGTTCCCGGTGGCGTTTGGTGAGACGCTCACCGTGGCGAGCAAGGGCCGGCCGGCGATCCGCGGGCAGAGCAGCGCCCATGTGATCTATCAGCAGGCCATCGCGACCAACTCGGTGCGGGGCACCAACGCGGCGGTGACGCTGCATGATCCCACCCGGCAGAAGAGCTTCGCCTTGACCAACGGGGCGCTCACCCAGTTGCCCGGCGGCGTCTATGCCCGTGATTATCAGGGCAAGACCTACTTCCCGAATCTCCCGCCGCACTTGGCGAACCGTTTCTTCTTCGATCCCAATCTGGGTGCCAAGGGCAGCCTGGTGTTCAAGGGTGAATTCAAGGACGAGCCGACCGGTGAGAAATACCTGCAGCTCAATGTGCTGGCCGGTTCGGATCTGGCCACCGTCAAGCAGCTCTGCCCCGACCAGCCGTCCGACGAGAAACAGAACTGGGACAAGGCCGTGGATGCCCTGACGGCGAGCGTGGACACGTTCTACGAGAACCCGCAGATCCCGGGACAGTTCATCGTCAATCCCGCCTGGAATGTAATCCGGGGCGCGGGCGAACTGGTCGCCATCACCAACAAGAACACCCCGGTGGACAGCTACGCGCTCAGCGCCGCCGGGCCAGGCCAGGGCTACTTCACGGTCATCGTGGGCAATGGCGATGCCTTCACCCCGCCGGGTGAACCGGTGTCCATGTATGTGATGCGCGTGACCGGCGAACTGTATCAGGGCGAGGTGAAGGTCATCCCCTCGGACAATCCGCTCAGCGAACTGATCACCTTCGAGCACACGGCCGACCTTGCCGGCAAGACGGCGGAATACGAATACGAGTGGAAGGTGGCCCCGCCGGTGGACGGCTTCCCGCCGGTGACGGATGCGACCATGAGCCGCTATCAGGGGCTGACCAACAACTTGGACGTCAAGCGCTACACGCTGGGCGCGAGCGGCATCCTCATCCTTTCGGACAACTGGCTGGTGCTGCGCTACCGGCCCAAGAATCCGTCCCACCCGCTTTACAACGTGTGGTCGGACTGGACCGCGCCGCAGTTCGCCGAGGGCTACGTCAAGCGCGTGCTCGACGGAATCAACCCCTTCAACCAGCGCACCTCCGACCTGGCCAACAACGCCGTAAACACCGGGGCGAGCATCCTCACCCAGGCCGGCAAGCGCTATGAAGGTGACATCGCCCTCAACCAAGACGCGCTGAACAGCTACGGCCTCATCGAGATTTACGAGACCGTCCTGAACCGCGCGCGCAACCTCAGCATCAACGCCGGCATCAACTACGGCCCCGCGAACGATTCCCTGCTGCTCGCGGCCGGCTACATCAGCGACCTCTACAAGATCCTCGGCGACGAGGCGGCGGATGATGCCGACAACCCGACCATCGGCATTGGCACCAAAGACCAGACCTACGGCGACATCGCCACCGCGCTCTTCTCGTTCAAGGGCCAGGTGCCGACGCTGCTCGAAGAGGAACTGGCGCTGCTCCAGGGCCGCGATGACGTGGCGTTGCCCGGCGTGCAGACCGCGCCGGTCTATAACCGCATGGTGTGGAACTACACCGGCGGGATTGATTCCGGCGAAGTCATCTACGCGCTCAATTACAACATCCTGGACCAGAATGTGGACGGCAGTGCGGACGAAGCCGACGCGGCCGTGCTCTACCCGCAGGGCCATGGGGATGCTTACGGCCATTATCTCGCGTCCCTGAAGTCGTATCACTCGCTGCTGATGAACCCGAATTTCGACTGGGTTCCGCGCGTGCAGTCGGTGATCGTGCTGGGCCTGCCGGTGACCGTGGGCTACATGGACGAGCGCAAGTTCGCCGCCGCCGCCGCCTCGGTGGCCGGCACGGGCCGCAAGATTTTCGACCTCACCTGGCGCAAATACTACGTGCCCGGCGCGGACACGAGCTGGCAGTCCTTCTCCACCAACCGCGTCTCCACCCGCACGGTCACGGACGGCACGAACGTGGTGAGCATCGTTCGTGAGTGGGGCATTGACCAATGGGCGTCCCGGACGGGGCAGGGGGCCTTGGTCAACTGGGTGATCGGCAACGCGCTGCTCCCGGATGTGGACCCCGACCCCAGCCACGAGGGCATCCAGAAGGTGGACCGCACCACGGTGCCGGAGCTCAGCGACCTCGTCACGACGGCGGGAGATTTGCAGGCGGCCATGGACAATGCCGAGGGCAGGCTCTCCCCGCTGGGCGTCACGCAGGGCAGCATCGCCTTCGACATCAACCCGGCGCAGGTCGTGGGCACGAATCCCCAGTCGCATTTCGAGCAGATCTACGAGCGCGCCAAGCTCGCCCTGAACAATGCGATGGCGGCCTTCGATGACGCAAAGGACATCACCCGCCTGATGCGGTCCGAGGGTGACTCGTTGGCCGACGTGCAGGCGCAAAACGCCCAGCAGGAGCTGACCTTCACGAATGCGCTGATCGAACTCTACGGCACGCCGTATCCCGACGATCTCGGGCCCGGCAAGACTTACACCCAGGACTACACCGGGCCGGACCTCTTCCACTACATGTATGTGGAGACGCCGGAGCTGACCTTCCCCGGCATCCTCCAGCCCGCCAGCACCAAGACGTATCGCCTGGACGTGCAGAACTTTCCGGCTGGCTGGGTCTCCGGGCTGCAAGCCAAGGCGGAGAGTTTCGACTTCCTGAAGCTGAACGACGATGGCAGCGGCAACGATCTGCGCAGTTCCACGGACTACATCGAATATACGCTGAACTCCCACGGCTACTTCGGGAAGCCGTCGTCCTGGACCAGCCGGCGCCAGAGCCCCGGCCAGCTCCAGCAGGCCATCTCCGGCGCGATCAATGCCCGGGCGGCGCTGCTCCAGACCTTGGACAACAGCATCCGGGCCAAGCAGTCCCTCGATGGCATGATCCGCATGCGCCAGGCGCTGGTTCAAGCCGTTGCGGATACGGATGCGCTGACGAAGGGTCTGGATGAAGCCGACCAGATCATTGATCAGATCGAGAAGGCGGCGGAGATCTTTGGCATGGTGCAGAACGGCATCTCGGAGGCCTACAAGCTGGCGGCGGACGCCGCTTCCGTCTCGCTGCCGACGTCGTTGATCGCGGGTCTGTCCGCCGGTGGGGACTTGACCTCCGTGGGACGTGGCCTGTTCCGGGGTGCGACCGTGGCGGTGGAGAACAGCACCACAGCGATTGAGATTGCCCGCAAGACCGTGGCCGCCGCGCGGGCGGCGCAGAGCCAGGCGGATGCCATCGGCATCCAGTATGGCCAGATCAAGCCCATCGAACAGCAGGAGGACAACCGGGCGGCAATGAACGAACTGGAGAAGGCTTTGATCGAGGTGCAGAAGGCCGCCTACGGCATTAACCAGGCCCTCCAAAACTACGACGACGCCCAGCGCAAGGTGGCCACGCTCGTCGCGCAGGGTTTCCGCATCCAGCAGTCGCGCGAAATCGCGCGCCAGCGCACGGCGGCGATCATCGGCGGGTTCAGCACGCGGGATGCGGCCTTCCGCCTCTTCCGCAACGAGAAGCTCGAGCGCTACAAGACGCTCTTCGACCTCGCCTCGCGCTACGCGTTGCTCGCGGCCAACGCCTACGACTACGAGACCGGCCTGCTGGGCACGGATCAGGGGAAGTCGTTCGTGAGCCGGATCATCAACAGCCGCGCCCTGGGCGTGGTGCGCAACGGTGAGCCGCAGTTCGCCGGCAGCAACACCGGCGACCCCGGCATCTCCAGCGCCCTGGCCGAGATGAAGAACGACTTCGACGTGCTCAAGGGCCGGCTCGGCTTCAACTCGCCGGACGTTTACACCACGCTGGCCTCGCTGCGCACCGGCAACCTCCGCATCCTGCCCGACACCAACGGCCTCTCCGTCTGGCAGGACTACCTCCAGCAGCGCACCATGGACAACATCCTCGACGACGCTGACGTGCGCCGCTACTGCCAGCAGGTGGACCGGGGCGACGGGCTGCCGGTGCCGGGCATTGTCATCACCTTCAGCACGGCCATCAACGCGGGACAGAACCTCTTCGGCCAGGCGCTCGCGGCGGGGGACGCGTCGTTCCATCGCAGCCTGTTTGCCACGAAGATCAATTCCGTCGGCGTCGCGCTCGAGGGCTACAAGGGCATGAACGTCCCCGGCCAGAACAACACCAGCGACCCGAACCTCTCCTACCTCGACCCGCAGGCGCTCGCGGCGAATCCGTATGTGTATCTGATTCCCGTCGGCGTGGACACGATGCGCAGCCCGCCCCTGGGTGATACGAGCGACCTGCGCACCTGGGCGGTGGATGACGTCGCGATTCCGCTGCCGTTCAACATCGGTGGCTCGGGCTTCTCCGGCAAAAACTTCTACCAGTCCGCCGACTCGCTGACGGAGCCGCTCTTCACGATTCGCAAGCATCAGGCCTTCCGGCCGGTGGACTCGGTGAGCCAGTTCTCGGGCAATCCTTACTTTGGCACCGGGCTGCAGTTCTCGCAGTTCACGAACCGTCGGCTGATCGGACGCTCGGTGTGGAACACCCAGTGGAAGCTGGTGATCCCGGCGGACTCGCTGCTGGCCGATCCGAAGGAAGGGCTGACGCGCCTGATCCAGACCGTGAGCGACATCAAGCTTTACTTCATCACCTACTCCTACTCGGGCAACTAGCGTGAATTTCGCCCACCCTATGCATCCCCAACCAACTCGCACCGGCTCATGGAAAGGCAGTTGGCTGCTCGTGAGCCTGCTGCTGGGCATCGTTGCGCTTGAACGTCCCGTCAGCGCCTATCCGCCCGCGCCGTTCCATCTCTTCTACGGCATGTTGCGCGACGAATACGGCACGCCTATCAGCCTCAAAGGCGCCCAGGTCATCTTGGAAACCTCCAGCGGAGTGCAGGTGCGAACCACGATCAATCCCGGAGTCGAGACCGCCTCGAATTACCGGCTGGAAGTGCCTATGGACGCCGGCCTCATGGCGGCCCCTTATCAGCCCACGGCGCTGCGGCCCTTCGTGCCGTTCCGCATCAAGGTGCGCATCGGCAATGTCACCTATCTGCCCATCGAGATGGTCGGTGACTACGCCAACCTCGGCCAGCCCGGCCAGCGGACCCGGCTGAACCTCACGTTGGGCGAGGACAGCGACGGGGACGGCCTGCCCGACGCGTGGGAGCGCCTGATCAATCCCGACCTCACCAAAGTGAAGCCGGGTGAGGACGCCGGGAACGGCCTGAACTACCTGCAGACCTACTACGCCGGGACGTATGTGGTGGACCCGAAGAACGGCTTCGCGCTGAACATCCTCGGTTTCACCAACGGCACGCCACTGCTGGAGTTCCTCGCCGTCAACGGCCGCACCTACACGCTGCTCGGGTCGCGGGATTTGAAGACGTGGAAGACGGTCGCCTTTCGTGTTCCGGCCGAGGGGACCAACGCCGTTGCGCGCGGAAGTTTCCAGGCCGACGCCGTCAAGACCGTTCGGATGGAGGTCGCCAGTCCCGACGCGGAACCGCCGCCCACTTACTTCCGGCTGATGCTCCAATAGCCCATGGCGATGAACCCCTCTGTTTCCCAAGCCGTTGTTCCGGCCACTCGGACCCGCCCGCTGTTGCGCTGGCTGGCGCTGGCTGCGGCAGTGGCCGTCGTGGGCCAGGTGTCCACCCATGAGTTGGCGGAAGCGGAAGGTCCGGAACCTGCCCCCGCCTCGGTGGCCCGTTTCCGGTTGGAGCAGCGCGAGGGAAAGTATTTTCGCCCCGGTGCCACTGCACCCTTCACTGGCATGGTCACCGACCATTTCCCGGGCGGCATGTTAAAGCTGCGTTCGGCGATGGTGAACGGAAAATTGCAGGGCGAGTCCACCGGTTGGTTCACGAACGGCGTGGTGGAACTGCGCGAGCAGTTTCATCGCGGGCTGCCGCATGGCTCCCGCCTGACCTGGCATCCGGACGGCAAGCCGCGCTCCGATGGCCGGCTCGTGGCCGGGCAGCAGCACGGGATGTATCGTCAGTGGCACGAGAACGGTCGGCTGGCCGTGGCAGCGGAGTTCGCCGCCGGTAAACCGCACGGCCTCTCCCGCGCTTGGTATCCCGACGGCTCGCTCAAGGCGGAGGCGCTGATGAGCCATGGCGAAGTCCAGGCCCGGCACGTTTACCCCGACGGCACCCGCTGGGAACCGACTCTCTTGGCGGGCACTCGAATCCCTTGAACAACGCCCAATGACCACCTCCACGCTTCCTCCGCGCTGTTCAACCGGGCCGTCTCCCTTCCGGCGCGGCCTGCTCCTCGCGGCGCTGCTGGCCTTCGCGCTGTGGAACTCACAGCCGCTGCTGGCCCAGGCCCCGGCGAATGATTCTTTCGCCAGTGCGGTGTTGCTCTCCGGCAGCACGAACATCGTCACCGGCAGCAACACCTCGGCGACCAGTGAACTGGGCGAGCCCAGCCACGCCGGCAATCCCGCCACCGCCTCCGTTTGGTGGACATGGGTGGCCCCGGACAATGGCCCGGTTATCGTGGACACGCTGGGCAGCGCGTTCGACACCGTGCTGGCAGTCTATACCGGCGACACGTTGGGTGGGCTGACCTTGGTGGCCGCGAGCGACGATGCGCCGAACTTGTCCACGAGCCTCTTGGCCTTTCCTGCGGTTCGGGGAACTACCTACCGGATCGCCGTGGATGGTTATCTTGGGGCCAATGGCAACGTCCAGTTGCGGCTTCATCTGCCGGTCGCCCCGGCTGCGCCGGACATCACGAGCCAGCCGGTCAGTCAGACCGTGCCGGACAATGCCGGGAGCAATGTCACTTTCAGCGTGACGGCCACGGGCAGTTTCCCGCTGGTCTTCGAATGGCAGAAAGGCGGAGCGGCTCTCCCCGGCGGCACCAACGCCAGCTACACCGTCACCAACGCCACGATCGCCAAAGCCGGCGACTACCGCGTCGTCATCACCAACTCCTCCGGCAGCATCACCAGTTCGGTGGCCGTGCTCACCGTGCTCGCGGGTCTGGGGCAGGATGCGTTCGCCGGTCGCGTGACCTTCGCCGGACAGACGAACACCGTGACCGGCCACAACTTCGGCGCGACCACGGAACCAGGCGAGCCGCTCCATGCTGGCGCGACCAACGGCGCTTCCTTGTGGTGGTCTTGGACGGCGCCGCAAAGCGGTCTGGTGCAGTTGGACACTACGGGCAGCACGAACACGTCGGGTGCCGTGCTGGACACCGTCCTCGCGGTCTATACGGGCACCAGCTTGAATGCTCTGACTCCGGTCGTGGCCAACAACGACGAGGCGCCCGGCCTGCCCTCCAGCAAGCTCATCTTCCGGGCGGCGGCGGGCGTCACCTATCAGTTCGCCGTGGCGGGGGCGCGGGACATCAACGGAACTGTGCCGGTCGGTAATATCACGCTCAATCTGGCGCAGGCTCCGAACAACGACTTCTTCGCCAACGCCCTGTTGTTCCCCCCCGGTGCAACGAAGGTCTTCGACAACAACATCGGCACCACCACCGAACCGGGCGAGCCGGCGCACGTCGGCAATCCCGGCGGCAAATCCGTGTGGTGGTTCTGGGTCGCGCCGAGCAACGGCACCTATGCGCTGGACACGGTGGGCAGCCTGACGGACACGTTGCTGGCGGTTTACACCGGCACCACCCTCGGCACGCTGTCCGTGGTCGGCGAGGATGACAACCGGAGCGATGGCGGCGCATCGCTCGTGAAGTTCTTCGCCATCGGCGGCACGACCTATCGGTTCGCGGTGGATGGCTTTGCCGGGACCAATGGGGTTTCCGAAGGCGCGATCGTCCTGAACCTGAACCCGTCCCTCGTGCTGAACGATGATTTCGCCGAACGCGTGACCCTCGCGGGCCAGACCAACCAGGTGACCGGCTCTAATCTTGGCGCGGGCAAGGAAGTGGGTGAACCCAACCACGGCGGCAACGCCGGCGGACGTTCGATCTGGTGGACTTGGACCGCGCGCCTCGACGGCCCGGTCCTCGTCACCACGCGCAACAGCACGTTCGACACCGCGCTGGCCGTCTATACCGGCACCGCGCTGGGCTCGCTGGTGCTGGTCGGCGAGAACGACGACACCGATCCCTTCAATCCCGCCGCGGGCAGCGTGGTGGTCTTCCCGGGCGTCGCCGGCCAGACGTATCAGATTGCGGTGGATGGTTATCGGTCCGATGACGGAACTGTGGCCGCCGGCACGGTTCAGCTCAGTCTGGTCCAGGCCAGCCCGTCCGTGCCGGGTGGCAACGACCTGTTCGAGAACCGCTATCCCATCACAGGACAAAGCAAGACGGTCGTCGGGGTGAGCACGAATGCGTCAAAAGAAGCCGGCGAGCCCTTTCACTCGGGGAATCGTGGCGGTCGCTCGGTTTGGTGGTCGTGGGTGGCCCCTGCCTCAGGACCCGTCACGCTGAACACCTTTGGCAGCACGTTCGACACGCTCCTGGGCGTCTATCTGGGCACCGCAGTCGGCAGTCTGACGGAGGTGGCCAATGCCACTCCCAGTTACGGCGAGGGCCGGAGCATCGTCACGTTCGATGCGGTGCAAGGCGTGGAATATCAGTTCGCCGTGGACGGCTACAACAATGGCGTGGGTGCCCTGGCTGGCCGCGTCGTGTTGAGCCTCTTCCAGTATCCCCCCCAGCCCCTGCATGCGAATGACGCATTTGAGAATGCGTCGCCAATCACCGCCCCGTTCTTGACCGTGCAGAGCGCCAACGTCGGGGCCACCCGCGAAGCCGGGGAACCGGCGCACACTGGGCTTCAGCAGGGGCATTCGCTTTGGTGGACGTGGACCGCCCCGGCCGACGGCCCGGTGACGATCACCACCACGAACAGCGAGTTTGACACGACCCTGAGCGTTTACACCGGAGCCAGCCTGATGTCGCTCTCCCTCGTCGCCGAGAACGATGACATTGATGTCGGGCATGTGCAGAGCAGCGTGACCTTCAACGCGGTCGCCGGGACGGTTTACCGCCTGGCGGTGGATGGTTACGGGAATCGAGTGGGGTTCATCACCCTCACCGTGTCGCCTTGGCTGATGGCACCCGCCGCACCGCAAATCCTCCAGCCGCCGGCAGACCAGACCCGCTTTCTGAGCGGTGGTGGCGGCGGTGCCAACGCGACCTTCCAAGTCGGGGCCATCGGTGCGTCACCCCTGTTCTACCAGTGGTTGGCCAACGGCACGAATGTGGCCGGGGCGACCAACGCCACGCTGACGGTGACCAATGTCAGCGCCCTGAACGCCGGCACCTATCAAGTGACAGTCAGCAATGCCTTCGGCCTCGTCACGAGCGCCGGCGCGCAACTCACGTCGCTGGCTGTGCCTTACAATGACATTTTTGCCGACCGCGTTTTGCTGACCGGAATCTCCAACGCCGTGCGTGGCTCGATCCTGGGTGCCCGGGAGGAGCCAAACCGCGTGGATGCGGCGGATGGGCGTCGAGTCGTCTGGTGGCAGTGGACTGCTCCCGCCAACGGTCTGGTGGAGATGCATACCTTGGGCAGTTCGTTTGATACGCTCCTGGCGGTGTATGCGGGCAGCACCGTGAACACCCTCGTTTCGGTGGCCGAGAATCATGATTTTCTGGGTGAGGCCGGCTCCGGCCCCAGCCGGGTCTTGTTCACTGCCGTGGCCGGGCAGGCATACCAGATTGCGATTGGCGGCTTCAAAACCAACTACACCGCTGGCGGGGTCAGACTGAGCGTGCAGCAGCCTCCTCCTCCCCCGCTGATTGTGGCGCACCCAAGCAGCCCTAACGCAGTTTCGGTTACCAACACGGCCTTCACGCTCGGAGTGACCGCCGCGGGTTTGACCCCCTTGTTCAAATACCAGTGGCTGTTCAATGGCAGCCCCATCCCGAACGCGACCAATGCCACCTACGCGCTGGGCTCGCTCAGCCGCACGAACAGCGGCCTCTACGCCGTGACGATCACCAACGACTTCGGCAGCGTGACTTCCAGCAATGCGGACGTGTGGGTCCAGGTGCCGCAGCGGTTGCTGGCCCCGCAGCGCCTGGCCGACGGCCGAGTGCAGCTCTACTTCAGCGACCCGGATGGAACCCTCTCCGCCAATCCCAGCCGGTTTGAGGTCCACCACACGCTCAATCCGAGCGGGCCGACCACTGTCTGGGTGACTAATGTCGGCGGCATCACCACCAGCCAGGGCCGCTTCCTCTACGAAGACCAGACCAGCCCGTCCGTCTCCCGTCGCACCTACCGGGTCATGGAGCGATAAGCCGCAGAAGGATAAGCAGGGCGATGAGTTTTGCCACCGGGTCGCTATCATCGCCTTCTCTTTTGTTCTCTGCGCCTCTTCCGCGGCTAATACCAATTCCCAATGACAATCGGTGGCATCGCTGAGGCGGACCGTGACGCCCATCATCTCCCTCTCCCTTCCTCGGAGGAGGGGAGAGGGTTGGGGTGAGGGGGCGCAGCTTGACACCGCTCCGGAGCGCGGCTGTGTCCCGCTCGGCGCGGGATCAGCCGCAGCAACGTGGCAGTGCCGAGCGGTGGCGGAACGCCTCAACGCCTGCAGCCAGGCGCAGCCGCTGCGGTTGGTCTCCGCGACACAGCCGCGCTCCGGTAGATTTCGTTCCTCGGGGGCAGTGTAGAGATGCGCCCGGTGAGGGGTGCCTTCCCGCGGAAATATGCTGAATTTCATTGGGAATTGGTATGATTCGTCTCCCGCTTTAAGGCTAATGCCTTTCGGGAATTCCCGTGAGCGAGGCAGGGTGGACTGCGGATCAGGGCTGAAAGCCCGCCCGGTGACAGCCCGGGGTGGAGCCCCGGGTAGCCTGGCCAGCGAAGCCTGCCCGCCCTGTAAGGGCGGGACTCTTTCACGCACCGTGCAGAGTCTCGCCCTTTCAGGGCGGTGATGAAATAGACCGGGAACCCGGGCCTCCGCCTCGCGGTGCTCAGCTCCAGCCCGGGCTGTCACCGGACGGGCTTCCAGCCCTGAAGCGGCGGCCTTCGGAGTGGTGGTGAAGCTCTTTGGGTTTCTCCCTGCAAATTCCCGAAAAGCATTAGCTTTAAGGCCGGACCGGCATCGCATTGATCCACCTTCGCAGCAGTTCCAGTTCCTCCTTGGTCACGCGCGGCGGTTCCTTCTTCGGTGGCATCTCGTTGTAATGGATCAGCTCGATCAGCAGGCTCTTCTGCGCATTGCCGGGCTTGAATGCGGGACCAGACACGCCGCCGGCGAGCATCGCCTCCAGGGTCCGCATGTCGAGCTTGCCATCCCGGCGTTTGGCTCCGTGGCAGCGGAGGCACTTCGCCTCGAAAATCGGCAGCACATCCCGTTGGAAATCGGGCGCCGCGCCCGTGGGGGCATCCGCAGCGGGGAGGTCCGTGACCAGCCCCCACAGCAGCAGGCCGCCGAGGAGCGCATGAAATCGGAGGCGCATCGTCCGCTCGCCGGACACGCTACGCCTGGCCGACGACGTTCACGAAGCAATGCACATGCGGGAGCACGCGGTAGTTCCAGACGAAGCCGGGGCCTTCGAGCCGCCAGTAGTCCCAGCGGTCATTGCCCTTCTCCGCGTTTTCCTTGTAGAAGGCGAGCCGCAGTTTCTCCATGCCGCCGTTGGTCTTGATGAGCTGCATCACCTCGTCTGCGTCTTCCTTGCGGAAAGGGCTGATCAGCGTGCGCATCACGCCCGTCACCAGTTCCCGTTGTGAGGCATCCAGATCTGTGTAGCCGACGCCGGCCGGAGGCTGCGCCACCAGACGGGGCTTGAGGGCCGCCGTGCCGTCGCCCGGATCACCCACCACCACCGCCTGTTTCCGCTGCGGCTCGTTGAGCATGTCAAACACGCTCATCACCTGCTTGGTCTGGTAGTTGTAAACATTCGTCTCGCTGTGGCCATTGGCGGAGTGGCCGTAATACATCGGCCCGCCGAACGCGGCGTTGGGCTGCGAGTTGCCGTCGCAGCGCAACGTCAAATGATGCCCGGCGAAGACCCAGGAGAACGGGTCCTTGCCTGACGGATCGCCGAAGATCGCGACGCCGTTGCCCTCGAAGGAACCGGAACTGTCCCACTTTCCGTTGCGGCTGATCCGGTCATAGGCTTCCTCGCCGGAGAGGATCGCCTTGAACGTCATGCGGATCAGCTCCTGTTGCGGTTTGGTGAACTGCTCGCTGAGCTTCTTGCCGAGCGGGGCGGCGTTGTGGGTTTTGAGCCGCGTCGCCATGCCGCCCTTTTCCGTGCCGTGATCCCACGGCAGCACCATCGCCTTCTTCTGCTCGGCGGTCAGCGTGGCGAACAGTTCCCGGACCAGGCCTTCCGCCGGCTTGGCCGCCGCCTTCTCTACCGGAGCCGCGCTGGCCACCGTGGGCGAGAGCAGTGCCGCGCCGCCCATCACTCCCACCGCGCCACCGGCCACGACCCGGATGAAATCGCGCCGGGCGAAACTGACTGCCGGGGCGACGCGTTCCGAGCATTCGGGGCAAGTTTGTGGCGATGAGGCAGTGATCGGAAGCGGTTTGGGGGAGCCTGAGCGGGGCAGGGGGGAGGAACTGAGTTTCGGGTTCATTAAATTTGACCTTACGCCGCCGAAGGCCGTGGTCAATGGCTTATTGCTGCTCCCCGCCGCGGGAGGGTTCCGGGCTCAAGAAACCCCTTTCGCTCCGGCACTGGCATGGCACCCTGCCGTCATGCTCAAGCGCCTCCTCGCCGTCTTCGGCCTTGCGTTCGCGTGCGCTGCGTGTGCCGCCGACTGGTGGGACGCCCCGTGGACCAAGGCCCACGAGCGCGGCCCGCTGACTGCCGACGAGACCTGCGCCTTCATGCGCGAGCTGACGCAATACGTCTTCGACCACCACCTCAAGCGCGACGAGCGGTCCCCCCAACGCGGGATGGTTTACGAATACTTCAACACCAAGCGCGCCGGACAGCACGACCAGTGGATTCAGGGCGAGGCGCTCGACACCATGCACGACGGCGCGTGGTTTGCCGCCGCCCTCGTCAATGCTTACCGCGCCACCGGCGACCGCTACTACCGTGATCTCCTCACGCAGTGGGTGCTGCCCTTCTACCTCAAGATGCTCAACCACTCGGACACGCTCTTCGCGCCCGACAACAACAACGCGGCTGCCGATGCGAATGTCTTCCAGCGCGAGCACCTCCTGCAAAAGGGCGAGAAAGGGTTCGTCCCCTACTGGTGGGATGATGGCGCGAGCGTCAGCCTCGAAATGGCGGTGAAGAAGCGCGCGCAGCTCAACTTCATGGGCCACGACGAACTGGCGAAGAAGGGGGAGGACAACCCGCAGTTCAAGCTGCGCGGCTACTCGCATGGCTCCTCGAACCACCTCGCACAGGATCTCGCCATCATGCTCCAGCTCGCGTGGCTCATGCTGCGCGATTCCGCACTGCCGACGGACAGGGCTCTCGCCGCCGAGGTCGCCGAGGCGGCGAAGAACCTTCACCAGTGCCGCATGAACCACCACGGCCACATCAACGGCATCTGCGCCGCCCACGGCCTCTGCAACCACCTGCCCGACGAGCTGAACCGCGCCACCGACGGCCTCAGCCCGAAGCTCTGGACGCCGGACAACCACTATGTGAACTGCCTCGTGAACTTCAAACCCGGCCAGCGCGTGTCCACGCCCGGCTTCGCGGACGACCAGGAATATCTCTACTACGCCGGCACCGCGCGGCACGGCACGCTGCCGCGCCCGCTGGCCTTCAAGCTCATCTACGACGCCTTCACCACGCCCCAGCTTTTCCGCTACTACTGCGACGACTGGGACGTGCCGCCCGGCCTCAACCGCTTCGACCTCCACCCCTTCTACTTCAAGGACGGCAAGCCGGAGGACTACCGCTCCGACCGCAAAGGCCCCAGCAAAGGCCCGCGCCCCGCCGGCTCACGCCTTGGGCCGCAGAACATGGTGGTCGCGGGCTGGGCCTTGCAGGCGCTGAAGCGGTTTGATGGTGTGTGGGATACCCCGAGAACAAATCAGTTTTCGAGGGATGTGGAGGTTTTGCTTAGCCCCATCCAAACCGATGGAGTGATAATCTACGGTAGTCGAGCAGGCACTGCTCTCGACCGATTTGGCGTGGCATACGGCACGCGAAGCAATCTAACCATGTCCGTCCGAGCGGATACGTCAGCGGTCAAGGTTTTCAGCCGGCCTGACTTGCAGGGCAGCTATGCCTCTATTACTCAGAACAAGGGGGGAACAGACGAAGCCGTGAGCGACAAAGGGGAAGCGCTGGCTGTTTTGGTGTCCAAGCCAACCAAGGAGCCGTTCAGCCAATTCGGGTTCACCTTGCCCTACACGCTCAGCAAAGCGCAAAAGCCTTGGGCCAATATCATCGAGCAAGGGCGTTTTTCTGCTCAAGCCAATGAAACAACTCACAACTTCTTCGCTTCGAGTCCTGCGGCAAAGGTGAAGGCAGACTTGGAGCGCGAACTCGGCCACGGCCTGCGCACTTGGCAAGCCCTCTTCAAGGAGAAGGGCTACATCCCCACCGGCCTCGGCGCGGGCGGCATGGGCGGCGGCTACGCCTGGGATGACATGTCCGACGCCGGCGGTTACGCGCACCTCCTCAGCGCCGCCGCCCAATGGCTCCTCCACCTCGAAGGCAAACGCGACTGGGAAATCCACCAAATCCCCCGCCGGCAGGCATCCCCACCGTAGGAGACGACGTGAGGAGTCTCACTTGTTTCTGCAAAACCAGAGACTCCTCACATTGCCTGCCTCCGTCCGCTCACAACCCGTTGATCGTGCCCCAGATGTCCCCTCCGTTGGACCGCAGATCGTCATAAGTCCGGGCTTCCGAATGTCCGTCCACAAACAGCACATTCGCCCGGACGTTATGCAGCGGGGCGGGCTGGTGTGGCGATGGCGCGGTGGAGTTGAAGGCCAGATTGCTGTAGGTCGCTGCGGTCCAGGTGGCGAACCAGGTCTTGAACTGGCAGTAGGGGATGTTCGCCGCCGCCGGGATGCCCACGTCACCCATGAGCCAGATCGCACTCGGGCGGCGGATGTCGGTCACCCGGAGGCTGCCCAGTTCCGGGCCGCCCACGCCATTGGTGGCGTATTTGATGATGGTGCTCTCGATCACGCCAAAGCCAAACTGACCACCGGGCGTGACGTCCTGATCCTTCACCGCCGGACAGCGCCAGATGAAATTCTGCCCGTTCGTATTGGGCAGGTATTTCCCTTGGATGAAGATGTCGAACCACCAGTTGCCGGCATTGTTGAAGGTGTAGGCGTGGCGGTTCAGCGGCACGAACTTGGAGTCGTGATCGTCGGCATAGGTGAGCATGGCGATGCCGATCTGCCGCAGATTGTTCATGCACTTGGTCCCATTGGCCTTGGCCTTGGCCTTGGACAGCGCCGGCAGCAGCATCCCCGCCAGGATGGCAATGATGGCGATGACCACCAGCAGTTCAATCAGCGTGAAGGCAAGCTGCCAACGAGGGCTGCGGTAAACGGACGGTCGCGAGGTCATGCCGTAAATCTGCCTGATCTGCGCCGGTCGTAAAGCGTGGATTTCTGTCCTGCGCGGCCATGGGCGCAGCTCGACCCTGCCCCCGAGGAACGGAATCCCCCGGAGCGCGGCTGTGTCGCGGAGACCAGCCGCGGCGGCTGCGTCTAGCCGGAGACGCTACAGTATTCCGACCCTGTTCGACCCTCCCACGTTGCTGCGGCTGATCCCGCGCCGAGCGGGACACAGCCGCGCTCCGGGGCAGTGTGAAGATGCGCCCCGCAGCCATCCGTCACCGCGCGCGCCTCTCATCCTGGACGGTCATTGGAGCTCGCCTACAGAATCCCGCCGGCCCCGAAGATGTTGCCGGTGTTGTTGGTGAGATCCCGATACAGGCGGGACTCCGCATGGCCATCCACCATGGTCATCTGGGCGCGCCCGCCGGGGTGCCGGCAGGCAGGCTGCTTCGCCGCACCGCCGTTGCTGATGCCCGAGGGATCGGCGGCATTGCCCTGACCGAAGTGGCCGTCCGCCTTCGGCGCGAAGGTGACAATCTCCGTCATGTAGCCGCCTTCGGGTGGCGGCCGGTTTTGCTTGGGATAGCCCACATCGCCAATGAGCCAGATTTCACTGATCCGGCTGATCTCGGAGGTGCGGCGGCTGTGGAGTTCCTGGGTCGGAGCAGCCGAATTGAGTGCGTAACGAATGATATTCCCCTCCTGCGGCCCGTAGCCTTCCCACCGGATGCCAGCAAAGGTGGACTGGTCTGCTTCACGCACGGCAGGGCAGCGCCAGAGGTTGTTGGAGACCGAGTGGGACGGCAGATAGTTGCCGTTGGTCATGATCTGGAAATACCACTGCTGTCCCGCCGGGACCATCCCGCCGGCGGTCCAGTAGCCGTTGTAAAGGTCGGGCAGCTTCGCGTCGTTGTCGTCCGAGTAAAGCAGGAATCCCAGGGCAATCTGCTTGATGTTGCTCGTGCATTTGATGCCGTGGGCTTTGGCCTTCGCTTTGGACAGCGCCGGTAGCAGCATGCCCGCGAGAATCGCGATGATGGCGATGACGACCAGCAATTCGATAAGGGTGAAAGCCAGGCGCTTTCCAGCACGGGAACAGTTTTGCAAATGCGATATCATGCTCAAATCACTCTAACTTACCTCTGTGAAACGCGCCAGTCAGCCACGGGTGCGCACCAAAGCATCCGACCACTCTGCCACCTCCCGCGCCATCCGGTCCACCGTAAATCGCTCGCCCACGGCCCGCCGGCCTGCCTCCCCCAGCGCCCGCAGCCGCGCCGGATCGAGCAGCAGGTGCTCGATGCCCGTCGCCAGCGCCGCCGCATTCGCCTCGGCGATGACCCCGCCGCCGGTGGCCTCGACCAGCTCGGGGAAGGCCGCATGGCGCGGCTGCACCACCGGCACCCCCGCTGCCAGCACTTCAATCAAGTAAAGGCCGAAACCCTCTCCGTAGAGCGCGGGCACGGAGAACACCGTGAGCGATTGCAGGAAGGCCACCTTCTCCTCCCGCGTGAGATTGGGATGAAACGTCACGTCGTCCAGGCAGCCCGCGCGGCGCAGGTGAGCCTTGAGCTGGGCGACGAACACCTCGTCGCTGGGGCCGCACCCGCCCCCGACCTTGAGCTTGAGGTTCGGCACTGTGCCGCGCCGCTTCAGCTCGATGAATGCCTCCACCAACAGGTCCAGGCCCTTCTCCCGGCACATGCGGGCGAAATAGCCCAAGGTTGGAAAGTTTGGAGTTTGGAGTTTGGAGTTTGGAGTTTCGCCGTAGCCGTCGAGGCTGATGCCGTTGAACACCACCTTCACCTTCTCCGCCGGTAGCCCCAGCCGCTTCGCCATCGTGTCGCCGAAGTAGCGGCTGGGGGCGAGGAAGAGGTCGCAGTCGCGGCAGCGCTCGGCCAGCAGCGCCCAGACCTGCTCGCGCATCGGGCTGGGCATGGCGTCGAGGAAGGCGTCCTCGCCCTGGAGGTTGCAGATGACCTTGCAGCCCAGCTCCGATTTCAGCCGGCGCGTGAAGCCAACCAGCAGCGCGTTCGAGAGCAGGACCACATCGGGGCGCGGCTGGGTCTTGAGCCACGCGACCAGCTCGTCCAGTTCGCGCACCTGGTTGCCCTCCTCGCCGCGCAGCATGGAGAGCGAGAGTTCGCCCACGTCCGCCGCGCGGGTCTTGGCGGCGCGACCAGCGGCCAGCTTGAGCAGGAAGGGTGAGTCCAGCAGAGAGTGCAGCCACTTCGGCGCGCGGCGGAAGAACGCCGATTGCTGCTGAAGATAGACGTTGATGCCGCCGAAGAAGGTCGGCGTGCCGGCGCTCTGGTTCTCCTCATCCAGCGTCATGGGCAGGTAGAGCGGCACCATGAGGACTTCGTGCCCCTGCTTCCGCAGCGCGGCCACGAGCGCGTTGTCGCGGAAGCAGTTGCCGCAATACATCCCGCCCGCACCGGGGGTGATCTGGACGATGTTCATGAACGTTTTGCGCTGTCAATGCAACCGGCTGTCCCAGATTGACTGCCCAAGCTCGGTGAAGCTTGAAGCAATTTTCACCATCGTGCTCGGAATAATGACCTCCTCTGCGTTCCACTCACGTTCAGAAAGCAGCTCCCGGTCGTCCTTGTAGGTGAAGTAAACCGCGCCTTTTTCAGGGCCGTCGAGGATCAGATAAAAGAATCCAGTGCCCATGTCGTCTCCGATGCAAATCGCCTGTCGCAAACAAAGTCGGCAGTTGGTTTGCAGCTCCCGTCGTTCGCGCACCCCAATTCCCGGACTGGCCATAGAGAATCGGTCCAGGACGGATATCTCAAAACCGTCTCCTGGTTCCGTCCCGTAGGGCGCCAGTTCGTGCTCACAGATTACCCGGCCTCCGTTGTGCTGTAGCAAGAAATCCCAGTAGTCGTCGGGTAGTCCGAACCCGAGTTCCCGCTCAAACCGGATGATTTCCTCCCGCGTTGCGGGGGGGCCTGAAGGCTTAATGATCTGGCTCCAATCGAAGGCCATGAAATCAATGTCGGAAGCTAAACGCGACACTTAGGAGAGCGGCTGACCCACCGGCAGATCATCCGGCAGCGGCACCTGCTCGCGGATGCGCGACCAGAGCTGGGAGAAGTCCTTGTTCACGTCGCCGCTGAGGCAGTCCGTGATTTCGCCGGCCGCGTCGGGATATTTGTCTATCGTCCGCTTGAAGGAGAAGTTCGGGTCGTAGAAGGCATACACCAGCTTGCGCATGTTCTCCACACCCTGCCGCATGGAACTGGCGTAGTGGCTGAAACGTGCCGGGGAAAAGTCCTTCTCCAGCAGCGCCTTGTGAACCTCGTCGCCCGCCAGCACGCCGCTCTTCAGCGCGAGCATCAGGCCGCTGCTGAACACGGGGTCGAGGAACGCAAACGCATCCCCGACTAGCAGCAGGCCGTCGCTGCCGCAGTGACGCGCATGGTGCGAATACTCGCTGGTGAGGTAGTAGTTGCCGGTGGAGGCCCCGGTGGAGAGATGCTCTTTGATCCAGACGTTCTCCTCCACCTCGCGGTGGAAGATGGCCTTGGGGTCGCGCACGCCGTCGCGCGTGAGATACTTGCCTTCCGCCACCACACCCACGCTGACCATGTCATCGTGCTGGGGGATGTGCCAGAACCAGCCCTTGTCCGGCACGTAGGCGACGGTGGTCTGGCCCTCGTCAATGCCCGGCTCGCGCTTCGAGCCTTTGTAGTAGGTCCAGACGGCGATCTTGTTCAGGTAGGGGTCCTTCATGCGCCATCCGTTGCGCACCGAGCTGAAGGCCTCCTTGCCCGTGCAGTCCAGCGTGATGGGCGCGTGGAATTCGACAACCTCGCCGGACTTCAACTGCGCCTTCACCCCGACGACCTTGCCGGTGGCGTCCCGGAGCAGTTCCTTTACGGTCGTCTCCTCGCGCACCTCGACGCCCTTGGAGCGCGCGTGGTCCAGCAGGATCTGGTCAAACTCGGAGCGCAGCACCTGCCACGTCTGCGCGATGCTCTCGCGGTCATAGCGGGTGAAGAAGTAAAACGGCTGCGACTGCCGCCCGTTGGGCGACACGAAGATCACGCTGTATTTCTTCACGAACTTGGAGTTCTTCATGAGCGGGATCAGCCCCAGGCGCTCCATGGGCCCGTAGGTGAAGGGGATCATGGACTCGCCGATGTGGTAGCGGGGGAACTTCTCGCGTTCCAGCAGCAGCACGCGGTGGCCATGCTCAGCGAGGATGTAGGAGGAGGAGGAGCCGGCGGGACCGCCACCGACAATGATGGCGTCGTAGGTGTTCTCAGATTTCATACGTGTGCGTAGTATAGGGATGTCCGGCCGGTGTGCAAGCACGGAAGTGAGGCAGCCTCGTGCCGGGGCGCATCCGCGCACTGCCCCCGGAGCGCGGCCCTCCGGGCCGCAGCGGCCACCCTGCAGAACGGGCTGCGGAGCTTCCCAAGCCTTTCCCTGCTGCCAGCCGCTGCGGCCCAGAGGGCCGCGCTCCGCCGTCGTGCGGGGGCAGTGTCAAGATGCGCCCCTCGTGCCGGCGGTTTGGAGCCGCCACGTTGCGGGTGGGTTGCGCCCATCCGGTTCCATCTGCCCTGCCCGCCACCGCCCGGCTTTTAGGCGAGGGCGGGCAGCCACGCGGTTCCTAAACGGAACGATGCCGCAGCAATTGCTTCAACGCCGAAACGCCGAGAACCTCAGGAACACCGAGCACTGCCTGTCTCCCATGACAGCCACTCTTTGGTGCCCCGTGTGACGGCCGGCTCGCGTAACTTTGCGTTCTCTGCGTCCCGGCAGGCCGTGCCCTCAAGCAGCTTGCCCTTCCGCGATCAATGTCTAGCCAACCAGCCAGGCAATGATCGCCTTCTGCGTGTGCAGCCGGTTCTCCGCCTGGTCGAAGATCGTCCCCGCGTGCGCCTCGAAGGTCGCGTCATCAATCTCCTTGCCACGATAGGCCGGCAGGCAGTGCATGACCATGGCGTGCTTCTTCGCCAGCTTCACCAGCGGTTCGTTGATCTGGTAGCCGGTCAACACCTGGATGCGTTCGGCGGCCTCGGCTTCTTTGCCCATCGAGACCCACACGTCGGTGTAGAGCAGGTCGGCACGCGTCGCGGCAGCGGCGAGGTCCGCTGTCAGCAGGATGCGGCCACCGGAAGCGGGGACCATGCCCTGAATGATCTCGCCGGTCGGCGAAGGCTGCGCGTGGACATGCGTGAAGCCCGCGCGCTCCAGCAATGCGAGCGGCGGCTGAAACTGCTTCGGCGCGGCGATGCGCAGCTCGAAGCCCAGCTTCGCGGCTGCAAAGATCCAGCTCGCCGGCACGTTGCACGCCCCGTCACCCACGAAGGTCACGATCTTGCCCCGGATGGAACCCTGCTTCTCCTGGAAGGTGAAGATGTCCGTGAGGATCTGACAGGGATGCTCCTCGTCCGTGAGGGCGTTGATGGTCGGGATGTTCGCATAGCGCGCGAACTCTTCCACGTCGGCCTGGGCGAAGGTGCGGAAGACCGCGCCATGAACCATCCGGCCCAGCACGCGCGCCGTGTCCTTGATCGGCTCGCCACGGCCGAGCTGGATGTCGGCGGCGCTGAGGAACATCACGTTTGCCCCCAGTTCGCGCAGGCCCACCTCGAAGGACACGCGGGTGCGGGTGGAGGACTTGGCGAAGATGAGCGCCCACGTCTTGCCCGCCAGTGGCTGGGACGTGTGATGCCCCCGCTGGCGCTTGACGATGGCCGTCGCCGCCAGGATGGCTTCCATGTCCACGCGGGACAGATTCTCGAGGCTCAACAGATGTTTCATGGTCGAGAGAAAGGGCGGAGTCTAGGCACGAGCGTCGGAAGTGCAAAAAGATTCTGACGGATTCTGACGATTCCTAAAGCGGGTGATTTCCAGGCTGCGTTGGGCCATGCTTTGAGGGCGCATCCCGGCACGGCCTCTCGAACCCGATCCGGCGGGGACGCCGGTGCTACGTAGCGCCGGCCTCCGGCGGCTCGTGCCGCAAGCGTCCTCGCTTGCCCGGCGGGACCCGGCCGGGGTCAGTGCGCGGACGCGCCCTTGACCGCCCTGTTCAAGGTCGCGTGCTCCGGGCTGGACAGCGAGCACCACCCCGTGTCACCGCGGAGGGTGCAGAAGGTGCCGTGGGGGAGGCGCAGGCGGACGCGGCGGACATCGGCGATCCGCACGGCGAAACGTAACGGACTTTCCGCTGCCAGCCGCATGGCCAGGCGGGCTGCGGCAACCGGCCGGATCACGACGGGAGCATCATGCTGGTGCTACCAGAGCGTGCCCTCCTCCACATCACAATTGACCGCGGAAGCTTCATGAGCCGGTGCCTCCGCCCGTCTGCGTTTCAAGTCGTCAGACCAAGTGTCCGTGACGGGTTCTGCCAGACTGGGGTTTGCGGCAACTTGCGGTTCTGATTCCGGTTGGCGAACAAAAGGTTGATGCCGTGGGTTCTCCGCTGTTTTCAGTGGAATGGCGTGTGGAAGAAGCTCCAAATCCCAAGTGCCAAATTCCAAAGAGAGAACCGCGGATCACGCGGATAAAGAGCCGATTGTGCAAGCTCGCCACCGGTGGGCCTGGTTCCTTAACGCAGAGCTGGCAAGCCCTTCCCATCCGTGTCATCCGCGTTATCCGCGGTTTCAATTTCGCAGTTCGGGTTAAATGAAGGCGCCAACCAGGGCGGAAGGGCTGGCAGCGAGGCACGCTGAACGGTTGGAATTGGGTTTTGGAATTTTTTTTGAGCTTGGGCCTTGGAGCTTGGAATTTCCCTGCCTGCCGCCCGGTTCCACCGAAAACAGCGGAGAACCAGGCCGTGTCGTGTCGTCGCGCTCAAGCCGCCATCCGGCAAACGGCAATTCCGACATCGTCCGGCAAGGCACCTGAAGGGTAGCGAACCAGCCCGATCAACGCGGTTGGAATGTCTCTCAGCGAAACTTCACGTAGCACTGCGCCAATCGTTTCAGGGGCGGCATACTTGAGCAATCCATCCGTGGCCAACAGCAGCGTTCCGCGCAGCGGGCCGTTGCTAAAGCCCGTCGGACGCGCGACCCCGGTTCCTAGGAATGGCTTCCGCACCTGGTTGCGCGTCAGTTCGATCATCTCTCCGTCCGATGCGATCCATGCTCCTGAGTCGCCAACACCGGCACCCATCACCCCGGTCAAGCTTACGACAGCGAGCACCGCTGTCGTCTCACCTGCATTACGGTCAGCGCTGATGGCCGTGTCCGCCTCGTGCAACAGTTGCTCGCAATCAGCAGCAGACGCCAGTGAGTTCCCTTTCTCGCGGACCAATTTCAACACCCATTCCGCCGCCTCGGCACCTCCGCTTCGCCCGCCCGCGCCATCGGCCACACAAAGCACTGCTCGGCTGCCCAAGTCAGCAACATGCACACGGTCTTGTCCTTGGCTTCCGTTCTCAACTGCCTGGGCGACCTTGAACATCGTTGGAATGATTTTCCCGTGCGCCCGCCGACAATCGCTTACCGTATAAACTTCATCCTCCGCGCCGCAAACGCCGTCATCCGCAGCAGCAGCAGCCCGTGCTTCCACCGCTCGATGTTTGTATCCCCATACGTGCGCGCCTTGTAGCGAATGGGCAAGTCCAGGATGCGCAGGTTAAGCTTGGCCGCGCCGAAGAGCAGGTCGAAATCTCCGAACGGGTCGAAGTCGCCGAAGTAGCCGCGGTTCGCGGCGATGAGTTCGTAGTCCTTGCGGAAAAGCACCTTGGTGCCGCAGAGCGTGTCCTTGATGCGCTGGCCCAGCAGGTAGGAGAAGGACAGGCTGAAGAAATGGTTGCCAATCATGTTCAGGAAGCGCATCGCCTCCTGCTCCATCGGATACACGAGGCGCACGCCATTCACGAAGTCCGCCGCGCCGCTGCGGGCCACCTCGTAGAACTTCGGCAGTTCCTCCGGCGGCATCGTGAGATCGGCATCGAGGATGAAAAGAATGTCCCCCGTGGCGGCGGCGAAGGCCTCGCGGCACGCGCCGCCCTTGCCCTTGCTCTGCTGCTTGAGCACCTTGATGTTCCGCTGGGGATACTTTGCCGCGATGCGCTGGATTTCCTCCCAGGTGTTGTCCTTGGAGTGCCCTTCTACGAAGATGATTTCCGTGCCCTTGCCCAGTTCCGGCGTGCGCAGGACCGCGGCCTCAATGTTGCCTGCCTCGTTCCGCGCGGGAATGACCACGGAGCAGGTGTAATGGCGGTCGGGCGGCACCTGTGGTCGCGGGCGCGCCACCATGAAGACAGAGAGGGAAAGGCTCGGCGCAAGCGGGCCGACCCAGCGGTTGCCGAGGCGTTCGATCAGCGGTGTGTTCACCGGCCAGGTGATGCGCGTGTCCTGCTTGACCAGCTCCCAGCCGGCAAGGTGCAGCAGGTTCCGCATGTCGCCGCTGGAGAGCCAGTTTTGCTGGAGCGTCGGAGCCTTCCAACCGCAGGACTCGGCCAGCCCAAGGATGGGCTTCCAGAGGTTGTTGAAGAAGTTGAGCACCAGCCGGGTCTTCGGGTGCGCCATCGCGCGGACGCGCTCGAGCACCGCCTGCACATCCGGCAGGTCGTTTACGAGGTCGGAAAGGATGATGTAGTCAAACGGCTCCGCGCTGCTGAACTCCCCGGCCTCGCCCACGCGGAACTCCAGGTGCGGATGCCGCTGCTTCGCCAGTTCCACCATCGCCGGGCTGAAGTCCACGCCCACGCCGCGCACCGGCTGGACCGCCGCGAGCGTATCGCCCAGCCCGCAGCCGATCTCCAGCACGCGCTGGCCTGGCGGGATGAGGAAGGCGAAGTGGCGGTTGAGCAGCGTGTGGTAATGCCGCCCGGCCTCGCGGACCCGTTGGGGGGCTCGCTGTTCGTAGAAATCGCGGCGGCTGGTCATGGGCGGGCTTTAGCTACCGGAAGGGATGGGGGCTGGCGAGCGCAAATGGCAGGCCAGAGGGGCGCATCCGCTCCAGGGAACATCACCCGAATGCTCCGGATCGGCAGATGGGGCAGGGCATAACACCAAAGCAGGATTAGGATTGCGAGCCGGTGGGAGCAGCAACTCAGGCCATCCTGCTCGTGATCCTGATCCTAATGCGGCTCTTCCCTTGCTCCAGTTTACGCCGGGTGGTCAGCTTGCCCGGTGAATTCGCTTCGCCTCGCGCGGCGTCGGACCCACGTCACCGAACACTTATGACCGCCCGTCTTGTCTGCTGCCTCTTCATGGCGCTCCAGTTTGTTGCTGTGGCTGCGCCGTCGCCGATCGCTTGGAAAGCCGGCGTCGCCACGGCCGTCATCACGCCGGGGCAGGCAATGTGGATGGCCGGTTACGCCAGCCGGACAAACGTCAGCCAAGGGAAGGCGCAGGACCTCTTCGCCAAGGTGCTCGCGCTGGAGGACGAACAGGGCGGGCGGATGGTGATGGTCACGCTGGACCTTATCGGCGTGCCGCGCACGCTGCGCAAGTCACTGGAGGTGCGGGCGCAAAAGGCGTGGCAGTTGCCCCCGGAAGGCCTCTTGCTCAACGCCTCGCACACCCACAGCGGTCCGGAGTTCCGCTTCGGGCGCACTCCGGCTAACGATGGCGATTTTAAGCCGAGCTCGCTCGGCGACACTTACGGTCGCGACTTGGAGGAGAAGCTCTTCCGGCTCATCGGCACCGCGCTCGCCGGTCGCGCACCCGCCCGGCTGGCCTACAACTTCGCCCGCTGTGGCGTGGCCATGAACCGCCGGCTGCCGACCGGGGATGGCTACAAGAACAGCCCGAATCCCGCCGGGCCGGTGGATCACGAGGTGCCCGTGCTGCGCGTTGAGGGTGCGGACGGCAAGCTGATGGCCGTTCTCTTCGGCTATGCATGCCACAATACGACGCTGGCCCTTTATCAGTTCAGCGGCGACTACGCGGGCTTTGCGCAGCAATACTTCGAGGCGGATCACCCCGGCACGGTGGCCCTGTTCATGAACGGCTGCAGCGGCGACCAGAATCCCTATCCTCGCGGCACCGTGGAACTCGCGCAACGGCATGGGCGTTCCCTCGCCACTGCCGTCGAGGCCGCGCTCAGCACCACGCTCCGGGCGGTGAATGGTCCGCTGCGCAGCGCGCTTTCCGAGATCAACCTGGATTACGCACCAGCTCCGACGCGCGAGGAATTCAAGGCACGCCTCGCCTCGAAGGACAAATACGAGGCCGCGCACGCCAGGCGGATGCTGGACCGGTTGGAGCACGGCGAAAATCTCCCGACGCAGTATCCTTACCCGGTGCAAGTCGTGCATTTCGGTGACGCGCTCACGCTGGTGGCCCTCGGGGGTGAGACGGTCGTGGACTTTTCGCTGCGGTTGAAGAAGGAACTGGCCGGTCCCGCCGTCTGGGTCGCGGGCTATTCCAATGACGTGATGGCCTACATCCCCAGCCTGCGAGTGATGCAGGAAGGCGGCTACGAAGCAGGCGGAGCCATGCGATTCAGCGTGACACATCCGGGACCCTGGGCGCTGTCCACGGAGGACCGCATCATCGGCCAGGTGAACCAGCTCAACCTGAAGCTGAAATCCAAATGATCCGAAGGGCGGACCGCCAGGGACGATTGGATGGAGCCGGCTGCATTCCGTCCGGCACGGGATTTTTCCGGCTTCCCACCCGCCCCGGTTTGCAACAACTTTGGCCCATGAGTTTCAGACCCGTCGTATTTCTGGCCCTGGCGATCTTCATCGCCTCCCCAATGCTGATTCCGGTGGTCGCCCAGCCCGCGCCCAAGACGCGCGTCACCTACTCGGAGGCCTATGGCAAGAACGGTGCGCAGCCGGAACTGACCGCGAAGGACCTGCCGCGCTTTCCCGCCGTCGAGCCGGCGAAGGCGCTCGAAACCTTCCAGGTCAAAAAGGGATTCCGCCTCGAACTTGTCGCCGCCGAGCCGCTGGTGAACAGCCCGGTCACGATGGCCTTTGACGAGAACAGCCGGCTCTATGTGGTCGAGATGATTGACTACTCCGAACGGCGCGATGAGAACCCGCACGCGGGTCGCGTCCGTCTGCTGGAAGATACGGACGGTGACGGCAAGTTCGACAAGTCCACGATCTTCGCGGACAACCTGCCCTGGCCCACCGCGATCATCTGCTACAATGGCGGGGTCTTCGTCGGTGCGACCCCGGACATCCTCTGGCTCAAGGACACCACCGGCGACGGCAAGGCCGACGAGCGCAAGGTGGTTTTCACCGGCTTCGGCAGCGGGGCCACGCGGCTGAACGTGCAGGCGCTCATCAACTCGTTCAACTGGGGCTTGGACAACCGCATCCACGGCGCAACAGGACCCATCGGCGGCAACGAGGTGAAATCCACCGGCACCAACGCGGGGCCGGCGCTTGATCTGCGCGGGCGGGATTTCAACTTTGATCCCCGGAGCATGCGGATGCAGCCCGAGTCCGGCGGCGGGCAATACGGGCTCTCCTTCGACAGCGTGGGCCGCAAGTTCGTGTGCAGCAACAGCGACCATTTGCAGATGGTGCTCTTCGATGTGGGCTATGGCGGACGCAACCCGGCCTTCGCGATGCCCAGCCCACGCGTGAGTATTGCAGCGGATGGTCCGGCGGCGGAGGTCTTCCGCCTCAGCCCCGACGAACCGTGGCGCATCGTGCGGACGCGCTGGCGTATCAGCGGCGTGGTGCCCGGGATGGTCGAGGGCGGCGGACGCGTCTCCGGCTACTTCACCGGGGCGACGGGCGCGACGATCTACCGCGGCAACGCCTACGGGCCGGAGTTCGTGGATAATGCCTTCATTGGGGACGCGGGCGGCAACTTGGTGCACCGGAAAGTGCTTTCACCCAATGGGGTCCTGCTCACCGCGAAGCGCCCCGCGGACGAGCAAGGCATCGAGTTCCTCGCCTCGCGCGACACCTGGTTTCGCCCGGTGCATTTCCAGAACGCGCCGGACGGCTGCCTCTACATCGCGGACATGTATCGCGAAGTCATCGAGCATCCGTGGTCCATCCCCGAGGCCATCAAGAAGCACATTGACCTCAACAGCGGCAATGACCGGGGCCGTATCTACCGCATTGTGCCGGAGAACTTCCAGCAGCCCAAGCTGCCCAAGCTCGGCACCGCCACGACCGCCCAGCTCGTCGCCAATCTCGAAAGCTCCAACGGCTGGACGCGCGACACCGCCGCGCGCCTGCTCTACGAACGGCAGGACCGCCGGGCCGTCCCCGCGCTGGAGACGCTCTACGACCGGACCAAGTCCGCGCTCACGCGGATTCACGTGCTGTATGCTCTGACCGGCTTGTTCGCGCTGGACACCAAGCATGTGCTCGGGGCGCTGGCCGACCACGACGAGCGGGTGCGGGAGCATGCGGTGAAGCTCGCGGAAGCCGGATTGGAAGGCGGGAAAGGGAGCGGGCCGCTCGGGGCGAAGCTGCTCGGCATGGCCGGAGAAATCTCACCGCGCGTGCGCTTCCAACTCGCGCTGTCGCTCGGCGCGGTGCGCAGCCCGTCCCAGCCGGCGGCGCTCGCCGAACTGATCAAGCATGACATGGACAGTCCCTGGATGCGCGCGGCCGTGCTCAGTTCCCTGGGCAACGGCGGCGGCGAGGTGTTTGCCACGCTGGTGCGTGATGTGCGCTTTCGTTCGCAGCCCGGCAGCGCGGAATTCCTCCGCCAGCTCGCTGAAATGATCGGGGCGCGGAACAGCTACGCCGAGGCGCGGCCAGTGCTCGAGTTTGCGGCCAAGCCCGATCCCGCCGCACCGGTGGCCGTCTGGGTGCGGGCGTTGGGCGATGGGGCCGCGCGCGCGGGCACCTCGCTCACCGCGCTGGACAAGCTCAGTTTTCTCAAAGGCGTCTTCGCCAGTGCCGCCCAGACCGTTGGGAACGACAAGGCTCCGGAGGCCGCCCGGGTGCAGGCCGCGCAACTGCTCGCGCTCACCAGCTATGCCGAGTCGGGTGCGAAGCTCGTCCCCCTGCTGGATGCGCCCTCGGAGCCCCTGCGGCTCGCGGCCATCGCCTCGCTCGCCCGCTTCCCGGCACCGGAGGTGGGCGGTGAACTGGTCAAGCGCTGGAAAGATTTCCCGCCCCAGGCCCGCACTGATGCGCTGGCAGCCCTCACGACCCGTCCCGAGCGCGCGCTCGCGCTGCTGCAGGCTGTGGAAGCCGGCAGCGTGAAGCCGATGGAGATTCCTGTTCCCACCGTGAAAGCGCTGCAGGTAAACAAGGACAAGGCCGTGGCCGCGCTCGCCGCCAAGGTCTTCCCGCCCGCGCCGAAACCGGCGGACGTGCTCAAGACCTTCCTGCCCGCGTTCGACCTGCGAGGCGATGCCGCGCGAGGCAAGGTGACCTTCATGGAGCGCTGCGCCTCCTGCCATCGCGCCGGCAAGGACGGCTTCGCGCTCGGGCCAGACTTCGTCACCGTAAAGACCGCCGGCAAGGAAAAGCTTCTGAGCAGCATCATCGAGCCGAACACCGAGGTCGCCCCGCAGTTCATCGCCTTCCAGGTGGACACCAAGGACGGCGAAAGCTACACCGCGCTCATCGGCAACGAGACCCCCGCCAACGTGACGTTGCGCATGGCCAGCGGCCAGGAGGTCACGCTGCCCCGCACGAAGGTGAAGGGGATGAAAAGCTCCGGGCAGTCGCTGATGCCTGAGGGCCTCGCCGCCGGACTGACGCCGCAGGCAATGGCGGATCTGATGGAGTTTGTGCTGACGGCGGAACCGCCGAAGTGAGGGAAGAGTTCAGTCATCAGTAACCAGTAGTCAGTGAACCGTCGGAGTCGCCGCAACCTTCACTGGTTGCTGGACACTGATTACTGGTGACTGAACACTGATCCCCGGCTTGCATCCCCCGCCCGGACTCCTTCACCCTTTGCCATGCACGTTTACGACCACCCCACCTTCCACATGGCCTGCCAGCAGTTCGATCTGGTGGCGGAGCGATTGGACATTCCCGTCAACGAGCGTGACCGGCTGAAGTATCCGAAGCGCGCGCTCACCGTCGCCGTGCCGGTGCGGCGCGATGACGGCAAGGTGGAGGTGTTCGCCGGCTATCGCGTGCAGCATCACCTCGCGCTTGGACCCACCAAGGGCGGCATGCGCTACCATCCCGACGTGACGGTTGGCGAGGTCGCCGCGCTGGCCATGTGGATGAGCTGGAAGTGCGCGCTCATGAACCTGCCTTACGGCGGGGCGAAGGGGGGCGTGGCCTGTGATCCCACGCAGATGTCCGTTGGCGAACTGGAGCGGCTCACCCGGCGCTTCACGCAGGAACTCATCGGCTTCATCGGACCACAGATTGACATTCCTGCGCCGGACCTCGGCACCAATGAGCAGGTCATGGCGTGGATGATGGACACGTATTCGGTCCACGCCGGACACGCCACGCCGGCCGTCGTCACGGGCAAGCCCGTGGCCATAGGCGGCTCGCTGGGCCGTCGCGAGGCGACCGGCCGCGGCGTCAGCTACCTCGCCAACCGCGCAATGGACACCATCGGTCTGAACGCGAATCAGGCGACCGCCGTCGTCCAGGGTTTTGGCAACGTCGGCTCGGTCGCCGCCTTCTCGCTCGCGCGCTATGGCGTGAAGATCATCGCGGTGAGCGACGCCTACGGCGGCACCTTCAACGCGCGCGGGCTGGACCTGGGCAAGCTGCAGGACCACGTCACGCGCACGAAGTCTGTCGCGCATTTCCCCGAAGGCGAGACCATCACCAACGAGCAGTTGCTGATCACGCCATGTGACATTCTGGTGCCGGCCGCCATGGAGCGCCAGATCACGGCCGCGAACGTAAACCAGATCCAGTGCCGCATCATCGCCGAGGGCGCGAATGGCCCGACCACGCCCGAGGCAGACCTGGTGCTGGACCAGCGCCCGGACATCTTCCTGATCCCCGACATCCTCTGCAACGCGGGCGGCGTGGTGGTGAGCTACTTCGAGTGGGTGCAGGACCTGCAAAGCTTTTTCTGGAGCGAGTCGGAAATCACCGACAAGCTCTTCCGTCTGCTGGAAAATGCCTTCACGCAGACGCTGGCCCTGAGCCGGAAGCAGAACATCTCCATGCGCATGGCCGCGCTCTCGCTGGGCGTCGCCCGCGTTCGTGAGGCGAAGCGGCTGCGCGGGCTGTTTCCGTGAGCTGCGCTTGTGGCCAGCGGACTTTGGTCCGCTCCACCCCGCTTAATCCTACTCACTCACTACTATCCCGCGTTGTTCATCCTGTCCCAACCCGTCTGGCTCGCCCTGCTGATTCCGCTCGGCATTCTCTGGGCGTTCTGGCCGATGCCTACGCGCCTGCTGCGGGTGCTGCGGGCGGTCACGCTTATCGGGCTGGTGCTGGCCATGGCCCAGCCGGCCATCAAGCTTCCGGACCGGGCGGGAACCGTCGTCGTCGTGGCGGACCGCAGCGACTCCATGCCGGCGGGCGCTTCGACGCAGGCGAAGGAGGCCGTGGATCTCATCCAGCGTGGCATGGGCGCGAGGGATCAGCTTGCCGTCGTGAGCTTCGGGCAGCAGACCGCCGTGGAGCAGCCGCCACAGCGCGGCGAGTTTCCCGGCTTCACCGCGCAGGTCGGGGCGGACGCCTCGAATCTCGCTGACGCGCTCGACTCCGCGCTCGCCCTCATCCCGCCGGCCGCACCCGGCCGCATCCTCATCGTCTCGGACGGCAAGTGGACTGGTCGCGACCCGCTCGCCGCTGCTGCGCGTGCGGCCGGCCGCGGCATCGCGATGGACCACCGCCTCCTCTCGCGTCCGGGCGTCAACGACCTGGCCATCCAGTCGTTCCAGACGCCGGAAACCGTCCTGCCGGGACAGGCCTATATCATGACGGCGTGGGTGCAGTCGCCCGTGGAACAGACCATCGAGTATCAGCTTGTGCGGGGCAGCACCGTCATCGCCTCGGGTAAGAAGGAAGTTCCGGCCGGGCGCTCGCGCATGTTGTTCCGTGACCGCGCCACCATCCCCGGCACGTCACAGTATGAACTGACCCTGAAGTCCGCCGCCACCGATCCCGTGCCGGAGAACAATCTCGCCCGTGCGCTGGTAGGTGTGCGGGGGCCGAAGCCCTTGCTCGTGCTCTCCCAGTCCGCCGAATCCGGCTACGTTCAGCTCCTGCGCAAGGGCCGCGTGGATCTCGACGTGCGCACACCGGCCGAGACGCGTTGGACGCTGGAGGAACTTTCGCGCTACTCCGCCGTGGTCATTGAGAACGTCATGGCCGGCCAGGTGGGCAGCGCAGGCATGGAAACTCTGGCCGCATGGGTCGAGACCACGGGCAGCGGCTTCATGCTGACCGGCGGCCGCAAGTCCTACGGGCCGGGCGGTTACTTCGGTTCGCCGCTGGACCGCATCCTTCCCGTGTCCATGGAAATGCGGAAGGAGCATCGCAAGCTGCAGCTCGCCATCGTCGTTGCTCTCGACCGCTCCGGCTCCATGTCGGCGCCGGCGGGCGGCGGGAAGAAGAAGATTGATCTGGCCAACATCGGCACCGTGCAGGTCCTCGACCTGCTCGGCCCGACTGATGAACTCGGCGTGATCGCGGTGGATTCCTCCGCGCACACGATGGTGGATCTCGCGGCGGTGGAGGCCGTGCGCGGGCAGCGCAGCCGCATCCTGAGCATCGAGAGCATGGGCGGCGGCATCTTCATTTACGAAGCCCTGGCCGCCGCGTCGAAGATGGTCATGCAGGCGAAGGCGGAGACGAAGCACATCATCCTCTTCGCCGACGCCGCTGATTCAGAGGAGCCGGGCCAATACGTCGCCTTGCTGGAGAAGGTCCGTGAGGCTGGCATCACCGTCAGTGTTATCGGCATGGGCACCGAGGCGGACGTGGATGCGAACCTGCTCAAGGATATCGCGGCACGCGGCGGCGGGCAGATTTACTTCAGCAATTCGCCGGAAGAATTTCCGCGCATCTTCGCGCAGGACACGTTCACGGTCGCGCGCAGCACCTTCATTGAGGACAAGACTCCGCTCAAGGTCACCGGCGGCTTCAGCACGCTGGGAGGGCAGGGGGACTGGCAGCCGCCCGCGCTCGGGGGCTACAACCTCACCTATCTCAAGCCCGAGGCGAACCTCGCGCTCGTTACCGGGGATGAGTTCGCCGCGCCCGCCGTCGCCGCGTGGCAGGTGGGCAGCGGTCGCGTGCTCGCCTTCACCGGCGAGGCGGATGGCAAATATGCCGGCGACCTGGCCAAGTGGGGCAGCGTCGGCGATTTCCATGCCACGCTCGCGCGCTGGACGGCAGGCGAGCAGCCCACGTTGCCCGAGAACATGCTGCTCACGCAGGAGGTGCGGGATGGCGCGTGCTTCGTGCAGCTCCACCTCGACCCGGAGCGCACGAACGAACCCTTCGCCACCCCGCCGCGCGTCAAAGTCCTGCACGGCCTGCCCGGCAGCCCGCCGGCGAAGCTGAACCTGCCCATGCAGTGGAAATCCGCCGACCTCCTCGAAGCGGTCATTTCCATCCGGGGTCGTGAGACGGCGCTGAACACCGTGGAAATCCCCGGTCTCAATCCGGTCTCCCTCCCGCCGGTGTGCCTGATGTATTCCCCCGAGTTCGCACCAGAGCAGGCGGGTCGTGGTCGCGTCACGCTGGAGAAGCTCAGCGCCACCACCAGCGGTGAGGCGCGCGTGGACCTGCCGGGAATATGGAAGGTGCTGCCGAGCAAACCGCAGTTTGTGGACCTGGCCGTCTGGCTCGTTATCCTCTCGTTGCTCGTCTATCTCCTCGAAATCTTCGAGCGTCGCACCGGCTGGCTGACCCCTCGTAGCCGCCGACGTGAGGAGGCGGACCCCGTGCCCGCCCAAAGCACCGCTCCCGCCCCAAGCAAACCCTCCGCCCTCGACCTCATCGTGTGGCGTCGCCAGAAGCAGGCGTCGGGAGCCGCCGCTGCCCCCGGAGCGCCGGGCGTGAGCCGGCCGACGGGCGAGCCGAAACCCAAGCCGGCCGAGGCTGAAGCTGCCGGCGGAACCGGCCCCGCCAGCCAGTTGGAAGCCCTCCGCCTCGCCCGCAAGCGCGCGCAGGACCGGCGGGGAAAAGAGTGAGGACAATCGCTGTAATGGCCGAAGAGGACCGCGCCGCACATCTTCTCCCTCTCCCTTCCTCGGAGGAGGGGAGAGGGTTGGGGTGAGGGGTGCCGTCCGGCGGCAGGCTGCCGACTTGCACTGGGAATTGTATGAGCCGAAACCATGCAGTTGAAATCGGACCGACCGCTTCAACGCAAAGACGCAGAGGACGCAAAGAGGCGCGGAGAGACAGCTTGCGAAGGCCATCAAAAGGTGAAGCGAACGGATGGGTCCAACTCTGCGTTCCTCAGCGTTCTCTGCGTCTCTGCGTTAGTGGGATCGCCACTTTCAACTGCATCGTCCCGGATGAGGCTGCGTTTGGCCTCCGTTCCGCCCGCACTCACGGTTTGACACTACCCGCTGCCCGTCACACGCTTGCGCCCGAAGTCAACGCACGGCATGAATTCTCTCCTCCCGCGGTTGCGCCGGTTGCTGGCAGCCTTGTTTGCTGTGGGCCTCGTCTCGCTCGTGGCCTCGGACTGGCTGCTGTCAGGCAAATTCAATCCGGTGTTCTTCTGCCTCGCCGCCTTCGTCCTGGGCTGCGGCATTGGCGGCGTCTTCGTTGTGCTCCGCCGTGACATTCAGAAGCGGGAGCAGACGCATGCGAAAAATCACGAGGCCCGTCAGACGTTCGAGACTCTCACCCAGAATTCCCCGGCCGGCATCTTCCGGGCGAACCAGCAGGGCGACATTCTCTTCGTGAACAACCGCTGGAGCGCGCTCACGGGCCGCTCGCAGGCCGAGAGCCAGGGCTTTGGCTGGCTGCTCGCGGTCCATCCCGAGGACAACAAGAAGGTCACCGAGGAATGGCGCAAGTGCGTGCGGGGCGAGAAGGAGTTCCGCCTCGATTTCCGCGTCCGCACCAAGGACGGCGTCGCCCGCTGGGTCGCCGGCCACGCCACGCGCCTGCTCGACGACCATGAGCAGCCGGCGGGCATCATCGGCTCGATCATGGATGTCAACGAGCGCAAGCTCGCCGACGACACGCGCATCGCTGATCAGGGTGCCGCGCTCGACACCGCGCTCGCCCGGGTCCAGCAGGAGGCTTCCTATCGCAAGGAGATCGGCGCGGAACTCGAGCGTCGGGCGGACGAACTCAAGAAGCGCGACTCCGAGCTGGAGTCCGCCAACCGCCAGCTCTGGGCCGAACTGTCCGGTCGCGAACAGGTCGAGGCCGAACTGGCCAAGACCCGTGCGGAGATGGAGAAGCAGGTGGCCGAGCGCACGGCTGGACTTACCGATCTCATTGCCGGCTTGGAAAAGGCCGTGGCGGAGCACGAGCAGGCGGAGAAGACCGTGCGCGCCGAGAAGACCGAGCTGGAGAAGCGCACCGCCAGTTCCCCCGTGGAACTGGAGGCCCTGCGCAAGCGTCTCCAAGAGGAAGGCACCCGCCGCCAGCTTGCGGAAGACGACCTGCGCCGCGTGCGCGAAGACTTTGACAAGCTGCAGGCGGCGGCCGAAGCGCCCGACACGGCGCTGGAATCCATCCACAGCCGTCTGCACGCCGAGATGGAACGCTCCACCCGGCTCGAAGCCGAACTGGATGCGCTGCGCATCGCGCTCCAAGCCGAGCATGAAAAAGTGGAGCGGGCGGATGCGGAGCGCGAGCTGTCCGAAGAGGCGATGGTGCAGACTAATACCGGCATTCAGCAGCGGATGATGGAGCTGGGCGCGGAACTGGAGCAGGCGCGGGAACAGCTCTCCGTAGAGATCCTTCGTCGCGAGCAGGCGGAATCCGGTCGGGGCACGGGGGAAATTGACCCCGAGCTGGCTGAACGCATCGCCACGCTGACGGAGAACAAGATGCAGTTGGACAAGGAGCTGTCCGACCAGCAGAAGGCAATTCAGGCGCTGAGCGAGGAACGCAGCCGTCTGGCCGAGCAGCTTGCCGAGGCTGCTGCGGTTCGCACGGCGTTGGAAGCGCGGTTGGAGGCGGCGGACCAGGCAGCCACCGGGCGCACGGCGTCGGACGAGGCCGAGCTGCGGGAAGCCCAGGCCCGTTTCGAGCAACGCATCACCGAGCTGGATGCCGAGCGCCAGCGGCTTTACGAGCAGGCCGCCCGCGAAGCGCAGGCGGCCACCGAGGAAACCACCCGGAGCGAAGCCGCGTTGGCTGAACTCCGTGAGCAACTCGTCCAGGCGGAGGCCAGGGCACAGGAACTCCGCACCGGCACCGAGCAGCAGCGCGCAGAAACGCAACAGCAGATGGATGCGCTGCGCCAGCAGTTGCAGACCGAGGCCGACCGGCGGGCGCAGGCGGAATCGGCCTTGGGCCAGTCCAAGTCCGAGACCGAGCGACAGCTTGCGGAAGCAACCGTCGCTTTGGCCGACACGCGCCGGCAGTTGGAGGAGGCCACCGCCAAAGCTGCGGCCGCGGAGACGGCCCGCGAACAGCTCGCCAGCGAGACGCAACGTCGTGAGCAGGGCGAGGTGTTGCTCACCCAGACGCGCACCGAACTGGAGGCGCAACTGACCGCGCTCACGGAACTGCGCGCCCAGTTGGAGCGCACGGAGTCGAGCCGGCTGCAGGTCGAGACCGATGCCCGGCAGGCACGCACCACGATGGAGCAGCAGCTTGCCGAGGCCCAGCAGCAGGCCGACGCGTTGCGCCAGCAGTTGCAGACGGAAACGGACCGGCGGACGCAGGCGGAGAGCGCACTGGGGCAGTCCAAGTCCGAGACCGAACGCCAGCTCGCGGAAGCCAACGTGGCCCTGGGCGAGACGCGGCGGCAGTTGGAAGCGGCCGTGGCGCAGGCGACGGCTTTGGAGCAGGCCCGCGAGCAGTTGACCGGCGAGACCCAGCGCCGCGAACAGGCGGACGCGTTGCTGGCCCAGACGCGGACCGAGCTCGAAGCGCAACTTGCCACGCTCACGGAACTGCGCGGCCAGTTGGAACGCGCGGAGTCGAACCGCCTGCAGGTGGAAATCGCGGCCTCCGAAACGCACGCGGCTTCAGAGCAGCGGGTCGTCGAGCTGCAGCAGCGGCTGGACGCGCTGGGGCAGCAGTTGCAGACCGAGACCGAACGACGGGCGCAGGCGGAGTCCGCCCTGGGCCAGTCGAAGTCCGAGACGGAGCGCCAGCTTGCCGAGGCCAACACGGCCCTCGCCGAGACGCGGCGGAAAGTCGAGGAAGCCCAGGCCCAGGCCGCCGCTTTGGAGCAGACACGCGAGCAATTGGGCGGCGAAACCCAGCGCCGCGAGCAGGTGGATGCCTTGCTGGCCCAGACCCGGACGGAGTTGGAGGCGCAGCTTGCCGCGCTCACGGAGTTGCGCGCCCAGTTGGAGCGCGCGGAGTCGAGCCGGCTTACGGTCGAGGCCGACGCCACGCAGATGCGGACGGTGATCGAACAGCAGACCGCCGAGACGCAGCAGCAGTTGGAGTCGCTGCGCCAGCAGTTGCAGGCCGAGACGGACCGCCGCGCGCAGGCGGAATCTACCTTGGTCCAGTCGAAGTCCGATTTGGAAAACCGCCTCGCGGAGACGACCACGACGCTGGCCGAGGTCCGCAGCCAAGCGGAGCAGGCCGCAGCCGCCAGCGCACAGCGCGAGGCCGAACTGCTGAATGCCAGCACCGACCAGCAGCAGAAGCTCGCCGACCAGGACGCGGAACTGAAGAAGACCTGGGACAACTTGATTCTGGAGACCGATCAGCGCGAGAAGCTGGAACTGCAACTGGCCGCCACGCGGGCCGACTTGGAGCGTCAGCTCGCGGAGGCCAAGGGCGAGCTGGACCGGCAGGTGGCCGCGTTGACCGGTCTGCGCGAGCAGGCGGAGCGCGAGGCCGCCGAGCGCAAGCAAACCGAGGAGAGCCTGCTGCAGGCCAGCCGTTCCTCTGAGGAACGCGTGGCCCTGCTGGCCTCCGAGCTGGAAACCGCCCGCAATGCGTTGCGCGCCGAGTCCGCCCGGCGCGAGGAGCTGGAAACCGCACTGCCCAAGACCAAGACCGAGCTGGGCCAGCGCCTGGCCGAGGCCGCCGCCGAGGCGGCCGGCTTGCAGGCCCGTCTGGATTTTGAGTCCGCCGAGCGCGAACGCGTCGAGGCGGCCTGGCGCCTGGCCAATTCCGCCACCGAGCAGCACGCTGGCGAGATGAAAGTCCAGTTGATTGCCGCGCGCGAGGAATTGCGCGTCACTGCGGCGAAGCGGGACGAGGCCGAGGCCGCGTTCCAGAAGCTCCGCACCGAGACGGAGGAAGCCAGCGCGGAAAGCCGTCGCACGCTGGAGGCCGCGCAAAGCGCCCTGGCGCAGGGAACGGCTGAACGCGAGACAGTCGAGACCGAATTGCAGCGGGCCCGGGCGGCGTTCGACCAGCAACTGGCGGAGGCCAATGCCACGCTCGAAGAGTTGCGCGCGCATCTGGACCGGGAAACCGCCGCGCGCCACCAGACGGAACGCGAGTTGCACGAAAGCCTCGCCGATGCTGGCCGCACCACGGAAGCGCTCAAGGTGGATTTGGACAAGACCATCAAGGCCCGCCACGAGGAAAGCGAAGCGCGGGCGCAACTGGAACTCCAGCTCCTGCAGGCGGCTGCGGAGTCCGAGCGGGTGGAACAAGGACTGCAGGAGGATTTGGAATCGGCCCGGGCCGCACATCAGGCGGAGGTCCAGGGCCGTGAGCGGGTCGAGGCGGAGTTCCAGCAAACCCGGACCACACTCGAACAGCAGTTGGCCGAGACCGGAGCTACGTTGGCCACGGTCCGTGGCCGGCTGGCGCAAGAAACCGCTTCCCGCCACGAGACGGAACGGGAACTGCGCGAGAGCCTGGGCGATGCGGGCCGCACCACCGAGGCGCTCAGGAACGATTTGGATGCCGCCCTCAAGGCGTGGGAGGAGGAAACCCGGCGGCGCGAGCAGGCTGAAGCCGCCGCACGCACTGCGGAAGGCGAACTGACGCAGCGCCTTGCGGTGGAGACCGGCACCCGGGAGCAGTTGGAGCAACGGCTCCGGCAGTCGGCCGAGGAAGCCGAAAGCGAAGCCCAGGCCTTGCAAGCCGAGTTGGAGTCCGTTCGTGAGGCGCAGCGGGCCGAGGCCCAGCACCGTGCGCAGGCTGAAACCGAATTTGAGCAGTCCCGGGCCACGTTGGAGCAGCAGCTCGCGGAGGCGAACGAGGGCTTGTCGGGCCTGCGCGCGAAGCTGGAGCAGGAGGCCGCCGCCCGCCATCAGACCGAAGCGGAACTGCGCACGAGCCTGACCGACGCGGGCCGCACCACGGACGCGCTCAAGGCCGATCTCGACGCGGCCCTCAAGGCTTGGAGCGAGGAGACGCAGCGGCGCGAGCAGGTGGAACAGGCGGTCGGGGAAGCCAGCCGGACCGGCCTGGCCCTTCAGTCCGAGCTGGAGTCTGTTCGAGCCACGCAACGAGAAGCGGCGCAACGACACGACCAGGCGGAGGCGGAATTCCAACGCGTCCGGACGGCGCTGGCCACGCAGCTTGCGGAGACGAACGCCACGCTGCAGGAAGTGCAATCACAACTGGAGCAGGCCACGGCGGCCCGGATCGAGACGGAGCGGAAGCTGCGCGAGACCCTCGCCGATGCTGGCCGCACCACGGAAACGCTACGGGCCGAATTCGAGACGTCCCGCAAAGTGCAGCGCGACGAGGCGATGCGGCGCGCGCAGGCCGAGACCGAACTGCAGCAGACCAAACAGGAACTGGAGAAGGAACTGGCGGACGCGAACATGGAGCTGCTCGATGTCCGGTCCCGGCTGGACCACGAGGCAACGGTTCGCCGCCAGGTGGAGGAGGCCGCCCGGCAGCACAGCGCCAGCGCCGAGCAGCGGCTGGCGGACCGCCTCTCGGAAGTGCAGGCGTTGCAGGAGCAGTTGCGTGCCGAAACCGCCCAGCGCGACCAGACGGCCGCGGAACTGCGGGACACCCGGGACCGGCTGGAGCAGCAGCTCGCGGAAACCGCCGGCGTCCTGCGCGAGACCGGTGCTCGCCTGGAGCACGAACTGGTCGAGCGCCGCCGCATCGAGGAGTCGCTCTCCCAGAACAACGTCACGCTGGAGGCCCGCGTCACCGAGGGCAGCTCAGCGCTCGCGGCCACGCAGCAGCAGCTTGAAGATGCCCGGGGGCACCATGCGGCCGCCGTGTCGGAGCTGGCCGGCCTTCGCGCCGAGTTGGAACGCCTGCGGGCCGAGCAGCAGCAGGCCATCGGCGAGGCTACTGCCCGCCTGAAGGTTCAACTGGCCGAGCATGATCGTCAGGAAGAGCAGCTCCGGCTCGCTGCCATGAGTGCCGAGCAGCGGCTCCGCGACCGGGCGATTGACCTGGAGTCGGCGAACAATGCACTCCGCGGAGAGATGGAGAAGCGGCTGCGCATGGAGCTGACCTGGCAGATGCAGCGCGAGGACTTCGACCGGCGGATGGGGGATTTGACGAATTCGCTCCGCACCGCCGACGCCAAGGCAAGCCAGGACTCCGCCGAACTGCGGCGTGCGCACGAGACCTTGCAGCAGGCCCACGCCGAGCTGACCCGCCGGCTGGCCGAGCGGGAGGCGGAATTGACCGCTGAACTGGCCGCGTCACGCGCGCAGGCCGCCAAACTCGACCACGCTCACTCCGAGGCCAGCCAGGCGACGGCAGCAGTGCAGGGGCAGTTGAACACCACGCGCGCCGAACTGGAGATGCTGGAGCGGCAGTTCACCCAGCGGGTCAACACGCTGGAATCGGTCGAGGCCCGGCTGCGCGAAGAGAGCACGCACCGCGAGCGTGCCGAGGCCGAACTGGACCGGTTGCGCGAAGCCAGCGAGCACCTGGTCGCCGAGCGGCTGGCCGCCTTCAACGCCGCCCGCCAGGGATGGGAGCAGGAAGCCGCCCGGATGCGGGAGGCCCAGACCGAATTGCAGCGGGCCAACACGGAGGTTGGCGAACGCCTCGCGCGGCTGACCGGTGAGATGGAGGCGGCCCGCCTGCAGGCAGAGCAGGAGGCGGCCCAGCGCCGCACGCTCGAGGACGCCTTGCAGCAGAGCCATGGCGAGGTGGAACTGCGCGTCTCGGAACGCACCGCCGGCTTGAACACCGTGGTCCAGCAACTGGAGGCGGAACTCGCCGAGTCGCAGCGCGCAGAGGAGCAGTTGCGCCACAAGCGCATCGAGGCGGTCAGCACGCTGGCGGGTGGGATGGCGCATGAGCTGAACAATGTGCTCGCGCCCGTGCTCATGGCAGCCCAGCTCCTGCGCAAGCAGGTCAGCGGCAAGTCCCGCACCCTCGTCGAGAGCGTCGAGGCCAGCGCCCAGCGCGGGGCGGACATCGTCAAGCAGGTGCTGACGTTTGCGCGCGGCTTCCACGGGGAGCGCGCACCGGTTTCTCCGGAGATGCTGGTGCGGGACATTGTGAAGTCGGTGCAGGAGACCTTCCCGCGCAACGTGCGCGTGAGCAGCGAGATCGGGGACGACCTGCTGCTGATTTCCGCCGACTCCGCGCAGCTTCACCGGGTGCTGCTCAACCTGGCGGTGAACGCACGGGATGCGATGCCCTCCGGCGGCACGCTCAAGTTCAGCGCGGAGAACGTGATGGTGGACGAGAAGTTCATCCAGCAGCGCCGGGCCACCGGTGCCAAGCCGGGCAGCCATGTGCTGTTCCGGGTCACGGACTCCGGGTCGGGCATCCCGCGCGAAATCCTCCCGCGCATCTTCGAGCCGTTCTTCACCACCAAGGAGCCGGGGCAGTCGGTGGGCCTGGGCCTGGCGACCGCGCTGGGCGTGGTGCAGAGCCACGGCGGGTTCTTCCTGGTCGAGACGGAGGAGGACAAGGGGACCGAGTTTCAGGTGTATATCCCCGCCGCAGGCGCGGAGACGGCGGTCCGTTCGCCGCAGGCCGAACTGCCGCGCGGGAACGGCGAACTGCTGATGCTGGCGGATGACGAGCAAGGCGTGCTGGATGTGACGGCGGAGATCCTGGAGTGGCACGGCTACAAGGTGCTGACCGCGCGCGATGGCGAGCAGGCGCTGGGCATCTACGAGCAGCACGCCGATGACATCAAGGTGGTCATCACCGACATCCTGATGCCCTTCATGGACGGCGTGGAGCTGTGCCGTGAACTGCGGAAACGCAACGCGACGCTGCCGATCATTGTCGCCTCCGGGATGGGCCATGAGAAGTTCGTGACCGATCTGCGGGAGCTGGGCGTGCCCCGGTTCTTGAAAAAGCCCTTCGCGGCGGAAGACCTCCTGCGCGGCCTGCATGCGGAACTGCACCCGGATGCGCCGCCGGTGGCTTGAGTCGCCGGTCGGCGGTGCGTTGGGCCTTCACCACGCGTGCGGGCGATGGTCGAATGCATCCGCCGGCGGGGCAATTAGTATTGCCAATCCCGGCACGGTTCTGCGATAGCAACGCCGTCAGACCAAAACGCGATGAGCACTGTTTCACCCAAGCCGCCGCTTTGCATCCTGCATCTCGAAGACAGCCCCACGGACCGCGAACTGGTGCAGGAGCTGTTTGCCGCGGACGGGCTGGCCTGCCAGTTCAAGAGCGTCGAGACGCGCGTGGCGTTTGAGGCCGCGCTGGAGCGCGGCGATTTCGACGTCATTCTGTCCGACTACTCGCTGCCGGGGTTCGACGGCATGACTGCGCTGGCGCTCGCGCAGCAGCGCCGGCCGCAGGTGCCTTTCGTCTTCATCTCCGGCGTGATGGGCGAGGAGCGCGCCATCGAAAGCCTCAAGAACGGGGCGACGGACTATGTGATCAAGCAGCGCATCGAGCGGCTCATCCCCTCGGTGCGCCGTGCGTTGCGCGAGGTGGTCGAGCGCCAGCAGTTGCGGGAGACGGAGACGCGCCTGCGCCAGAGCGAGGAGCAACTGCGCCAGATCACGGAGAATGTCAGCGACTGGATCCTGGTCTTCGATGCCGAAGGCCGCTGCACCTACGCGAACCCCGCCTGTCTGGCCGCGTGCGACACGCCGCCCGGTGGTCCCTGCCCGGATTTCTGGAGCCATCTGGATGGGGATGATGCGGCGCGCGTGCAGAGCGAGTTTTCCCTGGCCATCCGCACCGGCACCATGCGCCGGGTGGAGTTCCGGCTGCGCAGCGGGGCCACGCACCGTAGCATCGAATCGCAGATCAACCTCGTGTGTGACGACAAAGGCGCGCGCACCGGGGTCATCCTGGTCTGCCGGGACATCACCGAACGCCAGCAGGCGGAGGAGCAGTTGCGGGCGCAGGCGGCGGTGCTGGACAAGGCGACCGACGCAATCATCGTCTGCGGGGCCGAGGAGGAGATCATTTACTGGAACAAGAGCGCGGAGCGGCTGTATGGCTGGAGCGCGAGCGAGGCCCATGGTCGCAGCCTGCACGCGCTGCTGCATCCCGCGCCGCCTCCGCAGCTCGGCGAGGCGCGCCATGCAGTGAAGCAACGCGGCGAATGGCATGGCGAACTGCGGCAGTCTGGCAAGGACGGCGGGGCCGTGGTCGTGCACAGCCGCTGGACCTTGTTCCGGGACGACGCTGGCCGCGCGCAATCCCTGCTCGTAGTGAACACGGACGCCCGCAACCTCCAGCACAACGAAGCCCAGTTCCTGCGTGCGCAGCAGGCCGCCAGCCTCGCCGCGCTGGCCGATGTGATGGCCCGGGAACTGCGCGCCGCGGTGGAACCGGTGCTGCTCGCCTCCCAATTGCTGCGTGTGCGCACCCATGCGGATGCGCCACGCTGGCCGGACGCCCCGGACGCGCAGCCCCGGCGCATGGCCGAAGTGATGGAGCAGCTTGAGGCGATGGCCCGGCCGGCGCACTCGGAGCGGATGGAGATTGCCGTGGGCTCGGTCATCGAAGAGGTGGGGCGGCATGTTCGCCAGGCGGTGCCGCCCGGAGTGGCCGTCACTACTTCCGTGCCGGAAGATTTATGGGCGGTGGTGGGCGATCCCGAAGCACTCCGGCAGGCCGTGATGAACCTGTGTGTGAACGCACGCGAAGCGATGCCCGAGGGTGGGCGGATCGAGGTCGTTGCGGAGAACCTTGCCCTGAAGGATAGCGATCTGCGCCTGCGCAACGGCAGCCGGCCGGGCTTGCACGTGGTCATCACCGTGGCGGACACGGGCTGCGGCATCCCGCCGCAAAACGCGGAGCGGATCTTCACGCCGTTCTTCACCACCAAGGACCATGGCCAGTCTGTGGGCGTGGGATTGACGGCCGTGCAGGCCATCGCTCGGTCCCACGGCGGCTTCGTGACGGTGGACAGCGAGGTGCAGCGCGGGAGCCGGTTCCGGATCTACCTCCCGGCCACCAGCGGCAATCCCGTGCCCGAGCGGCCCCAGCCGCGTCGTTCCTATCCGCGCGGCAACGGCGAGTGTGTCCTGCTCGTGGACGACGAGGCGGGCTTCCGTGAGATCACGCAGGTCACACTGGAGAAATATGGCTACCGCGTCCTCACGGCCTCCGATGGTTCGGAAGGCATGAGCCTCTACATGCGCCACCGGCAGGAAATCCAGCTCGTGCTCACGGACATCGTGATGCCGGTGATGGATGGCGCGGCGCTCATCCGGTCACTCCACAAGATGGGCGCGCAGGTGCGCTTCCTGGCCGTGAGCGGACTCGTGGAGCGGGAGAAGGTCATGGTCGCAACGGCGGCCCCCGGCGTGCAGGTGGACTTTCTGGCCAAGCCCTTCGCCACCGAAAAGCTCCTGGCCGCCGTGCGCGAGGCGCTGCAGCGACCGCTGCCGGCTGCGAGCTGAGGCAACGTGAATGTCGCGCGTCGCTTAAGTGGGTCGGAAAACTCACTGTGGCGGCGGGTTGAATTCGTCCGTTGCACGAACTTGCGCGGAGCGTCTGGAGTGCGGTGGCTTTCAGCACCGCTTTTCCCCGGGGAGGAGATGGCAGGTCCGCAGGCGTTCCGTCGTCCCAACCTAACCGGCGGTGAAACGCGCCGCACTCCAGGCGCTTCGCGACCGCCAACGGTGCGGCGAAGCTGCGCCAGCCTTGGTTTGCTCGGGCGGTGAAGCGGCGTGAACGCCGCGCGCCACGATCACATCAGTTTCAAGAGCGTGTCCGCCATGTCGCTGGGCGTGGCGGCGATGCCGATGCCGGCGGCCTTGAAGGCGGCGATCTTCGCCTCGGCTGTGCCCTTGCCCCCGCTGACGATCGCCCCCGCGTGGCCCATGCGGCGTCCCGGAGGGGCGGTGGCACCCGCGATGAAACCGGCGACGGGCTTGGTGCCGTGCTTGGCAATCCACTCGGCGGCTTCTTCCTCGGCGCTGCCGCCGATCTCGCCGATCATGATGATGCCGGTGGTCTCCGGGTCGGCCATGAAGAGCTTGATGACATCGAGGTGCGAAGTGCCGTTGACCGGGTCGCCGCCGATGCCCACGCAGGTGCTCTGGCCGACGCCGCGCGAGGTGAGCTGCCAGACGGCTTCGTAGGTCAGCGTGCCGGAGCGCGAGACGACGCCGATGTTGCCCTTCTTGTGAATGTAGCCGGGCGCGATGCCGATGCGGCAGCCGCCATGCGAATCCTTGCCTTCACCCGGCGTGACGACGCCGGGGCAGTTCGGGCCGATGAGCCGTGTCTTGCTGCCGGCCATGGCCTGCTTGGCACGCACCATGTCCCGCACGGGAATGCCTTCCGTGATCGCGACGACGAGTTCGAGGCCCGCGTCCACCCCTTCGAGGATCGCGTCGGCGGCGAAGGGCGGGGGAACGAAGACGGCGCTGGCGGTCGCACCGGTCTGCTTCACGGCGTCGGCGACAGTGTCGAAGATGGGGACCTTGTGGCCGCCGTGCTCGAAGAACTGGCCGCCTTTGCCGGGCGTGACGCCGGCGACGAGCTGCGTGCCGTAGTCGAGGGAAAGCTTGGCGTGGCGCGCACCGAATTCACCGGTGATGCCTTGGACGAGGAGTTTGGTTTTGGGGGTGACGAGGATGGACATGGGAAATTAGTAGTCAGTAGTCAGTGTTCAGTAATCAATGTTGCGCAGGGTGGCGCTTGTGGATGCAGAGCAGATTGCCTTCGGTGTCATAGATGAAGGCCATGTGGCAGACGGGCGTGGGGAAGGGCTCCATCTTGAACTTCACACCGTTGGCTTTCAGATGGGCAATGGCGGTGTCAAAGTCTTCCATTTCGAGGCCGACGGAGCAGCCGCTCTCAGTCGGTTTCCAATCAGGCGCGCCTGCGCCGAGCGAGAGCGTGCCGTTGGCGATGTCGTATTCGGTCCATTGCATCCCGCCCGGCTCGCCGACGACCATGGTGGGTTTCAACCCCAGCACACCTTCATAAAAATCCCGTGCCCGAGCCATGTCGGTGACAGGGTAGCAACTGAAGGCGATTTCGGTGACTTTGAGCATGGCGCAATGGGTTAAGTTCTCTCGATCTGCGCAGCTATTTTTTGCTTTCGATGAGTTCTTCGAACTCCCGGGCTGAAAGACTTTTCCGGCCAAAGATGTCAGCGATGATTTCCCGTGTAGCTTGGCTGCTCTTGTTGAACAACCGCAAATAGGCTCGGCCGAGTTCACGACTCAACTCCGCGTAGTCTTTCCGCTCGCCAAAGCTGTGTTCCCACCACTTCCACATCCCATACGGACGATTTTCACTCTTGCTTAAGGAACCAACAGCTACTTCCACAGCTGAATCGAACCGATGGCGAACTATAAGTAGGCGAATCAACGGCCAAGTCGCTTCATTGGCTGTGTTTGCTTTCGCGAAGTCCTCAATCTGATTCAATTCCTCATCGGGAGTTGAGCGGTTCAACTTTTCAACCGCAGTCAGCACAGCTTCATCCGTTGAACTGGCCCGAGTAGCCTGCTGAAACACAGCCAGCCTCACTTGCACCGAATCGTGGCGCGGCGTGTTTTGACAAGCGGTCAGCAACGGCAGCCAGAGCAACATGGGAAATGTCTTTGATGCGAGCATTCGGCTAGGCTGTAACATTCCTGACCCCGTTCTTCATTGCTTTCCAAGAAACACCCTCGCGGGGGTTGCGTTCAAAATCGACAACGCGCCGGTCGAGTTCAGTTTTTTGTCCCTCGGTGAGCGGCCATTCCTTGTCGGAGGTGGCGAAGTCGTCCCAAAGCTCCTCCACCAATTGGATGCGCTCCGGCAGGCTCAGCCCGGCGGCTTCCTTGCGGATTTCGAGCGTTGTCATGGCCGCACTTTATCACTGCGTCACCGTCTTGACCACCTTCTGCGCCGCGTCAGCCATCGAGTCTCCGGTGATGAGCGTCAGGCCGCTCTCGGCCAGCGTCTTCTTGCCGGCGGTGACATTGTTGCCTTCGAGGCGGACGACGAGCGGGAGCGTCAGGCCGGTTTCCTTCACCGCCGCGACGATGCCGGTTGCGATGACGTTGCAGTCCATGATTCCGCCGAAGATGTTCACGAAGATCGCCTTCACCGCCGGGTCACTGAGGATGATCTTGAAGGCGGCCGTGACCTGGTCCTTGCTCGCCCCGCCGCCGACGTCCAGAAAGTTCGCCGGGCTGGCGCCGTAGTGCTGGATGATGTCCATGGTGGCCATCGCGAGACCCGCGCCATTGACGAGGCAGGCGATGGAACCGTCGAGCTTGATGTAGTTCAGGTTGAACTTGCTCGCCTCGATCTCCAGCGGCGATTCCTCGGCGAGGTCGCGCATGGCCTGAATGTCCTTGTGGCGGTAGAGCGCGTTGTCGTCCAGGCCGATCTTGGCGTCCACGGCCACGAGCTGGTCCTTGCCGTCGGGGCTTTCGATGATGCAGAGGGGATTGATCTCCACCATGGAGGCGTCGGCTTCCCACCAGGTTTTGTAAACGCCGGCGAGGAGCTTGCCGCACTGGTTGGCGAGGTCACCCTTGAGACCGAGCGCAGCGGCGATCTTGCGGCCCTGCCAGGGCTGGAAGCCCAGCGCCGGATCAATCTGCTCCTTCACGATTTTCTCGGGCGTCTTCTCGGCGACTTCCTCGATGTCCACCCCGCCCTCGGTGCTGGCCATGACAAGCGGGCGGCTCGTGGCGCGGTCCAGCAGCACGGCGAGGTAAAGCTCCTTCTTGATATAGGGCGCACCCGCGACGAGCAGCGTGCTGACAAGGCGGCCTTCCGGACCGGTCTGCTTGGTGACCAGGACGTTGCCGAGCATGGCCGTGGCCAGGTCCTGCGCCTCGGCGGCGGTCTTGCACAGCTTGACACCGCCCTTGAAGCCGCTCTTGAACGTGCCCTTGCCGCGGCCACCCGCGTGGATCTGCGACTTCACCACGAGCATCTTGTGCCCGGCGGCGACGAGCTTCTCGGCGGCAGCCAGCGCCTCGGCCGGCGTCTTGCAGACGTCGCCATCCGGGACGGCGACCCCATACTGTTTCAGTAGCTGCTTAGCTTGGTATTCGTGGATGTTCATCGGGGAAAGTTTCGAGTTTGGAGTTTTGGGTTTCGAGTTGTTTACGCCGGGCGTCCTTGGAACTTCTGGCCACGGATTTCTGTAGTCTGCAAATACTTCATGAACGCGCCGATCTTTCGGCCGACGCTACCCGCTTGATCGTTAAGGCGGTCAAACTCGGCTTGGGTTAGGTAGGCTTCATCAACGGCAGTGTAGAGGTGGTCTTGGATTTCGCCACAGGAGCCTTTTGATGTGCTCAGGAACTGGACGAACTCGCGGTTGCCACCTCGCTCGAAGCCTTCGGCGATATTGGCCGTGACGGAAATCGCCGCACGCCGGATTTGATCGCGCAACGGGAAATCCTTTGCAAAATCTCCTTTTTTGGACACGACGTAAATGGCCCGCTTCAGTTCGCGTCCCAGTTGCCAGGCTTCAATGTCCTCAAATCGCGTGATGGTGGCCATAGGGTGCGTGGGCGGAGAACCCGAAACTCCAAACCCAAAACTCGAAACATCTATCTTTGTTCGATCGGCACGACCTTCAAGCCGACCGGCCCGGTGTATTGCGATTCGGGGCGGTAGAGGCGGTTGTCGGCGAGCTGTTCGAGGACGTGCGCCGTCCAGCCGCTGGTGCGCGAGATGGCGAAGAGGGGCGTGAAAAGGTCGGTCGGGATGCCGAGGGAGTAATAGACCGTGGCACTGTAGAAATCCACGTTCGCGTGGAGTTTCTTCTTCGCGAGCATCAGCTCGGCGATGCGCTCGGACATCTGGATCCACTTGGGCTCGCCGAGCTGGCTGCTGAGGATCTGCGCCATGCGCTTGAGGTGCGGTGCGCGGGGATCGAGCACTTTGTAAACGCGGTGGCCGATGCCCATGATTTTCTTCTTCTGCGCCAGCGCGTCCGCCACCCATCCGTCCACGTTTTCCAGGGAGCCGATCTCCTGGAGCATCTTGATGACACCTTCGTTCGCGCCGCCGTGCAACGGTCCCTTGAGGGTGCCGATGGCCGTGGTGATGGCGGAATACATGTCCGACAACGTGGCGATGGTGACGCGCGCACTGAAGGTGGAGGCATTCATGCCGTGGTCGGCATGGAGCACATAGCACACGTCCATGGTCGCCTCCATGTCCTTGGTGGGCTTAGTGCCGTTGACCATCCAGAGGAAGTTCGCCGCCTCGCCGAGGCTGGGATCGGGCGGGACGAGCGGCAGACCCTGGCGGTTGCGATGGAAGTAGGCCGTCACCACCGGCACCTGCGCGACGAGCCGGAGCGCCTTGCGCCGCTGCGAATGCTGGGAGTCATCCTCGCTGGTGGTGTCGAAGCAGCCCAGCGCCGACACCGCGGTGCGAAGCACATGCATCGGCGGCGTGTCCTTGGGCAGCTTGCAAATGATGTCAATGACGCCCTGCGGGATGTCCCGGAACTGCGCGAGCGTCTCCTTCATGTCGGCCAGTTCCTTCAGGCTTGGCAGGTGATTGTGGTGCAGCAAATGGACGACTTCCTCGTAGGTGACCTTGCCGGCCAGCTCGTTGATGTCGTAGCCGCAGTAAATCAGCTGGCCGATATCACCTCGGACATCGCTCAAGCGCGTTTGGGCGGCGATGACGCCTTCGAGACCTTTGCTGAATGGTGCGGGTGCCGTGGGGGTGCTCATGCTTCGGGGTCGGGGTGGTGTCGTTAAAAAATCGTTGGGCAAATCTAGGTAGCGGTCAAAGACGGGTCAACGGATTTCAAAGGGAAGCCGTGATGAAAGGGGCGAATTCACCGGCTTAACGGGGTTGATGGTGAACCGTTTACTGTAGTCGCAGGCTTCAGCCTGCGCTTCGGGCGACGCGTCGGACGCGCAACCTGATGGTTGCGACTACGGTTGGTTAGCTGCCTCAGTCCTCGCTCTTGCCAGCATCCTCCGGCCCGGTGCCGGGCAGCAGGCCCAGCAGACCCAGGCCCATCCCGGGAACTCCGCAGCCCATCGGAAGCATAATGTGAAGAAGCACCTGAGAGCCGCACACATGATGAACCTTTCCCGGTGTCATGGCACCTCCAAGAGGTCCGAGGATAAGCGCGGCAGTCATTGCTGGCGCGAACCAGAAGGCAAACGCCCAGCCCAGAACAGCAATCACTCGTTTCATGTGTGCATGCGGTTGGGGAACTCCCTTAGCCAATAGCAGGTTTTCGTGTGGAACACCATGCCCATCGGGCAAAATCATCCGGTGAAAGAATCTTCCTGAACACTCGCCGCAAACGTCACGTCTGCCCTCTGCAACCAGATTTGATATGCAACCTTTTCAATCGCACCGCGCGCTGGCGCTCCTGACCGTCGGAATCCTTGCTGCTCCCTTTGTCTCCTTCGCCGCCGAGGCGCCCAAGGAGGACTCCAAGAAAGGCCCGCTGCCCATTGCCAAATCGAAGCGCACCACGAAGGTGGACTTCGAGAAGGAAATCCTGCCCATCCTCCGCCGCAACTGCCTCTCCTGCCACAACTCGCAGAAGGGCGAGGACGGCGTGAACCTCGAGACGCCCCAGACCATCGCCAAGGGCGGCGACACCGGCAAGATCGTCGAGCCGAAGAAGGCCGAGAGCAGCTCGATCTTCCGTGTCTCGGCGCACACCAGCAAGCCGCACATGCCGCCGTCCGGCAACAAGGCGGGGGCCAAGGACCTCAATCCTGACGAACTCGCGCTGCTCAAGCTGTGGATTGACCAGGGTGCGACCGGCGAGGTCCGCGCCAACGTCCCCATCGTCTGGCAGCCGCTGCCCGAGGGCTTGAATCCCATTTACTCTGTCGCGCTTACCGAGGACGGCCAGTTCGCCGCCGCCGGGCGTGCGAACCAGATTCACCTGTTCCACATTCCCACGGCCTCGGCCATCGGTCGCCTTACGGACCCCGCGCTGCTCGCCGACAAGACCTACGCCCGCCCCGGGGTCGCGCACCGTGACATGACCTATGCGCTCGCCTTCAGCCCGGATGGCAACACGCTCGCCTCCGGCAGCTATCGCGAGGTGAAGCTCTGGCAGCGCCCCGTGAACGTGCAGAAGCAGACCCTCCCCGGCGCGGCGGAACTCCTCGCCACCAGCCCCGACGGCAAGTGGCTTGCGGGCGTCGTCGGCAACGACATCAAGCTCTGGAGCCTGCCTGCCCTCACGCCCGGCAAGACGCTCTCCGGCCACACCAGTCCGGTGAAGTCCCTTGGCTTCTCGACCAACTCTGCGCGCCTCGTCTCCGGCGCGGACAAGACCGCCCGTGTCTGGACCCTTGCTGACGGCGCACTGTTTGCCGAGGTCACGACGACCAATGACGTTGCGGCTGTTGCGATCTTGCCCGATGGCAAGCGCATCGCCACGGCGCACGGGGACAAGAGCATTCTGACGTGGAAGCTTCCTGAGGCCGCCGGTGGCAAGGTGGAGCCGGGCGCGGTGATTGCCGGGACCGGTCCCATCACCCAGCTTGCTGCGTTGCCCCCCGCGCAGCTTCTGGCCAGCGGCACAGATGGCATCGTGCGCGTGCTCAACGCGGACAATGGCAGTGCCGTCCGCACCGCCGCGCACGGCAGCCCCGTTGCCGCGCTCGCAGTCAGCCCGGATGGCAAGACCTTCGCCAGCCTGGGCCTCACGAACACGGTGGCGAAACTCTGGAACGCCGCAGATGGCAAGGCGCTCGGTGAAATTCGCGGGGATCGCTATGTCTCGGATCGCGTCGCCGCCCAGGGCCGCGACCTGACCATGGCGAACAACGAACTGACCTTTCAGAAGAACGCGGTGAAGAAGGCCGAGGACGATTTGAAGAAGGCGGACGAAGCCTCCAAGAAGGCCGAGGAAGAGCGTGTGAAACTGGAGAAGACGCACCCAGAAAACCAGAAGAAGCTCGCCGAGGCCACGACCGCCAAGGCCGCCGCCGAGAAGGCGAAGATGGAAGCCGAAGCCGTGCAGAAGAAGGCGATGGAAGCCAAGGAAGCCGCCGACAAGGTCGCCACGGAAGCCGATGCCGCTGCCAAGACCGCCGCTGAGGCCCTTGCCAAAGCCGCCGAGGCGGCCAAGCCGGCTGCTGAGAAGGCTTCCAAGGAAGCCGCTGACAAGGCGAAGACCGTCGGCGAGGCCAAGACGGCCGCTGAGAAGTCGCTCACGGAGGCGAACGCGAAGCTCAAGGAAGCCACCGACAAGTTCACCGCTGACAACAAGAAGTTCACCGACGCCACGGCGGAGGTGCGCAAATACACCGATGCCGAGGACGCCGCCAAGCGCGCTGTCACTGACGCCAAGCGTGGTGTGGACGACGTGACGAAGGCCAAAAAAGACCTGGAGACCGCCGAGGCCGCGCAGAAGAAGGTGGAGACGCTCGCCGCCGATGCGAAGAAAGCGCAGACCGCCGAGGAGAAGATGATTCGTTCCCTCGCCTATTCTCCGGACGGCCGGCAGCTCGTCACCGCCGGGGAGGATGGCATCGTCCGCACCTGGAGCGCGACGGATGGCAGCGGCGTGGAAAATTACAAGGGCCACGCCGGTGCGGTGAAGGCCGTGGCGTTCGCCGGCAGCGCGGTGGTGTCCGTCGGCAGCGACAGCAAGACCCTCGTCTGGGACACCCAGCCCGAGTGGAAGCTCGTGCGCACGATCGGCTCGGCCAACGGCGCTTCGCCCCTCACGGGCCGCGTGAACACGGTCGCCTTCAGCCCCGATGGCAAGACCCTTGCCACCGGCAGCGGCGAGCCTTCCCGCAGCGGCGAGTTGAAGCTATGGGATGCCGCCACCGGCGCGCTGGTGAGGGAGTTCAAGAACGCGCACAGCGACACCGTGCAGAGCGTGGACTTCTCCGGTGACGGCAAGCTGATGGTCAGCGGCGCGGCGGACCGTTTCGTGAAGGTGTGGAACGTCGCGGACGCGAAGTTCGTGAAGTCTTTCGAGGGCCACACCCATCAGGTGCTCGGCGTCACGCTCAAGCGCGATGGCCGCATCATCGCCAGCGCGGGCGCGGATAACGCGGTGAAGGTCTGGAGCCTCGTCACCGGCGAAGTCGTGCGGACCATCCAGGGCTTCAGCAAGGAAGCCACCTCCATCAACCACGTCGGCGTGGGCGACCAGTTCCTCGCCACCGGCGGCGACGGCAAGGTGCGCCTCATCAACGAAGGCGGCGGTGACGCCCGCACCTTCGCCGGCGCGAGCGACTTCATGTATGCCGGCGCGGCCACGCCCGACGGCAAGGTCGTCATCGCCGGCGGCCAGGACGGTGTCCTGCGCGTCTGGAACGGCGTGAACGGCAGCAGCATCGCCACCTTCGAGCCGCCCAAGGCCGCGACCCCCGAGCCGCAAAAAACGGCCGCGGTGAAGTAGGGAAGTGAAGCGGACACTCCTGTCCGCTTTCTCTCTCCTAATCCCAATCCTACTCTTAATCCTAATCTCTCCCGCCCGAGCGCAGGATCAGGATCAGGATTAGGATCAAGAGCAGGAATACGCTGCGCCCACGCGCTCGTTGTAGGAGACGACGTGAGGAGTCGCTGACCTTCTTCCCGAAGCAGGTGATACCAATTCCTAATGACTATTGGTGGAATCGCCGAGGCGGACCATGACGCGCATCTTCTCCCTCTCCCTTCCTCGGAGGAGGGGAGAGGGTTGGGGTGAGGGGTGCCGTCCCGCGGAAATCTGCCGAGTTTCATTGGGAATTGGTATGAGACTCCTCACGTCGTCTCCTACGACGGTCTGAAGCCGTGGTGACGGGCTTGTGGTTCGCGGAGCCGGGTGCGGCCTGCCGCTGCGAAAGCGCCGGCGCCGTTGCGCTCTACCGGCGCAGTCCAGGACGGTGTCGTCGTTCGAGCGCTAATTTCCAGTTGTCTCCGCCCGGGCTTCTCACCAATCTGGCTCCATTCCAGCAAGGTCACCGGTTCCGATCATCATGAAAGCCCTTGTCATCGTATTCTGTGTCACCGCGCTCGTGGCTTTCTGCGACGACAAAATACAGCCCGGCGCAAAGAATTTGGCTCCCAAGGTGGCGGCTGCACCGGCGGATGCCGCACAAGCCGAGGCGTTGAAACAACTCGCCCAGATCGAAGCCATCTACCGCGCCAGCCCGGGGAACGTTCAGGCGGGCCTGCAGTTGGTGGCCGCCTACACGAAGCAACGGCAGACCAATGCTGCTCTGGAGGTGCTGGATGCCCTGGCCCCGCTGGCGGCCGATGATGCCGCCGCGCTGGTGACCATGACACAGGCATATCAGCAGGCCGGCCAGCCCGCGAAAGGGCGGGCAATGCTGGGCCGACTCATTCCGCTGATGGAGAAAATTCTTACTGATCCGCAGGCCAGTCCGGCACAACTCCAAGCGGCCCTGCAAGGCGCTCAACTCGCTGGCAATGTCCCGCGCATGGAGGAGTGCCTGGCCCGCCTCGTGCGGCTCAATCCCACCAGCCCGGAGCTGTGGTATGACTTGGGTGCCATTTTGAACTTCCAGCGCAAGACCAACGCGGCGCTCGTGGCCGTGAGCAACGCGGTGCATCACAGCGACCTCCGGCTCCGGCAGAATCCTGCTTCGCAGAACCTGCGCGGCATGGCGGCCACTGACGGGCGCTTCAACAACATCCGGCCGCATCCTGATTTTAAGAAGATCGTGGGGCCGGAGCGCTGATCCACGGTCGTCCCGGTCGCGCGCCTTTTTTCTTCAAGCGCGCCCGCCGGTCCGCCATCGTCCGCGCATGGAATTGTCCGCCGAAGAAATTCAACGTGCGGTGCGCGCCGCGCTGGCCGAGGACATCGGGCCAGGGGATGCGACGACGAATGCCACCGTTCCCGAGACCACCACGATGTGCGCCGAGATGGTGGCGCGGGAGCCGCTGGTGCTGGCGGGGTTGGGCTTTGCCCGCGTCGCGTTTCAGGAACTGGACCGTGAACTCGTCATCGCTCCGCACGCGGCGGACGGGGACCAATGTCCGAAGGGGCAGATTCTCATGCGCGTCAGCGGCTCGGCCCGATCCATCCTCACCGCCGAGCGCGTGGCGTTGAACTTTGTGCAGCGGCTCTCCGGAGTGGCCACCCTCACGGCACAGTTTGTCGAACAGGTGAACGGCACGAAGGCCAGAATCCTCGATACCCGCAAAACCACGCCTGGCTGGCGGCGTTTCGAGAAATATGCGGTGAAGTGCGGCGGCGGGAAGAACCACCGGGTCGGTCTCTACGACATGGTGCTGATCAAAGACAACCATCTGGCAGCGCTGCGAAACGAGCTGCCCAATGCCATCGCGGCGGCGGTGGAGCGGGCGCGGGTGGCGTATCCCGAACTCAAGGTGGAGGTGGAGGCGGACACTTTGGCGCAGGTGCGGCAGGCGGTGGAGGCGCGGGCGGACATCATCCTGCTCGACAACATGAGCCTCGCGGATCTGCGGGAGGCCGTTCAACTGGTGGATGGGCGAGCGCAGACAGAGGCGAGCGGTGGGGTGAATTTGCAGACGGTCCGCGGCATCGCTGAGACGGGGGTGGACTTGATCTCGGTCGGTGCGCTCACGCACTCGGCGCGCGCGGTGGACATTGCGCTGGACTTCGAAAGCTGATAGCGAGGGGCTGTGGCAAGCGAATAAACCACTGACCGGCACTGACTGGCGCTCATGAAGACCAGACCAGCGAGCGCTTTTCATTAGTGCTGGTCAGTGCCGGTTAGTGGTTTTCCTCAGATTGGCCTTACATGACCGTTGACGCTCAAATTCTTACCGCGATGCGCCGGGCCGGCGCTGGCTCGGTGTCCGGCGCGGATCTCGCGCAGCAGCTTGGCATGAGCCGGGCGGCGGTCTGGGCGCGCATCGAGGAGCTGCGTAAGCTTGGCTACGAGATCACGGCGAATCCGCACCAAGGCTACCGGCTGCTCAGCACGCCAGATGCGCTGCATGCAGACGACTTGCTTGCGCGCCTGCCGGACAATCAGGTGGTGGGCCGGGACATTCGCGTCTTCGAGGAGACGAATTCGACGAACGACGTGGCCGAGAAGCTGGCGCGTGATGGCGTGAAGGAAGGGGTGGTGGTGTTCGCCGAGTCACAGAAGAAGGGCAGGGGACGGCTTGGCCGGCAATGGCTGTCGCCGGCGCGCAAGGGGCTTTGGTTTTCCGTGCTGCTGCGGCCGGACATGCGTCCGCAGTCGGCGACACAGTTGACCGTGGTGGCGGCAACGGCGCTGGCCCGGGCGATTCGCCGGCAGACCAACCTCACGCCGGAGATCAAGTGGCCCAATGACATTCTCCTCAAAGGCCGGAAGGTCGCGGGCATCCTCACGGAACTCAGCGCGGAGCTGGACCACATCAAGTATGTCATCATCGGCATTGGTGTGGACGTGAACCTGGCCAGCACCGATCTGCCGCCGGAGCTGCGGAAGATCGCGACCTCGCTGCGCATCGAGAGTGGTCAGCCGGTGTTGCGGCCGGAACTTGCAGCGGCCATTTTGCGCGAGCTGGATGCGGACTATGCCCGGGTGCGCAACGGGCAGTTTGAGGCGCTCGCCGACGAGTGGGAGGAGCAATGCACGACCATCGGGCAAAACGTGACCATCCGCATCGGCGACCGGGCCCAGCGCGGCGTGGCCGAGTCGCTCGACTCCGAGGGCGCACTGCTGCTGCGCACCCAGCACGGACGGCTGGAGCGTATCATCGGGGGGGATGTGACGGTGGAGAAGCCATGAAGCACGGAGTGATGGAGTGGTGGGGAAATGGAGTGCTGGCGGAGGCAGTCGCCCGTCACTCCCTTACTCCACTACTCGAATACTCCGGGTGGCATGGCCAAGCAGCTCGCTTCGCTCGCGCCTCCTGCGTCGGCAGGCGGGGTTCGACGGAGTCTCACCCTACCGAGTCATGATTCTGCTCCTCGACATTGGCAACACCCACACGCACCTCGGTCTCGCGGACACGCGCGGCGTGCTGAAGCAGGTGAACATCAAGACCGCGCTGTGGGCGGCGGATGCTGCGGGTGGGCTGGTGCGGCGCTTCGTGGGCAAGGCGAAGCTCGAAGGGGTGTCGCTGTGCAGCGTGGTGCCGTCGGCGACGGGCCGGGCGGTTGATTTTTGCCGGGCTGAGTTTGGTCGCGAAGCACTGGTGCTGACGCCGCGCACCATCGCCGGTGTGGGCATCAATTATCCCAAACCGAACAGCATCGGACCGGACCGGCTGGCGAATGCGGTCGCGCTGCGGCATCACTTTGGCACGCCGTCGGTGGCGGTGGCGTTTGGCACCGCGCTGGCGTTTGATGTGGTGGATGGGAAGGGCGATTACGTCGGCGGCATCATCGCGCCGGGCCTCGCGGCGATGACAGATTACCTGCACGACAAGACGGCGCTGCTGCCGCGCATCACGATTCGCGAGACGAGTTCGGTCATCGGCAAGAGCACGCGCGAGGCGATGCTGATCGGCGCGGTGCATGGGTATCGCGGGCTGGTGCGGGAGCTGATCGTCGAGCTGAAGCGGGAACTGAAATGCCGGAAATTGCCGGTGGTGGCGACGGGGGGGTATGCGGAATTGCTGGCGGCCAAGCTGCCGGAGATTTCGGCGGTGGAGCCGAATTTGACGCTGGAGGGACTCAGGCTCGTGTGGCGGGCGCGTAACCGTGGAGGGGACACTCCTGTCCCCCGTTCGGGCCGATGAGTTGGGGTGTCGCGCTGCAATCCCACAGCGGACAGGAGTGTCCGCTTCACGTTTCCATCCTTGCCACACGGCGCGGCAGCCGGAGAATCCGCGGCGCATGAATCGTATCGAAGCCCGCTTTGCCCGCCTGAAACAGGACGCCCAGAAAGCGCTGGTCGTTTACATCGGCGCGGGTGATCCGAATCTCGAAGCCACCCGGCAGCTTGCGCTGGCCTTCGACCGCGCAGGCGTGGATGTGCTGGAACTCGGCGTGCCCTTCAGCGATCCGCTTGCCGACGGGCTCGTGAACCAGCTCGCGGCGCAGCGTGGCCTCGAGAGCGGCACCACGCCGCCGAGGCTGTTCGAGACGGTGGCGGCGATCCGGCGCGAGTCGCAGATCCCGATTGTCTTCTACGTTTACTTCAACCTCATGCACCGCTACGGGGTGAAGAAGTTCATCCAGGACGCGGCCCGCGCGGGCGTGGACGGGTTGCTGGTGCTCGATCTTCCGCCGGAAGAGGCGGACACCTACGAGCAGTTGATGCGGGATGCCGGCTTGTGCGCGATCTGGCTCGTGGCTCCGACCACGCCGGATGAGCGCATCGCACTGATCGTCAAGCGGGGCACGGGTTTCATCTACTACATCTCGCGCGAGGGCGTGACGGGGATGCAGGCGAAGGTCGCGGGGAACCTTGCGGAGCGCGTGGCGCTGATCCGGCAGCACACGTCGCTGCCGGTGGCGGTGGGGTTCGGCATTTCCAATCCCGAGCAGGCGCGGCAGGTCGCGTTCGCAGCGGATGGGGCGGTGGTGGGCAGCGCGGTGGTGAACCAGATTGCGGAGCTGGGCAAGTCGCCGGAGCTGGTGCCGCGGCTGGAGGCGTTTGTGAAGTCGCTGGGGGATGGGGTAAAGGGGAGGTAGGTTGCATTGGTGCCTTCACTGGCTTCTCTGCGCCCGTCCCGTCTCTGCGGTGAAAAATAACCCGCGAGCACCGCAGAGACGGGACGGGCGCAGAGAGGACCCTTGGCTGGAATGCGGTTCGTCTCGAGAGGCGTTTGGTGTCCGGTCGAATTGTCGAAACTCCCCTCTCCCCATCCCTCTCCCCGCTCCTGCGTCGCAGGGCGAGGGGGTTCGATGGTCGTGATGTGGACCTGCCAAAGGCGCAAGTGCGTCTAATCGTCTGCACTTTTTCGCGTGCCTTCGCGCGGGTCGGTTCCTATCTTCGCGCCCGCTTTATGGCGACACTGAAACCGTTTCCCGCACTCCGACCGAAACCCGAACTGGCCGCGCGCATCTGCGAGCTGCCTTACGACGTGATGTCTTCCGAGGAGGCGCGCGAGATGGCGGCGGGCAATCCGCTTTCTTTTCTGCATGTCTCGAAGCCGGAGATTGATCTGCCGCCTGGCACCGATCTCTACTCGGCTCCCGTTTACGCGAAGGGCAAGGAGAACTTCGCCCAGCTCATCGCGGATGGCGCGCTCTTTCAGGACAGTCAGGCGTGCTTCTACCTCTACCGCCAGATCATGGGCGGTCATGCGCAGGTCGGCCTCGTTGCGGCGGCGAGCTGTCAGGAGTATCTCGATGGCATCATCAAGAAGCACGAGTTCACGCGGCCGGACAAGGAAGACGACCGCGTGCGCCACATCGAGACGCTGAACTCGCAGACGGGGCCGGTGTTCCTCACTTACAAAGCGGTGACGGCGATGGATGAGTTTGTCGCGAAGAAGACGGCGACGCCGCCGGATGTGGACTTCACGGGCAAGGACGGCGTGCGCCACACTTCCTGGAGCGTGCGGGACGCGGCAGAGATCGCGTTCATCGCGGAGCTGTTTGCGAAGATTCCGTTTCTTTACATCGCGGATGGTCACCATCGCAGCGCGGCGGCAGGACGCGTGTTCACCGCGCGTAACGGCGCGGGGCAGAGCGGGGGATTCCTCACGGTGATCTTCCCGCACAACCAGATGCAGATCCTGCCCTACAACCGGGTGTTGAAGGATTTGAACGGGCTCACGGCGGAGGCGTTGCTCGCCAAGCTCGATGCCATTTTCATCATCAAGCCGGAGGGGACGCCGAAGCCCACGCGCAAGCATGAGCTGGGTTTTTACTTTGGCGGGCAATGGCGCACACTGCACTTCCGTCCGCAGTTCGCGGCGACGAATGATCCCATCGAGCGCCTCGACGTGACGCTCTTGCAGAAGTTTGTGCTCGATCCGCTCTTCGGCATCACCGACCCGCGCACGAGCAAGCGCATCAATTTCGTGGGCGGCATCCGGGGCACGGCGGAGCTGGAGAAGCTGGTGAACAGCGGGGAGTATGCCTGCGCGTTCAGCATGTTCCCGACGAGCATCGTGGACCTGATGGAGATCGCCGACGCCGGGGGCATCATGCCGCCAAAGAGCACCTGGTTTGAGCCGAAGCTCCGGGACGCGATGTTTTGCCATATGATTTGAGGGGGAGAACGTGCTGCGTGTTGCGTGTTGCGTGAAGACCTGCGGCTGCGTGGTGTTTTCACGCAACACGCAACACGTAACACGCACAGCTTGGCGCTGGTTTGAGCTGCCTGCGAGTTCACCCACCACTTCCCACCTTCCTCCCGCCTACAGTAAACACCGGGTTTGACGAAAGGGCTCCGGAGTCGTAAATACATTGTCGTGACACCGCAAAGTCTTTGGACATACAGCAAGAACCGGATGGTTTATGGAATTTGATTGGGCTAATCCTTCGTTCACTCCGAGCGGCGACCTGACCCAGCAGGACGTGGAAGAGTCGTTTGAGGATGCGTTCGTGGTGCGGTTGCTGCCGGATTCGGCGCGGTTCGCCGGGCAGGCGCGGTATTTCAATTTGGGGCGGTCGGCGCGCGGGATCGGGGTGTTCAGCCTGTATCGGACGAACGGGAAGCAGGTGCGGGTGATCTATGCGCGGGAGTTTTTGCAGGAAGAGCAGTTCTTCTACAAGCGGCGGGTGACGCAGTTGCTGGACCAGAAAGAATAGAGCATGACGGCGATTTCCAACTGGGAAGCGGTGCCGGCCTTCGACAGCGAGGAGGCTGAGGCGGACTACTGGCGGGAGCACCGCCTGGACCTGCGGCTGATGGACGCGGCGATGGTGGCGGGCGCGGAATCCACCGAGTCCGTGACGGTGACGCTGCGGATGGACCCGCGGATGCTCTCGCGGATCAAGCGGCTCGCGCGGTCCCGGTATCTCAACTACCAGAGCATGGTGAAGCAGTGGCTGAGCGAACGGATGGAACAGGAACTTCGAGACAAGACTTCCAAATGAACATGTTGCCGAAACAGAAAACGCAGGCGTTCACGCTCATCGAGCTGCTGATGGTCATCGGCATCATCGGCATCGTCGTGGGGCTGACAGTGGGGCTGGTGGCCACAGCGGGTCCGAAGAAGGCGGCGGCGGCCACTGCGGCCCAGATGGCAAAAATCCAAAGCGCCCTGGAAAGCTACAAAAAGAAGTTCGGGACCTACCCGCCCGACGAACCCAACTGGGCCTCGACCAATGCCCACTGGAATCCGCTCGCGTATGAACTCGGCGGCGTGCGGAACGTCAGCCCGAACTTCGCGGCTGAATCGGATCCCAGTCATTTGGTCAACAACCTCATGATTGGCAGCTACTTCAACCTGCCGGGATTTGTGAATCAAAAGACCGGTGGCAGCCCCGAGGTCTTCCTGAACCTCAAGGGCGGTTCTGGAATGGGCGCGGATTTTGCGCTGCTTACCAACGGCTCGGGGCATCCGGCGGTCATGCTGCTGCAGGTTCCCGCCAAGCATCCAGCGGGTGGCGCGGCCAATGTCTGGCGCTACCGGGCCTACCCGGTGACGGGTCACAATCCCAAGTCCTATGATCTCTGGGCGGAGATCGAGCAGAAGGGCGGCGGCACCAACTTTATCAAGAACTGGAGATAACCCTGAACATGAAACATCATTCTCATCGCAACCCCCAACGCCAACAGGGCATGACGCTCATCGAGCTGCTGGTGGTCATCAGCATCATCGGCGTGCTCGCCGGGTTGCTCCTGCCCGTGATCGGCAAGGTGAAGACGAAGGCGAAGATCGTGCAGGCGCAGAAGGACATGTCGGACCTTAAGTCCGCCGTCAGCATTTATCAAAACGACTACAGCCGTCTCCCGGCCTCGTCTTCGGCCATGGCGACGGTGGCCGGCTCGGACTTTACCTACGGCACGACGGGCACCGGCTACGGCGGCGGCACCAACGACGTGTTGAACTACGGGGGCAACCCGTTGAACGTGGGCACCCCGTCGGCCTATCAGGCCAGCAATGCGGAATTGATGGTGATTCTGACTGGCCAGAGCTTTCCCGGATACACGCCGGATGCCTCGGTGGTGAACAACCAGCGCAACCCGCGCAAGATTCAATACTTCAACGCCAAGCCGGCCGTGGGCGGCGGCGGCGCGCTGGCCGGTGCGGGACTGGGCACCGACGGCGTCATGCGCGATCCTTGGGGCAGCCCCTACATCATCTCGCTGGACTTGAACTACGACAACGCGACGGGCAACTCCGTGTATCAACGCCGGGGCGTCTCGCAGATGGCCGGCGGCGCCCCGGCCGGGCACTTTGGACTCGTGGGCACCGGCAACGGGAACAACGACGGCTATTTCGCGCGCGACGCGGTGATGATCTTCTCGTTTGGACCCGACATGCTGTTTGACAACGCGGTGAAGGCGGACGCTGGCGTGAACCGCGACAACATCCTGAACTGGAAGTAAGCCTATGAAGCTCCCTGGCCACACCTCATTTTCCGACCATCCGGTCACCGCGCCAACACGCACGGTGGCTGGCGGGCCAAGGCGAGGGGCAGGGGAGCGGCGCGGCTTCACCCTCATCGAGATGATGGTGGTGCTGGGCATCATCGGCATTCTGGCGGTGATGACGCTGCCCGCCTTCAACAAGGACAAGGGCAACCTCACCGAGTCGGCCACCCGGCAGTTGATGGACGACCTGGCCTTTGCGCGGCTCAAGGCCATGAGCCAGCGGACCAAGGTCTATGTGGTCTTCGCGCCGGACCTGGACTGGTTCACCAACTGGTTCGCCGGCGGACTTACGCCCGCGCAGAACTACTTCCTCTATAACAACTCCGCCGGGAACACCATCGTGGGCGGCCAGTTGAACTCCTACGCCCTGTTCTCGCCGCGGATGCTCGGTGACCAGCCGGGGCAAAGTTCGCCGCGCTATATCTCCGAGTGGCACTCGTTGCCGGACGGGGCGTTCATCCCGGCGGAGATGCTCCGCAACCAGTTTGTCTTTCACGGCATGCCGCTGAGCCCGCAGACGAATGCGATTCCTTTGGACGAAACCCAGCCGACGACCACGTCTGTCCAGTTGCCTTACATTGGTTTCGATGAGACGGGGCGGCTGATCGGACGGACAACGAACATTTCCCTCGCCGTGGCCCAGGGGAGCATCATGCACCCGAAGGACCCCACCGGCCAGACGAACATGGTGAGCAACACGGACGCGGTGGCGACGGCCCCGGGAGTCCCCGCAAATGGCGGCATCATCCCGGGCGTCACGTATCTGGTGCTCGGCGCGTCGAACGCCCGCGTCCGGTATCCGGCCGGGGGCGGCAATCCCATCTACCCGGCGGGCAGCTATTTCACCGGCACCACGGCCTCCGCCAACTACGCCGTGACCGCCGGCAGTCCGCGTGTCGTCCAGTTCTACGGGGTCCGGCTGGACTGGGTGACGGGGCGGGCCAAAGCGGTGAAGCCTGAACTGCCATGAGATTCACTCCCCCCATTCCTTTGACCGGAGCGGCGCTCCGGCCGGCCCGGCCCGGTGAAATCGCCTTCACCATGGTGGAAGTGGCGTTGAGCCTCGCCATCGTGGCGTTTGCCATGGTCGCCATCATCGGCGTGATGCCGGCGGGCTTGAACGTGCAGAAGGAGAACCGTGAGGACACGGTAATCTCGCAGGACGCGGCGTTCCTGCTTGAGGCGATCCGCGGGGGAGCCGCCAGTTCCAACCTCACTGCGCTCACGAACAGCCTGCTCCAGTTCAGTGGCCCGGTCCTCCCCATGGCCAGCAACACCCCGCTCGAAGTCATCAAGCGCCTGAGCATCCCACGCTGGGAGACGACGAACGGGGTCGGTTACATCCGCGCCCATTTCCGCGCCTTGAGCGGCAACTTAAGCGAAATCGGGGCCGGGGCGCCGCCGGTGTCCTTCAGCTATGTGGTGACCTCCGAAGTGACGAACTATACGGCGGACCCGGGCTACGCGAACAACCCGGCCCTGCCCCCCGGCGCGCTGGCCTTCCTCACGAACAACCTTTACGAGGTGAAGCTCACCTTCCAATGGCCCGCCTACGAGGGGCCGCCCGGGGTCTTCCCCACCAAGGTGGGCAATGGGCGGCTCGTGGTGCGGACGCTCGTCAGCGGGCAGTTGGTGGCTGAGCCCGGCGGCTACCTTTTCCGCACCACCAGCTTCATCGGCCCATGAACACGCGCACTCCAGTTCAGCGCACGCTCCGCGCCCGCCGGCGCAGCGCGGTGACCATTCTTGAATTGCTCGTGGCGGTGAGCCTGGTCTCCTTCATCATCCTGGCGCTCTACCAGATGTTTGACCGCACCCAGAGCATCATGCGCAAGGCCGTGCGCGAGGTGGACAAGTTTGAGACGGGGCGCGCGGCGGCGGACCTGCTCAAGCGGGATGTGGCCCAGATGCAGGCGGGGAACTCCCCGCTGGGCGGCGCGGCCTTCAATTTTTACACCAGCACCAACTGGTCCGCCGGGGCGATCACCATGACCAATGGGAGCAACGTGGTGCTGCAGAATGTCCTGCAGGATGCGTTCTTCATTTCTTTCGATCCCGCGGCCACGCCGACCAACTGGATGGCCGTGGGCTACCGGGTGGCCAGCGCCGGGAACCCGATGGCCCCGGCCACCAACGGTATGGGCAGCCTCTACCGCTGGACGACCAATGCCAACCGCTTCTCCTCCAACCTGCAAAACGCCTTGAACTCGGGCACGCCGGTCGGGTTGTTCCACCGGGTGGCGGACAACGTTCTTCACTTCCGTGTCACCGGGGTCACCAATGGCGTGGCGGTGCCGGTCGGCGGCTTCCTGACCAACGGCGACGTGCCTTCGCATGTGGAGATCGAGCTTGGCTACGTGGATTCCCGGACCGCTGACCGGGCCAATGCGTTCCTGCCGAACACCACGGACGTGCAGGGCTATCTCTCCACGAACCTCGACAGCGTCCACATGTTCCGGCTCCAGATCCCCATCCGCACCGGCCTGCAATGAAGCTCCTTTTTCCACACAATGCGAACCGGGCGACGGCCCGGCAGTCGGGCGTCGCGCTGGTGGCCACGCTCATCATGCTGTCGCTGGTGACGTTCATGGTGGTGGCCTTTCTCGGCGTGGCGCGGCGCGAGCGGCGCTCCATCGAGGCGGTCACCTCGGCGGGCGAGGCGCGCACCGCGATGGAAACCGGCCTGGCGCGTGCCCAGGCGGATGTCATCGCCCGGCTCGTTACCTTCGGCGACAAGTGGAACTATGGCCTGCTGGTGCCGACCAATTACCAGAGCGCGGGGTTTGTCGGCAATCTGGCCAGCTCCGCGAATGTCAATTACACCAATGCCATGGCCCTGGGCTTGGGCGGATGGCTCACGAACCTGGGCAACCTCCAGTTTGACGCGCGGGCACCGGTGTTCTCGCCGAACTATACGAACATCACGCCCTACGACGTGCTGGCCAGCGAGCCGAACCAGGGCCGCTACTACCTCGATTTCAACCGGGACGGCATGTTCGAGTTCACGGACCGCATCCAGTCCGGTGATCCACAGTGGCTGGCGATTCTGGAGAATGCCGACCAGGTGCATGGCCCCAACAACCGGTTTGGCGCCCGCTACACCTATCTGGTCGCCCCGGCGGGGAAGTCCTTCGATCTGAACTTCATTCATAATCAGGCGAAGCGCGGCGGAATTTTGGGCGGCGCCCCGGGGTTTGCGGCGGAGCGTTATTACCGGAACCTTGGGCTGGGGCCGCAGGAGTTCAACATTGCCTCGATGCTGACGGAAATGGCCCCGACGCATTACGGCTACAATTATTTAGTGGCTAACAATGCCTCCAGTATTTTCTTTCCCGGCTCGCGGGATGCCTTCCGTGATGCGCGGGATCTGCTGCTGTTCCGCTTCAACGGCAGCGGGGCCAACCTGCCCACCCTCACCGCGCATTTCGGCCTCGCTCCCGCCAACGCGCTGCTCAGCTCGCAGTTCGATGTGCTGGGGGACGGCCCGCTGATGACCGCCACCAACCTCACCATCAATACGGATGCGAACAACATCCGCTGGCCCGGCGGCAGCAACATCAACGCGGCCGCGCAGCACTACTTCGACCTGAACGAATCGTTCATCCGCACGCGCAATTATTCGACGACGTTCACCACCAATCTGCAATACGTCGGCTCCAACAACCTCACCGCGACCGCCGCCGGCGAACGTGACCGCCGGGCCTACTACAATTTGCTCTCCACGCTGGGGACGGAGTCCTGGCCGGTGGACGGGAAGATGAACCTGAACTGGTCGAACATCGTCTTCACGGCCACCAACATCACCATCGGGTCGTCCGGCGGGGATGTGTCCGGCTTCACAAGCTGGGACGCGGACTACTTCTTCTTCAACGCCGCCGAACTGATGTTTCGGGCCAGCGTGAACCCCAGCGTCATCGTCAACACCAACTGGACGGGCTTTGGCGGTGGCGAGCCGAACGTGCTGCTGACGAACTATTATTTTGGCACCACGTTCTGGGGCACCAACGCGAGTTTTTTCCTGAGTGTCACCAACATCCGGGTCCATCCCAGCAGCCTCTATTCACCGGAGACGCACCGCATTCTTCAGCTCGCCGCCAACCTTTACGACGCCACCACCTCGAACACCGCCGCGCCGGCCTACCCCACGCTCTTCCGTCCCTATTTCGCGTTCAGCACGAACGGCTGGCCCAGCAATGACTCCGTTTTCATCGTCGGATATACGACCAACATCACGGATACCAACCTGCTCAGCCTGCCGAGCTACGAGCTGACTGATCCCTTCGGTCGGCTTGCGCTGTATCAGGACGTGAACAGCTTCGTGAACGCGGCCGGCATTGGAACCAACCAGTCCTGCCTGCTGGCCGGCGTTCCGGTCATCATCGGCGCGAAGAAGGGCTATCCCAACTTCAACGAGTTTGGCGCCCAGACCGTATTGACGGCGACGCGCCGGCTGGAACTCGTGAAGACCAACGCGACCAACTTCGGACCGGGGGCGGTGGTCATGACGAACCAGGCCGTGGTGGTCGGCCTGACCAATGTTTATGGGCTGGAGGCGTGGAACTCCTATGCGGGCAATTTTCCCCAGCCCGCCAACGTCAACCGACAATTGCGCTTGGAGGCGGCCCATGTGGCGGATGTGGCCTTGGGGTGGTTTGTTAACCGGCACCTGACCAACAGCTACGAGCTGTTCTCATCCACGAACTTCATGCTGGTTTACACGAACCGGACCACCAATACCGTTCTCACAAACATCCTGGGGAACGCTTGGCCGGGCACGGCCGCCCCCGGGTTGTTCCCCAGCTTCAAGAGCTTTTTCTTTACCAATGGCCTGCTGGGGACCAATGGCGCTTTGGCCCGGGGCTACGCCTTCGCCACCAACCTGCCGCCGTATCCCGGTTTCACCAACGGCGGGTTCTTCCCCGTCAGCCCATATGTCCCCGCCAGCCCCGCCGCGTTCAACCGGTCAAATGGTTTTCCTGACCTGCGCCTGCACCTGACTGTCACCAACTCGGTCCGCTACGCACTCTACGAACCGAACAGCAACCGGGTGGTGGATTTCGTGAGCCTGGCCAACCTGATCACGGGAACCAACATATCCCGGCCGCAGTCGGCGGTCGTGTTCCCGGCTGGGATCGGTAAGTGGTGGCGGCTGGCCCACGGGTTGATTGATGGCATGGATCTGCTGTTCTACACCACCGGGACACTGCCGGGCGGGATGGTGTCGGGCACCTACTATTACGTGCGGGACGTCACGCCCAATGATTTCAACGTGGCGCTCACCCCTGGCGGGCCTGCCATCGGCTTGGGTGGCGGCGGCGGAACGCATTGGTATGTCGCGCCCACGGACGAGAATCTCGGGATCGCCTTGGGCTCGGACGGCCGCAACAACGGCGGCCAGTTCTGGCTGACGAGCCGCCAAGGGGGGGTGATGGCCCCCACGGAAGGCGTCAGCAACCAGTTAGCGTTTTCGCTGAACACCAACATTACCTCGGTGGCGAGCAACCTCTGGCGGCAATACAGCCCGACTGCGAATCCGCTGCGAGAGGTGGATCGGGCTCGTCGTTTCCTGGGCACCAACACCGTGTTTCCCGTCAACCAATCAGCCTCCCCCACGATCACCCTCCAGCTCGGGTTCACTCCCACCCGGGTCGTCTCCATCAGTGCTGCTTGGGAAGTCAACGACCCGTTGGTCCACTATACGATCCAGGATTTGACCAGCCCGTTCGTTCCGGTGGTGATGAGGAGCCACGGCCTCTACATGGCGATTGAACCGCCGGGAACGGTGTGGCGGGTGGATACAAGCCCGCGGCCGCCCCAGCCTGTGGCCTACAACCTTGCGTATCAGCCGTGGGGCTTGGTCAGCGATCTTTCCCAGTTTCCCAGCTACACGAACGTGGCCTCCTTCCAAAATGGCTCCGGCCAGGGGTATTACGAACTCAAGACCCCGGCGTATGACCAGCGCTTCAAGGATCCCGGGATCTTCAATTCCGACCAGTGGGATTTTCCCCAGCGGAAGTTCGCCAACCTGGGCTGGATCGGGCGGGTGCATCGCGGCACTCCTTGGCAGACCGTCTATCTCAAATCCGACCTGCCAAATCCGACCAACTGGTTCTACTGGGCGCGCAGCGGGGAGACCAATCCCACCAACGACTGGCGGCTGGTGGAGGTCTTTTCCACGGCGATCAACGCGGACGCCACCCGCAGTCTGCTCTCGGTGAACCAGACCAACAGCGTGGCCTGGGCTGCCCTGGGCGGCACGCTCGTGCTGACCAATAACACCTTCGCCGCTGCGAACTGGCCCATGGTGATCTCGCCCGCCTCCCCGCAGCTCACAAACATCATCGGCGGCCTCACCAACGGCCTCATCAACGCCAAGCTGAGCGTGGGCATGTGGCAGCCGACGGCCAACTACAGCCCCAACGACATCCTGGCCTACCACAATGCGCCCTATTATGCCACGGGCGACAGCGTGCCCCTGTTCAAACGCTATTACCGCTCCGTGACTGGCACCAACATCAACCAGAACCCGTATGTCCAGACCTCCCTGGGCAACTTCAGCTACTGGACGAACGTGTATCCGTGGGTGGTTTCGACGATCTACGGCACGAACGACTGGGTGGTGTATCGGGACGTGTCCTACATCTCGCTGGGCAGCGGCAGTGGCAATCAGCCCGACATTTCCCCGACGGCCTGGGAGCCGGCGCCCGGCCGCTCGTTCACACGCATGGGGTATGTGCTCAGCACACCGGAACTCAGCGTCCAGTCTCCTTATCTGAATGTGGGCAAGCCTTGGAACGGCGCTCGCTCCTATGCGCCCGGTGAACGCGTTTACTGGCAGGGCTGGTATTATGAAGCGATTCGCAATGCGCCCAGCGGCAGCCCGCCTCCGAATCCCCACGGCATGTATTCGGATCCATACTACCGTGGTTTCACCTTGTGGTGGCCGCTCCAGTCGCCCGGCCTGCCGGCACCGGCCAATGCCAGGATCATGCTGGATGCGATCAACGATTCCTTCGTCGAACGCATCCCGCAGCAGACCCTGGGCTTGTTCATGCTGGAGCAGAACCCGCGGCTGGCCATCTACGCCTACGGGCAGTCCCTGCGTCCGGCCGAGCGCGGCGTCTATGTGTCGCCCGGGCCTTATCAGCTCATGGTCACCAACTACCAGATCACCGGCGAGGTGGCTTCGCGCACCGTGGTGCGCATCGAGGGCATTCCCGAGAACGGCCTGCTGCCGCGTCCGTTGCCGCCCGGCGCACCGCCGCAGGTGACGCCCCGGGCGATTATTGAGAGCTTCCGTCTGCTGTCATCGGACTACTGAACTGGATCAACGTGACTGCGAACCCAACACAGCGAACGCCGCCCCCCGGTTCGGAGTCCCGGCTTCAGCCGGCGGAACCGAGGGCACGTCCTGGATGCTCCGCGCGCAGCGTCAGTGTCGGTCGGACGCCGCGCCGCCTGAAGGCGGGACTCCAAACGGAGGATTCCCGTTCAGCAATAGACTGTATTGTTTCTCCGGCCTCGGAAGCCGTAGGTTAGGTCACCGTCGTGGAATCGCGTATGAAAAGCCGATATTGGTTTTTGCTCAGCCTCCTCCTCCTGGTGGGGGCCGTGCTCTGCTGGCGCGAGGGTGAGCGCCGTCGCCTGCCCGCGCCCGCCCGCGAAGGCGCGACCAACGCCACGGCCGAGCCCACCGTCTGGGAGCGTTTCACCCGCCTCCCGTCCGTGCTCACCCGCAAGTCCCCGGCTCCGGCCGCTGCCACCCCCGCGCCCAAGCCCCCGGCGCTGCTCTCCCTGAGTTCCGACCCGCATTTTCCCTTCCGGCTGCGCAACAGTCAGAAGCCGGAGGCCGCGCTCTTCCGCAGTGAGACGGCGGTGCTGCTCCGCAACGCGCTGGTCGAGACGCTGGAGCCGGTGAACCTCAACATCCCGGAGCACTTGCAGGCCAAGGATGACCCGGGTAGCTGGCTCGTGCAGGCGCGCGGGGCCATTGATGACAAGTTCCGCGCCGTGCTGCGCGGCGCAGGGGTGGAGATTGTCAGCTATATCCCCAACAACGCCTACCTCGTCCGCGCCAGTTCCGCCCTGGCGCAGCAGCTCCGCGTCTCGCCGCGCGTGCAGAGCGTCCTGCCCTTCGAGCCCTACTACAAGCTGGACATGCAGCTCCTCCCGCTCGCCATCCGCCGCGAGGCGATGCCCGCCGGACGGTGGCTGAACATCGTGGTCTTTCCCGGCCAGCTTGAGGCGGCCAAGGAGCAGTTCCGCTCGTTGGGGGCCGTGGTCAAGTCCCAGCAGCCGTTCCCCTTCGGCCACGTCGTCACCATCGTCCCGCCGGTGGACGGCCTGGTGGCGCTGGCGCAGATGCCCGCCGTGCAAAACATCGAGGGGTATAACGCGCCCCTGCTGATGAATGACCTCTCGCGCGTCCGGCTGGATGTCTGGACGAACACGACCACGCTCTCCCCTGGCGGCCAATGGGGTGGCCTGACGGGTGCCGGGGCGCTCATCGGTCTGGTCGGCTCGGGCATGGATCTGGCGCATCCCATGCTGGCCGGGGCCAACTTTGCCAACCCGTGGAGTGCCACCGTGGATTACGACGGCCACGAAACCTTTGTCGCGAGCGTGATCGCCGGCCGGCAGAACCTCTCGCCGACGCCGACCAATGGCTCGATCGCCGGAGCGGACTATCGCGGCATGGCCCCCGCCGCCCTGTTGTTCCCGCTCTCGTTTCAGACGCGGGACTACACGAACTACGGCAACATCTGGCTCGTCACCAACGCCGCCCAGCTCTTCACCAACAACCTGAGCATCGTCAACAACAGTTGGGGCTATCCGGTCTCCACCTACGACATCAATTCCGCCCTTTACGACGGCTGGGTGCGCGATTCGCTGGATTACCTCCCGCATGAGCAGCCGATCACGTATGTCTTCGCCGCGGGCAACTCCGGCAATGCTAATTCCGGTGGCACCGGCGGCAACGCGGACAGCATTTCATCCCCCGGCAACGCCAAGAACGTCATCACCGTCGGCGGCTCGGAGCTGTTCCGCCTCGTGCCCAATTCGACCAATGCCACCGCGTCACCCACCAATGACCCATTGGCCATAGCGCACTCGGACAGCTTCAGCCAGGTGTCCGACCTCTCCAGCCGGGGCAATGTGGGCGTGGGCATCGAAGGGCCGAACGGCCGCTTCAAGCCGGACATGGTCGCGCCGGGCGAGTATGTGGTCGGGGCGCGCGCCTCCACCTTCACCAATCTGAACGAGACGGACACGCTGAATATGCTGGGTTCGCAGTTCCGCTACATGCGCGGCACCAGCGTCTCCGCCGGCATGGTCTCCGGCCTGCTGGCGCTCATGCAGGAGTTCTTCGCCAACAACTTCGCGCACACGAACAAGCCCTCGTTGAACAAGGCGCTGCTCATCAACCGGGCCCGCTCGCTCGGCCCGGCCTACGACTTTGCGGTCAACAATCCGGTGACGCATCAGGGCTGGGGCATTCCGTCCTTGAGCAACACGGTGCCGTCCACCGGGGCCATCGGCTTCCTCGGCCCCACCAATTCCCCCTTGAACCGGAACATTGTCATCGTGGACGAGAGCGCGCTCTACACCAACCAGCTCGCCTCCGGCCAGTATCATGCGTTTGACGTCGCCGTGCCGGGTTCCGCCATCTTGACGAACCAGCTCAAGATCACCCTGACCTGGACCGATCCGCCAGGCAACCCAGTGTCTTCCACCAAGCTGGTCAACGACCTGGACCTCTACGTCACGAACCTGGTCGCCAACGGACGGGAGTTCGAGGGCAACAACATCGCGGCAGGCACCACGGTCAGCCAATATACGCCGCCCGGCAGCCAGAGCGCCCGGGACTCCGTCAACAACGTGGAGAACACCTTCATCACCCTCACCAACGTGGCGGCCACCACTTTCCGGGTCTATGTCGTGGGCCGGAAGGTCAACGTCAACTCCGTGTCCATCAACGGCACCAACGGAGTGGTGACCAACACGGTCCAGGACTACACCCTGGTCATCGGCACGGATTCTGCCATTCGCAACGTGACGGTCAGCCCCACCGCCGCCCCCAACTTTGCGGCTTACACCAACCGCCTCGTCAATGCCGTCACCAACGGCCTCCCCTACCTCAACGAGCGCGTGGGGGCCAACTCGCCCCTGATGGTGGCCAACACCAACGGCACGACGAACCAGTGGAATTTCTACGTCTTCACCAACCAGAACTATAGCAGCACCACCGCGACCAACTTCACCACCAACATTGTGGCAGGCGTCACCAACGTCTCGACCAACGTGGTGCAGTTGCCCCTCACCAACGGCGGCCCGTATGTCGCCTTCTCGACCTTCCTCCCGCCCAACCTCGCCAAGGCGCGCAACAAGGAGGCGGACTTGGACCTGTTTGTGACGCGGAACAGTCTGGCCTATCCCGGTGGGGCTTCCGACCTGACCAATCTGAGCCCGCAGGTGTTGTCGGACCCGAACACGCTGCGGTCCACCAACCGGGGCGGCTACGAACTCATCACCGTCAGCAACTCGTCCATTGGCGAAATTTTCTACGTGGGTGTCAAGTCCGAGGACCAGCAGGGCGGTTCCTACGGGTTCTTTGGCGCCGCGTCCCAGACGCCGTTTGGCACGAACACCACCAACGGCGGCGTGATGCTGACGCTCTTCCCCGCCCCCATGGTCATTCCCGATGGTTCGCCCGAGGCCCCGGGTGGGGTGGTGCTCTACGGCATCTGCACCACCAACATCATCATGCAGAGCATCTCCAACCTGATCACCTACTCGCACGAGAACCTGGGTGACCTGGTGGGCACGCTGACGCATAACGGCACGGTCATCACACTCAACAACCACGCCATCACTCCCGGGGCCGGCCCGCCTTCGCCCGGCGGCATGCAGACCTACAGCCTGACTTACGACGACTTTCTCAACCCGCCGGACGGGCCGGGCGACGTGACCGATTTGATCGGCCAGGACGGCGTCGGGCTCTGGATTTTCGAGATCTATGACAACGCGCCGCTCATGACCGGCAGCGTGGACTCGGCCTACATCTACATGCGGCCGTTCACGAACCAATACAGCACCAATGCCAACGTGTTCTACCGGACCGTCACGCTCCAGGCCGGCCAGTCGTTTGTGGATTTCTTCGACATCCCCGTTTACTGCACGAACATGGACGTGGATGTCGTCGGCGGCTTGGGCGGGGTGCCTGGTCCGGTGCCGGCGGGGCAGGGGGTGGATTTGATGGCGGGTGTGCCCGGGCTCGTTCCCACCTCGGCCAGCTACTCCATTGGGGCCTTCGACTTGGACGGGGCGGACGCCGCCAGTTTCCCGCACCTGCGCATCTCGAGCGTCAGTTCCGCCAACCTTACCAACAATACGGCCGCCCCCGGCACCCCGCCGTTGACTCCAGGCCGGTGGAACTTCCGCATCCTCAACAATACGGCGGGCCAGCTTACCCTGACCATCCGCTACACGCTCAGCCTGGACCTGACCGCCTCGACCGTGGAGCTGACCTACACCAATGCGCTGATCTCGCTGCTGGACAACTACACCACCAACCTCTACCTCACCGTGCCGCAGGATCGCGTGATTGCCGGTCTGGACGTGGGGGTGTCCATCCTGCATCCGCGCGTCTCCGATCTGGTGATCCACCTCGTGAGTCCCAGCGGCACCCGGGTGCTGCTGCTGGAGAACCGTGGCTGGACCAACGGCGTGACCACCACGAACTTCTACGGGAACTTTTCCGAGAATACGAATTACAGCACCCATGTGGACACCAACGGCTATGCGCCCCTGGGCTTCACGGATCTCGGCTACCTGCTGCCGGTCAAGTTTGTCCCGGGTCCCTACTCGGCCGTCATTTCCCCGCCGCGTCTCTTTACGAACGCGACCAACCTGACGTTTGGGCATGAAAACTCGTTCGGCAGCGTGCGGGAATCCCCCGCCGGCCTGGCGCAGATCGGCAAGACCCTCGTCATGGTGGGCAAGGCGGACCGCAATGGCACCAACGACGCCTTCATTGTCTCCTACCAGACCCCGATCGAGACCAACCGCTACACCTCCAACTTGGTGAGTGGCACCGCGACAACCAACCTCATTTACCTGCCCGTCACGAACTGGGTGGTGACCAACTACTGGACCGGGCCGGTGAATGGCTATCGCGGCCAGGGTGCCAGCGGCAGCGGGGTGAACGAGCAGACCTTCTTCAATGGCGTGGCGGCGAACTTGGACGGCATCTACGCGGGCGGCCAGACCCGCAACTATTTCCCCGCCCCGCAGCTCGTCTGGTCCGGCGATTCCAATTGCAACGTCTATGACATTGACCTGGGCTGCACCGCCGGGTCCGTCAATCTTGCCCATATCAGCGGCAGCAACCCGCGCGCCCAGGTGGTGGTGGAATACCAGGGCCTGCCGATCATGGACTACACGCCCGCCCCGCTGGCCTCGGTGACCAACTACATGACCAACCTCGTCTTCAACGGGGCGTCCCGCTTCCTGCGCGTCACCGTGAATCCCACCACGGCGGCCACGCCGATGGCTTGGACCAATTCTCTGACTATCTATCGCAGCAATGCGGTGACTTATTCCGTCACGAATTACGCCGCCGGCAATCTGACCTTCCCGGCCACGTTGGTCCCGAACACGCTGAGCGCCCCGCGCGCCGCCGCCATGGACGTCACGGGCAACGTCTATGTGGCCGACTCCGGGAACAACCGCATCCTCCGCTTTGGCCAGTCCCTGAGCATCACCCCCTTCGTCTCCACCAACGCGACTTATGTCCCGCTGACCCTGACGCCGCTCGCCGTCGGTGCCAATTTCAGCACGCTGCTCAGCCCCGGGGGGGTGGCCATCATGCCCAATGGCAACATCGTCGTGGCGGACACCGGCAACAACCTGATCCGGGTCTTCACCAACACGACCGGCGCGGAAATCGCGAAATATGGCGACACTACGGTGAACACGCCCGCCAATGCCGGCAACCTCGACAGCGCCGCGCCGGGCGGCCCGAGCTTCAACGGTCCCGAGGGCATCGCGGTCGGAACCAACGGGTTCATCTATGTGGCGGACACGGGCAATAACGCCATCCGGCAGATCAGCAACGGCGTCGTCACCACCCTCGCGCTGCCCGCCGGCCTGCTGAGCGGTCCCCGGGGCATCGCCGTCCATCAGAGCACGGACTTCACGGTCAGCAGTTTCAGCGCCAACCAGACCAACCGCTTGGGCACCGGCTTCACCTCCGGGACGAACCTTTACGTGGCGGATACCCTCAACCACCGCATCGTGTGGCTGCAGAGTTCAAACGCCGCGACTTGGAACGTGGTGCAGTTGGCCGGCGACACCAACGCCGTGACCGCCGGCCAGGTTGACAGCACGAATTCAGCCGCGCGTTTCAACCTTCCCTCCGGCATCACGCGGGACGGCTATGGCAACCTCATTGTCAGCGATGCCGGCTCGCACACCCTGCGGCTGGTGTCCCCGCTCGGCGATGTGCGGACCATTGCCGGTGATGCCACCGGCGGCACCAGCGGCAATGCGAACGATGACTCCGGCCTGACGGCCCGGTTCAACACGCCCATCGGCCTGGTGGCGGACTATTTCGGGGCGGTCTTCGTGGCGGATTCCGGCAATGACGTCGTCCGCGTCATCGCCCCCTACCAGACCGGCATGCCGACCAACAGTTTCATCACCTACTTCCCCTTCTCGGTGCCGACCAATTTCCTCATGGGGGGGACGCCGGTGTTCACCACCCGCGGCCTGACCGGTTCGGTCTTCGGCGTGGAATACGCGGGCGCGGACAGCCGGGATAACCTTGCCGGCATGGCCACCAGCTCGGAGGGGGGCACCAACTTCATCTACGGGGTTGGCAGCGCACAGTTCAGCACGAACGCGACCCCGGCCACGCTGGCGGGCGCAGACCGGATGTTTGTCACCAAGATTGCCACGAACGGACAGCCGGTCTGGACGGTCGGGCATATGGCCACGGCGGTCATCAATGTCCACACGAACGGGGCAGGGGCCATCACCAACCTGGTCCTCGGCTACGGGGGCACCAACTACTCGGCCGTCCCGGTGGTCACCATTCTGGATCCCTTGAATCCCGTGGTGGCCAACCGTGCCGTGGCGGTGACCGTGGGCATGTCTGGCAGCGCGGTGTCGGGCATTGTCGCCCCGGTTGTGCCGCTGACGGGTCCCTTCATTTCTCCGCGGGTCTATGTGGAGGCCCCCACTTCCACGCACATGCCCGGCAACGGCCTGGTGGTGGCTTACGGAACCAATGTGATCGCCGTCGGCTACACCAACCTCAGCAACATCCCGCTGACGACCAACAACCAGCCGTTCTTGATGTGCCTTGAGACGACCAACGGGTCGGTGCGCTTCTTCACCAACTCGCCCAACAGCGGCCACTACAATGCCGCGGCCGTGAGCGGTGACAAGCTGATCACCGTGGGCGCCACCTACGGCGGAGGCGTCGTCGGCATCGCCAACAGCAACTGTCTGATCGAGGCCTGGAGCATCTCCGGGGGCACGCAGTTGCTGTCCGCCGCGATGCTGCCGCTGTCCACGACCTATAACTTTGGGGCCGGCCGGCCGAGCCAGTTGAGCGGCGTCGTGGCGGTCGAAGCCCTGGACCGCGCCTACGCCGTGGGCTGTGTCAGCAACAGTGCCACCAGCGTGGACGCCTTCCTCATGGAGATTGACCTGACCACGATGGCCGTGGTGTCTGTGATTACCAACAACATCACCAACGGCTTCAACTTCGGCAAGGCGATCACCACCGATGGCGTGGACCTCTATCTGGCCGTGGAGGGTCCGGGCGATGGCAACGCCAACGACCGTCAGGCGGCCGTGTTCCGCTACCGCGCCAAGAACTTCTACCTGGCCGAGGAATCTTTGGATGCCTTTGTCGGCCAGCGGACGTGGGGCAGCTCCCTCTATTACGGGACGAACCTTTCGGGCTCGCCCACGAACTACACGGTCACCAATACCGCCTGGCGGCTGGAGATCGCCGACACGCGGGCGGGCGGCACCAACGGCACGGCGCAGGTCGTGTCATGGAACTTGAACTTCACTTACGCCCCCAGCAACACCACCGCGCTGACGGTGGCCCCGGGGGTGAACAACCCGATCGTGCTGTTGTCCGCCGCGCCGAAGTATTTCCAGATTCCCGTGCCGTCGGCCGCCACCGCCGTGACGAACCTCATCACGGCCAGCGGGCCGGTGCGCGTCACCTTCCATCCCGCGTCGCTCCCGCTTGACGGCGACCCCAAGACCGTCCAGATGTTCAGCGGCGCGGGCACCGGCTCGTTCGTCGTCTCGACCAACGCCAGTGCCGCCGCCCGGCTGCGGCCGGGCAGCCCCTACTACCTGGCGGTCCGGGCGGTGAATCCCACCGGACCGGTGAACCTGACCTTGAAGGTGGATTACAACCGCACGGAGATTCCCGTGCCCACCATCCCGCTGACCAATGGGGTGCCGCTGATCACCTCCATCGCGCGAACCAGCACCTTGAACTACTACACGTTCAACGTGCCGTCTTCCGCTTCCGCCGCCCTGTTCGAGATCCTCAATCCGGACGGCGATGTGAATCTTTTCCTGAGCCGCTCCAACAGCCCGGGCTCGCAGCCCACGCCCTCGTCCTACGGCTATCTCAGCGCCAATCCGGGCACGGGCGGCGAGCAGATCTTCCTGGTCACCAATACGGCTTCGGCCACGGCGCTCACCGCCGGCACCTGGTTCCTGGGTGTTCAAAACGTGGGGAACCTCCCGGCGAACTACACCCTCCGCGCTACCACCGTCACCGGTCCGCCCCACACCATTGTGGACGTTGCGGACGCGCAGTTGCAGGCCGGTGTCACCAGCCCGGGCAATGCGCCCAACGTGATGTTCAAGCTCGGCGTCCCGACCCTGCAGAAGGCGCTCGTCTTTGAGCTGCGCGATCTCACCGGCCCGGGCGACCTCATCGTCCGCAAATCCTTCGTCCCGCTGGCCACGACCAACAACGGCGCGAACTTCCGGACCGGCACGCTCCCGGAGATTGTGACGGTCCGCACCAACGCTGCGATGCCGAACCTCATTGCGAACTGGTATTTCGGCGTGCTCAACCCCGGTTCCTCGCACATCGCCTACACGGTGATGGCCCGCCAGCCCACCAACGGCGTGCTCCTGAGCAGCACCCCGATCCAGATCCCGCGCCCGCCCAGCGCCGCACAGGCCACCGCCACCCGGAACTTTGGCTTCAATCTGGACGGCGTGCCGGGCGAGAAGTATCAGGTGCAATACCTGACGAGCCTGACCAACACCCACTGGCTGGTGCTGACCAACATTATTGCCCCGCCCGACGGCGTCATCAGCTTCCTCCACTCCGGCGCGCTCTCGAACCGGAACCTCTACTATCGCATCCAGGTCGTGCCCTGAGCCCGCACGGAGTCCCGCCTTCAGGCGGCGGGCTGTCCAGCCAGCAGCGGGCTCCGTGCGCAGCGTCCGGATCAGGTGCTCCGCGGCTGTGCCGCAAGCGTCCTCGCTTGCCCGGCGGCACGAAACCGGGATGCGCCCACGCCGGGCTTCATGGAATATCTCCCCAAGGTCGCCCGCCTCCGTCATTCTCCCGCCGTGCAGATTCTGGTCATTGGCCTGAACCCCGCCGTGGACGTGGAATGGCGCGTCGCCTCCGTCCACTGGGATGAGAAGAACGTCGTGCTCGGCGAGCGCCGCTGGGCCGGCGGCAAATCCGTCAATGTCGCCCGCTGGCTGAAACACTTGGGTGCGCAGGTGAAGCTGCTGGTTCCGTTCGGTGGTGCCACCGGGACGGAACTGCGCCGTCAGTTGCGGGCGGAAGGTGTCCCGCTGCGCGCCGTCCCGCTAGATGAGCCCACCCGGGCGAACGTCATGGTCACCCAGCCTGATGGACCGCAGCTCCGGTTCAACCCCCGGGGCCCCAAACTGTCGGCGGAGGAATGGCGGGCCTTCTTCCACGCTGCCGAAGCCGAACTGAAGCGCAGCGCGCTGGTCATTCTGTCCGGGGCCTTGTGCCGGGACGCTCGTCCCACGGTCTACCGCGACTTGATCCGCCTCGCGCACCGGCTGGGCGTGCGCGTGGTGCTGGACTGCGACGGCCCGGCCTTCGCCGCAGGGGTGCGTGCAAAGCCGTTCCTGGTGAAACCTAACGAGTTTGAACTGGCCCAGTGGGCGGGCACAAAGCTCTCGTCGGAGGCCGCCGTTCGTCAGGCCGCGCGGGAGCTTTCCCGGGCGACGGGCGGGTGGGTGTTGGTGTCCCGGGATGCCCGAGGCGGCCTGCTGGTGAAGGAAACGGATGGCTTCGCCTGCCAAGCTGTGGTTCCACGTGTCCGGGTGCTGAATACAGTGGGGGCAGGGGACGCGCTGCTGGCTGCGGCGGTGGGCGAGATCGTCAGTGGCAGCGAACCGGCCGAGTGGTTGCACCGCAGCCTGGCCACCGCCACCGCCGGGGTGCAATGCCCGGCCGGCGAACTGGCCTCCCGGTCATCCGCCCACGCCATGCGCCGCCGAATCCAGGTGAAGCCGCTCTGAGGTCCGAGCGACTTCGCACTGCATCGTAGCGCAAGCCTCCGTCTTGCCGTGCCGTCGTGGTCCTCGCCGGCGCGGAGCGCGGCTGCGTCCCGCTCGGTGCGCCTCCGGTCAGGGGCAGCCGCTTCCGGCTGGCCTCCGCAGCACAGCCGTGTCCCGTGCCAGCACCCCTGCAAGATATTGAGATGCGGCCCAGCACAGCCCGGCGGCCTGCAACAATGCTACCGGCGGAGTGCCAGTCCCGGCTTCGTGGCCTTTGTGCAGACTGTGTGCCGGATACGAGCCGATGCGCTCGTCCAAGCGAGTTACTGCGCCGCTTCCTCGTAGAACGTTTGCTCCGGTGGCCGTGGATACTCGTGCCAGCCGGTCAGCGTCCCCTCCTTGAAAGTCAGTCTAAACCTGACGTAATTTCGGGGTGAGAGCTTGATGTCCCAGTCCGGGCTCTCGACTGTCGAGCCGTCCCGTAGCTGTTCGGTTTTGTAGCTCCGGACCCAATGCGTGTCCAATACGTAACTGTTATACAGCCAGTAGGTGGTCGTCCCAGACTCGTCGAAATCGGTGGTAATGTCGTTTGGATTGCCCCACGCGATGTAAACCGCATCGGTGTTCATGCCCGCACGAATCCTTCCATTATCAACGACCCGCTGTAGTTCCACCGGAAGCGCCAGATAGGCGGCACCCCGCTCCTTCCGCCGTGAGGCCACCGTGGAGCAACCAAAGGTGGAAAGCGCGACCGCGAGAATCAGGACGCGAACCACAAGTCGTGGTGTCCACCCAAGAACACAAGCTGCCGGAGGATGGATATGCGTGTCGCCCACGTAAGACCAATAGTTCAGCCCGATGTGATTCGCAAGTCAGTTGGAGCCTTGGCCGAGGTATGAATTCCTTGGTGCACTCCAAGCTGGCGTGCCCTCGGCAAGGAGCACGGCATGAAGCCACGGTCCTATTGCTTACGGCAGCGGTGCCCCAACCACCGTGCGCGAAGCCGGGCGGGGCAGGGTGCGCCAGGATTTCAGCCGCCCGCCCTCAAACGTCAGTTCTGCCGACACATATTCCCGGACCTCCAGATCGCGGTCCAAGGTCCGGTCCAGAAACGTGGAGCCATCCGGGCGCAGCATGGTCTGATAGCGCCAGTTCAGGTAGGTGTCGGAGGTCGTGGAGTGGTAGAGCCAGATGGTGCTCACCCCGGACACGTCGCCTTTCTGCAACGTCTGAGCCGGCTTGCCCCAGGCGATGTAAACGGCGTCCTCGCTCATGCCCGCCTTGAGCTGGCCCTGATCCGCCGCCGCACGCTGTTCAGCGGGCAGCGCCGCATAAGCTGCGGCTCGCTCCTGCCGCCGGCTGTCAACGGTGGAGGGCGTCGAGCAACCCAGCCCCACGAGCACAAGGGCAAGGCTCAGGACTTGGACGGCACGAACTGTCCGCCGGACGGCGCGACGGGATGGCTGGCGTAATCTGTTCACACGCTAACCCTACTCTCAAGTGACAGACTTCGCGACTCGCAATCCGCCGAAGTCTTCGCAGCGGGAGCGTCCAGCCAATTTCCCGGAGCGCGGCCGTGTCCCGCTCGGCGCGGGATCAGCCGCAGCAATGCCCGAGGGCGGGCCGTTTCGGAACTCCACACCGCCTCCCCCAAGCGCAGCCCGCTGCGTCTGGTCTCCGCGACACAGCCGCGCTCTCGACCAAAGCAAAAAGCCCCGGTCCTGCGACCGGGGCCTTTCGCAATTCGTTCTCCAACGCGGCTCAGATAATCCCGGCCAGCTCCTGCAGCAGCCGCCAGTTGTCCAGCCGGTCCTGCTTCGCTTCCAGCATCAGCGGCGAGGGGTTGCCGTCCTTGTCGAAGTGCTTCGAGAAGCGGCCTTCGGTGCGGGCGAACATGACGAAGTCGAAGAGGTCGCCCGTCTTCGGATCCTTATACCAGTCCTCCTTCGGCGCGGGGTTGCCCTGGAGGCTGAGGCGCTCGGCGAGCTTGTTGCCCTTGCGCGGATCGTAGATCAGCACGGGGAACGTGCGGGTGTCCACGGCCAGTTTGGACTGGTTCATGGCGAGGTTGTCGCCCACGCCGTGCTCGGGCTGGCAGGTGGTGTAAACGCTGATGACCGCCGGTCCGTCGAACTCGTTCGCCGCCATGATGGACTTGTAGAAGTGGTTCGACATGGCGCACGAGGTCTGCGCGACGAACGTATTCGGGTGCATCATCGCGATCTGCGCGATCTCCTTGCGGCGTTCGGTCTTGCCCTGGATGACCTTCCCGTGGACGGAGAACTTGGTGTTCTGCGCCTTGAAGGTGGCCGTCGAGGACTGGCCGCCGGTGTTCGAGTAAACCTGCGTGTCGAGGATGAGCACCTTGATGTTCATGCCCGAGGCCAGCATGCGTGAGAGTGACTGGAAGCCGATGTCGAGCATCGCGCCGTCGCCGCCCACGACCCACAGCTTCTTGTCGTGCCAGCCCATCTGGTCCCAACGGGCGCGGACGCCCATGGCGTCGGCCGGGCCGTTCTCGAAGAGCGAGTTGGTCCAGGGGACGAGGTAGGGGTTGTAGGGATACGTGGAGGCGTAAACGGTGGAGCAGCCCGTGGAGTTGACGATGCCCATGCTTTCCTTGCCGTATTGGAAGCCGGTCGCCGCAAGCATCATGCGCAGCGCGGTGCCTTCACCGCAGCCCATGCAGGAGCCCGCGCCGCCCACATACAGCAGGCTGCGCTCAGTGAGCATCATGTCGCTCAGGAGCTTGTCGTTGATGTATTCCTTCGGTGTCTCTGGGAGCTTGCGGTAGAAATTGAAGGTGCGCTGGGAGGTTTTGAGGATCTCGGTGTCCTTCATCAACATGGTCAACGCGCCGTGGTTGCCACAGGCGTCCACGCACTCGGCGCAGCCCTTGCACTTGGTCGGGTCAATGAAGATGCCGAAGTAGGCGGGTTCCTTGCCCTTCTTTTCGTAGGTGGTCCAGAACTTGGTGGTCTTGGCGAACTGCTTGGCGAGGTGCTCGCGCTCGACGGGGTCGGCGATGGCGGCGAGTTCGGCCTCGAGCTTGGCCTTGGGGACGGCCTTGCCGAGGATCGCCGTGTCCGGGCACTCGGTCACGCAGTCCATGCACGCGACGCAGTTCTCGCTGTGGAGCAGGGGAATTTCCGGGGCGATGTAGCTGAAGTCACGCAGCGCGCCGGTGCCGGCCGGGATGAGCGAGCGCAGCGTGCTGTGGTCGGCGGGCAGTTCCATCTCGGCGCTGCCGTCGTTGTAGGCGCCGACGATGCGCTCGTTGAAGTCCTGCACATCGAGCACGTCCTTGGTGATCGGCCGCTTGTTTGTGCGGTCAACGACCGGGACGGTGACGGCGACGGGAGCGGCGGGGGCACCAGCTACGTTTTCAGTGGGTTGAATCATGTTCTGGGTCAGGTTGTCCTGAGGGGTTGATTTGGAAGCCGGCGGTTGTCCGCCGGAAAATGCTTTAAGAATGTGGGCTCTTTGAACTGACGGATGTCTTCAGTTTTCGGACGCGCCCTTTCCCCTCACCCTGTCCCTCTCCCCGAGGAGAGGGGATGGCGTTCGTGGCACCGTTGCTGTTACGACGCGCGTTGTAATAATCCAGCGCTGGCTGCGTCACCCCCTCTCCCAGAGGGAGAGGGCCGGGGTGAGGGGGAAGGGCGCGAGGGACAGACGACGAAGCTTCGCCAAGCCATAACACGGACCGCGCAGCAGCCGTAACCACGGCAGACACCGGTTTCGATTGGAGAGCGGAATGACGCACGGTTATTTCACCGCGACGAGTTCGGTTTCGCTGGCCACGACTTCCACCACGCCACCGATGACCTCGGTGGGAACTTCTCTCACGTCCGTCAGACCATGGCGGACGCACGTGATGTTCTCCTGCACGACCTTCTCGCCGCGCTTGCCGAAATACTTGCGGATGTATTTCTCCACGGACGCGAGCACCTGCTCATCACCCATGCCCGAGCGGGCGGCGAAGGGCGTGACCTTGATGAAGATGCCTACCAGGCAGACGCCCTGCATGCGCTGCTGAAGGTCGGGGTCGGTGGCGATCTGCCGCGCAATCTTTACCGTGTCGAGGTAGAAGACCTTGAGCTTCTTGTTGCGGATGATCTTCTGGCCGTAGGCGGGGATGGCGCTCCACACATCCAACGGCTCCAGCTTGTCGCTCTGGATGAAGATGCTGCCATTCGGGGCAATGCCCGCGAGGGGATTGCCGAGGTTGAAGGCGTTCACGTCGTTGAGCGGGATGAACTCGACGTGCTCCAGCTCGCTGTGCGTGCGGATGTGCGCGTCCGCGACCGTGAGGTAATACGTCGTCGGCAGGCCCTTCTTCTCGGAGCCGTATTTTGGGTAGGCCTGGACGTGGAGGTTGAACAGCTCGCCTACGAACGACGCGATCAGTTTGTTCGTCGTCACTGAGCCGAACCCGCCGACCGAGTGGCCGCGCATCGAGAACGCGCCGGAAGGCCGGAGGTCGGGGTCTTCCGCGCCAGGCAGCTCAAGCTTGTGCTTCACGCCGACGCACGAGAACTCCATCGGCTTCTCCGAGAGCATGTTCTTGAGGATCGAGTTGAAGTGGCAGCCGCGCACATCGCGCGAGCCCAGGCCGGCGACGCAGGCGTAGATCTTCGGGATGCGCGTGATGGCAGGATACTTGAACTCGCCGAACGACCCGTAGCTCAGTCCCGTGAACGCGTCCGAGAACGCGGCGCGGATCCCCTGCACGAGCGGGTTTGACTGCGCGAGCGGGTTGTCCATGCGCTCGACAACCGTCACGGCCTTCACGTTCTTGAGCGCGGCGACGAGCTGCGTGGCCGGGAAGGGTGCGAAGCAGGTGACGTGAATGCCGCCGACCTTGGCTCCCGTGGTGGCGCGGATGTAATCAATCGCCGCCTGCGCCGTCTCCATCATGCCGCCCATGCCGACGACCGCATACTCGGCGTCTTCCATGCGGTAGCAGTCAATCATGTTGTAGCGACGGCCCGTGTTCGCGTAGAAGGTGTCCATCGCCTCCTGCACGGCGGCGGGGACAAGGTCATACACGTTGCGCTGGGCGACCTTGCCCTTCATGTAGGAGTCCTGGTTCTGCACCACGCCGGACATGATGGGATTGTTCGGGTCCATCATGCACCGCAGCTTCAGCGTGGGATCGCCGATGTAATCCTTCATGAACTCCAGCTCCGGGAGCTTCACGTTCTCAATCGTGTGCGTGGTGAGGAAGCCGTCCTGCACGTTCATGAACGGCGTCTCGCAGTTCTCTGCGGCGCGGCGCGCAATCAGCGTGAGGTCGCCCGCCTCCTGCGCATTGCGCCCGAAGAGGATGCCCCAGCCGCAGTCGGCGCAGCTCATCACGTCGTCGTGGCCCGCGTGGACGTTGAGCGAGTGGCTCGTCAGCGCGCGTGCGCCGATGTTGAACACGGCGGGCAGGCGCTTGCCGGAAATGGTGTAGAGCACTTCCTTCATCAGCACGAGGCCCTGGCCCGAGGTGAAGTTCGTCACGCGCCCGCCCGCGAGCGCATAGCCCTCACAGGTGGAGGCCGCCGAGTGCTCCGATTCCGGCTGCACGAACGTGAGGACATCGCCCCAGAGGTTCTTTTTGCCGTTGGAGACTTCGGTTTGATACCCGGTTCCCATCGTGGTCGAGGAGGTGATGGGGTAGGCACAGGCACCGTTGGTGATGTTGGTCTCCACCCACACTACGCAGCCTGCTCCGTCCGACGTGGTTGGTATCCCGGGGTAGGGAAACTGCTTTTGTGCGTCGCTCATATCAGTGCTGAGTCAAAAGACTGCGCGACGGGAATGGATTTTCCGCGCGCTGTTGGCGTGAAGGTGGATTTCAGGGATTGACGGCGCAAGTTAAAAAGCGGGTGGAAGTGCTTTATTCACACGCCTGACCCTTTCTTGGCCTTGCCCGGTTTGCCTTTTGGCTGGCCATCGGGCGCGGTGGCCTTCGTCGCGCCTTTTCGGGCAGTGACCTCCGGCGGTTCGGGGATGCGGCCCTGATCGTTGCTCGCCTCGATCCACTTCTCCAGTTCCACACGGAGTCGTTTGAGGGCGGCCTGATGCTCCGGTTTGGTGGACGCCGCGAGGTTGTTCATGGAATGCGGATCGGTCTCCATGTCGAACAGCTCCTCCGGCGGCATGGTGGGTGCGAGGTAAAAGTTTTTCTGCCAGTCGGTGAGCTTGCCCGCTGCGCCCAGCTCTTTGATCAGGTTCCACACGGGATAGCTGCGTTCCTTGTAGTCATTGGTCTGGAGGAATGGCCGCTCCGGCATGAAGTTGCGGATGTAGCGATACTTCGCATCCCGCACCGTGCGGAAGCGGAACATCGTCTCGTCGCACCGGTCGCGGGCTCCGAAGACATGCTGTCGCGGCGGCTCGGACTGCTCGCCGAGGAAGACCTGTCCCTGCATGTTCGCGGGCTTCTTCACGCCCGCGAGTGCGAGCGACGTGGCGGTGAAGTCCAGCGAACTGACAAGCTGATCGCTCACGGTGCCGGGCTTGAAGTTCGCCGGCACGGGCAGCCCTTTCGGCCAGCGGAGGAGCAGGGGGATGCTCAAGCCATCGTCATACACGAACTGCTTCCCGCGCACATGCGCCTGCCCATGGTCGCCCATGAAGAGCACCAGCGTGTTCTCCGCCAGCCCATCGGCCTCAAGCTGCTTGAGGATCAGGCCGATCTTGCGGTCCACCTCGCTCGCGGCATCGAGATACTCGGCCCAGTCCTTGCGCGCGACCGGATGGTCGGGATAGATCGGCGGCAGGTCCACCTTCGCCGGGTCGGCTTTTACTGGCGCGTGAAACTTGCGATGCGTCTCCTGAAAATTGATCTGTGCGTAGAATGGCTGCTTCGTCTTCAGCTCCTCCCAGCTCTTCCCGTCGAACGGCTGGCCCGTGTAGGTGAAGTTCCAGTCCGTCTTCCCTGAACCTTTGAAGCCGAAGCTCTCTGGCATCTGCACGACGTTCGCCGTGAAGTAACCCGCCTCGCGGAAGCGGTCCGTCATCACCTTCACGCCGGCGGGTAGCTGATACCCGTCGTCTCGATGCGACCGATGGTGATGCGCTCCAATGGTCGTCTGATACATGCCGGTCATGAACGCCGAGCGGCTCGCGCTGCATACCGGCGCGGTGGTGAACGCCCGCGTGAACCGCATCCCTTCGCCCGCCAGCCGGTCCAGGTTCGGCGTCCAGACCTCCTTCGTCCCATAGCAGCCCAAGTGCGGGCTGAAATCCTCGGCAATGAGCCAGAGGATGTTGGGTCGTTTCTGCGCCTCAGCCGCATGGGCGGTGCCCTGCGTCAGCCAGCCGAGCGCACCGATCACCAAACCGAGCACCGCCCGGAGCCAGCCGCGGTTCCGCAGAGTGTAAGCCTCTTTGAAGAGTGGGTTCATGTGACTCCTTCAGACGAAGGCACGGCCTTCGGGGTTTCCTAGATTAGCGATGGCATTCGGAATGGGTCCAATCTCCGCGTGGCTTTCAAATCTCGGTCGCGTTGCTCGCCCATGTGTCCTATCAGTCCCCTCCGTCCCATCTCGAGTTCAGCACCCCCAATGGCTTCGTTTCGCGAAATTCCATCGTTCGAAATTTCCAGCCCTCCGCGGGGCGCCGAGCCCCCGCTCGGCACGATCCCATACCCCGAATGGCTTCGTTTGGTAAAACTCTTCATCTGGCGGTCTGCAATGCTCCCGTTCCATTCGTGGTTTCCCCGTTATCCGACGCGGCAACCACACTCGAAATGGCTTCGTTTGGCAGTTCTTCTCCCTCTCCCTTCATCGGATGAGGGGAGAGGGCCGGGGTGAGGGGTGTTTTGCGGCATATCCAAAATGGCTTCGTTCCGCAAAAAACGCAGTTCGATACTCCCAGCCCTCTGCGGAGCGCCGAGCCCCCGCTCGGCACTGAGCCTGTATCGATTTGGCGGACACCATTGGGTAAGGTGGCCGGCGTCCGCCCA
>CAZCBE010000009.1:0-31451 GCA_964496695.1 uncultured Klebsiella sp.
CCCCCATCGGGGGAGAGGGTTAGGGTGAGGGGGCGCGCGGAAGCATCACCACACGGCCACGGATTCTCGTAGGCGTTGGTCCCGTGCCGGCGGCTTACCGCCGCCGGGTAGCATCGGCTGCCAGCCTGTGCCGAGCGGCTGCCAGCCGCTCGGAACGACGACGGCGTGCGCACGGGTTTGGTGCCTCAAGTGGAGGCGCGTCCGCCTCGCCGTTCCGTCCGGCTGGTGGCCGGCGCTCCTGCCGCGCTCCGCTCGCTACTTGAGCTTTTCGATCACCGAGGACACGACCTGATAGATCCCCGCCGCCGCCATGGAGAGTGCGGAAATCCAGAGGCATACGGTCCACATCTTACCGGGCTGCAGTTCCGGCGGCGTGCGGCGGTAGCGGAAGTAGAGCGCTGCTCCGCCCAGAAACGGCAGCATGATGCCCTGGCCAATCGCCCCGACGAACACCAGCGTCACCGGCTTTTCCCAGAGCATGAAGAGGATCACGGAAACCGCGGGCAGCAGGATGACCCACAGCTTGATGGCCTTCACGCGGTCCTCGGAGTTCTTCAGCTTGATGACCTTGAAGAGCGCGAGGCCATCCACCAGCAGGCGGGCATTGGACGCGGTGGCGACAAAGGCCGTCGAGTAGAGCACAAAGAACGCACCCGCCAGGAACACGTAGAAGCTCCACGCGCCGAAGCTCTCGCGATACATGTGCGCGAGCGTGTCAATCAGCCCCTTGTCCGTCACCTTCAGCCCCTTCGCGTAGAGCACCGCCGCGCCCAGCAGGTAGAAGGCGACCGTGGCGACCGTATAGACCACCATCGAGATCCACGCGTCCACGCGCATCACGCGCATCCAGCCCTTCGCCCGTTCATACCAGCCGGGTGAGCCGTCATTCACGCCTACGTTCACCGCATAGCCCTTCTCCAGGCACCAGTAGGGATAATAGATCAGCTCCGACGCGCCCACGCCGATGATGCCGAACGCGCCGAACGCGGTCATGAAATTGTCCGGCAGCGAGAACGTGAAGCCCTCCGCAATCTGCGCGCCCGAGATGGCGTAAGGCGACCATTGCAGCGAACCCACCGCGACGATGGTGGCCACCGTGAACGCGACGACCATGGCGGTGGAGGCGTTCTCGACCAACCGGTAGCGTCCGAGCGCGAGCAGAATCGCGCACGACGCGCCCACCGCGATGGCGATGAACTTCTTGTCCAGCCCCACGCCCGCCGAGGCGAACACTTCCGCTATGCCGCCCACAATGCCCGCCACCTGAAAAACAATGGCCACATACATCCCCAGCCAGAGCCACAGCAGCCAGCTTACGATCAGGCGCGGGCCCGGGATGCTGTCCAGTGCCTCCAGCGTGGTCTTGCCCGTGGCCACGGCGTAGCGCCCCAGCTCAATCTGGACAAACACCTTGATCACGCAGCCCAGCACGATCAGCCAGAGCAGCTTGAAGCCGGTCTCGCCGGCGAGCTTTGGCGTCACGATCAGCTCCCCGGAGCCGACGATGGACGCGGTGAGAATCAGCCCGGGACCAACATGACGAAGGATGTGCGCCCAATGCGTCGGCGCGCTCTGCGGTGAGGACATGCGCGCAGGGTAGGGGACTGGACCGTCCGGTCAAGGCGGGTTGGTTTCAACCCGTTGACGGTCCCGTGGCCAAGCCGCTTTACCGCACCGGCACCCGCTCCACGACCGCGGCCTGCAAGTCCGGGGCAAGGACGGCAGCCGTCCGGGCCGACGAGAGCATGCCTTTGGTCAAGAACATCGTGTTGCCCGCGCTGTCCCGCAGCTTCAGGGTCACCCGCACGAGGTCGCTGAGATTGCCCCGGTTGCAGTAGCCCTGCCGCGCCATCGCCACGGAGAGGACTTTGCGCACCGCGCGGAAGCGCGCATCGGTGCGCAACCCGCTCTGGTCAATCATCGTCATCACGGTCGCCGCCCCGATCCGCAGCCGGTCCGCGTCGCCCGCCATCGTGTCGAACGAGGCCAAGGCCGTCCGCTCGCCCGTGGCCTGGGTCGGGATGAGGCTGCGCAGCGCCTCGAACTGGTGCAGGAGGATGCGTGCCCGGATGAGGGCGTCCGCGTGCTCCTGGTCGCGGACGTCGAACTGCCGGAGAAATTGCTCCCGATCCGAGGCCGTTTCGCAGGCTGACCAATACTTGTCCGTGCTTTCAGCAAAGACGCCCAATCGCTCCGCCATGCACGTCAACGGTATCAGCAAGGCCAGGCCGGCGTCCTGCCGACGATACAAGTTCTTGCGCGTGGCCTCGGCCATCGCCGGGCCATGCAAGGCGGCCTGGCCCAGCAAATGATCGAGGCTGGCGTGCAGCGGGTCGAAGATGACTTCCAACTGGTGGGCCGCCTCTTGCAGCAGGAGAAACAGCGGCTCCTGGTCCGCAATGACTTTGGCCCGCAGTGATCGGATCACCGCCATCTGCCGGGCGATGGAGCCGCCGGCGTCGTCGCCCTCGGCGGGCTGGGTCAGCACGTCCGGCAGTTCGTGGACGCTCCCGGCCAGGCGGGCCGCCACGTAAAACTCCACCAGCGCCCCGTGCGTGATCTCCTCCAGCGTGTCCAATTCCTGCTCGCGGTCCAGGACGTAGTCCACGACCGGCTGCAGATCGAGGAACGTCAGCCGGATCGGAATCTGCCCCAGCGGCGCGGGCTTCACGCCTTCGCTGCCCCAGAAGCCCAGCAGGGCGAGCACGGCCTCATTCGGCTGGCCGTCCACATTACGCCGCGCCAGCAGCCGCCGCAGCAGCGCCGCGCGCTGCGGGTTGTAGTGCAAGTCAAAGGCCTGCGGCTCCACCAGCAGGCTGTCCGTGCTGGCGCGCGCCTGCTTGTTCAGCTTCGCCGCCAGCCCGGTCCGCATGGCTTCGTGAATGGCCCCGGCCAGCACGCCCAGGATGCGCTGGTCTCCGGCACAGGCGTCCAGCCATTCCCTTAGGTGCCGCGTGGGCAGGGCCTCCTGGCTGGACATGGTCGGGTGCTTCTTGACCGCGACCACGCGCTGGATTTCTTCGAGCGCTGGGGCCACGGCTTGGCCGTCGCCCAGCTTCAGGCGCAACTGATGTCCGGCCGGCAGCGGCAGGGCGGACTTGATGCGGGTCATCAAGCTGGCGAACTCGGCGGGCGGCAATCCGTAGTCGCACTCTCCCGCCGCTTGCCGGGCCTGCATTCGCTCGAGGGCCGGCAGGGTGAAGGTCAGCGTCGCGTGGTAGAGCCGCGCATCCCGCCGCCGGCCCAGAGGATTCTCCGGGTCCATCTGCCGCAGCCGCCAGAGCAGTCCGCCGAGGAAGAAGCTCAGGACCAGCGCCCGCCGCTGGCCGGGCGTCAAGGTTCGCGACGTGAGGCATTCGCTGACGTGGGCGACGCGCGCCTCGTCCACCTCCGCCGGGAAGTCGTGGTGCAGCGCGTGGACCGCCCGGTGCCACTCCACCAGGTTCTCCCGGTCCGGCAAGGCGCGGGAATTCTTGGCCGCGACTGCCGCCAGCGGCGCGTCACTTAGGAGCAGGCTGACCAGCGGGTCCATGCTCACCCACGGATGGCGAAATGTCCGCCAGCGGTTGAGCAGCGCGTCGTAAGCGGACGGGTAGCCCGTCGCCAGTTCCTTCAGCAGGACCAGGGCGATGGGCGGAGCCTCCGCCTGGTCGTAGCTCATCACGTCCTGCGCCGCCCTCAGCAGCAGCGAGGTTTCCTGGGGGTGCCGGCTCGCCCGCTTTAGCGTGCGGACGATGCGTTTGATGCCCCTCGGGTTCTGGGTGCGGGCGCCCAGCACCTGAATCGCCTCCTGGTCACGCCGCGCCTCTTCGCGGGCCATGGCCGAGTCCAGCCCCACGATGAACTGGTGCATCTGCTGCCGGTAGAAGTAGCGCTCGCGGTCCTCCCAGTTGGTCTTGAACTGGCTGCAACGGTCTTTCAACACGCTGTCGAACACATGCGCCATGAAGAGCAGCGCCACGATGTCCATGATGAAATCCACCGCGCCGCTGCTGGCGGTCTCGCCCTTCAGGAGGGCGACCAGTCCATAGCTCAGCAGCAGCGCCAGGGTCTTCTCCACGCCCTCGCTGAGCAGCCGCGTGATGATCATCGTGTGGATGCGGAAGCGCAGCCGCTCCCACCGGCTCAGCGTCAGGAACGGCAGGTAGATGTGCCCCTGCTCGAACTGCGGCTCGATCTCCTTGAGCGCCTCCCGGAACAAGGCGGTCGCCCGCGCCAGCAGCACCGGATCGCCCTGCACGCGGACGGAGCCGAAGCCGCCGGCGGTCGGCTGCATGAGATACCGGTTCACCACGCCCTCCTTGAAGAACGGGCTCAGGAAGAAGCCGTTGTGGTCCAGGTTCTCCCGCAGCGGCTTGTCCTCGTCCAGGAAGACCAGGTTCGCCGCTCCCTGCCGGCGCAGGTGGTCCCGCCACTGGTCGCTGGCGTAATACGCCGCCGCGGCCTTGGCGACGTCGTAAAGCAGGCTGACCTCGATGCGGTATTTCAGGTTTCTCCGCCGGCTCGCCACATAGTCGCTCCAGCGCCGCGCGCCGAAGTCCAGATGCCGCCGCAGCCGCCGCACCATCGGCGCGGTCTTGGACTTGCCCTCCTCGTAGCTCCGTTTGTCCAGTTTGGCCCGGAGAAACAGGACGCGGTAGATGTAGGGCAGCAGCAGGGCGAGGACCACCAGCGCCAGCGGCGACAGCATCAACGCCGTGTCCGCCGCGGCACGGGTCGCCGATGCGATGAAGTCTTGGTCAATTGATGCCATGCGTCTCCGGGCCTCAGGAATCCCTCGTCGCGCGGGCCGGCCGCCGCGCGCGAAAGCTCACGCCGCCTGATCCAGCGCCACATCTGCCGGGAGTTTCAACCCGGTCTCGTCCAGCTTGGCCAGCAGTTCGGCCACCACCGCCGTAGTGTCGGTGCGGTCGAAGCGCGCCTGGTAGTTGAGCAGGATGCGGTGGTTCAACACCGAGGGCGCAATCGCCTTCACATCCTCAAAGCCCGCCGTCGGCCGCCCCGCGACCAGCGCGTGCGCCCGGGCCGCCTCCGCGATGGCGATGGCCGCGCGCGGCGAGGCTCCGTAGTTGACGTATTTGTTGATCGCCTCGGTCGCTTCCGCCGCCCCGCGATGCGTCGCCGCCACCATCCGGGCCACGTAGCGGGCGACCGGCGCGGGCATGAACACGCGGTCCATCACGGCGAACAGCTCCTCCAACTGGCCCTTCTCCATCTGCCACGTCGGCTCGGGCAGCTCGCCGCGCCGGCGCTCGCTGATGATGCGCGCGAGCACGTCGGCATCCACATGGTTGAACAGCAGCCGGAAGAGGAACCGGTCGAGCTGCGCCTCGGGCAGGGGATACGTGCCTTCGAGTTCGATGGGGTTCTGGCTGGCGAGGACGAAGAAGGGCTGCGGCAGTTTGCGCGTCACGCCCAGCAGCGTCACGCAGCTCTCCTGCATCGTCTCCAGCAGCGCGGACTGGGTCTTGGGCGAGGCACGGTTGATTTCATCGGCCAGCAGGATGTTCGTGAAGACCGGGCCGGGCTGGAAAGTCATCTCGCGCTTGCCGGTCGCGGTGTCCTGCAGAATGTGCGTGCCCAGCACGTCACCCGGCATGAGATCGGGCGTGAACTGCACGCGCTTGAAGTCGAGCTGCAGGATGCGGCCCAGCGTGCGGATGAGCGCGGTCTTGCCCAGTCCGGGCAGACCCTCCAGCAGGATGTGCCCCCGGCTGAGAATACCGATGAGCACCAGCCGATGCACATCCGCGCGTCCCAGCAGGATGCGGTCAAGCTGGTCCAGCGCCTTGGCGCAAAGCTCGGCTGCGGGTTTCAACTCCTCCGGTTTCAAAACAGTCGGGGTGGTCATCCCGGGGATGAAAACGCTCCGCCCGGCGGCTGACGAGCAAAAATGGACTCACTTCGGAAAGCGGCTGTGTCCCGCTCGGCGCGGGATCAGCCGCAGCAAGCTCGAAAGGCCGGGCGGTGGCGGAACGCCTTAACGCCTCCGGCCAGGCGCAGCCGCTGCGGCTGGTCGCCGCGGCACAGTCGCGCTTCGGGCAAAATCGTTCCTCGGGGCCGTGTCGAGTTGCGCCATCGGGAGGCGCGCGGCGTTCACGCCACAGCAGGCCGCCGTTGGAATAATCCGGTTCGAATTGCCGTTGTCCACCAACTCACCGTTGCTGGCTCAGCGAAATCCCGCCCACCGCCACGATGCGCCCGGACTTGTCACGGATCGGAAACTTGAGCGTCAGGTAATGCACGCGCCCCTCGGGCTTGTCCACGAACTCTTCCTCGCGCACCGGCACACCTTTTTCGATGACCAGGCGGTTCACTTCGATGAAGCGCTTGGCCATCTGCGTGGGGAAGATCGCGCTGCACGATTTGCCCAGGGACCGCTCCCGCGAGATGCCGGTGGCCTCCTCCCAGCCGCGGTTCGCCATCAGCAGCAGCCCGCCGACCGACCAGACATAGAATGGTTCCGTGACGGAGTCCGCCACCGCGCGCAGAAAGTCGCACTCGTTGTCGAGGCCCAGCGCCAGCCCTTGGAGTTGCGGCGTGACCAGCACCGTGCTCTGGGGGGAGAGCGTGCTGGGCGGGGCAGCGGCGGGCTTTGGCGCGGGAGGCCGGCGACGCGTGCTGGCGGGTTTGGTCGTTGGTGTCAAACGCGGGAAAGAATGCAGAAACGCCGGTGACTTCCAAGCGGAAAGCCTGCGCGCGGGCGCTACGTAGCGCCGGCCTCCGGCCGGCCGTGCCGCAAGCGTCCTCGCTTGCCCCGGAGCGCGGCTGTGTCGCGGAGACCAGCCGCAGCGGCTGCGCCTGGCCGGAGGCGTGGCGGCGTGCCGACCCCGTTCGGCCCTCCAATGTTGCTGGGGCTGATCCCGCGCCGAGCGGGACACAGCCGCGCCCCGGGGGCAGTGTCAAGATGCTCCCATCGGCGACCCTACGCTGACTTTGGGCTTTATTTTCGGGGCAACTTGCGCCTTAATTCCGTCGCCCCAAGGGTGAACCGCTGTTCCCGGTGAAAGCGGTTTCAAGGGGTGCTGCCAGGGCAGGACACTGGCCCAATGACGCACACCGCGAATTCAGAACTCAGGCCCGCACGACCGCGCGCGGACAGTCCGGCCGGCGGCCAGGGTGCGTTTGCCGTGATGGTTTTGCCCAAGTGAGATGCACACGGCGGACTATTTTCGCGACCTGCCGATCCGTGGCAAACTGCGGGTGCTCATCCTCAGCTTTTCCGCCCTTTCCCTGCTGCTCGTCGGCGCGACCTTCTTCTGTTTTGCCGATACCTGGTCGCACGCCGAAGCCCGGCACGAACTGGTCACGCTCGCCCGCCTGCTCGAACTTTCCACCGGTGAGGCGCTCGACCGGAATCAGCCGGCGGCGGCCCAGCCCGCACTGGACGCATTGAAGGAGAATCCGAACCTGCTGGCTGGCGCGGTCCTTGGGCCCGGCGGCGGGGCCTTGGTCCAGTTCGTCCGCGACGGAGCAGGGCCACCACCGCAGCCGTTGCCCGCCGAGGGCTTCCACACGTCGCGCCTGGAACTGGTAAAGACCCTCCGTTCCGCGCAAGGCACGTTGCTCGGCACCATTTACCTGCGGGCCGATCTCGCCCGCCAGCGGGCCTACGCCTGGAACTGGCTCGGCCTTGCGTTGCTCGGCGTGCTGGCCGCCACCTTGCTGGCGCTGGCCTTCGCGGCTCGGATTGAGCAGCTCATCATCGGTCCCGTCCAGGGCGTCACCCGTGCCGCCGAACTGATCCGCCGCGAGGAGAACTTCGCCATCCGCGCGCCGGCGGGTGGCTTGGACGAACTTGGCCAGTTGGTGAATGGTTTCAACGAGCTGCTGGCGCACCTCCAGGTCCGCGATGTGGAACTGCGCCGGCATCGGGATCATCTTGGTGATCTGGTCGCCCAGCGGACAGCGGAAGTGATTGAACTGAATCAAGCCCTCGGGGAGGCGCGGGACGAGGCGGCCGAGGCCAGCCGAGCGAAGCGCTCCTTCCTCACCAACATGAGCCATGAGCTGCGCACGCCGCTCAATGCCATCATTGGCTACAGCGAGATGCTGATCGAGGACGTGGGCAAGCTTGGTCCGCCGGACGCGCTCGCCGACCTGCAGCGCATCAACACGGCCGGCCGCAATCTTCTGATGCTCATCAATGGAGTGCTCGACATGTCCAAGATCGAGTCCGGCCAGTTGACGCTCGACTACGAAGACTTTGATCTCGCAGCGCTCGCCCGAGGATCGGTCGAGACCATGCGCCCGCTCGCTGCCAAGCACGAAAACCAGTTGGATCTGGATGCTCCCCCCGGCCTCACGCTCCATGCCGATGCCATGAAGGTCGGCCAGACCCTGCTCAGCCTGCTTGGCAACGCGTGCAAGTTCACCAAGCAGGGGACTGTGCGCCTCCGGCTGGCGGAAGAGCAGGTGGAGGGCCGCCCGTGGGTCGTCATGCAAGTGAGCGACACCGGCATCGGCATGACTGGGGAGCAGTTGGCGCGGCTGTTCCAGCCGTTCTCCCACGGCGACACCGCCACCGTGCGCAAGTTCGGCGGCCCGGGTCTCGGGCTGGCCATCAGCCGCCGGTTCGTCGAGGCCATGGGCGGCACACTCACCGCCGCCAGCGAGCCCCAGCGCGGTTCCACTTTCACTGTGCGCTTGCCAGCCCGGCCGCTGCCCGCCGTGGCCGCGCCCGCCCTGCCCGCGTTGCCGACCCCGCCCTCAAACGCGCCCATTGTCCTGGTGATTGATGACGACCCGGGCACGCGCGATCTGATGGTGCGCTTCTTCCAGAAGGAAGGCTTCTCCGCCCGCACGGCGGCGGATGGACCGCAAGGCCTGCAGTTGGCGCGGCAGCTTCGGCCTGTGCTGATCACGCTCGACGTGATGATGCCGGAAGTGGACGGCTGGACCGTGCTCTCCGCCCTCAAGGCGGACCCGGCCGTGGCGGACATCCCGGTGATGATGGTCACGGTGACCGATGAAAAGGACAAGGGCTTCACCCTTGGCGCCGCCGAGTTCCTCACCAAGCCCGTGGACTTCCCGCGCCTGTCCAGCCTGCTGCGGGAATACTGCCCCACGCCCGACGACCGTCCCGTCCTGGTGGTGGAGGACGACGAAATCTCCCGGCACCTGCTGCGCCGCAATCTGGAGAAAGAGGGCTACCCCGTGATGCTCGCGACCAACGGCCGCGATGCCTTGGAACTCATCCGCCTGCGCCTGCCCTCGGTCATCCTGCTCGACCTGCTAATGCCGGAGATGGATGGCTTTGCCTTTGCGCAGGCCGTGCGCGAGCGCAAGGACATGCGCGACGTGCCCATCGTCGTGCTGACCGCGAAGGATCTCACCGAGGAGGACAAGGAGCGGCTGAACGGCAGCGTGGCTGTCATCCTCCAGAAGCAGACGCTCACCCCGGAGAGCCTGCAAAACGAACTCCGCGCCGCGCTCGCCCGTCACCTGAAGCCGAAGTCCAAGGGCTGAGGCGGAACGCGATGGGAAGCGTAGGATGGCTCCCCGCCGTTTTCATTGGAATGGCGTGAAGAAGAAGCACCAAATCCCAAGCGCCAAATTCCAAAGAAGCTCCAAACTTCAAATTCCAAAGGGAGGCGTGACCCGGCACCGGAGGGGCAAAGCGGACCAGCCCAGCCCTTAAATCAAGGTGCCAACCAGGGCGAAAGGACAGGCAGCGAGGCGCGCTGAACGATTGGAATTTGAGGTTTGGAATTTCTTTGGAGCTTGGAATTTCCCTGGCTCCCTTCCTGTCCCACCGAGAACAGCGGGGAACCAATAGGATTAGGAGCAGGATCAGGATCACGAGCAGGATACCCGGACCGCCGCTCTTCAGGGTAGGGCGCGGTGTCCTCACCGCGCGCCGACGTTCTTTGGCTTCCGGGTGCTCGGCGGCGGGCTAAGGACAGCCCGCCCAACCCGCCGCAGAGGGAGAGCAGGGGGGAGAGCGGTCACTCATGACAACAGGGATACAATCAGCCAAATCTCCGTGCCCGTCGCTCCATGGCCAACGGGGTTGCCCTCCACCCGGCGAGCACGCTGGACGCGCCGCGCCGGGCCGCCTACTTTCCCCGCGCATGAATCTGGCGTCCCGCCCGTTGGTTATTGCCGGCCGTGAGTTCCGCTCACGGCTCATCCTGGGCACCGGCAAGTTCCCGTCGCCCGTCGCGATGCGCGACGCGCTGGCGGCCAGCGGCACGGAAATGGTCACCGTCGCACTGCGGCGCGCGGACCTGAGCGGGCAGAAAGACCCCTTCGCCAACATCCTTGAGTTCATTGATCCCCAGCGGTATCTGCTGCTGCCCAACACCAGTGGCGCGATGAACGCAGAGGAAGCCGTGCGCCTTGCGCGCCTGGCCGCTGCCGCTGGCCTGCCCAAGTGGGTGAAGCTCGAAATCCATCCCGACCCGCGTTATTTGCTGCCCGATCCCATCGAGACGCTCAAGGCCGCCGAGATTCTCGTGAAGGAAGGCTTCACCGTGCTGCCCTACATCAATGCGGACCCGGTGCTCGCGAAGCGGCTGCAGGAGGCCGGCTGCGCCACGGTGATGCCGCTCGGTTCTCCGATCGGCTCCAATCGCGGCCTCCAGACCCGCGACCAGCTTCGCATCATCATTGAGCAGGCCATCGTGCCGGTCGTGGTGGACGCCGGCATCGGCGCGCCCAGCCACGCAGCGGAGGCGATGGAACTCGGCGCGGACGCCGTGCTGGTCAACACAGCCATTGCCATCGCCAGCGACGCCAACCGCATGGCCACGGCCTTCAAGCAGGCCGTGGAAGCGGGGCGCACGGCGTTTGAACTCGGCCTTGGTCCGCAGCAGGCGGTGGCAAGCGCCACCAGCCCGCTCACGGCGTTTTTGAATTGAAAGCCGGTCCGTCCGCCGCAAGCTCCCCCCAATGAAGTTGCCGACCATCGCCCCTGACCGCCTGGAACAGCTCATCGCCGGCTGCGCCGCAGCCCGCGTCCTCGTCGTCGGTGACGTGATGCTGGACCAATACATCTGGGGCCACGTCGGCCGCATTTCTCCCGAGGCGCCCGTGCCGGTGGTCGAGTTCGACCGCGAGAACTTCATGCCGGGCGGTGCGGCCAACGTCGCGCGCAATGTCCACACGCTGGGCGCAAAGACCGAACTCCTCGGCCACGTCGGCCGGGATGATGCCGCCCGCCAGTTGCGGGCGCTGCTCGGCGAGCAGAGCATCACCTGTGACGGCCTGCTTGCGAGTCCGGCGCGCACCACCAGCGTCAAGACCCGCATCATTGCCCACCAGCAGCAGATCGTCCGCGTGGACCGGGAGACGCGCGGTGCGGTGGACGAGCGGGACACCGGGCGGTTGCTCGCCTCGATCGAGAAGAATCTCGACGGCGCGGACGCGGTCATCGTATGCGACTACGGCAAGGGGGTAGTCACCCAGGCGCTGCTCGATGGGGTTCATCAACTGTGCCGGGTGCGTGGCGTGTGGCTGAGCTTGGACCCGAAGCCGGTCCATGAACTCAGCCTCGTCGGCCTCTCGTTGCTCACCCCCAACCGCAAGGAAGCCTTTGAACTCGCCGGCATCTCCGACGGCACGCGCAACGCCGACCCGCTCAAGGACGTGAACCTTCTGCGGGTGGCGGAACTGCTGCTGATGGAACTCAGCCCCGCGCTGCTGCTCATCACGCTCGGTGACCAGGGGATGCTGCTCTGCCAGCGCGGTCAAAAGCCCTTCCATATCCCCACGGTGGCCCGCGAGGTGTTCGACGTGTCGGGTGCCGGCGATACAGTCATCGCATCTTTCACGCTGGCAGTGGCCGCCGGAGCCTCGCCGGTCGAGGCGGCGGTTTTCTCCAATCACGCGGCCGGCGTGGTCGTGGGCAAAGTGGGCACGGCGACGGTTTCCCCGGCGGAACTGGCGGAGAGTTTTCGCCGCGAGGGATGAATTCAAACTCTGTTTCCCTCCGATGAAACGCGCCGTCTTCCTTGACCGCGATGGGACGCTCAACGTGGACAAGCGCTACTTGAGCGACCCGGAACAGTTGGAACTGATCCCCGGCGTGGGTCCGGCCTTGAAGCGCCTGCAGGACGCGGGCTATCTGCTCATCATCGTCACGAACCAGTCGGGCATCGGCCGGGGCTACTACACGGAGGAGAACATGCATGCCGTGAACCGCCGCCTGATCAGCATGCTCGCGCCGCTCGGCGTGCGGCTGACCAAGATTTACTATTCACCCGAGGCACCTGAGCAGCCCAGCGTCGGGCGCAAGCCTTCGCCCGCCTTTCTCTTCGCCGCGCGGGACGACCTGAACGTGGACCTCGCCCGCAGTTTCATGGTGGGCGACAAGGTGATTGACTTGGAATGCGGCTGGAACGCCGGCGTGCAGCAAAGCATGCTCGTGCGGACCGGCTACGGCGCGGAAACGGAACTCAAGCACGCGGACAAGATGGCCCGCGCCGTGGTGGTGGATGACATGCCAGCAGCAGCGCAGTGTTTTCTCCGCCAGCCCAGTTTGTCGACGACGGGCGGAGTCTCTTACCCGGCTGGGAGGGCGTGGTGCCCTCACCGCGCCGCCGAGGTCTGATGGCATTCGACAGGTCGACGGCCAGCCTGAGGCCGGCCCTCGCTCACGCGATTCCCCTTCGCCTAGCAGCCGCAGGAAAAATAGGTCTTTGTTTCAGCGTCCGACGCCACCGGCAACCCGGTGATGATGGACCAGTTCATCCAGAACTCCCGGGCATGCATCCGCAAGGCATCGCACATCACCTCATTGTCCCCGCAACCGATCCACAACTCCCCTTCGTCGTTCGGTTCCGCCACGGCCATCAATCCGCGTTCGATCAATTGCTCGTAAGAAATGGGCGCCCCGCCAAACTCGCTGCGAGGATTGTGTTCCTGGCAGAACGCGACCAGCCACTGTTTCGCCCCCGGCCACTTGCGCTGCCGCTCCGCCTCCTCATGCTCACCTTGCTCGTCCAGCCAGTCCGCATAGGTGAGGCGGACCTTGGTGTCGTCCTCGTCTTTGGCCAAGGCTCTCAGAAAATCACTACGAAGATCGTTCATCGCAGTTTCTCCTTGAGCGCCGTGGCGGCTTTGGTGAAGGCCGGGTGTGTCCACACATGCCGGAGACCGGTGACGGTGCCGGGGTAGAGAAACAGCCAGAATCGCTGGCCGGGCTGGATCGCTTCCGACAAGAACGGGTCCACAACCCCAATATGGCGTTCGCTCGGGCCGACCAGTTCCGTGTCATCCTCATGGATCAGGCCGACGTGTTGGCCGGGAGTCAGCAAGGCCGCCGCCGTGACTGGGGCGACCGCGATGTGGATCGCATCCCGCCGCCGTTCTCCCTCAGCGACTAATTGGCCGAGTTGTGGTCCAGGGTCCATGTGTCATTTCGCACAGAGGGGATGGCCGCCTGTCACCATGGCGTCGGAAAGTCACGCCCCACGGACCACGCTCCCCCCGCTACCAGTTCCCATCCACGATCAACGATGTCGCATTGCGCGCGAGGTCCTCGGCTAGCAACGGCACGGCCTGACGTTCGGCGCTGGCCAGATCGGTGCCCGCGCGGATCGTGGTGCGCCCGCTGACTTCACGGTCGAAGAGCACCTTGCCCGAGGCCCGGTCCTTCACCGTGAGCTTGGCGGAAAGCCCCAGCGCATAATCACGCACGGTCAGGACATCACCCGGCAGAAAGCTCAAGGGGGCACGATCGAAGCGGGTGATCACGCCCGTGAGCACCACGTCGGATTCGCCCCGCGTGTCGAGCTTGTAGGTGCCGTCCTGCTGGAAGCGCTTGCGCAGCGCATTGTTCAGCGACTCGATGAGGCGCGGCTCCAGAGTCTGGTTTTGAATCAGGCCGATCTGGATGCTGTGCTGCCCGGCGGGGAAGTCCGTCGTCGAGCCGAGCTTGTAGCTCGCACAGCCGGTAAGCGCGGCGAGCCCGAATGCCAGACCGAGGGTAAGCAGCGTGCGCATGGTCGTTACGGTTTGGCGGGCGGGGGCGTGACCGGCGCGACGGGCACCGCCGGCACCGCGTTGGTGGTAGTGGCCGTCACCGGCCCGGCCGCAACGCCGGGCAGCGACTTGAGAAACTCGATGCGGCGCTTGGCCTCGGGGGCAAATGGGGACTCCGGGTCCTTGATGAGCACTTCGTTGTAATAGACCAGCGCCCCGCTCCACTGCTTCTTCTTCTCGTAAAACTTGGCGATCTGGATGGCCCCGCGCGCCTGCTCGGCCCGCAGTCCGTCAATGTTCTTGCGCGCCTCGGGCACCCGCTTGTCCTCCGGGTAGAGTGAGATGAAATCGGTGAAGGAGGCGATGGCCCGGCCGGCGACGCCCTGGTCGTATTCCGCGTTGCGCGCCTGCTTCAGGTGGGTCTGTCCGGCCTTGAAGAGCGCGTCAGCGGCGAGCGCCTTCTGATCGTGATATTTGTCGGCGGCCTTTTCGTAGGCCTTCACCGCGTCGGTGAACTCGCCGCGTTTTTCCTGCGCCGTGCCGATGCTCATCTGCGCCAGCGGCGCGACGTCGCTGTAAGGCCCGTTCTTGATGACCTTCTCATACATCTTCGAGGTCTTTTCCATGGACGGGAAGAACGGCACCACGCCCCACAGCTTGAACCACTGGCCGCCGAGGTAGCGGTTGCTGATCTCGAACTGACGCTTGAGCACCTCCTGATAGTTTTCGACCTTGGGATACTTCTCCAGCAGGGTCTGGTAGGCCTTGAACGCCTCTTCGTCCTTCTTCTGCTCCTCCAGGCTCCGGCCCACGAGGAACTGGGCCTTGGGCGCATAGTCCGACAGCGGCCACTTCTTGACGGTCTCCTTCGCGGCCTTCAGCGACAGGTCGTATTCCTTCTTCTCGAATGCCTTCTCCGCGACTTCGAGCTGGTCCTTCGCCCGCGTCTTCTTCCAACTGGTGTCGCCGCCATAGGCTTCGTAAGTCCAGCCCTCGCCCGGCTTGTAAATCAGCGGGGCCGGGCAGAGGTGGGGAAACGCCACCACCGCCGCCACCAGCAATGTCGAACGCAACGTCCGTCGAATCATGGTGCGGACTGTAGGTAGGGCAGGGGGGTGAGTCAAGGCAGGCAGCCACTGCTCTTTCTCCTGCTCCTAATCTTGATCCTGATCCTGATCCTGCTTCTCTCTGAAAGTCGGGAGCAGGATCAGGATCAGGATCAGGATTAGGAGCAGGAGGGGAACGGAGAATGGTCGTGCGCTTGACACCCCTTTTGCTTTGCAACAGCCTGCCGCCACCAGTTTAACGTCACACGCTCAACGCTATGTTCTCGCAACGCAAATTCCTCTTCGGCTTTGGCTCGGTCGCGCTGGGCGCGGCGGTGCTCGCGGGTTGCGCCACCTTCAACCGCGAGGCGGGCTTCCTCCCTATTTTTGACGGCAAGACCCTCACCGGCTGGAAACTCCTCGAAGGCAAAGGGGAGGGTTACGGGGTGAAGGACGGCATCCTTTACTGCGCCAAAGGCGGCGGTGGCAACCTGCTCACCGAGCGCCAATACGGCGACTTCATCTTCCGCTTCGAGTTCAAGCTCGAGCCCGGCTCCAACAACGGCATCGCCATCCGTGCGCCCATGGCCGCCGGCAGCCTGGCCTACTCCGGCATGGAAGTGCAGATCCTCGATGACACCCATCCGAAATACGCCACTCTGAAGGCCGCCCAGTATTGTGGCTCCGTCTATCTCATCGCCGCGGCCAAGCGCGGTGCCCTCCGCCCGGTTGGCGAGTGGAACGAGGAGGAAATCTACTGCCGTGGCCGCCACATTCGCGTGACGCTCAACGGCACGGTGATCGTGGACGCCAATCTCAACGATGTCACCGACCGCGAGACCTTGCGGAAGCATCCGGGCATGCTTCGAGACAGGGGCCACCTCGGCTTCCTCGGGCACAACGATTACGTCGAGTTCCGCAACCTGCGCATCAAGGAGCTGCCTGTCGCCGAGGCCCACAACATCCCTCCCACGGGCTTCCAACGGCTGTTCAACGGCACCACGCTCGAAGGCTGGAAAGGCCTCGTCGCCGATCCCGTCAAGCGCGCGAAGATGTCCAAGGAAGAGCTGGCTACCGCGCAGGCCAAGGCCGATGACGACATGGTGGCGCACTGGGGCGTCGCCGATGGGATGCTGATTTTCGACGGCAAGGGGCACAACATCTGCACCGCGCGCGACTACGGTGACTTCGAGATGCACTGCGACTGGAAGATCCAGCCCAAGGGTGACAGCGGCATCTACCTGCGCGGCTCGCCGCAGGTCCAGATCTGGGAGCGCGACACGCCGGGCAATCCGAAGCGCGTCGGCTCCGGTGGTCTCTATAACAATCAGAAAAACCCCGCCGAACCGCTCAAGTGGGCGGATCACGCTCCCGGCCTCTGGAACCGCTTCCGCATCCTCTGCGTGGGCGACAAGGTGCATGTCTATCTTAATGGCGAACTCGTGGTGAACAACGTGACGCTGGAGAACTTCTGGGACCGCACTCAGCCGCTCTTCCCGTTCGGGCAGATCGAACTGCAGTCCCACGGCAGCGTCCTCTGCTTCCGCAATCTCTACGTGCGAGAGATCGCCGCCGCACCCGCGCCGGCGGCTCCTGCGCCGAAGGCCGCGCCCAAACCGGCGGAGAAGCCCGCCGCGCCCGCCAAGAACTGACCACGTAGCGCCGGCCTCTGGCCGTGTCGCAAGCGTCCTCGCTTGCCCGGTGGGGCGAGACGGGCGGAGTTGCGCGGATTCGCTCTCCACCGTTCCGACACCGGGGTGGCTACTTTCAACCCGAACTCCGAAGTGAACTCAAATTCCAGAATTCGCCTCGGACGGAAATGAAGACGGATTTTTGACGCGAATTGCGCTAATTGCCGCGAATTAGCCGGTGCAAAAATTCGCGATAATTGGCGTAATTCGCGTCAACTTTCCCAGCCTTAAAAAGTTCAGCCTCGGTTTCCGTCCGCCTCGGATGTCAATCCATGACGCCCCTAAATTTCGCTTTGGGATTCGGGTTCAAAGTAGCCCTTTGCCGACACCGGAGCGTCGCTTGACTTTGGCAGTTCGCAGTAGCTTACTGGCAGCATCACGGGAAGGTTTGCCGACGGCGTGATGCCCCGGTGGCTTTTCACATGACCGCCCAAGCGAACATGAACACTGCCCCTGTTCACCCTACGCGTTTGTCCACCGCCTTCACCCTTATCGAGCTGCTCGTCGTCATCGCCATCATCGCGATCCTGGCCGGCCTGTTGCTGCCCGCTCTCGGGAAGGCGAAGGAGCGTTCGAAACGTGTCAGTTGCGTGAACAACCAGAAGCAGATTCTGCTGGCCGGGCACATCTACGAGCACGACTTCCCGACGTGGTTTTACTACACCCCGAGTGTCTCGGATGATCGCGGCCCGGTGGCCCTGTATCCGAGCTATGTCCCCGGCCTCCGCAGCTTCATCTGTCCGAACACCAAGAACACCATCCGCACCACCGCTTTTGCCACGGCGGCAGGCTGGACCACTTTCCTCCAGGATTTGATCACCACCTCGAATGGGGATCGCGAGCGCAGCACCGGCGGCCACAGCTACGAGTATTGGCTGTATTATCAGGACGCCCCCCGGGCCAATGCCCGCAAGACGCCCAATGACGGCATGGCCCCGGACGTTGTCATTCTAATGGTGGATGCCGATGATGGCCTCGGCGCACCCGCCCCGGCGAACCAGAACAACTTCCCGGATTCCGTGAACAACCACGGTCGCGAAGGCTGGAACTGGGGCTTCGTGGACGGCCATTCGGAATGGGTCAACCGGGCGCGCACCGTGCCCGGGCTGGCCGCCAGCCTGATGACGACCAATGCCAGCATGATTCCGTGAGGTCCGCCGGTTAGCATCTTGTCGTCGGGCCGGCGGCTGAGTATTCCTACGGGCATGACCATCGGAGTGCCCAAGGAAATCAAAGCCCAGGAAAACCGCGTCGCGCTGCTGCCCTCGGCCGCCTACCAGCTCATCAAACGCGGCCACCGGGTCATCGTGGAGTGCGGGGCTGGGGCCGGTTCCGGCTATCCCGACGCGAATTACGAGCAGGCCGGTGCGAAGCTCGTCGCCGACCACGCTGCCGTCTTCGCCGAGGCGGACCTGATCGTGAAGGTGAAGGAGCCGCTCCCCGCCGAGTATCCGCTGCTGCGTCCCGGCCAGTTGCTCTTCACCTACTTGCATCTCGCCGCGAACCGCGAACTCACCGGAGCCCTGATGCAGTCCGGCGCGACGTGCATCGCCTACGAAACCATCGAGGTGAACCGCCGCCTGCCGCTGCTTGAGCCCATGAGCGAGATCGCCGGCCGTATGAGCGTGCTCGTGGGCGGCTACTTCCTCGCCAAGCACTGTGGCGGCAATGGCGTGCTGCTCGGCGGCGTGCCGGGGGTGCTGCCCGGTCGCGTGGTCGTCATCGGCGGCGGTGCCGCCGGTGTGAACGCCGCGCGCATGGCGCAGGGCCTGGGCGCGGACGTGACCATCCTCGAAGTGGATCTGGAGCGGATGCGCTTCCTCGACATCACGCTGCACACCGCGCACACGCTTTACTCAAACGAGGCGCACCTGATGGAGCTTTTGCCCACCGTGGACCTGCTCATCGGCGCGGTGCTCGTGCCCGGGGCGAAAGCCCCCAAGCTCATCCGCCGTGAAATGCTCCGCCAGATGCGCCCTGGCAGCGTGCTCGTGGACATCGCGATTGACCAGGGCGGCTGCGCGGAAACCTCCCGCCCCACCACGCACCACGACCCCGTGTTCACCGAGGAAGGCGTGCTGCACTACTGCGTGGCCAACATGCCTGCCGCCTACGCCCGCACCGCCACGCAGGCCCTCACCAACGTGACTTACCGGTTCATCGAGCAGCTTGCGGATCTGGGCTTGGCGGACGCCTGCCAGCGTCAGCCCGCCTTGCTCGGCGGCATCAATGTTCAGTCCGGGAAAGTGACCTGCCGCGCCGTCGCCGAGGCCCACGCGCTGCCCTTTCATGCACCAGTCGTGTGAGACTGATCCCCATTGCAAGTCGGTGAGCTGGCAACCAGACGCCTCGACGCGCGCCTTCTCCCCTCCTCGGATGAGGGGTGGGGCTGCCAGCGCCAATAGACGCACCTCTTCCTAGAACTGGGGCGAGCGTGCTCACCGTTCTGGCCAGGTGCCTCCCGGAGAACGGACGTCCTTGGCAATGGCAAACCGCTTCCCCGAGCAGTCACTCCACCCGATACCGAGGCACCGTCGCATCCACCTCCTGCGCCCACGCATCAATGCCACCGCGCAGATACTTTGCCCGCGAGAACCCATGCCCGGCAAAGTAAGCCGCCGCATCCAGGCTGGCGGAACCATCATGATCGTAGAAGACCAGCAGCGCATCCCGTGGCGCCGTGCCCATCAGGGATTGCACCAGCTCCTGGTTCACAAACTCCGCGCCGTCGAGGTGGACGGCTTCCCACTCTTCGCGCGTGCGGATGTCCAGCAGCCGCAGCGCTTCTCCCCGCGCCTTGAGTTCGGCGACTTCGCGCGGCGTGGCTTCAATTTGCCGGTCCTGTTCGCGGCTGGCCTGGATATGGGCGATGACCTCCGCCACGTTCAGGTTGCCGTTCCGTTCGCAAAGCTGGCCGAGCGTTTCAGTGGGTTGAAAACCACAGCTTGAGCAGCCGCCCAGGTGATACTTGCGGAAGAGCGCCCGGCGCGCGCCCGGATAGGCGGCGAGCACTTGGTCCATGGTCGTCTCAGGAGCGAGGGTGTCAGTCACCGCGGGAAACTAACCGCAGATACGCAGGGATGCACACCGATTTTCCGAAGTATTCAGTGTCCAGTATTCAGTCACGAAGTGCGCGACCGAACGCCCACTGAATACTGAAGACTTTTTACTGAAAACTCCTTGCGCAAAAGCCCCTCTGCGAATCCGCAGCCCCCCAGCTTACTTCTTCGGCCCCTGCTCCGTAATCACCTTATACATCGCCTCCCCATCGGGGGCGGACTCCAGCGCGGTCCGAAAATCCTTGTTGTGCAGAATTTTCGCGATGTTCGCGAGCGTGTGCAGGTGCTTCTGGAACTGCCCCTGCGGCACGAGGAAGAGCATGACGAGCTTCACCGGTTGGTTGTCCAGCGCATCAAAGTTGATGCCCTTGACGCTCCGGCCAAACGCGCCGATGACTTCTGGGATGAGGTCCGTGCTCGCGTGCGGGATGCCGATGCCGAAGCCGATGCCGGTGCTCATGGAGTTCTCGCGCTTGCGCACCACGGCGGCGATGGCCTCGCGGTTTTCCGGCTTGATCTTGCCGCACTGGACGAGCAGGTCGAGCAGCTCATCAATGGCCTGCCAGCGGTCCGTCGCTTTCAGGTCGGCGATAATTTGCTCTTTACGAAGAATGTCCGCGAGCGTCATACGAGAAAAACCAAGGCCATTTCGCCGGAAGCAAAGGGGTGATTCAAGAACGAATTCCGTTTCGGACACGATTTGCGATGCGGGACGGAGCGCAGCTCACTCACTGGTCCGGGAAATCAGATAGCGGACGTCCGCTCCCGAATTCGCATCGGCCCCGTTGCGGGTCAGGGTGCGCTTGTCCGTCCACCGGTGCGTTTCCGAATGTCCGTCGGCGAACGAAAGTCCGCAGGAAGCGTTGTGATAGCTGGCCGGATAGTCAATGAACGTGGTGGCCGTGGGCAGCGGATCGGCAACCCAGAAAATGCCGTCGTTCAAGCCGGTTGGTTCCTCATCCAGGAAAACGAACCTGTCCGCTGGATTGAGGATGCCGTCCAGCCGGGTAAACTTTGCATAGGTCGAGGCTTGGATGTTGGGGTAGAACTGGCCGTTGTTCTGCCCGCCGATGTAGCCGTTCATCGAAACGCTGCGGACGCGCGGGATGGCCAGCGCCGGGTCCACGCTCCGGTCCGCCGGGCATTTGTAAATCTGTGGCGTTGAGGCGTAGCGCCCGATCAGCCCGGCCATCATGGCAGTGTAATTGGTTGCCTCGACCGTGACGGCCATCGAATTGACCCCATACCACTGCTGGTAGGTATTCTGGTTCGAGTTGTAAGGCAGCCGACCTTCGTTGTCTTCGGCATAAAGGTGCCACGCGAGCTGCAACTGCCGCAGGTTGTTCAGGCACTTGATGCCGTGCGCCTTCTGCTTCGCCTTGGACAGCGCGGGCAGGAGCATGCCCGCCAGGATCGCGATGATCGCGATCACCACGAGCAGCTCAATCAACGTAAACCCTCGCCGACGCAGTCTCGGCCAAGGTCGCAAGCCGGATGTCATTGCCTCCGACCGTTCGTCGAAATGAACCAAGCGTCAAGCCGCATTCCTTTGGCAAACCCGGGCGCGCCCGCTCCTCGAAGTAGCGCAAGCCTCCGGCTTGCCGTGCCGCCGGCGTCCTCGCCGGCCCGGTTGCGGTTTCGTTGGGCTCATCTTGACACTGCCCCCGAATCCGAGCCCGCGCGGACGCCGGCGCTACGTAGCGCCGGCCTCCGGCCGGCCGTGTCGCAAGCGTCCTCGCTTGCCCGGCGGGACGAGGTCGGGGGCAGGGTCGAGATGCGCCCGTTTCGTTCGCACCATGCGCCGCTGCTTGCCACACCCGCGCACCCCGAACTATGCTGCCCGCACAGTTTGAGCGACGATCCGTCAACCAGCACCCCGAATTCCATGAGCGTCCGCGTCCGTTTTGCCCCCAGTCCCACCGGTTACCTGCACATCGGCGGCGCGCGCACCGCGCTGTTCAACTGGCTTTACGCCCGCCACACCGGCGGCACCTTCATCCTCCGCGTGGAGGACACCGATGCCGCGCGCAACTCCCAAGAGGCCGTCAACGTCATCCTCGACGGCCTTCGCTGGCTCGGCATGGACTGGGATGAAGGCCCGCTCACCGCCGACGCCACCGGCCCCAGCAAGGGCGACTGCGGCCCCTACTTTCAGTCGCAGCGGAAGGAGAACTACACCCGCCGCGTCGAGGCGCTCCTCTCGCGCGGCCTTGCCTACGAGAGCGAAGGCGCGGTGCGCTTCCGCATGACTCGTGAGCCCGTGCTCATCCGCGACCTCGTCGTGGGCGATGTCACCCGCGCCCTCACCGACCGCGAGGAGCAGGAGCCGGACTTCGTCATCATGCGTTCGGATGGTTCGCCGGTCTTCCACTTCGTCAACGTGGTGGATGATTTGGAGATGGGCATCACCCACGTCATCCGCGGTGAAGACCACCTGAGCAACACCGCCAAGCACGTCGCGCTCTTCCGCGCCTTCGGCGTCGAACCGCCCAAGTATGCCCACATCCCGCTCATCCTCAACCCCGACGGCACCAAGATGTCCAAGCGCGACACCGGTGCGGCCCTGACCTATTACATGGAGAATGGCTATGCCCCCGAGGCCGTGCTCAACTACCTCTGCCTGCTGGGCTGGTCACCCAAGGACGGCCGCGAAGTCATTCCGCGCAAAGAACTGATCGCCGACTTCGATCTGCCGCAAATCCTCCGGCACAACGCCCGCTTCGACCACGAGAAGCTCAAGTGGATGAACGGCGAGTATGTCCGTGCGATGGCCCCGGACCGCTTCTACGAAATGTCCGTCCACACCCTCGCCCGTGCCGGCGTGGACACGAACCAGTTCCCGACCGCCTACGTGAAGGCAGCCCTCGACACCTGCATGGGCAAGGTCCGCATCTTCACCGAGCTGCCGGCCTACGGCGGCTTCTACTTCACCGACAAGGTGGCACTGGACGCCGAGGCGCTCGCCGCGCTGCCCCCGGAAGCCCGTGAGCGCCTCAAGAAACTGCGCGACGCCTACGCCAGTCTCGCCGAGTTCACCGCCGCCAATCTCGAAGCCACCTTGAAGGAAACGGCCAAGGCCCTCGGCGTGAAGAACGGCGTCCTCGTGCATCCCGCCCGCTTCGCCTGCACCGGCAAGCCCAGCGGCCCCAGCCTCTACCACCTCCTCGAAGTCCTCGGCAAAGACCGCGTCCTCGCGCGGATGGATGCCGCCCTGTTGGCCTGAGCCATCAAGCATCCACCGACAGGCAGCTACCAACCCCAGATCGTGTCGGAGCCAGTTGCCTTTCCTCCCTCTCCCCTCATCGGATGAGGGGAGAGGGCCGGCCCGCCTCCCGCAGCGTTGCGAATGGAGGGGCTGCGAACGCGCGGAACGCAAGCTTCGTGCTTTGGCCTCCGGAACCGCGTGCCGCCAGTATGGAGTCCCGCCTTCAGGCGGCGGGGCGTTCGACTGTCGGTGGGCTCGCTGCGCAGCGCCTGGATCGCAGCCAGGTTCCATCGGCTAGAGCCGGGACTCCGTGCGTTGTTCATGCGAGTTTCCTGTTTCGTTTGAACCTGCTCACGGACCATGAACCAGAAAAAGGACCCAAATCTTTGAGGTTCCGGGTTTGAAGGGGCCTCCCCGTCCATCCCAGCATTGACAGCCAGCCCCAATTTGTTTCCCGTTGCCCCGTCACACGACTAACAACTTGTTCATCGCCATGCGCACATTCAGTCTCGCCGTCCTCACCCTCACTACCTTGCTCCTTCCCGCCCGCGCCGCCGAGTGGAAGGTCACCCCCGATTGGCTCAAGCTCCCCGAAGGCCGTCCCGCCCTCGGCAACCAGCACGGCGACATCGCCATCAGTTCCAAGGGCGAGGTCTATGTGAGCGTCATGGACCCCAAGGCCGGCGTGCAGGTCTATGGCGCGGACGGCAAGTGGCTCCGCAATCTCCCCGACGCGCCGGCTGATTTCCACGGCTTCGTCATCAAGAAGCAGGCCGACGGCGAATTCATCTACGGCCCGCGTCTCAGCGGCGGCAACATCCTCAAGCTCACTCTCGAAGGCAAAGTCGTCTTGGACATTCCATCCTCCGTCATCCCCGAGGACTTCAAGGTGAAGAGCAAGGAAGGCAAGTCCCGCGTCGCCATGACCGGCATGGATGTCGCGCCCAACGGCGACTGGTTCGTGACCGACGGCTACGCCAGCAGCTTCGTCCACCACTTCGACAAGACCGGCAAGTATATCAAGTCCTTCGGCGGCAAGAAGGCTCCCTACAACTTCACCACCCTGCACAAGATCGCCGTGGACACCCGTTTCTCGCCCGTCCGCATCATCGCCTGTGACCGCGAGGCCATGCGCGTGGTGCACATGTCCACGGATGGCGAACTCCTCGGCGTCGTCGCGAAAGACCTTCTCGCTCCCGCCGCGATCACCGTGCAAGGCGACTACGCCCTTGTTGGCGAAATTCGGGGTGCCGTCAGCGTGCTCGACAAGGAGGGCAAGACCGTCGCCCGCCTCGGCCTCAACACCACCCCGGGCGAGACCGGCAACAACAACCTCGAACCCGCCAAGTGGCGTCCGGGCTTCGTCACCGCTCCGCACGGTGTGGCCTTCAACGCCGCCGGTGACATCTTCGTCTCCGAATACAACAAGTTCGGCCGTGTGCATCGCTGGAACAAACAGTAAGCATCGTCCCATAGCGCGCCGCTTCTTCCTCCCCCATCGGGGGAGACCTCATAAACCTTCCGGGTTCGCGGTGTCGCACCTTGAACCAGCGGCTGGTAGGGCGCGGTGTCCTCACCGCGCCGCCGAGGTCTAGTGGCCTTGGATGCTCGGCGGCGGGCTGAGGACAGCCCGCCCTACCAGCTCCAGGTTGCCGGGGTCGGTCCAAAGCGAGGGTGTCTTGCGAAGTAAACCCCGTGCCGGTGGCCTACAGCCACCGCGTTGCAGGTGGACAGCTTGAAGCCGCTCCGTCCTGCTGCGGCCCACCGTCGTCGGCTGCCAGCCGCCGGCGCGCGCAACGGTGGGAACGCAGATTGACCCGCGAGAAATCTCCATCCCGCGATTCCCCGCGAATTTCCCCCCGGTTACGCCGTCCGCTTTGCATGAGTCATATCGCCTTGCGCCGCTGGGAACTGAGCCGCCGCCATGCCCTGCGGGGACTCGGGGCCACGGTGGCGTTGCCATTCCTTGATTGCATGCGCCCGATGCGGTCGTTTGCCGAGGTGGCGCAGGCCAGCCCCCGGCGCAGCGTCTTCATCTACCTGCCCAACGGCGTCAACACGCTGGACTTTCAGATTCGCGAGGCTGGAGCCGGTTACACCTTCTCCAAAATCCTCTCACCGCTGGCGAAGCACCGCGCGAACATCACGCCCATCAGCGGCCTCTATCACCCGCACGGTCTGGGTCATCATCACAACTGCCAGAAAATCTGGCTCACCGGCGGCAAGGTCGGCGCGACGGACCGCAACACCATCTCAATGGATCAGCTCATGGCGCAGAAGACCGCCGAGGTCACGCGCTACACCTCGCTCGAACTCAGCAGCGATGGCGACACGCTGGCGTGGACGGCGGACGGCATCCGCCTCCCGGCCGAGCGGACGCCCAGCGTGGTCTTCAAGCGCATGTTCGAGGCACCCGTGGGCGGGCTGGACAAGCAGCGCCGGAATCTTGACCGCAAGGGCAGCATTCTCGACCTCGTGCTCGACGACGCGAAGAAGCTGGATTCCCAACTCGGCCAGGCGGACCGCGGCCGGCTGGAGCAATACCTGACCTCCGTTCGCGAAGTGGAAGTCCGCACCGAACGCAGCACCAAGTGGCTGGACACCCCGCTGCCCAAGGTGGACGCGGCGTCCCGCTCGCGGGTGGACCGCGCAGTGTCGCAGCAGTTGGTGGGCGAGTATTTCCGGACGATGTATGACCTCATCGTGCTCGCCTTCCAGACCGACATGACGCGCGTGGCGACCTTCAGTTCCGGCAGCGAAGGGCAGGGCCTGCCCATCCCGGAAATCCAGATCAAGCAGGACCGCCACTCGCTCTCGCATCATAACGGCAATGTAAAGCGCCTGGAGGAACTCACGGCGAGCGACACCTTCAACGTCCAGCAGTTCGCCTATCTGCTCGACCGCCTCGCGGAAACGTCCGACACCCACGGCCCGCTCCTCGACACCACGATGACCCTCTTCGGCAGCGGCATGAGCTACGGCCACAGCCACGGCAATGCGAATCTCCCGCTAGTGCTCGCGGGCGGTGCGAAGCTCGGCCTCAAACACGGCCGCCATCTGGACCTCAACCGCGCCGGCGGGCTGGCCGACTACCAGCTCACCAACCCGCGCGAGCATTATCGCCTGTGCTTCAGTCCCGTGAACCAGAAGGCGCTCATGAGCAACCTGCTCCTCACCATGGGCCAGGCGATGGGATTGGACATCAACCGGTTCGCCGACAGCAATGGCACGCTGGCCGAGCTGCGGGCTTGAAACGCGTTCCGTCCGAAACCAAGGCAAGCGATGGCTACGAAAGTTGAAGTGGAGGCGGAAGCTCCAAGCTCCAAATCCCAAGCACCAAGGAAGTTCCAAATCCCAAGCTCCAAAGCCACCGCCGTTCGCGCGGGCGGCGCGTGGGGAAGCTGCTCCACGAACCGTTCGAAGCCAGCTTGGAATTTGAAGCTTGGAGCTTCTTTGGGATTTGGAGCTTGGATTTTGGAGCTTCCGCTCGCGGTTCTCTTTCTGCTGACCGTCACCCTGTCCGCGCAGAACTACGTCCCCAAGCCCAACGAGTTCCCGCCCCTCGACCGCGCCGCTTATCTCGCGGGCGAACTGGTCGTCGTTGACCCCATCAACCGCCGTGGTGGCCTCCGGCTGGACTGCGGGATTCGCGATGAACGCCGCGCGCAGGACGGGCCGCTGCATTACTTCGCCATGCTGCCCTGCGGCGAAATCTGGCTGCACGGCGCACCCGCGACCTTGCAGGACATTCCGCTCGGCACGCACGTCCAAGGCTACTTCTTCGTGCCGCCCGCCGGCGAGGAGGCGACCATCGCGCCGCCGCCCAAGGAACTCGCCTCGCTCATCCCGCCGCAGAACCACGCGCTGCTGCTGGAGGACGACGTGACCTTCTACCGGCGTCACGGCCAGTCGTGGAAGATCCTCGCGGTGGACTTCGACACGTCGAAGCTTCAGGTCGAGTCCATCGGCAAGGCCGCGCCGCAGGGCGTGAGCGGGAAGCAGACGTTCGACTTCGACGTCGGCACCCGCGTCTGGAAGGCGGGCCGCTCGGTCGAGTCGCGTGAGCTGAAGCCGGGCATGACGGTGCAGTTGAACTTCGGTCGTGCGGTGAACTGGCGCGATCACGAGTTCGGGCTGAACGACGCGTGGCTCGACGACGAAAGTCTGAAGCAGGCCACCGACCTCCAGAACCGCCTCAACCTCCGCTACCACCGCATCCGCTGGCTGCCCGGCCGCGTCGAGGCCGTCGAGAACTTCGACTTCGGCGGCGGCTTGGTGACCATTGTCATGTTCGGCGGCGTGGCCAAGCAGCTCCTCGACGACCTTCACACCGACCGCAACGAGCGCATCGCCGTCGCCCCCGCCGAGTCCACGCTGCGAACATGGACGCACCGCGGCGACCGTGCGTTCGGCAAGCTGGTGAAATGGGAGACCGCGCCAGTCGTGCCGGGTTTCAGTGGTGTGCGCCTGCACCTGAAGTTCGCCGAAATGCTGGACCATTATCGGGCGGGGAACGCCGTGCGGGTGAAGGCCGAAAGCTGGACATGGATCAGCAACACGCCCGAGGAGCGCGTGAAATCGTTCGAGGACCGCGAACGCTCGCGCACTCTGCGCCTGCCGCAGCAGGCCGCACCCGAAGAGAAGGCCCGTTGAATCAACCCCATGAAACTGCCGTTGTTGCTTTCGTTCATCCTGCTGGCCTTCGCCGCTCCGGCAGCCGATCCGTCGCGGGCCGTGATCGAGCCTTTCCTGCGTGATTACTGCCTCCGCTGCCACAACGCCGAGAAGAAGAAAGGCGACCTGCGGCTCGACACGTTGTCCACCGACTTCAACGACCTCCTCATCGCTCAGACGTGGGACGAGGTCATGCTGCGCATCAACGCGGGCGAGATGCCGCCAAAAGACGAGAAACAGCCGCCCGCCGAGGCCGTCAGCAAGGTGGCAGACTGGATCACCACCCGTCTGGCTGCGGGCCGTGCCGCGCGGCTTTCGGTGCGCACGCCCGTCACGCTCTTCCGGCTCAGCCGTGAGGAATATGCCAACACCATCTATGACCTGCTCGGCGTGCGCTTCGACACGGACGCGCCCGGTGCGTTCAGCGAAGATCCGCGTTGGCACGGGTTCAACCGCATTGGCTCGCAGTTGACGCTGTCGCCGTCGCATGTGGACCGTTATTTCGAGGCGGCGCAGAAAATCATCGGCGAGGCGTTTCCGGAAAAGGAACCGCAGACACTGAAAGGTCGTTTCGATGCGGACACCGTCCGCCCCAAACAGAAGCAGAAGGACACAGAGAGCACCCGTCCCCTGCGCGATCTCGTGCTCCCCGGCCATAGCGCGCGCGGCACCATTGATGCGCGTGCGCCGGGCCTGTATCGCATTCGCATCCGCCTCAGTGCCGTGCCGTCGGTGCGCGGGCGCGTGCCGCATCTGGTGATTTGGGACAACACATTGAAGCGCAGCGTTCACGGAGTGGACGTCCTCGCGGGCGAGGATTCGCCGACCACGCTCGAAATCGAGACGCACCTGCCCGCCGGCCGCTACGGCCTGCTCAACCAGGCCCCCGGCCTGTTCGAGGCACGCGCCCTCTCGCTCACGCAGCAGACGCCGTTCACCCACAGCCGTGAGCGGCACCAGGTGCATTCCGGCAGCTACAAGCTCTTCGACGAATCCGGCGCGGCCATCCCCCCGCTGCTCATGGTGGACTCGTGCGAATGGGAGGGGCCCATCATCCTCGAAGCCGACCGGAAGAAGCGCGAGGGCTTGCTGCCCGAGAGTGCGGACCCTGTCGCCGTGCGCGCCGGCCTGAAGCGCTTTCTCGACCGTGCGTGGCGCCGGTCCACGACGGAGGCTGAACTCGCCTCGTTTGAGCAGCTCATCGCCAGCGAGATGAAGGCCGGCGAGAAATTCCGCCCGGCTTTCCTGTCCGCGCTGGTGGCGGCCCTGACCTCGAAGAACTTCTACTACCTGCACGAGGGCACCGCCGGCCAGGACCGGAAGACGGTGAACGACTGGGAACTGGCCGCGCGCCTTTCCTATTTCCTCTGGGGCTCGATGCCAGACGAAACTCTCTTCACCGCCGCGCGCGAAGGAAAGCTCAGCCAGCCTGAAGTCCTGCGTGCGCAGGTCAGCCGCATGTTGGCGGACGCAAAAACCACCACGTTCCTCAATGCCTTCCCGCACCAATGGCTGCAACTGCACAAGGTCGGCTCCTTCCCGCCCGACGTGGAGCTTTACCCCGCCTACGACAAGTGGCTGGAGGAATGCATGGTGCTCGAATCCAAGCGCTACTTCACCGAAGTCTTCACGCGCAACCTCACCCTCCGCGAATTCCTGCACTCGGACTGGACGATCCTGAATCCCCGGCTCGCCCTCCACTACGATCTGCCGCCGGTGAAGGGCACTGACTTCCAGCGCGTCACGCTTCGGCCGGAAGACCGGCGCGGCGGCCTGCTCACGCACGCCTCGGTCCTCTCGCTCACCTCCGATGGCGTGCGCCACCGGCCCGTGCATCGCGGTGTGTGGGTGTCCGAAGCCATCTTCGGCAAGACTCCGCCGCCACCACCGCCGAACGTCGAGCCGCTCGAACCCACGCCGTCCAATTCGCCCAAGGCCACCATCCGCATGCAGTTGGAAGCCCACGCCACGCACGCGACCTGCGCCTCGTGCCATCGCAAGATCGATCCGCTGGGCTTCGCCTTCGACAACTACGACGCCATCGGCCGCTGGCGCACCCATGAACAAGTCAGCACGGGGCAGGGGGACAACCCGTCCGTCAACGCGACCGGCACCTTGCCCAACGGCACGGCGTTCACCGGCCCGGATGAATTCAAGCGTCTCCTCGCGTCCGACTTGAACCGCTTCGCCGAAGCCTTCGCCGGTCAGCTCGCCACCTTCGCCCTGCGTCGCATGATGACGCTCGATGACGAAGCCGAACTCCGCGCCATCGCCGCGACCAACAAGACCGCAGGTTACCCGTTGCGAAGCATGGTGGAGCAATTGGCCCTGTCCGAGTTCTTCCGCAAGCGGTGAGTCCTTTCAGGCAGGGGGAGGGAGCCGACGGTCGTCGCGGTCTTCATCAGGTATTCCTCTGATCGTATGGGAACTGGCTTCAGATGAAACAGAGTGCCGCGAGGTTCTCGGTGGGGAGGTTCAGGTGCGGCATGCTTTGCTCGCGTCTCCTGCGTCGCCCAATGGGGTTCGCCGGGGGCCTGCCCTTGCCGGGTCAGTCGAGCCGCAGGACGCGGTAGTAGCGCGGGCTGTTTGCGGAGGCGTCCACTAGAGACGCGCTTAGCGTGGTGGCGGTGAAGGCGGGGCTTAGGTTTTGCCAGGCGGTGGTCAGGGTGTCCTTGAACTGCACTTGGTAGCTGCGGCCCACGACTGATTCCCACGAAATGAGGCGGGCGTTGCCGCTGGGTGCGACACCGACGGTGAAGGGGGCGAGGAGTTCGCGGACGCTCTGGTTGTAGGTGTCCGCCACGACGAGGTGGCCGCGGGCGGCGATGGCGAGGCCGTAGGGGTTGAAGAAGCGGGCGAGGCCGTTCGCGCCGTCCACCGCGCCATCTGCGCCGACGAGGCCGGCGATGGTGCTGACGCGGCCATCGGGCGTGAGACGGCGGATGGTGTGGTGCGCGGCGTCGGCGATGTAGAGGGAACCGTTCGGAGCGAGGGCGAGTTCGGCGGGCTTTCCGAAGCGGGCGGCGGCGGCGGGGCCGTCGGCGCTACCGTCTTGCCCGGCGGCTCCGGCGAGGGTGGTGACGACACCGTTTGTCGTGACACGGCGGAGGGTGAAGTTGTTCGCGTCGGAGATGAAGAGGGAGCCATCCGGTGCGAGAGCGAGGCCGACGGGGCTGTTGAAGAAGGCGTTCGTTCCGGTGCCGTCAGCGGAGCCGAAGGTCTCGGGGTTGCCCGCGAGGACGGAGACGGTGCCGTTTGTCGCGATGACGCGGATGAGATGATTGCCGCTGTCAGCGACGAAGACTGTGCCGTCCGGGGCGAGGGCGAGGCCGAGGGGTTGGTTGAAGCGGGCGGCGGTGGCGGGGCCATCTATGTAGTCGGCGGTGCCAGCGGAGCCGGCGAGGGTGGTGACGATGCCGTTGGTCGTGACGCGGCGGAGGGTGTGGTTGCCGGTGTCGGAGACGTAGAGCGCGCCGTCGGGGCCGAGGGCGAGGCCGGTGGGGCTGTCGAAGCGCGCGGCGGGGCCGGTGCCGTCAGCGGAACCGGGCGTGCCGGGCAGACCGGCGAGGGTAGTGACGACGCCGTTGGTGCCGATGCGGCGGAGGGCGTGGTTTTGGTTGTCGGCGACGAAGATGGTGCCGTCGGGAGCGATGGCGAGTCCGGCGGGGTCGTTGAAACGGGCGGTGGTGTTCGTGCCGTCGAGGGAACCGGGGGTTTCGGGGAGGCCGGCGAGGGTGCGGACAGAGTCCTGGGCGGGGAGGGAGAGGGTGAGGAGGAGCAGGAGGGTGATGTGGAGTGCGCCGGCAGAGCGCAGCGGCGACGGCGCTTTCGAGGGTGGTTGGGCGGGTGG